>DAOUKQ010000001.1:0-3197 GCA_034421135.1 Dehalococcoidia bacterium
TCGGCGGCAAGTGGGTCGAAGTCAAGGCGGTCGAAGTCCAGACTTGACACTCCGCTACCCTCTGCTCATCGCTGACTGAGTGGAGGATGAACCATGTCCCTGGCGCTGTCCGATGTTCGAATTCTTGACCTGACCCAATATGAGGCGGGAACGTCCTCGACTCAGGCTCTGGGATGGTTGGGCGCTCAGATCGTCAAGGTCGAGCCGCCGGTACGCGGTGAGCCGGGACGTCGACTGGGCGCGGGCAACTCGGTCGACTCCACCTACTTCATCACCCTGAACAACAACAAGCGCTCGTTGACCCTGGACTTGAAGTCGGACGAGGGCCGCGAGATCTTCCTCAAGCTGGTGCCCAACTTCGACATCGTGGTCGAGAACTTCACCCTGGGCACGATGGAGCGCCTGGGCATCGGCTACGACACGCTCAAGGAGATCCACCCCCAGCTGATCTACTGCACGGTCAAGGGCTTCGGCACCACCGGTCCCTGGGCGCCGACCAAGTCGTTCGACATGGTCGCCCAGGCCGCTGGCGGCGCGATGGCGGTGACGGGCATGGCGGACGGGATGCCGCTCAAACCCGGCCCCACGATCGGCGACACGGGCACCGGCGTGCAGGCCGCGATTGGCATGTTGGCCGCGCTCTGGCAACGCCAACGCGACGGCGTCGGCCAGAAGGTCGAGCTATCGATGATGGAGGCCGTGACCAACTACACTCGCGTCCCCATGACCCGCCGCGAGATCTCGGGCGATCCCGCGCCGCCCTACGGCGACGGTCTGACCGCACCGACCGGTCTGTTTCCCTGCAAGCCGGGCGGTCGCTCCGACTGGGTCTGGGTCGTGGTCGCTGGCGGTCGGATGCGCAAGGCGCTGATGGAGACCATCGGCCGGCCCGACCTGATCAAGCCCGATGCCTCGAGAACCATCACGCGCGACGAAGGTGACGACGTCCGTCAGGCGATTGAGGCGTGGACCAGTCAGCGGACCAAGTACGAGGTCATGGACAAGATGCGCGAGGTCGGCGTGCCCTCGGGTCCGGTGCTCGATTCAGGTGAGATCTTCGCCAATGAGCACCTGCGCGAGCGTGGGATGCTGGTCGACATCGAGCATCCCACGCGTGGTCCGATGACCTTGCTCGGCTGCCCGATCCGCCTGAGCGAGAGCCCCGCTGTCCATCGCCGCGCGCCCCTGCTGGGCGAGCACACAGCCGAGGTGCTGGCCGAGGAGCTCGGGCTCGCAGCCTCCGATGTTGAAGCCCTGGCCGAGTCGGGGATCGTGTCAACGGCCTGAGCCACGGGAGCCAATCGTTAGCGCACCGCCACGTCCCAGCGCTCGGCGCAGTTGGCGACGACCAGGTCGATGTCCTCGGCGAGGATGATGCAGTCTGCTGCCAGTTGTTCCGCATCGGCTCTGACCAGTTCGAGATATGACGACTTGTCCCCATAGCGGGCCAGAATTATGTCGCGGCTGAGCCATTGCGTCAGGCCGACGAAGTGGCTGGTCAGGTCCTCGCCTCCCGTGTCGGGGTGGCGCGGATTCCAGCCGGTGTGGAGACCCAGCGGTTGTGTGAGATCGGGCAGGCGGAGGCCGGCGACTTCGTTTCCGACATCGTCGACAGCGGAGACGTAGCCCTGGTACTTGGCCCCTTCGTGAGGCGGCAGGGTCGACCAGTCGACCGTCCGGACTCTGGATAGGTGATCGGCGTCCGGAGTCGTCACTCGATCGCTGAGTTCCGACAAGACCTCGTCGCGAGTGGCGGCCGTGCCGTTCGCCAGGCTGGGCACAGTGGACGGCGGCGGCTCGGCCTGGCCTGCGGCCCAGCGGTCGAGGTTGACGAGGGCGGCCCGCATCAAGGGCGACTGGTCGACGGCGTTGTGGCGGTACATGCTGCGGTCGGCGGTGAGGTAGAAGCTGTCGATGGGCTCGGCCTGGCCGGCGCCGTGCTGGGTGCAGGCGAGCAGGTAGTGGCGCGAGTTCGGGTGCTGGGGGATGTCCTCACCGGTGGCGGGGTCGATGTCGATCAGCGATGCGTCGCCGCGCCAGTACTCCCAGCTCGTGTTGGTCTTGACGATCTTGGGCGTGACGCCCTGCTCGTCGGAGCGCTGGAGCAGGCCGTCGCGCGAGCCGGTGAGGGGGTCGTCCCGTTCGACATCGGCGAAGGGGAACTCGTGGATCGGTCCGGCTAGGAAGAGCTGCGAGGGCTGTCCGTAGCGGCGGTTGAACTCGCCGCGGATGCCTCCGGCGACGTGGATGTGCATGCCGTCGAAGGCCTTCTGCGAGAGGTCGTCGGGATTTCGATTGAGGCCGAGATAAAGCAGGTGTCGGAGGAAGCGGCCGCTCTGCGAGATGCCGAAGCCGTGGACGCGGTCATAGGATCGCTGCCACTTGCGCAGGAAGAGGGCGGCGTCGCGGAAGGCGAGCAGGCCGGTTCCGACGACCGGCGAGCGGTCGGTGGGGTAGACGACCTCGTAGATCTTGCCCGGCGTGAAGCCGCCGTCGATCCAGAGGTCGCGAGCGCTCGGGACGACGCCGTCGGCAGTCTGGCGGGCGAAGCGCCAGCGGTCGCGGGGGATCTCGCGCGGCTCGTCGTCCTCGAAGTCGCGCTCATAGAGGCGGGCGCGGCCGTCCTCGTTGTCGGAGACCGCGTAGCCCGGCTGGCCCAGGTGCTCGATCGGCATTGAGGCGACGGCCTCGCTGGGACGCAGGTCGGTGATCGCCTCGCCCGAGATGGATTTGCCGTCGAGGCCGAGCGCCTCGGGCGCCTCGAAGTCGAGCAGCGTCTCCATGTCTGGCGTGTTCCATTGCCAGGCGACAGAAGCGACGCTGAATCCCTGGCTGAAGAGGAAGCCGTCGCCCGGGTGCAGCGGGTCGGTGAGCGAGAACTCCGGCGGTGTCCGGTTCAGCGCGCCGGGCAAGAGGCTGCGTCCTCGGTTGGGGACATCGATCACGAGCGCGCCGTTGCCAGCGGACGGATCCTGGGGGCGGATCAGCACGAGGTCGCCGCTGAAACGGACGCAGCCGTCTGTGCCTCGGTTTGCAAGTTCGAGATCGGTGATTCGCTGGTGATCCTCGAGGGTCGGGTTGACTGCGTAGCGCAGCCGGGCGCGGATCAGCTCGAATGGTCCGGCCTCGCCGAAGGCCTGGCCATCGGCGTAGGGCGCCTGGTGGGTGATTTCGATTCGTTCGACGGACATTGGTTA
>DAOUKQ010000002.1:0-50596 GCA_034421135.1 Dehalococcoidia bacterium
AGCACGCCGGTCACGACATCGACTACGCCCGCATGCGCATTCTGATGGCGTTGCAGTCGAACGAAGATGTCCACACGACCGTCAGCAGCGACTTCACCGACTGCCACAAGTGGATCCGCGATGCGCATCTGCTGATCTGTTACGTGGCCGGACCGTTCGCCGACGAGTACCAGACCGGCGTCATCCGTGACTGGCTCGGCGACGGCGGTCGCTGGCTGGCGCTGCACGGATCGTCGGGCGGCAAGGCGGAGCGGATTGGCCGCGAAGATGGACGACGCCGCCTGGTCAAGATGGACTATCACGAGGCGCTGGGCGGGTTCTTCATGACCCATCCGCCGATCCGCGAGATGGACGTGAAGGTCGCCGACCACAACCATCCGCTGACCCACAACCTGCCGGCCAACTTCCCGGTCCAGGATGAGCCCTACATGGTCGAGGTGATCCATCCCGACACGCAGGTGCTGCTGACAACCGAGGACATCGACTCGCCGCCGTACGTGGATGAGATTTACGGCGGCGATCTGTCACTTCTGCCCGATGGCAAGTCGCACGCGCTCGGCTTCGCGCGCAAGGTCGGCGAAGGCGAAGTCGCGTACATCTCGCCGGGACACTGTCACACGCCGCTGACCAACAGTCAGCGGTCCGTGCATGAAAGCATCTCGCCAGACGGAGTCGTGCCGCTGCGCTTCCGCGGTCCGTGGGAGACCGATGCGTACGAGCAGTTGCTCAAGAACGCAATCGATTGGGGCACTGGTGTCAACGGGTAGCGGCCGGGCGATGAGCCTTGCGACGCTTAACGGGCAGACCGCACTGGTCACAGGCGGAAGCCGCGGCGTCGGCAAGGGTATCGCCGAAGCGCTCGCCGATGTGGGCGCAACCGTCTATGTGACCGGTCGGACTATCGCGACGACCGACTTCACGGTCGCTCCCAGCGCGTCAGGCAAGATCATCCCGATTCGCTGCGACCACACCGTCGACAGCGATGTCGATCTGGTCTTTGCACAGATCGCACGCGCGTCAGGTCGTCTGGACATCCTGGTGAACAACGTCTGGGGTGGGTACGAGGCCATGGTCGAGGACGGCGAGTTCACCTGGGCGCGTCCGTTCTGGGAGCAACCGCTCTGGCGCTGGAGCGCGATGTTCGATGCGGGTGTGCGAGGGCACTTTGTCGCGAGCGCCCACGCCGCGCGGGCGATGATCCCCAAGGCTCGTGGATTGATCGTCAACATCTCGTTCTGGGCCGCTCAGAAACACACTGGCAACACCATCTACGGAATGTCCAAGGCTGCCACTGACAAGCTCACGGCCGATACGGCTCACGAGCTGCGCGATTACGGAGTCACCGTCGTCTCGCTGTACCCCGGCCTGGTCCGAACCGAAGCCGTGATGCAATCCGCCGATTTCCTCGACCTCAGCAATTCGGAATCGCCGCAGTTCATTGGCCGAGCCATCGCTGCACTCGCCGCCGATTCAACTCAGCTTGAGCGCAGCGGCCAACGCCTCACAGCCGCCGGACTGGGGTTGGAGTACGGCTTCACCGATATCGACGGCGCTCAACCACGCCCTCTGTCCCTCAACGACATCTAGGGAGTGATGAACCCTCAGTCATCGTCACTCCAAGCTCAATCTGCGATGACCATCAATCCTGTGCTCCAACGTCTCGCCGAACTCCGCCGCTGACGTGACCAGCCGTTCGCACAGCAGGTCGGCGAAGGTGGGGGCCGTCCGTATGCGCCGAGGCGCCGGCCTCAACGGCTAGCGGCTTGGCGGCGGCCGTCGCCTTCCAGGCCTCTCGCCTCGGCAGGCCGGCTGTGCCGACGCCTGGATGCGGCATCTTCCGGCGACTCGGGTCCGGCAGTGATCAGAGTCGCGATGTTGGCGACCAACCACGCCGAGGCGGCGCAGACCTGGAGCCAGTCGCCGCCGGATTCGATCCCGTACGTCAGCATGCTCGCAATCCAGCAGATGCTGGCAACCGTCTGCCCGAGCCATGCGATACTGCGCGCCCGGGCCAGTCGGCTGCGACCGGCGTCGGATGCGGCGACCTGCTCCTCGATTCGCGTCAGCATGCGCATTCCTGACCGCAGCAGGAGAGGTCGTCGAGGTACATGCCCCACTTGCGGTATTCTTCGAGTTCCTCGGCGGGCAGGCCCAACGACGTCGCGATGGCTTTGGCGACCACGGCGAATCGCTGTCGATACTTAAAGATGAAGCAGAAGATGTGGTTGTTGTGACGTACTGCAGGCCCGCAGAGGAAGATACCCGGCGTAATCGTCGATTCGTCGTCTTCGCTGAGTAGCAGGTAGCCGTCGTCCCGTTGCTCAAACAGGTCGGAGACCAGCCTGTGGCTCCCGACAAACCCGCTTGCCAACAACGGCGGGGTGGACGTGCGAACACGTTGCCCATCCTGAGCAGTGACTTCATACCCGGCGCCTACACAGGTGACGCACTCGACCGCGGTGTTGGAGATCAGCTCTACCTGGTTAACAAACGCGCGCTCGTGCATCCGCTCGATGGTGAATGGCGAAAGCGCGATGCTCGGGTCGGAGCTTTCGCTTTCCCAGGGGCACTCGGCGTCGAACACTTGCACTCGCTTGTTGCAATACGCCAGGTGGTAGGCGGCGTCGATGCCGCTCTCGTAGCCACCGACGATGACGAAGTCATCGCCCTCCAGTTCTTCATAACTTGCGATGGCCGCGGTGTGGCGGCACAGTTCGCTGCCGGAGAACCCGCCGAGGCGTGGATACTGAAACTCGCCGGCGGCCCAGATAACGTGTCTGGCGTACAACGTCTCGTCCTCGGTATCGATTCGGAATCCGCCGTCAGTCTGCGCGACCTGCAACACGTTGGTCTGCTCGCGGACAGGCACTTCGAAGAAGTGCGCAACAGCACGCAGGTACTTCGCATAGTCCTGGCCGGTCGGGTGCTCGACTTCCAAACTGTACGCCGGGGACGTGCCCATCGCGATCGCGTTCAGGTCGAGCATGCCAATCGAGTTGGTCGTGTAGGAAGGCGTGATGAATCGGGTCTCGGCCGGCCACGAGGCAAACGATGAGCCAACCGTGTGACGTTCGAGAACGACAACGTTCTCGACGCCGGCGTGTCCCAGCGTTACCGCCACTCCGACGCCCGCGGCGCCTCCGCCGACGACTACCACGTCGTGGACGTGTTCGCTGTTCGAGGGGGTCATGCAACAATCGATCTAGGCGGACTGCTTGTGCTCCCAGAGGCCCGTCCGCGAGGCCGTTGGGACCGCCCGAATCTGTTCGGGGTCCCGTGCGCGCTCTCAGACCTTGGTCGGCCTCCTGCCCAGTCCTGTCGGAAACGTAGCACGGGTCCGGCTCGGATGTTGTCGACTGTGCCACATCTCCTCACTCGGAAGAGCGGGCACGTCCCGACGGTGGGTCCTCCGGAGCAGAGAGTCGCGATCGGAACGGCCCCTGGCGCTGGCGGGACGACGCGTCCGCTTACACCTCCGGGTTGCGCATGAAGTCGGTCGCCTGTTCGTAGGCGTAGCCGGCTCGACAGAGGGCGGCTTCGCTGCCCAACGGTCCGACGAGTTGCAGCGCGATCGGCAGCCCGTGCTCACCCCAGCCGTTAGGCAGGGTCAGCGTTGGCGCTCGGTTCATGTCCCAGGGCGCGGTGTACTGCAGTCGCGCCCACTGGAACTCGCCCGGGGTGTCGTCGTACATCATGTCCTCGGTCACCTGATGCGGCAGCGTGCCCTGCGCGGGACAGGCGAGCATGTCGATGTCGGCGAAGCATCGTGCGAGCAGGCCTCGCAATTCCTCGCGCCGAGTGCAGGCGGCCGCGTACTCGGTGGCGCTGATCGATGATCCCAGCTCCAGCCAGGCCCCGAACCAGTTGCCGTAGTCGCCGGCCCGGCTCGGATAGTTGTCGAGGTGCGCGTAGAGCGCCTCGACCGAGCAGAGTGTCGGCCAGTCGGGCATGTAGGTTCCGAAGTCGGGCAGTTCGACGTCGACAATCTCGGCGCCCAGCGACGCGAGCGTCTCGACCGAGGCAGCGACTGCTTCCGCGATCGGTGGAATCACATCCTCAGTGGCGTAGCGCCGGTCGTAGCCGATGCGCATCCCAGCGACACCGCCGTCAATGCCGTCGAGCATGGCCGGCGCAGGCTCCGGCAGGGTGGTTGGATCGTTGGGATCGTTGCCGGCGATCACTTCGAACGTGGCAGCGCAATCCCAGGTCGAGCGGCACATTGGTCCGACGTGGTCGAGGGATTGGGCCAGGTCGAGCACGCCGTAACGGCTGACGCGTCCCCAGGTTGGCTTGAGTCCGACGATGCCGCAGGACGCCGATGGTCCGCGGATCGAGCCGCCCGTGTCGCTGCCCAGCGAGGCGTAGCAGAGTCCGGCGGCCGTCGCGACGCCGGAGCCGCTGGAGGAGACGCCGGTCCAGCGGTCGGAGGCCCAGGGATTGACTGGCACCTGGCGGGCTCGGTTGTAGCCCGCCATCGCGCCTTCGGTCAGGTTGAGCTTGCCCAGCAACACCGCGCCGGCCTCCTTGAACCGGGCGACGACGGTGGAGTCGAAGTCGGGGACAAAGTCCTCAAGCACCTTCGTGCCGCCCATGGTGCGGACGCCGGTCGTGTAGCAGAGGTCCTTGACGGCGATGGGCACACCGTGCAGCGGACCTCGATAGTCGCCTGCGGCGATCTCGTCGGCGGCCTGTTGCGCTTCGGCCAGCGCCGACTCGGCCATGACGGTGGCGTAGCTCTTGAGTCGAACGTCAAGCGAGTCGATCCGATCCAACTGAGCCTGCGTCAGCTCAACCGGCGATAGCTCGCCGGACGCGATCCGCGGCGCAAGCTCCTCAATCGTGGCGTAGGCGATGTTGTCTGTCATTGCAGATGTCCTTTGCTTGCTGCTCCCCGTCCCCGCTTCACGCGGGGACCTGTTCCTCTCCCCAGAGTTGTGATTCAGGCAGAGCACGACTCCGTGCTGCCCAAGCGGGTCCCTGCGTGAAGCGGGGACGGGTGGATCCGTTTACGGAATCCCAATCATCTGAGTGTCCGAGCCGAACCAGACGGTCGCTTCGCGCTCGACCATTGGACCGAATCGGTCTGGGGTGATCGTCTCGCCGTAGCGCGCCCAGCCGGACGGATCGCGGAAGTACAACTCGGCCATGCCGGCGTAAGGTTCGTCGTCGGGATCGATGCTGTGGCTGACGACGTATCGCAATCCGCCAACTTCGCGCATCACGTTGCGCACGTTGGGCGCATGATCCTCGAGCCATGCCCGGTAGAAATCCTGCCAGTCGACGCCTGCTCGCGCCTTGACCAGGAACGTGACCTTGTAGAAACCGCTTCGCGAAGTAGGGAACGGATCATTGAGCGTCAGCGGTTCGACCGGCAGATGCTCGGAGCCGTCGATCACGACATGCTCGGTCGTGCCCCAGACGACGTAGGGCTCGACCTTTTGCTGGAAGGTGTCGCGGGGCGCCCACTCGCGGTCGGGCGGAGGCTTGGCCAGCGGCTCGTCGTACCAGAGCTGGGCCATCCCGTCATAGGCTTGCCGCGTCCCTTGCGCGCCTTGCGCGCCTTGTTGATCGCCGAACAGCGTGACCTGGTACTTGTGCGCGTGGGGATTGCCGGCCGCCTCGGCCTCTCGCTGAGCCTGGAGCACGCCCCGCATGTGATTGCCGTACCAGTGCATCACCAACTCGTCGCGCGAGGTCGTCTCGGCGCGGCGGATGAGGTAGATCATTTTCGCGCCCGGCGTGGCGCTGATCGTTGCTCCCATGGCCTGCTCGTTTCCCGTGCAACGCACCTGATCGGATGATCGGAGTCGGGCAGAGTCTACGCGCCGCAGCTTGCAACCGTGCGGTCCAACGCTGAGAATCGGCGCATGACCACTTCAACCACTCAAGACCTGCTCGAGCGTCGGGAACGGCTGCTGGGGGCGGGCATCGCGACCTTCTACGACGACCCGGTCCACATCGTGCGGGGCGAGGGCGTCTGGCTCTACGACGCGGACGGACGCCGATATCTCGACCTGTACAACAATGTGCCCTGTGTCGGTCACGCGCATCCGCATGTGGTCGAGGCGATGCAGCGGCAGAGCGAGACGCTCAACGTCCACTCGCGCTACCTGCACGCAGGCATCCTCGACTACGCCGATCACCTGACCTCGCTGCACGCCGATCACCTGACGACGGCGGTCTTCACCTGTAGCGGTACGGAGGCGAATGAGGTGGCGGTCCTGATGGCGCGCGCCGCGACCGGCGGTCGGGGACTGATATACACGCAGGCGGCGTACCACGGCAACTCGACTGAGGTACGCAAGCTGTCGCGACTACGCGGGGACGACGAGCCGGAGTTCCGCTCGATTCCGGTGCCGCAGCGCTACCGGCCAGTCGAGGACGGCCTCGACGATGAGTCTCTGACCGACACGTACCTGGTGCGCTTGCAGCAGGAGATCGACGGATTCGCCGCGGACGGCATCGCCTTCGCCGGGATGATGGTCTGCTCGATTCTCGCCAACGAGGGCTTGCCCGACATCCCACCCGGATTCATGTCGCGCGCCGCCGATCTGGTCCGCGCCGCCGGCGGTCTGTTCATCTGCGACGAGGTCCAGGCCGGATTCGCCCGCTCGGGCAACTGGTGGGGCTACGAGACCACCGCAGTCACGCCCGACATCGTCAGCATGGGCAAGCCGATGGGCAACGGATTGCCGCTGGCCGGGGTGGTCGCATCGCAGGCCTTGGTCGAGACGTTCCGCGATCGGACCCGCTACTTCAACACCTTCGCCTCAAGCCCGCTGCAGGCGGCCGTGGGTCAGGCGGTGCTTGAAGTGATCGAGGGCGAGGGCCTGGTCAAGAGCGTCGCCGATGTCGGCGGTTACCTGATCAAGAATCTACGCTCGCTGCAAGAGAGCTGCGAACCGATGTCGGACGTGCGCGGTCACGGCCTCTTCCTGGGCATGGAATGGGTCACCGACCGCGAAAGCAAAGAGCCGGATCCAAAGGGGGCGGCCGTCATCGTCAATCGGATGAGACAGGCGGGGTTCCTGATGGGTCAGGCGGGCGAGTTCGGCAACGTGCTCAAGGTGCGTCCGCCGCTGGTGCTCAAGCGGGAACAGGCCGACATGTTCCTGGAAGCGTTTCAGGCGGCGATCGCGGAGCCAGTCTGAATCCACCCATATCTCCGCCATACCCGCTGCAAGTGCAGGTAAGACGGAGAGAGCTGCGGTAGCCCGATCCATGAGAACAGGCCGTACTGAAATGCTTGAGCCGAACAACCTCAGCGATGCCGAGCTTCACATGATCGCTGAACGGTCACTGCCTCACTGGGGCCTCGAGCCAACCTCGATCGACCTGGTCTCGCGCAGCGAGAACACGGTCTTCAAGCTGTCGATGCCCGACGGTCGCGCGTTCGCGCTGCGCATCCACCGGCCCGGTTATCACACGCTGACTGAGCTGGAGTCGGAACTGCTCTGGACGCAAGCGCTGAACGAGGCCGGGATTCACGTGCCGGTCGGTGTGCGCACGCTGGACGGCCCCGGTTATGCGGAGATTCCGACGCCGGACGGCGACTCGGCGAGAGCGGTCGGGCTGGTCGAGTGGATGGAGGGCGAGTTGCTCAGCGACGTGATCGCACGCGAGCAGGACCCGGAGCAGGTCGCCGCGCACTTCCATGCGATGGGCGGGATCATCGCCGCCTGTCACAACCAGGCGAGCGTCTGGACGATCCCCGAAGGGTTCAGACGGCACGCGTTCGACGAGCCGGGATTCGTCGGACCGTACGCCTTCTGGGGTCGATTCTGGGACGTTCCGATCCTGACCGGCGCACAACGGACGCTGCTGGGTCAGGCGCGTCAGGCGATTGCCGAGACCCTGCACGGCTACAGCGACGACCCTGAGATCTTCACGATGATCCACGCCGATCTGCACGCGCACAACGTTCTCGTCCGTCCCGACGGCGTACTGCAGATCTTCGACTTCGACGACGCCGGCTGGGGCTGGCACCAGTACGACCTCGCGGTGGCGCTGTTCATGCTCGATCAGCGGTCGGACTACGACCGCATCTACGAGGCCGTGATGTCGGGCTACCGCGAGGTGCGCCCGTTCAGCGAATCGGCCGAGGAATGGTTGCCCCTGTTTCTCCTGATCCGCCGTCTCGTGCTGATTAGCTGGCAATGGGATCGCCCCGAACTCGGTCGTCGCGAGGGCCTTGAGGCATGGGTCGAAGAAAGCTGCCGCCAGGTGCAGGCGTTCGGCTTCTGAATCTGCTGGCAAGGTGTGTAGTGCCCGCAGTCCCTCTGAAGACCCACGCGTAAACCCCTCACCCAGAGGAGACCTGCGCGTAAACCGACCCGGTCCAGTCCCCGACTTGTTCGGGGACCCGCTCCCGTTGGGCACCACCGCGGCTCTACCAGGTACGAGACGGGGAGCCGAGCGGGTCCCCGAACAAGTCGGGGACTGGGAGGAGTGCGCCATCGCATTGAAGCTCGGGTTTACGCACAGGCCCCCAGGTCTCGTCAGCGGGGACTGATCGGCTTCGGCGGCGGCTGACCGATGACTCGCTTGTCGGTCAGACCGGCGATCACTTCGTCGGCGAGCAGTTGATCGATGCGCTCGTCTTCGTAGCCCAGGGTTTCCCGTAGGATTTCGACCGTGTGCTCGCCCATTCGCGGGGCGGGGCGCAGGCACTCGGCGGGGCGGCGGTGGAGCTTCCAGGGAAATCCCTGGTACTGACGCGTGCCGGTGTCGGGATGGGTGAGGTGCAGCCACCAGTCCCGGGCGGCGAGATGCGGGTCGCGTGAGTGGGAGAGCGTCGAGTGTACGGCGGCGGCCGGCACGCCGACCTGCTGGAGCCGGTATTGCAGCGTCTGCGCGTTCCAGTCCCGCGTCCACTCGCTGAGGGCCGACTCCAACGCCGACTCGCCCGACGCCCGGCCTGCCGTCGTTCGCCACTCGGGGTGGTCCAGTCCTGCGAACTGTGCAAGCCGCAGCCAGGTCGCGTCGTCGCGGACTGAGATGGCGATCCAGGAATCGCCGCCGTCGAGATCGTCGGCGCAGCGGAAACACTCGTGCGGCACGATGCCCGGGAGTCGATTGCCGTTGCGCGGAGGCATGTCCTCGCCCAATGACGCGAGCATCAGGTACTCGTCGATGTAGGCGACCGCCGACTCGAACATTGAGCCCTCAACGTGGATTGCGGACTGCTCATGCTGAGCGCGCAGCACCGCCGCGAGCGTCGCGGCGGCCATCTGCGCGCCGACGATCGGGTCGGCTTGCATGGTGCCGAGCATCAAGGGCTTCTCGTGCTTGTAGCCGAGCATCAGATCCCAGCCGGCGTTGCCCTCGGTCGTGCCGCCGTTGGCGCGGAAGTTGTCGTACGGACCGCCGGTGCCGAAACCCGAGAACGAGACCAGCGCGATGTGCGGATTCACCTCGCGCATATGCCGGTGGGTCAGGCGCAGATTTTGCAGCACGCGAGGCCGGAAGTTCTCCAGCACGACATCGGCGCGCCCGATCAGGTCAAGGGCGATCTCGCGGCCTTCGTCGGTATCGAGCGCGACCGAGATGGTGCGTTTGCCTCGGTTGGCCATGTTGAAGTTGGGTCGCACGTTCAACGGATGCGCATCGGGCGAGGCGACGCGCATTGGGCCGCCAGCGTCGTAACGCCAGAGGTCGGGGCGTTTCGGCCCCTCGACTTTGATCACCTCCGCGCCCAGGTCGCTGAGCAGCGTCGCGGCGTACGGCCCCAGCCAAGCGTGGGTGAAATCGACGATGCGGATGCCATCGAGCGGACCGCTCGACACGCCTGGCCGCGGTCGCAAGGTGAAGCGATCGGACCGCTCCACGTCGTTGGCTTCGACCGAGACTCGCATGGCGCGACCGGCGCTGGTCAGGCCCTGCTTGCGCCTGAAGTAGCCGATCGCGTTGAGCTGCGGATCATCCAGCAACTGCCTGGCTGTGCGGTGCATGGCCATGACGGAGCCCAGTTCGGAGAGCTTGTTCCAGATGGTCGCGGCATCGAGCGACTCGACGATCGGACGCACGAAGGCCAGCGAGGGCTCCTGCTCGGCAAATCGCGCGTCGCCCTCCAATAGCTCTTGCGGAGGTGGATCGCAGCCAAAGGCAATCGGCGCGTTGCGCAGGGTTTCCTTCGACCAGGGCGAGAGCGTGATGTAGCCGTCGGCGGTTTGCATCACCTCCGCCCATCCCGGCGAACCTCCCACACGAGGCAATGCCTCTCCGGAGAACTCGGAGCGCAACGACATAATCAGCGTTGAGCAGGCTTCCTGGGACGACAGTTCAATCCACTCGCCCTGACCGGAGTGCATCCGATCGAGCAACGCCGCCAGCGCTGCGACCGCGCCGAGGATACCGACCGTTCGCGGGAGAATCGCCGCCGGCGCCGCCAGCGGCTCGCGGTCGGGGAGTCCATTGGTCCCCATGAATCCCGACAGCGCCTGGACAATCATGTCGTCGGCGAGGAAGTCGGCGTAGGGACCGTCGGTGCCAAACGACGAGGCATGGACGACGACAAGCTGCGGAAACGCCTCGGCGATGCCGTCAAGCTGCGATAGCGGCGCATCGGTGACGAGTACGTCTGCTTCGGCCAACTCCGCTCGCCAGTCGCCGTCGCGCCGGAGCTTGCCGACCAGCAGCGATTCTCGCAGCAGCGAAACCTGTTCGCCGTCGCGCTCAACCGTCGGCGGAGCGGAGCGCAGCAGCGAGTCGGCGGGCTCGAACGCGAAGACTTCTGCGCCCCAGCGCGCGAACTCGCGGGCGCAAGCGGCCGCGGGTACGTCGGAGCTGTACTCGACGACTCGAAGGTTCTCAAGCAGATCGCCGGTGCTCACGGAAGCGGACCCGTCAGTCCTGGCGGGGTCGTGGCCAGGGCTTGAGTTTGGCCAGCGCCTGCGCGACGGGCGAGAGCTGGCGCTTGCCCTTCATCATGCGCGGATCGGGCTGTCCGAACTTCGCGCCGACGGCGTAGGTCATGAAGCTGGCGTTGATGTGCGTGGTGAATCCCTGGCCGTCCTGCATGTTGTTGATCGAGTGCTTAATCTGCCGCAGCGCCATCGGCGTCCGCTCGGCGACCTCATTCGCATACTCGAGCGTCTTCCGTTCCAGCACGTCGGCCGGATAGATCTGATTGACGAAGCCAAGCTCCTTCGCCTCCTGCGCGGGGATGAAGCGATTCTGGAAGAGAATCTCCTTCGCCTTGCGCACGCCGATGTCCCAGGGCGCCGAGAAGTACTGCGTGTGCGAGGGCAGAAAGAGCGCATCGTCGGATGCGAATATTAGGTCCATCGATGCAGCCACCATCCAGCCGCCGAAGATGCACTTGCCGTGGACCATCGCGATCGTCGGCTTGGGGATGTTGCGCCAGCGCATGGTGTTCGTGATCCTGGTGTCGCGCTGGCGGTCGTAGACCCCGACAAAGTCCTCGGCCCAACCGCGGATCTCGCGGTCGGCAATCTCAGGCGGCGAGCCGAGGTCGTGACCGGCGGAGAAATCGGGACCATTACCGGACAACACGATTACCAGCACTTGCGGATCGTCGACCGCCTCCTGGAACGCTGCGTCGATCTCCTCCAGCAGCACGCGAGACTGCGCATTGCGGTATTCGGGCCGGTTCATGATCACCCGAGCCACCGGCCCCGGTTCGTAGATCACCTCGTGGTAGGTCACTGCTCTCCTCCGCCGTCGGCTGTGTCCGACGTTGTCAGCGAGGCTAGCAGCGACCCGTCAACGAAACACATGCAACGAGACGCTAGCCTTGCTGTCATGTCGTGAACCTGCGAGGTGCATCAGTGGCATTCGAGTACGCAGGCGTCGATCTACCGATCCGCGCCAAGACGATCGCCACCCACCGGCAGAGTTGGGAACGCATCGCCAATCCCGGACGCTGGTGGAGCGGTGCCGAACGGGTGGCAATCGCGCGTGTCGGACGGGCGGCGCGTGACTTTGACGCCGTTGGCAGCGAGATGCTGCCCGAGGCGGCGGTGTATGCGATTCAGAAGCTGGTCGTCGACAACGCGAATCTGAATCGTGAGTGGTACGACGAGATCATCGCTTCGGACGGGATGTCCGAGGAACGTTACGTCGAGCTGGTAGCGGTAGTCGTGCACGCGCTGTCGATCGACGAGTTTCATCGCGCCCTCGGACTCGATCTCGAGCCGCTCCCGGTTCCGGTCGAGGGATCGCCGTCTCTCGACCGCCCAGCATTGGCGGAACGGCGTGGGTCATGGCCTTCGTTAGTACCACGTTCCGGGTTGAATCCCGGCGACGAGATGCTGTACGGCCCGCGCGAGTGGGGCGCCAACGTGATCTCCGCGCTGTCGCTCGTTCCCGAGCATGTCCGCTGGCTGCACGACTTGTCGGAAGGGCACTATCTGAGTTTTGCCGAAATGCGCATGCCCGATCCCTTGCGTTCGATATCGCGTTCGCAGATGGAGCTAATCGCCGCGCGCGTGTCGGTGCTGAACGAGTGCTTCTATTGAACGACTTCACACGTCACGATGCTCCGTGCGAGCAGCAACGACGACGCGGCAATTGCCAATCTCAACATTGGCGCAACAGTTGATATCGAACTCGACAGCGGAGTCCCATTCGGCAGTCTGTTGAGCGCATTCGCCGACGCCGCGGTGGATCAAACCGATGCGCTGCCTGAGCTGCGCGCGCAGATCATCGATGAACTGGGTGTGCAACAACTCGTTGACGCCGCCGGCGTGGTGGCGAACTTCCAGCGCATGGTCCGCATCGCCGACGGTTGCGGCATTCCCCTGGACGATTTCACTCAGCGAGCTAGCGAGGAATGGCGAGCAGGTCTGGGCCTGCACGAGTTCGCCTCGGCGGCGAACACGATCTAACGATTGGATTGCACGATGACCACCATGATCGCCCCATTCGCATACCGCGACACGTCCTGGCCCGTGCTCGAGCGCATGGCCGCCGCCCACCGCCGCAGTTGGACCATGCTGGCTGCGCCGGGCGACTGGTGGACGGGCGCCGAACGGATCAGCATCGCCGCCGAGTGCCGTCGCGCCTCGGCGCTGGTCGATGGCTTGCCCGATCCGGGTCCGGGCCCGGCGCCGCTCCCGGAGGCCGCTGTGTTCGCCGCGCACAAGCTGATCGGCGACCTGCCGAACGTCACGCGCGAGTGGTATGAAGCGACGATCTCGGCCGAAGGCATGAGCGATGCTCGCTACATCGAGTTGCTGGGCGTCCTGGTGCATGTGTGGTCGGTGGACGAGTTCCACCGGGCGCTGGACCTTGCGCTGGAGCCGCTGCCGGACCCAATCCCGGGCGAGCCGACGCGGATCCGTCCTGCAGGCGTCAAGGCGCACGGAAGCTGGCCGCCAACGATCCAGCCGGACGACCTGGCCGAGCGCGATGCGGACATCTACGGCGGGTCGGAGCGCGCGGCGAACGTGCGCGCGGCAATGAGTCTGCATCCAGACAGTGTGCGCTGGCTGGACGATCTGTTCGACGCGCACTACCTGAGCTGGATCGAAATCGGCGCGGAGCAAGAACCGTTCCGTGTGCTGACACGGCCGCAGCGCGAACTCGTCGCAGCGCGCGTGTCGGCCCTGAACGAGTGCTTCTATTGAACGGTTTCCCACGTGATGCTGCTCGGTCGGAGCAGCAAAGACAATGACACACTGAATCTGAACGGCACGGTGTTCAACGAAGTCGACAGCGGTGTCGAGCACGGTGAGTCGCTGCTGCGCTACTCCGACGCGGCGGTCGGCCGCAGGCCGGATCTGGCGGCCGCACGGGAGGCGCTCAATGCAGAGATGGGCCCCGATGCCGTGGTCGACTGCGCGGCCACGATTGCCAACTTCCAGCGCATGGTCCGCATCGCCGACGGCTGCGGGATTCCACTGGATCCGTTCTCCAAACAAGAGTCGACAAAGTGGGAAGACGGCCTGGGCATCAATGGCTTCCGCAGTCGCGGAAACACCTACGGCTCGACGGACTAGCGAGGGCGCATTGACCCTCGCCGGCTTGCCTTGCTCTAGCCATCGAGGTATCGTGACTAGGCCCAGCCCTTCGGCGCCTTTCCGAAGGGCCGCGCCCAAGGAAGTGAGTCCAAATCTCGCTCTTCGGAATCCGATCAAGCTGAGGTGTCCGCTAGTGGCAACACCACCTCTCAGCCCCACGGAATCCCTACTGGCGGGCAGTGACGATCTTCCCCTAGTCGACGTGGCGCTCAACGGCTGGGCCAGCTCTTGACGCGACTGCCTGGAGTGCGAATCCGGGGCGCAGCGTTTCACGAGCATTGTTCGCACGGAAGACTGGTGACGAAGCAAGTCCCGTCATTGCCGCGCTTGCCGCGGCAATCTCGTCGCCCGATCACCGACGATAGTGATTCACACCACCGTCACAGGCCGAGTCAGGGGCCGACAGATAAATTTCAATGCGTGACGGCAGGAGTAAGTCTCGACCCTGCCCACGGTTACTCGATCGTCCGCAGGAGGCGGGCGATTTCGATGGCGGCCTGGGCGGCTTCTTCGCCCTTGTTGCCGGCCGAGCCTCCGGCTCTGGCCATAGCCAGGGCGACAGTTTGCGTAGCCAGGACCTCGAAGATGACGGGGACGCCCGTGTCCAGTCCGACCCTGGCGATGCCTTGCATCGCTCCATCGACGACGAGGCGGTAGTGGTCAGTTTCTCCGAGGATCACTGCACCCAGGCAGATCACTGCGTCGAAGCGTCCTGTCTGCGCGCACTTCTGGGCGGCCAGGGGAATCTCGAAAGCTCCCGGGACCCAATAGATATCGATCTCGTCCGTGTCGGCGCCGTTCTCTTCGAGGTGGTCGATGCAGCCGTCGAGCAGCTTGCTGGTGACGAAGTCGTTGAAGCGGCTGACGACGACCGCGAACCGCAGACCGCTGGCCGGACCGTGTTCCGGATCGGGATTGGCTGCTCCGTCGTGAATCCTGGGCATCTGCGCACTCGCCGCCTTAGCCGATCGCCGAACGGCGAGTTGGCGGGGCACTGTCGTCGGACGATGCGGTCGCGTCGAGCGCGTCCGAGTCGAGCAAGTGCCCCATTTTCTCCTGCTTGACCGAGAGGTAGCGGACGTTGTGCGGATTGGCGGGAGCGATGACCGGAACCCGTTCGACGACTTCAAGGCCGTAGCCCGCGAGTCCGTGTCGCTTGGCCGGGTTGTTGGTCATCAGGCGGATGTTCTGGATGCCGAGATCACGCAGAATCTGCATACCAATGCCGTAGTCGCGACGGTCGGCGGCGAAGCCGAGCGCGAGGTTGGCTTCGACCGTATCCATTCCTTGATCCTGAAGCGCGTAGGCGGCGATCTTGTTGTGCAGCCCGATCCCGCGGCCTTCCTGAGCCATGTAGACGATCACGCCGCGGCGCTCCTCGGCGACCTGACGCATGGCAATCTCGAGTTGCTCGCCGCAGTCGCAACGCTGCGATGCAAACACGTCTCCGGTCAGGCACTGCGAGTGCACGCGGACGAGGATTGGGTCCGCGCCTTCGACATGGCCCATGACCAGGGCCACATGCTCCTCGCTGTGGTCTTTGGTGCGGTATCCGACCAGACGCCAGGTGCCGTGCGGCGTCGGCAATCGCGCTTCCGAGACCCGCTCGACGAGCTGCTCGGTGCGCAGCCGGTACTGGATGATCTGCTCGACCGAGACAATCTTGATACCGTGCCGGCGCGAGAAACGCACCAGGTCGGGCAGCCTCGCCATATCGCCGTTGCGTTTCATGATCTCGCAGATCACGGCGCCGGGCTGCAAGCCGGCCAGGCGGCACAGGTCGACCGACGCCTCGGTCTGGCCGGCGCGCACGAGTGTGCCGCCGTCGCGGGCGCGCAGCGGGAACATGTGACCGGGCGAGACCAAGTCCTCCGCCGTGGAGTGCGGATCCATCAGGACCTGCACCGTGCGCGCGCGATCGCCCGCCGAGATTCCGGTGGTCACGCCCGACCGCGCCTCGACCGAGACGGTAAACGCCGTGCCGAGGGGTGCGGTGTTGGAGCCTTGATCAACCATCAGCCGCAGACCCAAGCGGTCGAGGATTTTGCCATCCATGGCGGTGCAGATCAGTCCGCGACCATGCATCGCCATGAAGTTGATCGACTCCGATGTGATGAACTGGGCCGGCAGGGCGAGATCGCCCTCGTTTTCCCGGTCTTCGTCGTCGGTGATGATCAGCGGCTCGCCATCGGCGAAGGCCTGAATCGCCTCTTCGACGCTGCAGAACGGAGACTTCCGGCGACGCGTGTTCGTGCGACGAGCACGTCGCGGCTGGCCTGCCGAATCCTCTGCCATGGTCGCGTCGGGCGTTTCGTTCGGCTCGGTCATTGCGCATCGCCTTCATGCGACCCGCGAGCGGCGAGCCGCTCGTCCAGGAGCTGGTCGATCTTCATCTCTAGCAACTCGTCGACGTAGCGGGCGAGGATGTCGGTTTCCAGATTGACCGCATCGCCGGACCGACGGTCGAGGAGATTCGTGTGCTGCTGAGTGTACTGAACCAACGAGACGGCAAAGCCTGTCTCGTCCTTGTCGATGATCGTGAGCGATACGCCGTCGATACAGATAGGACCTTTGACGATCATGTGCCGGAGCAGGTCTTGAGGCGCGTCGTAGGCGACGACGAGCGCATCGGCCTCGGGCCGGCTGCTGCGGAACGCGCCGCGACCCTCGACGACGCCGCGCACGATGTGTCCGGAGAGCCGATCCATCGGGCGCACCGAGCGTTCGAGATTGACGCGGTCGCCGACGTTCAACTCTCCCAGGTTGGAGCGCCGGTAGGTCTCGGGCATCAGGTTGGCGAGGAATTCGGCGTTCTCGATATGGGTGACCGTGAGGTCGACGCCGTTGATGGCGATGCTGTCGCCGAGCTGGGCATCCTCGAGGATCATCGGCGCGGCGATGCGCAGCAGGCCCTCTGCCGCCTCGGTGATTTCGCCGACCTCTTCGATGATTCCCGTGAACATCTCAGTCCTTTTCCGGCTCTCAGCGTCCGTGGCTCAATGGTACCCGCACACTGCCCGTTACCGCACATAATCGTGGAAGAATGGGCCCGTTTGATACTATTCGTTGCGGATCGGCAATAGTTAACGCAGCCGCTTGATCAGTATGTCGCCTCGGTCCGACTCATAACGATAGTATCGATATCCGGCCGACTTATATTCTTCGGCCTGCAGCGCCGGAGCGTGAGTTAACCCGCACGTCAGCCATTCGGCAGCGCGGCCCGCGGCCGAAGCTTCGCACGCCTCTAGCAGCCTGGTCGCCGCGCTTTGCGGAGCGTCGGCGCGCACGGCGAGGCAGACGATCGTGGCGCGGTCCGAGTCTTGCGCTTGAGCCGAGAGATCAATCGCGCCGACGCCGAGGACCTCTTCGCTTTCCTCGACGTCTCCCGCAGGCAGGGTCTGCTGGAAGGACATGACGGCCAGCCAGATCACGGCGTCGCCGGTCATCGCCTGCGCCAGCAGTTCCTGGCAACCAGGGACGTGTCGGATGTCCTGGGCGGCGAGCAGCATGTCGACCTGATCCACGTCCGCGACCCCTGCCGGACGGATTCGGACCTGGAGCTCACGCTCGGGGTCGGTGGGATAGCCGGTGACCAGGAGATCGGCGCCAAGCTGTTCGGTGGTCAGGTTGTTCAGCCGCAGCACGTCGCGCATGCGCTCCGCGCCGCGACCGCGCACGGCGGTCTGCGCATCGCCTCCGATGATCATCGGAGCGACTACGGCCGTGACCTTGTTGACCAGGCGTTGATCGAAGAACGAACCGAGCACCTCGCCGCCGCCCTCGACCAACAGACTGACTACTCCTCGTTCCCGTCCCAGATGCTCGAGCAGGTCGGGCAGCGAGACCCGCCCGGCCTGCCGAGCGTCGGAAGGGAGCAGCACAATGTCGACCCCGCGCGACTGCATCTGATCGCGCCATTCGGCGGACGCCGCATCGGTCGTGGCGATCAACGTGGGTGAGGACTCTGTGCTCTCTAGCACCCGACTCTCGTGCGGCGTCCGGCCTCGACTATCGAGCACGATCCGCAACGGCTGCGGGACTGGTCCGCCCCAGTCGTCGGGGCGAGCGGTGAGCTGCGGGTCGTCAACGATGATCGTCTCGACGCCGACCAGGATCGCGTCGAACAGCGGGCGATTCCGGTGCGCCCAGCTCAGCGTCTGCGGGCCGGAGATCCAACGAGAGTCGCCGCTGGTCGACGCGATCCGTCCATCGAGTGACGCGGCAAACTTGGCGGTCACAAACGGTCGAGCGGTGCGTCGATGATGGGCGTAGGCCTCGTAGTGCGCCGCGCCCTCGGCAGCTCCATCTCCCAGGCCGACTTCGATTCCGGCCGCTCGAAGCTGTTCCATTCCGCGACCGGACACGCGACGATCCGGGTCTCCGATGGCGACGATCACGCGGGCGATGCCGGCCTCGATGATCGCGTTCGTGCATGGCGGCGTGCGCCCGTAATGTGCGCACGGTTCGAGGGTGACGTACATGGTCGCCCCGCGCGCAAGGTCTCCTGCCTGGCGCAGAGCCATCACCTCGGCGTGCGGACCGGCTGGAGGTAGGTCAGCGTTGCGATCGGGATCTGCCCGGGCAGGTCGGCCGTAGTGAGAAGCGGGATCGGGACGGCCCGGAGGCTGCGTCGCGCCTTCGCCGACGATGCGTGAGCCGTTGACCACCACGGCTCCGACGGCCGGGTTGGGACTGGTCGTCCCGCGAACGGCCCTGGCGAGTTCGAACGCGCGAGCCATCAGTCGAGAGGCGCCGGCCGGGCGGGTGTTCATGTCCGGCGACGGCGATCCATGATGGTCAGCAGGAACCAGATGATCGTCGCGCCGAAGGCGATGATCGCCAGCACGATCTGCACCGGCGCTTCCCAAGAGGGATCGGTGGCGACGCGGACGCTGCTCGTCTGAGGGCGCTGATCCAGCGGCCAATCGGTCTCGACATGCCGGACCGATGTCGCCACGGTGCGTGTTTCAGACCTGGCGTCCGCCTGAACGGCCGGCTGTTCCGCTTCGTCCTCAACCGGCGAGCTCACGGCTTCGGGCTCGGACGCTTCGGCGGCGGGCTCCGCCTGGGCGGGCGGACCGGATGACTCGGCGGCCTGCTCGTCCGGTTGGGCGACGACGTCCTCGGCGTTGACTGATTCCTGAACCGATGCGCCGTCGGCGCGTCCAGCGGTCATGGCGCGGCGGGACGGATCGTTGGCGGCCTGCTCGTAGTCTTGTTCCTCGTACTCCTGCTGATTGTGCTCTTCCTCGTAGGCCTGCTCCTGCGCTTCCTGCTCGGCTTCCTCCAGCGCGAAAGCCTGTGCCTGCTGTGCTTGCTGTGCTTGCTGTTGCTGGGCCGCCGCCTGCTGCGCAGCTTGATCCGGCTCCCCGGACTCGATCGAGACCACGGTGACGGATGCGGAGCTGGAATCGTCGGTCCCGGCCACCTGCTGCTCAACCTGGTCGGTCACAATCTGCGCGGTGGGCACGCTGGTCGACTGATCGCCGGCCGCCGTTGGCGTGAAGGACACCGAGGGACGGTCGACCGCGTCGAAGATCAACACGGCGCTGAAGGTGGCCACACCGATGGCCGCGGTGGTCATCGAGACCCGCAGGGCCCGCTCGACTGCGCCCGGACGGATCTGGGTCGCGGTTCTGGTGTTGAGCATCTCCGAGGTGATCTGGAACGGCGCGCGCACCGGTTCGGAGGCGAAGCCGCGCAACATCGAGCGCATCTCGCGCAAGTCGTCGAGATACGCCTGCATCTCCTCCGATTGGGCCAGCCTGGCTTCGACTCGCGCTCGCTCACTCGCGGTCAGCTCGTCGTCCAGGTACGCGGAGACATCCTCACGCCAGTCACGGCGTCCGAGCAGATCCGCTAGCAGTCGACGCAACATCATCTCAAACCGGCTTCCGCATACCGATCTCCGCCGTGCGCGGCCATGCGCAGATCGCGGCGCGCATTCCTCGTCTACAAATTTAGACGTAGTTTCGGCGCGAGTGGTTCCAACAGCCGCAACAGTTCAGCGAGGATTCCCGCCAAAGACACAACATAACCGGGCGCCTGCATTCCGTTCGCCTCTCTCTGGGGAGACTGGTGGGTGAATGAGAAGGGTCCAGAAGGAGCGAACGGTGGCGCCGATTACGGAGGATTCTGCTGCAGGAACTCGCGCATCGCCGAGCGGCCGCGGCTGATGCGGGACTTTACCGTTCCCATCGACCAGCCGGTGGCGTCGGCGATCTCGCGGTATTCCATGTCCATGACGTCGCGATAGAACACCGCCCGGCGCTGGTCTCCAGGCAACGAGTCGAGCGCCGCCCTGAGTCTGCCGCTCAATTCGATGTTGAGCATGTGCTCGTCAAGCGGGCGGTCCGGCGATTCGGGTGCGAATTGGTCACCGAGCAGGTCGGTGAGCCGGTCAAGCGAGGTCGACGGTCGGCGCTGGCGCTGGCGCAGGTGGTCGAAGCAGGTGCGGCGTGCGATCACGCCGAGCCAGGCGGGGAACTTTCCGCGCTGCTTGTAGGTGCTAAGCCGATCCCAGGCCTTGATGAAGGCTTCCTGCATCAGGTCGTCCGCGTCGGAGACGCCGACGATACCTCGGCATGTGGCTCGCACGCGGGACTGGTGGCGAAGCAGCAGGACGTTGAAGGCGTCCAGGCGTCCATCGAGGGCGATGGTCACGAGCACGTCGTCGTCGAGGGTCGCCAGTTCCCCATGACCGCCGACATGACCGCCGAGTTGTCCCACGAAGACGCTCCAGACTCGCCGTAAACCTGCTGAGCCTACAGAGAGTATCAATCCTGCGGGCACCTCTTGTGGGACACTACTGACATGCCGCTTGTCGATCCTCGCCAGCTTGTCGAACGGGCGCACGCCCAGGGGCGCGCCGTCGTCGGCGCAAACGTGTCAACCATCCAGATGGTTCGCGGCGTCGTGCGAGCCGCCGAAGCTGCACAGCGGCCCGTCCTGATCCAGCTCAACCGCTCAGGCCTCGAGTTGATCGGCGGCGTGGCGATCGCCGCCATCGTCGTGCAGCGCGTCGTCGCCGACACCGAGGTACCGATTGGCTTGCATCTCGATCACGCGGACACGCTGGATGAGATTTCGGAGGCGATCAACGCAGGATTCGGCTCGCTGATGATCGACGGATCGACGCTGACCTTCGAACAACACCTGACGCTCGCCCAGTCGGCGAAGGGGCTGGCGACATGGTCGCGGCTGCCGCTCGAGGCCGAACTGGGACATGTCGCCGGCGACGAGGCCGGCGTCACGATCGGCGATCCGTCGTGGACCGATCCGCAGCAAGCGGCGCAGTTTGTCGAGGCGACCGGCGTTGACTGGCTCGCCGTCGCGGTCGGCAATACGCACGGCGGTCCGGCGGTCGGCGGTCTGCAAGCGGAGCGCCTCGAAGCGATACGGGATGCGGTTGCCATCCCGCTCGTGCTGCACGGAGCAAGCGGCCTGACCGATAAGGAGCTTGAGTTGGCGGTCGGTTTGGGCGTCGCCAAGATCAACGTCGGCACCTCGCTGCATCAGGCGGCGGCCAGGGGCTTCGCGGAGGCGCTCGACGGTCAACCCGGCAATCTGCGAGCGGCGCTGCTGGCATCGGAGCGCAAGGTCGAGTCGGCCGCATCGGAGTTGCTGACCGCAGCGTGGGCGGTCGGCTGAGCGCCCATGGAGCACCGGGGGCGAAGCAACCGTGATATGGTCGTACTCGCACGCGGTATCGGCCCTGTCCCCGCCAGGCTGCGTGATCTGAAGGGGACTCACTCCTCCCCGCCCTCCGATGCTCTTCGAGCGTAGGCCTGGCGGGGATTATCGTTGTCCAATGCCGAAACGACATGACAGAGTCGTGGTGTTCGTCGATTGGCAGAACGTGTTCAGCCGCGCCCGAGCTCTCTTTCATAGAGGACGCCGGCATGTTCGCGCCGTAGACGGTCAGATGGACCCGGTGAAGCTCGCCGAGCTGGTATGTGAACGCGGACGCGACAGACGTCGACTCAGTTTCGATTCGCCCACTCCAACATGGCGCCATTAGCTTGACCTCCACGATTACCAGACGATTCGCGATCCCGCTGACTATCGCGCTCCCCTTTGACGCTTCGCTAGCCTCTGCCTGAGGAGCTGTTTCGAAGCTGGAGGCGCGCCATGCTCAGCGACTACCGAATCCTTGACCTGACGGACGAACGCGGGCTGATTGCGGGCATGATCCTGGCCGACCTTGGCGCCGACGTGATCGCGATCGAGCCGCCCGATGGAAACGCGGCACGGCGGCGGGGACCATTTGGCGACGGCTCGAACCATGGGGACATCGAAGAGTCGTTGGTCTGGCAGTCGTATGCACGAGGCAAACGATCCGTTGCGCTGGACCTCGAGTCCGAGGCGGGCCGAGAACAGTTCCTGGAGCTGGTCCGGAGCGCGGACGCCGTGATCGAGTCGGCGGATGTCGGCGCGATGGATGGGCTGGGTATCGGGTACACGGCGCTCTCCGCGATCAATCCAGGATTGGCTTATGTCGCCATCACTCCGTTCGGTTCAACCGGGCCGAAAGCGGAGTGGGCCGCGACCGATCTGACCGTCGCCGCATCGGCGGGGCCGATGATCCAGAGCGGCGATCGGGATCGTCCGCCGTTGAGGGTCGATCTGCCGCAAACCGCGTTGCACGCGGGCGCGGAGGCGGCCGTCGCCGTGCTGATGGCGCTGCACGAACGCAAGCGCTCGGGGCTGGGACAGTTCGTCGATGTCTCCGCCCAGGCCGCGTTCGCCCAGGCGACGCAGTCGGGCATCATCGCATCGCCGAACAACGCGGGCCAGTTCGAGCGCTCGGCCGTGGGCGCGGCTCTCGGACCGCTTGAAATCCGGCTCTTCTGGCCGTGCAAGGACGGTCATGTCGCGATCACCTTCCTGTTCGGCGCGGCGATTGGCCCGTTCACCGATCGGCTGATGCAGTACGCGCTTGAGGAGGGCTATTGCGACCAGGAAACGCGCGACAAGGACTGGCTCAACTACACGAACCTGATCTTGAGCGGGCAAGAGCCGTTGAGCGAATACCTGCGCTGCTGCGATGTCGTGGGCGCGCTGTGCGCCGACAAGACGAAGGCCGAGCTGTTCGAAGTCGCGCAGGAGCGTCGGCTCTTGCTGGTTCCGGTCTCCACAATGGACGACCTCGACGCCAACGAGCATCTCGCGGCTCGCTCCTACTGGCGCAAGGTCGAGCGGGACGGTCGGTCGATCAAGTTTCCGGGTCCATTCGCCCAGCTCTCGGAGACGCCGATCGAGTACGGCCGGCCGGCGCCGAAACTCGGTGAACACACGGACGAAGTGCTCGCCGAGCGCCGCGCGGCGGCCAGTCTGCACGGGTCCAGCGGAACGCCTTCGACGGATCCGCCGCTCTCCGACCTGAAGATGCTCGACCTGATGTGGGTGATGGCCGGACCGGCCGGCACGCGAGCGCTGTGCGACTTCGGCATCGACACGGTGCGGGTCGAATCGAGCACCCGGATCGATACGGCTCGCACCTTGCAACCCTTCATCGACGACGAGGCGACCCAGCCCGAGGGCTCGTCGATGTTCCACAACATGAACGCCGGCAAGCGGATGATCACGGTCGACCCGGCCAACCCCGAGGGCCGCGAGCTGATGCTCGACCTGGTGCGCTGGGCCGACATTGTGACCGAGTCGTTCACGCCGCGCGCCATGCGCGGTTGGGACCTGACCTGGGAGACGCTGCGCGAGGTCAACCCGCGGCTGATCATGCTGTCGTCCTGCCTGATGGGACAAAGCGGTCCGCTGGCCGAGTTTGCCGGATTCGGCAATCTGGCCGCCGCTTTCGCGGGATTCACGCCGCTCTGCGGTTGGCCCGACCGAGCGCCGGCAGGACCGTTCGGCGCCTACACCGACTACGTGGCCCCGCGATTCGCCTCGGCCGCGCTGCTGGCCGCGCTCGACGAACGCGACCGGACGGGCAGGGGGCAATACATCGACTTCTCGCAGATGGAAGCCGCGATCCACTTCCTCACGCCGGCCTTCCTCCAGTACCAGTTGACCGGCAGCCAGTGGACGGCCAGCGGCAACGACGACCCGTACATGTCTCCGCACGGCGTCTTCCCCTGCGAGGGCGTGGAACGTTGGGTCGCCATCGCCTGTCGCACCGACGCGGAGCGCGCCGCGCTGGAGTCGGTGCTCAATGGCGAGCCGCTGGAGGCGTGGACGGCGTCGCGCTCGCCGGAGGACGCGATGCAGGCGCTGCAAGCCGTCGGCGTGCCGGCGCACGCGGTCCAGGACTCGGCCGCCTGCTTCGCCGACCCGCAGCTTCAGCACCGCAATCACTTTGTCGAGCTGGCCCACCCGACCCAGGGCAAGTCGGTCGTCGAGGGAGCGCGAGTCGTCTTCGGACGCACGCCCGCAGGCCGGCCGCAGGTCGCGCCGACGATGGGCGCCGACAACGACGCCGTCCTGCGCGACCTGCTCGGATACTCGGACGAGCGGATCGTCGAACTGGCAGCATCGAGCGCACTGCAGTAGCGACCCGAATCACCGCTCCAGGCTGTACATTCAAGGCAACGAGCAGCGGAACAGGAATGCGCGCGTGGCCGAGGTCGTCAAACACTCCACCGAGATCGAGGAGCCGCCGGTTCCAGTCGAAGACGACGAACTTGGCCCGGAGGTGATTGCAGAGCTCAGACGTCGTGTCGAAGAGTGGCGTCGAGGCGAGGTGAAGTGGATTCCGAACGAAGAGGTGATGCGCCGGATGGACGCCGAACGAGGATTCTCGG
The DNA here is from genome assembly GCA_034421135.1 of Dehalococcoidia bacterium. Taxonomy (GTDB): domain Bacteria; phylum Chloroflexota; class Dehalococcoidia; order Bin125; family Bin125; genus Bin125. The sequence continues at coordinate 24,740 of DAOUKQ010000002.1, forward strand.
ACGACTGACCAGTGCCATATCGGGTGCGTCGGCACGATGACGCCGTGGGCGACCTGAGCGAGTTATCCGGTCATCAGTACATGGCAGTTCGGAAAATGGTGGGCAGCTTTCGGCATGATCGCTGGCTCAAGGGACAACCGTTCCGGGGCGTTGAAATGCCCGAGGTCACATTGCTTGTGCTTGAGGCTGGAGAGCGATCAATCGTCTACTGGATCGATGATGAGCAGCATCTTGTCGAGATTTTCGCCATCGTCTGATCCGCAACTGAACTTCTGATCATTCACGCCGATAGACCGACATTACGACGCCGTTCTCCGTTGATCCTGTCCGCAGCAGCGTCAGATTTCGCGGCGCGGCGGCATCGGCGAAGAGGCGCTTGCCGGGGCCGACGATGACTGGGAAGGTCCAGAGGCGGAACTCGTCGATCAGGTCGTGGCGGAGGAGCGTCTGGATAAGCTCGGCGCTGCCGTGGACCTGGAGCAGCGGACCGTCGCCTGACTTGAGCTGACGGATTGCCGACGGGAGATCGCCGGTGAGGCGGGTTGACGGTTCCCAGGGCAGGGGATGCGACGCGGAGCGGGTCGCCACGTACTTGCGGCCGGCGTTGAGTCGGGCCGCGACCGGATCGTCGGCGGGGTCGATGTGGGGCCAGTGCGAGGCGAATGTGTCGTACGTCTTGCGACCGAAGAGCAGGTCGTACGGCTCGGACATCGCCTCGGCGTAGACCTGGGGCATGACCTGCTCCCAGTAGGGAGCGCCCCAGCCGCCCGCAGCGAACCCGCCCGACGGGTCCTCCTCGGGACTGGTCGGGCTCTGCATCACGCCGTCGAGGGTGACAAAGCTCAGGATCGCCAGTTCACGCATATCCGAGAGCCTACCCGCTCGGCACCCAGTCCCTGACTTGTTCAGGGACCCGCTCGGTTCCCGTTCCAGTTCCCTCTCCCTGAGGGAGAAGCCTGCCCCGTGCTCGACACGGGGGGTTAGGGTGAGGGCCCGCTCGGCTCCCCCGAGGCCCCGTCCCCGCATACACTGGCTCTGGGCCCTTAGCTCAGTTGGCCAGAGCAGCGGACTTTTAATCCGAAGGTCCTGGGTTCGAGTCCCAGAGGGCCCACCACGTCACCGGCCTGCGGGCGTGTCGAAGAAGTGGCGCGGGAACAGAGGTCGTCGGTAAGGTAGGGCGCAGCGCGGGAATCGGTAACAGACGATCCCGCGCTAGGTCGATTAGACGGCGCATCCGCAACCTACGTCCGCTCGCCTGCCCTTGGATTCTCGGTGTGGTCGGCGGCCGATAACTGTCATTATCGGTGCAGAGGCGGGATCCGGTCCCCTCTCCCCGAGGGAGAGGGCTAGGGTGAGGGTCTTTCGGTCACACAAGCTGTCCGATGATCTGCAGAAGGAATCCGATTGCCAGGACGATGAGAGAAGCGTTGCGAAACCGGTTGTTGCAGTTCACGTGACGTCTCGATGCCTGAACATCTCGTTTCATACGCTGGTACTCGACAGGGTCGCCCTCCTTGCCCGCCGCATCTGCAAGCCATTTCTCCATGGCGCTGACCACAATCTCAGCCTCAATCTTCCGTGTCGCAGTCGTGACGAACAACACGATCACTCCTACAAGGTCGAAGGCAAGGCCAGTGATAGTCAGGGCGTGATCGAGTTCCACGCGCCCCCCCCCCTTCAATCGCCGCTAGGATATGGCCGCTAGCCTAGCGAGCATGACCGCCCCCAACTTCGCCTCCGGCACCGTCTGGACCGGCGACTGCCTCGAGGTCATGCGCGGCATGAACTCCGAGACGGTCGATCTGATCTACCTCGATCCGCCCTTCAACTCCAACGCCAACTACGCCGCGCCGGTGGGTTCGGCTGCCGCTGGCGCCGCCTTCAAGGACACCTGGACGCTCTCCGATGTCGACGCCGAGTGGATCAACCTGATTGAGCAGAAGCATCCAGCCGTCCATCGCGTGTTGCTCGCTGCGATGACCGACTCCGACAAGTCCTACCTGACCTACATGGCGGCGCGGCTACTGGAGATGCCGCGCTTGCTTAAGCCGACCGCCTCGATCTACCTGCACTGCGATCCGACCATGAGTCATTACCTCAAGCTACTCATGGACGCGATCTTTGGGCGGCGGAGCTTCCGCAATGAGATCATCTGGTGCTACCGAGGGGGCGGGGTTCCGCGACGCGACTTCGCGCGGAAGCATGACATCATATTGCGCTACTCCCTCGGCGCTCCGACATTCAACGTTGACGACGTGAGGATTCCCTACTCCGAGGACTCGGCTGAGCGGCTGCTGCATCCCGCACGCTCATTCCGGCCAGGTCGCGTCTATGACAACTATCAGCAGAACCCGAAGGGCAAGCATCCTGAGGATTGGTGGGTCATGCAGCCAATCATGCCCTCTGCCAAGGAGCGCGTCGGCTACCCGACACAGAAACCGCTGGCTCTACTTGACCGCATCATCCGAGCGTCATCGAACGAGGGCGACATGGTGTTGGACCCATTCTGCGGGTGCGCCACGACGCTCGTCGCCGCCGACCGACTCGACCGCCAGTGGGCGGGTATTGACCTGTCAGCCAAGGCGGCTGAGCTGGTCGTCCAGCGCGTCGAGGCGGACCAGGGCCTCTGGAAGAACATCGTCCACCGCAAAGACATCCCCCAGCGCGACGACTTGGGCAAGCTGCCTGCCTACAACTCCACCGAGAATCGACAGAAACTCTACGGTGAGCAGGCAGGCGACTGCGCCGGCTGCGGCGAGCACTTCCTGCTGGTCAACCTAACCGTGGACCACATCATCGCCCGCTCAAAGGGCGGCAACGACCACATCGACAACCTGCAACTCCTCTGCGGCCACTGCAACTCAGTCAAGGGCGACCGAGGCATGGAGTACCTGCGGACCAAGCTGCAACTGGCACCGGCGGGATAGGGTCGAAAGGACGAATCGTGGAACCTAGCGCCCTCGAGAATGTGGCCACTGTCGCGACTATCGTCACTCCCATCTTGCTAGCGCTGATCTTGTTTCTACAACGTCGGTTCGAGGCGGACAGGAAGCGGGAGGACGACGCCAGGGCCCGTGCGCAGCGGCTAGAGGATGAGATGAGAGAGACTCGAATGGATCTCTCCGAGAAGATACTGATGCCGTTCATCAATGCTCTCAATGCCGCTAGACAGCCCGACCAAAGGAGTGGCAGACGTGGCGCGCGAGGTCGTCAAGCGGAGACGCCAGAGATCGATTTCGCAGAGTTTCGGAAGGTCGCATTTCGACTGTCGCTCTACGGCGACGACGAAGTGATTAAGGCGTTCAATGAGTTCATGCAGTTGGCGTTTTCGATGGAGCCGGGGCAACACACAGACGATCCTGTTTCCGTACTGAAGCCGTTGGGCGGGTTACTACTGGCGATACGAAGGAGCGCCGGCAACGAAGACACCAGCCTCGGAGAGCTGGAGATTCTTGAGTGGATGATCTCGGACCTTAGGACCATCACAACAGATGGGCAAGAATAGACGTTAACCCGCCAAATCCAGCGCAGATCGCGGTGCTGTGTGCAGCGAGATTCCCGCGACAAGCGCGGGAATGACGGTACAACTGAGGGCTGTCGCTCGGAGCGAGACCACCCTGCTCCACCAACTCGCCCAACCCCCAATCAACCCCCCGACCGACCGAAGGCTTCGAGGTAGCGGAGGCGGGCGGTTTGGGGGGATTCTCCCTGGCCCAGGTAGGTGTCTCCGACTCGGATTTCGAAGTGGAGGTGGATGTCGTTCTCGTCGGTGTAGACCTCTCGCTGGCCGGACTCGCCGGGGTAGCCGATGACCTGGCCCTGGCGGACCTCGACGCCGACGCCGATGCCCTGGGCGATGGACGAGAGGTGCGCGTAGCGGGTGACGACGCCGCGACCGTGGTCGATGTAGACCTGGCGACCGCGCAGCTCGTCGAGAATCGCTTCGCCCTCCCAGTTGGCGGCCTCGAAGCGCGCCCAGTCGGCGGGCGTGATGTCGACGTAGTCGAGGTCGGCGCGGATCACGACTCCGCCCTTGGCGGCGAGGATGGGCGTGGAGAGGTCGATCACGGTGCACGAGGCCCACTGGTAGAAGTCGAGTCCCTCGTGGATGCCGTTGTTGCGGTAGGCGCGATTGGAGCTGGGCAGATGGGTCTCGAACTCGGTGATGCAGGCCCCGGCGATGGGCACGATGAATCCCTCCAGCGGACCGACCTCGGGCTCAATCGGCGCAGGCTGCGCTTCCTCGTCCTGGGCGGATTCCTGGGCGGATTCGTCTTCAACAGCCTCGGCGACGGACGGCTGCTCGGCGGTCTGCGCCTGAGCGACCTGAGTTTCGGCGACCTGTGTCTGGGCGGCGGGCTCGTCCTGCGATGCTTGCTGGGTTGGCCGGGTCTGCTGAGCCGTCTGGGCTTGCTCTGCGACTGCCGATGACTCGTCGTCGGAGCCGGTCGCCTGGACAATCGCGACGGCGGCGGCGGCGATGAAGATGGCGACGGCCAGTGCGACGTAGAGCCATGTCGGCCCGATCAGCCAGCCGCCTTGGCCTGTGGAGTAGCGACGACCCCGACTGCCAGAGGGCGCAGGCAGCTTTCGGCCTGAGTCTCGCGGCGTCCAGGGGCTATCGGAGCGGGGGATAGCCTTCCTCCTCCAGGGCGGCGTCGATCTGGTCGACGGTCGTGGCGGCGGCGTCGTACTGGACATCGACGCGCTTGTCCTCGACATCGACGGCGACGCTGGCGACTCCGTCGATCGACGAGAGCGCGCCGGTAATGGCGTTGGCGCAGTGGTCGCAGGAGATGTCGGGCGCGGTGCGTGTGAGCGTGCTGGTCGAGGCCATGACGGTTCCTTGATCGGGTGCTGATGCTCTGACTGTATGTGCCTGACGGTAGGTTATGCGAATCGCCTGCCCAACGCGGACTCGCCGGGCGAGAGTGCGACGTGTAACGCCTCCGCGTGGGCGCGCAGCGCGGCGCGGTCGTCGAGTGGTTGCAACGCGGGAGCGTCGGGGCCGTAGCGTCGTTCCAGCGCGAGCCGGATGAGCCGGTCGGCGAGGCGGGGATTCTTGGGCAGGACCGCGCCGTGCATGTAGGTGCCGAAGGCGTTGCGGACCCGGGCGCCTTCCAGGCCGTCGCCGCCGTTGTTGCCGAATCCGCTGACCACGCTGGCGAAGGGCTCCTGTCCCTCGTTGAGATAGGTCCGCCCGCCATGATTTTCGAAGCCGACGACCGTCTCGCCCTCCCAGATGGCGACGACATTGCCGACGCAGCGCCGGATCGATGGTCCTGGATGTGCGGCGACCGCGTCGAAGATGCCGATGCCCTCCATGATCTCGCCGTCCCAGCCTCGGTAGTGGCGTCCGAAGAGCTGGAAGCCTCCACAGACGGCCAGCACAGCGCCGTCGTCGTCGACGTAGCCGCGCAAGGCTTCGCCGCGGCGTTGGAGGTCGGCCTGAACGCGACGTTGTTCGCGGTCCTGCCCACCGCCGACGAGGACGATGTCGGCGTGGTCGGGAGACCAGGCGTCGCCGATGTCCACACCGGTGATTTCGGCGTCGATGCCGCGAGCCTCGCAGCGTCGGGCGAGGGCGCGGGCGTTGCCGCGGTCGCCGTAGAGATTCAGTAGCTCTGGGTAGAGCACGGCGACGTTCAACTGCCAGTCGCCTGCGCCGGACATCAGGCCACGTCCCAGAGTCGAGACGCGCCCAGGCGTCCGAGTCGCTGACGCACGTCGAGCATCGCGGTGTAGGTCGGCAGCACGACCAGGCGCTCGCCCCTGGGCACGGACCGCAGTGCGGCGCTCAGCGCATCGCCGATGTCGCGCGTCACCTCCGCGCTCGGTTGCGGGAATCCTGCGTACTCCAGCCGGAGCGCCATGTCCGCCGCGCGGTCGCCGCCGACGCACAGCGTCTGGCAGTGGGGCGCCTGGGATTCCCAGTCGACATCCCAGATCCAGGAGACATCGGTACCGTCGGCGATCCCGTCGTTGAGCAACACGAGCAGATGATGCCGCTCGCCCGGGGTCTGCAGGGTGCGCAGCGCCTGATTCATGCCCGACGGATTCTTGCCGAGCAACACGTGGACGGTCCGGCCCTCGACGAGCACGTCTTCCTGGCGGCCGAACGCGGCTTCGTGCGACTCGAGCGCCTCGACGATAGTCGCGGGCTCGACGCCGAGCGCCACGGCGGCGCTGGCGGCGGCGAGCGCGTTGTAGACGCTGTACAGGCCCTCGGCGGGGAGCGTCAGGTCGGTCGCGCCTTGCGGCAGACGGAGCGTGAACGACATTCCGTCGCCGCATGTCGAGAGGTGGTCGGCAGCGACCTGCGGGTCGGGTCGGCGAGCGCCGGAGTCGGTGTGCCAGCGTCCAAGCTGCGCGAAGTATCGGCGGCTATAGCGGAAGTCGTCCTGGGTCGCCGGGTCCCAGACGGCGTCCATAATCTCGCCGTCGGGCGCGGGCGGGACGTTGGGGTCCTCGATGCCGTAACGCAGGCAAGGACCGTTCCAATGGGACTCCAGCGTCGCGATCAGCGGGTCGTCGACGTTGATGGCGAGCGTCGAGTCTTCGGGAAAGCTGGGCAACGCCTCGGCCCAGCGCAAAGCGATGGACTCAATCTCGCCGTAGCGATCAAGTTGATCGCGCATCAGGTTGGTGAACACGGCGACGGTCGGCGGCGCGGCGGCGGCGATCTCAGGCAAGGCGGCCTCGTCGGCTTCGAGCACGGCGGTGTAGCCGGTATGCAGTGCGCCGACCGGGTTGGCCGCATCGACGAGCGTGGCGGTGACACCACGCATGAGATTGGAGCCGGAGCGGTTGTGAACCACGCGCCGGTTGTCGGCTCGGAGGATGCGAGCGAGCATGGCGGCGGTCGTGGTTTTCCCGTTGGTGCCGGTGATCAGCGCGCTGTCGATCAGTCCGGTCGCCAGGTCGGCCGCTGCGGTCGGGTGCAGGCGCTCAACCACGAGTCCGGGCAGCGCCGTGCCGCCCGAGCCGAGCGCTCGCATGGCGAAGCGAGTGGTCTTTCCGGCGATCACGGCAGCGGCAAGTCGAGGCGAGGTCACGTGATCGACTGTAATCGACTGCGTCGCCGCTCATGCGCCCGACGATGGATCGAGCCGGGGCGACGGGCCCTGGCCCAGAGCCTTGAGGATCTGTTCCAGTCCGACGACTCCGAGCAGGCGGCCGCGCTCGACGACGGGGAGGACGAACGCGCGCTCCTTCTGCAGACGGCGGAGCGCCTCGTCGGCGCCGGTCGAGGGTTCGAGCGGTTGGACCTGGTTTGCGCCCAGCATGATGTCGCGCAGGCGATCATTCAGATAGCGCTCCTCCTCGAGCAGCAGGATCTGGACGGCCGAGCAGATGCCGATGGCGGCCCCTGCCTCGGTGACGATGAACACGTCCTGTTGATCGAGCTGGGCCCGCGAGGGGACGAGGATGTTGATCAGGAGGTCGGCCTCAGCGGTGCGCGCGATGGGCGGCTCGAGCATGAGCTCGCCGACACGCAGCGCGGCCAGGTCCTTCTCCAACTCGGCCGCTTTGACGCCTTGCGCGGCCTGCGTCATGAGCAGGAACCCGATCAGCGCGACCCAGAGCGAGCTGACTCCGCTGTTGAAGAATGCAGCGTCCGTCAAGATGCCGCCGATGCCATAGATGATCATGAACGCGCCGAGCAACTGGCCGAGACGAGCCGAGGCTCGGGTGGCTCGATGTCGCGAGCCGGTGATCCGCCAGATCAGCGATCGCATCACGCGCCCGCCGTCGAGGGGGAACCCCGGCAACATGTTGAATCCGGCCAGGAATCCGTTAAGGATGCCGAGCACGAACACCATGTTGTGGATCGCGGTATCGGGCGTCAGCGCGAGGATGGCGATAGCCAGGAACATTCCTCCGAGCACGGCGGAGGCGAGCGGCCCGACGATGGCGATCCAGAACTCCTGACCGGGGCGTTGCGAGTCCTCGCGGATCAGCGAGACGCCGCCGAAGAAGAACAGCGTGATCGAGGTGACTTCCATCCCGTAGCGGCGCGCCATCAGCGAGTGGGCGAGCTCGTGGATGAGCAGGGAGAGAAAGTAGACAGCCCCGCCGACGAGACCGTAGAGCCAGCGCTCTGCGCCGCCCAGCCCGTCAAGGTCGTCGGGCAGGATTTGGGCCTGGGTCGCAATGACGAAGACAAGCAGAGCAAAGACCAGGAAGAAGGACAGGTCCAGGCGGATCGGGATCCCGAAGATCTGTCCGACCTTGATGCCGTTGCCGCCGAAGAAGCCGAATCGCATACATCCAGCATATGTACATGGGAACCGGTCGGTGAGTCGCGCCGACCCACAGTGCGCAAGGCTGCGCATCGGCTCGCCTGATCGGGGCGCGCGGAGTGTGGTTGTTGGACGTCTTTGTTGCCGGAGCACTGAGTTCAGGTCGCAAGAAGCCCGTTGGACTCCAGCGCGCCGGCGAGGCCGGCCACAGAGGAGAGGTGAATGTCGGGCCGGACGGCTGGGTCTACCTTGTCGCCGACCTGGACGGCGGCGGCGAAGTTGGCGTGCTGCGCGCCGAGGATGTCGGCCTCGGGCGTGTCGCCGACGAACGCGGCCAGGCCGGGTTCGACGCCCAATGCATCGAGCGCCGCCTCGAAGATTGCGGCGCCGGGCTTCCAACTGAGAACATCGTCGGACCAGATCCAGTGTTCGATCCAGCGATCGAGCCCACGCTCAACGAGCGCACGCTCGACGTGGCGACCTGGAGCGAGACCGGTGTTGGAGACAACGGCGAGCTCGATCCCGCGACTCTTGAGCTCAGCGAGCTCTCGCAGGACGCCGTCAATGATGTTGGGCGGTTCCCAGCGGGCGCTCTCGCAGACCCCCTCAATCAGGGCGGCGAGTAGCTCACCGTCTTCAACGGTGCCCGGGCACTGCTGCAACATGGATGTGCGAACGGCGTTCAGGCGATCGTCGCCGGAGAGATCGATATTGGATTGGTGCGCGACGACCAGTTGATCGATGGCGAAGCGGATCGCCTTCGGTACTGCCTCGATTGCGCCGCTGCCTGCCCCCGCTCGCTGATAGGCCTCGCTGAGCAGGCGCTCGCGGTGACGCATTCTGCGCCGGCCGCCGCCGGGCGCGTCGACGATCAGCGTGCCCCACAGGTCCAGAGCGACGGCGCGGATCGTGTGGGCTGGCGGCAATGGATGACGGTCAGAATCTGGGCGTCAGGAGGACGATGACGGCTTGTCGTCGTCGGTGGTGGAGCTGATGGCGACTTCGTCCGAATCTTCGCTCGATTCGCCGTCCGCTTGTTCATCGTCGGACGTGCGCGCTTCCTCGCGGAACTCTCGCAAGCCGGTGCCGAGCGCTTTGCCGACGCCGGCCAAGCGTCCTGCGCCGAACACGACGAGCACGACGATCACCACAACGATTGCTTCGACAGGACCAAACCCGATCAGTGGCATACCAAACTCCTGCTGTGCCGCCGGCGCTCAGCGCACGCCGCTCGCTGGGTGCGGCGTGTCGCCTCGGTCTTCCTCCCCGGCCAAACAACACCGGCGAGGCCCGGTACAGGCGGCTGTGATTTAGCTTACCAGCCTCCAGGGTCGCTGGAAGTGGACTGCTTATGCATCCTGCGCGGTCGCAGCGGGGATAGTTTGCAAGAGAGGCAGCAGGTCGCGGGTAATGGCGTCCGCCACATCGGCTAGCTCTGACCAATCCGATACGCCTTGCTGAGCAAAGAGGGCGCGAACCTCTGCATGCTCGCTGTCTCGCACGTAGTCGGCGAGTTCGCGCATGCGCTTCAGTCGATACAACGCTTCGCTGGCGTCGCGACCTGCCCTGGTTCGGACAGCATCGATTACAGCCAGATGAGACGGACGTCGCGCAAGTCGGCCCGCATCCAGACCGAATAATCGGTCACGCCCGCTGAGATGACAGGCGTAGTAGGCGCGGTTGATCGCTGTCCGGCACTCGGCCTCGCCGCCTTGCGCCGTCAGCTGTTCCGCCACACGGAACAGGTCTACCGGATCAAGCGCCATTGGCCGCGCTTCGCGTGCGGTCCAGACCCACTACCCACAGCATGAGCCGCACTCCAACCGCGCGCTCCGCCGGCGTCAATAGCTCATCCCAGCTCGCGACATCTGCGTGGAGTGAACGATGGAAGGACCAAGCCTCCGGACGAGTGACCGAGCTTTGAACGGTGAATGGAAACCAGGTCACGCCCTCCCGGTCAACGTCCGCCGTGACCCAAGCTCGTTCGATTGGGAACCCGCTCCGCTCGGCCTTGCGTTGGACGATCTGCCAGTACTCCGTGGCCAGTCGTTGGACCAGCGGCGTGAAGCGCGTATCGTCGAGCGGCAACTCAAGCTTGAGTTCTCCAACTGCCCTGCTGGCTGCAGTAGTCATCAAAGGCCCCGCTTGTCTCGATCAAGCCTCGAGCTTCTCGACGAAGATGCGCATGACGCCGCCGCAGATCTTGTCTTCGCCGTCGACCGGCTCGGTCAGATCGACCGTGACCATGCGCGCGTCGCCGTCGTCGAGCGCGTCCATGGCTTCTTGCCAGACCTCAGCCTCGCCGCAGCCTCCGCCAATGGTGCCGACGAACGTGCCGTCTTCGCGGACGAGCATCTTCGCGCCCGTCTTGCGCGGGGTGGAGCCGAGCGTCTGCGCGACCGTGGCCAGCGCGACGGGAGCGCCTCGCTCGAAGGCGTCGGACATCGCTTCGTAGACCTCGTCGTGTGGCATGTTGTTCCTCTGCTTTGCATCAGGTATCAGTTTAGCGGCGTTGGGATGCCAGGAAGCGGCCGTGTTCGGACATCGGCTGCGCGCCGCCGCCTCTGCGTACGAGGATGATCTCGCCCAACACCGAGACGGCGATCTCCTCGGGCGTCTCAGCGCCGATGTCGAGGCCGATTGGGGTGAAGACTCTGTCCAACACGTCCTTGTCGACGCCCTCTTCGGCGAGGTGCTGGAGGACCGTGCGAGTGCGCCGCTTGGAACCGATCATGCCGACGTAGCCCGCGCCGCGCTCGGCGACGGCGCGCAGGGCGAGTTCGTCGACCTTGTGGCCGCGCGAAACGAGCACGATGTATGTGTTGGCGGTGATTGGGAAGCGCTCGAGCTCTTCAGCGAAGTCGCCGCAGATCACGTTGGCCTCGTAGGGAAACCGCTCGGGGCTGGCGTAATCCTCGCGGTCGTCGATGATGGCGACATCCATGCCCAGCATCGCTCCGAGCTGCCCGACCGCGAGACCGACATGCCCGCCGCCGACGACCAGCAGGGTCGAGGCCGGCTCGACCACTTCGACGAGCACTTCGACCAGGGCGTCGGCCGCCTCAATGGCGCGGCGACCCTCGACCAGGTCGCCATCGGGCGTGAACGCGCATGTCTGTACGAGATGACGAGGAATGGCGCTGCGCGCGAAGTCGGTGACGGCGGCCTCAAGCGGTCCCCCGCCGATCGTTCCGAGCGCGTGATCGTCGTAGACCAGCATCTTCGCGCCCAGCGAGACATCCACGCCGCCAGTCGCTCCCATCACCGTGCAGGACGCAAGCGCGGGACCCTCGCGAGCGGCGAGCATCAGTGCGCGGGCAATATCCGAGGTGTTGGCCATGCGCTCAGGATACGTCGGCAGCCGAGTTTGAATCAGACGTTGAAGAGGATGTGCAGGACATCGCCCTCGTTGACTGCGTAGTCCTTGCCTTCGGTGCGTGAGAGAGCTCGCTTCTTCGCCTCGGCCTCAGCGCCCGATGCGCCCACGGCTTCGCCGCAGACGAGCAGGTCGTCCCAACGAACGACTTCGGCGCGGATGAAGCCGCGTTCGAGGTCGGTGTGGATACGGCCGGCAGCCTCCGGGGCTGTGTCGCCCGAGCGGATGGTCCAGGCGCGGCACTCGTCGGGGCCGACGGTGAAAAACGTCCGCAGGCCGAGCAGGCGGAAGGTCTCCTGCAGCGCGGTCTCGACCGCTCCCGCGCCGACGCCGAGCTCCTCGCGGTAGGCGGCGGCTTCGTCTTCGTCGAAGTCGCGCAGTTCTTCCTCCAACCTGGCCGAGAGCGCGATGCCTTCGAACCCGTGCTCGCCCGCGGCGTCCTCGTCGACGTTGAAGATGGTCAACATGGGCCGCTCGGTGAGGAAGCGGTAGTGGCGAATGTCGGCGCGTTCGACGTGGGAGATGGGTGCGTCCAATAGCGTGCCGCCGTCGCCGAGGTGCGCTTGCAGGCGCTTGAGCAGGTCGGTCTCGCGATCGGCGGCGACTCGCTCGGCGGCCTTCATCGACTTGGTCTCCTGGGCGATCCGCTGGAGCCGCTTTTCGATCAGAGCGAGGTCGGCGAAGGTGAGTTCGAGCTGCATCACCTCAAGGTCTCCCTGCGGATCGATGCGTTCGGCGGGATGGGGAACGGCGTCGTTATCGAAGGCTCGGACGACGTGGACGAGCGCGTCGAGCTGGGAGAGCTGATCCAGCAGCCTGCTCGAGGGAGCCTCATTGCCGCCGCCGAGCGCGCCGGCGAATCCCGCGCCGGGGAAGTCGACCACATCGAGTACGGCGGGGGTCGTCTTCTTCGGCTGGTAGAGCTGCGCGAGCTGGATCAGACGCGCGTCGGGAGCTGGGACGACGCCCTCGTGCGGGTCCTGGTGCGTGGAGAATCCGGTGGTCCGTCCGGCGCCGGTGAGCGCGTTGAACAGCGTGGTCTTGCCGGAGCGCTCAAAGCCGATCAGTCCGATGGATGTCATGGCGGTATCGTCGCACGGCTCAGGTCAACGGTCAGTCGCATACGCGCTACTGGAGCACTGCGCGTGAATCGCTTTTCGGTTCCCTCTCCCCGCGGGAGAGGGTGAGGGTGAGGGCCTGCTGCGTCGACAAGAACGATCTCCAGCAAATGGGCACAGCCCGCCGGACCCTCACCCCAGCCCTCTCCCAGAGGGAGAGGGGGTCAGCCTCTTCGATTTTCGCGGAGAACCTCGCCGAGACGATCGGGATCGAAACTGGTGACGCCGAGACCGGGGTTTGCGGGGTCGCCAAAGGCCTCGGCGAGGAGGAGGATGGAGTCTCGCATCGCAGCCCAATCGACCGAGGCGGCGGCAGTTTCAGGGTCCTGCCAGCGGAAGGCCTGGTGTTCGTCCGAGAGGCGCGGCCTGGCGTCCGCTGCGACCAGGGCGACGAATGCAGGTACCAGGTAGATGGTGTCGTTGTCAGGGTTGTAGAAGGACTCGGGGCGGTCGATTCGGTACCAGCGCTCGACCGTGAGGCCGGTCTCCTCGTCGAGTTCGCGCAGCGCCGCTTGCCAGGCCGTCTCTCCCTGCTCTTCCTCGATGTGTCCGCCGACGGTCTGCCAGGCATTGGCGAAGCGGTGATCTTCGGGCCGCTGGAGCATCAGGATCTCGATGCCGGCGCTCGCCGGACGGACGACGTAGACCGCCACGATGTTGCTGCGCAGACGCGGCATGGCTGGCGCTACTCCGCCCACCTGGGGATTGTGGCGTCGAAGGAGTCGTAGAAGGTCACGTAGGGCTTGACATCGAGCACCGGCGTGCCGTTCACCAAGTCCAGGCCGATCACTTTGGCGACGTGACCGTCGACCGATTCCAGCGGGCAGATGGAGATCGAGATCGGATTGGGCCGGTGCGCAGTGCGAGTGGCAAAGACGCCGACCTCGGGCGTGTCCGATCCGCCGGAGGGATGGAGCTTGAGCAGAGCGCGGCCTTCGTCGGTGACCTCGCCCATCCAGCCGATCACGAAGAGATGCGAGAAGCCGGCCAAGCCGTCGAGCGCGGGCTCGAACTCGGGCCGGAAGACGAGCTCGGAGCGGACCTGGGCCCAGACGCGGCCGGAGGTGTCGTTGATCGCGTTGCGGACCACGGCGACCGGCGCGAGGTCTTCGATCCGGTCGGGCAACCCGTGCAGCGCGGCATCCCGCGCGACAGTGGGGTCGACCAGTCGGAGCCGCTCTCGCCAGCTCGTCATACGGTCCTCGGTTTCGCTGCGGCGGCGGTGCGCTCAACGTACTCAACGTACTCAACGTAAGGAGAGTGGTACCCTAGACGTAGTCAGCCTACCGCCCCGGCGCCCGATCGTTGACTGCGTTTGAGCGGCGCACTTCTTCCTCGTCAGGACATCGCCTTGGCCCAGCAGGACGCTGCACAACCACGAATGCCGCTTGACGGCTCGGAACCCGAACTGGAACCACAGCGCGAGCCGATCGAAGCGAAACCGGAAACACCGATCGCGTCGAGCCCCGCCGCCCCGACCGACACCCAGACCAGCAACGGCGCAGACACCTACGACGCGTCGGACATCGATGTCCTCGAAGGCATCGAGGCCGTGCGGCGGCGTCCCGGAATGTACATCGGCTCAACCGGTCAGGCAGGCTTGCACCACCTGGTCTACGAAATCGTCGACAACTCGGTCGACGAGGCGATGGCCGGCCACGCCTCTCGGATCGAGGTCACGCTGCAGCCGGGCGGTTGGGTCCAGGTCCGCGACGACGGCCGCGGGATTCCGATCGGCCAACACGCAAAGACGGGCAAGTCGGCGCTGGAAACGGTGCTGACCGTGTTGCACGCGGGGGGAAAGTTCGGCGGCGGCGGATACAAGGTCTCGGGCGGACTACACGGCGTGGGCGCGTCGGTCGTCAATGCACTCTCGTCGCAACTTGAGGTCGAAGTGCGGCGCGACGGCTACTCGCACACGCAGAGTTATGTCCGCGGCGTCCCCGCCGGCGAAGTACAACGCAGCAAGCTCGCCAAAGGCGCCCAGCCGCCGACCGGGACGATGGTCCGCTGGATCGCCGACGACGAGGTGATCGATCACCTCGAATACGACTTCAACACGCTGGCCCAACGCTTCCGCGAGATCGCCTATCTGAACAAGGGGCTATGGATCTGCTTCCGCGACGAGCGCCATGTCGGCGAGGACGTGAGCGACGACGAGCGCGCCCTGATCGAACCGCGCGACGAGAAGAACTTCTACTTCGAGGGCGGGATCCAGTCCTACGTGCGCTTCCTCAACCGCGACCGCGAGGTGCTGCAGGCGCTGCCCTTCCATCTCGATCGAGAGGTCGGGGCCAACGGGTCGGCCGTGGTGGTGGAAGTGGCGATCCAGTACAACGCCGACTTCCAGGACTCGGTCTATGCGTTTGCGAACACGATCAACACACACGAGGGCGGATCGCACCTGACCGGCTTCCGCTCGGCGCTGACGCGGGCGATCAACGACTTTGCCCGCCGCAACAAGCAGCTTGGCGACAAGGACCCGAACATCACCGGTGAGGACACTCGCGAGGGCTTGACCGCCGTGATCTCCGTCAAGCTGGGCGAGCCCCAGTTCGAGGGTCAGACCAAGACCAAGCTGGGCAACCCGGAGATCAAGGGATTGGTCGAGTCGGCCACAGCCGAGGCGCTGGCGGAGTATCTCGACGGTCAACAGCGCGAGGGCCGGCGGATCGTGGAGAAGTGCCTGACCACGGCGCGCGCCCGCGAGGCGGCGCGCAAGGCTCGCGCGATCGTGCAGCGCAAAGGCGCGCTTGAGGGCGCGTCGCTGCCGGGCAAGCTGGCCGACTGCTCGGAGCGCGACCCGGCGTTGTCGGAACTGTTCATCGTCGAAGGCGATTCGGCGGGCGGCTCGGCCAAGCAGGGCCGCGACCGCCGCACCCAGGCAATCCTGCCGCTGCGCGGCAAGGTGCTCAACGTCGAGCGGGCGCGGCTGGACAAGCTGCTGGGCCACGAGGCCTATCGCACGCTGATCACGGCGCTCGGAACGGGTATCGGCGAGGACTTCAACCTGTCCAAGCTGCGCTACCACAAGGTCGTGATCATGACCGACGCCGACTCGGACGGCGCGCACATCCGCACGCTGCTGCTGACTTTCTTCTTCCGCCACATGCGCGATCTGATCGACGACGGCAAGCTCTACATTGCGCAGCCGCCGCTGTATCGCGTGCAGGCTGGCCGGCAGAAGGCGGAATGGCTCTACTCGGACGCCGAGCTGGAGTCGTTCATGGAGAAGCAGAAAGAGGGCCAACGGAAGGTCTCGGTGCAGCGTTACAAGGGCCTGGGCGAGATGAACGCCGATCAGCTCTGGGAGACCACGATGGACCCGCAGGCGCGCTTGCTCTGGTCGGTCGACATCGCCGACGAGCACGCCGCCGACGACCTGTTCGTCAAGCTGATGGGCGACGACCCGGCCAAGCGCCGGCACTTCATCGAACAGCACGCCGACCTCGCCCGGATCGACGTCTGACGCCGTGTCGACCGCCTTGCGTCCCGCAGTCGCGATCCCGCCGGCGTTGCGTCGCTGGTGGCGCGGGCAGCCTCGGCTGGCGTTGGAAGACTCACCCGCCGCGCAACTCGTCGAGTTGACCGCGATGGCGCCGGTCGAACGGCTGCTGGTCATCGGTCCCGACGCTCCCGGACTGGCTGCGCTGATCGCTGATGCGGCCGAACTGCAACCGACGCCGCTCGCCGCAGTCACCGGCGACCTGCCGCCGGCAGAGGCTCCCGACACGCACCTCGTTCGAGCGGAGCCGCACCGACTGCCGCTCGAGGAGGGCGTGGTCGACTTCGTCGTGCTGCCGCACCAACTCAGGCACTGGGGCGACGAGTATGCGGTGCGCGTGCTCGAGGAGGTGTGGCGCGTGTTGGCGCACAACGGCGTCGCGGTGATGTGGGAGATCGCGGCGTCGAGGTCGAACGCGGTCAACGCAGTCTGGTCGGCGGCGCTCGGTCGCCAGGGCCGCGAGCCGGTCCTGCGCTCCTTTGGCCAACTCGGTCAGCTCGCCTACGACGCCGGCTTCGCCTGGGTGCAGACGCTCCCGCTGCGCCCGTTCCTCTTCCCGCCCGGCCCCAGGCTGACGGTCCTGGCGCGCAAGGAGCACTACACCTCGGAAAACATCGGCCGGGGATAGCGGGGGCGTCCCTACAGTGCCCTGCGCGTGCATCAACCGGTCTCACTCTCTCTCCCAGAGGAGACTCGCGCATTAGTCGCAGCTCTTAACCCCCTCTCCCTCTGGGAGAGGGCTGGGGTGAGGGTCCGGGAGGCGTCCTCTATCAGGTCATAGAGATTTCTCGGAAGTACGGAGGGCCCTCACCCTAACCCTCTCCCTCGGGGAGAGGGGGCCGGATCGTGATGTACGCGCAGGTCTTCCGGGGCGGAAGCCTATGTGTAGAGCCCGTGCTCGGTGATGTACTGGAGGACGGCGGCAGGCACGTCTTCGGCGACGTCCTCGCCCTGGCGGATGCGGGCGCGGATGCCGGAGGCGGACAGGTCGATGGGGTCCATTGGCACCCAGTCGAGCCAGCGGCTGAGGCCGTAGACGATGCGATCGAGCTGACGCCGGTCGAGCTCGGCTCCGGGCCTGACGGCGGCGGCGATCCGGGCGCAGGTGAGGATTTCTCCCGGCTTGTGCCAGTGCGGCAGGTCGAGCACGGCGTCGGCGCCCATGATCCACCAGAGCTGCTTCGCGCCTCGGTCCCGCAGCTCGCGGACCGTGTCAAGGGTGTAGGTCGGTCCGTCGCGATTGACTTCGATGTCGGAGACCTCCAGGCCGCCGCGCCGCGCTTCGACCGCGGCGACGGTCATGGCGAGACGGTGCGCCGCCGGAGTGACGTCGCGGTCGCGCTTGCGCCATGGGTCCCCGGCGGGAACCAGGATCAGGCGGTCAAGCTCCAGCGCCTTGGCCGTCGAATCGGCGAGGTAGAGGTGCGCCCGGTGCAGCGGATCGAAGGTGCCGCCCAGTGCGCCGATGCGCTCGTGCGGCTCGAACTGCAGCGTCGAGAGTCCTGCGCGGGCGGTCACGGCGGCTAGCGCTCCCACTCCCAACGGATCGACGAGCGGCCAATGCGAACAGTGTCGCCCGGCGCGCAGCCGGCGCGCTGGAGCGCTGAGGCGACACCCCGCCGGTCGAGCCATCGGTAGGTCTCGGCCAGCGCCTCATCTTCGTCGAGCTCCATCATCGCGACGAAGCGCTCGACGGAGGACCCGCGCACGGCGAACACGCCCGAGGACATCTCCTCGACCTCGAATCGCCGCCCATCCTGGCGAGGCCGGACGACGGGCACGCTTCGTTCGCGCGGAGGCTCCTGCTCGCGTAGCTCGGCGAGCGCTGAGGCGCAGGCGCGGACGACCTCGCCGGTTCCCTCGCCCGTCGCGGCCGAGCAGAACAGCGGCGGCTGTTCGAGATCGGCGAATGTCTCGGCAATCTCGTCCCGCAGCACATCGACCTCCTCGAGATCGGCCTTGTTGACGACGACGATTTGCGGCCGGGCCGCGAGCTCCTCCGAGTAGCCGGCTAGCTCACGGTCGACCATCGCCTTGGCTGCACGGGGATCATCTTGCGCGCCGTCGATCAGGTGGACGAGGAGACGGGTGCGCGAGGTGTGGCGGAGAAAGTCGTGTCCCAGGCCAGCGCCGTCGGCTGCGCCTTCGATCAAACCGGGCAGGTCGGCCATCACAAACTCGTCCCAGCCGACGGAGACGACGCCGAGGTGCGGTTCGAGCGTGGTGAAGGGGTAATCGGCGACTCGCGGCTGGGCGGCGCTGAGGTGCCGCAGGAGCGAAGACTTGCCGGCATTGGGCAAGCCGACGATCCCGATGTCGGCGAGGACTCGCAACTCGAGCCTGAGCCGTCGGCGCTCGCCCGGCTCGCCCTTCTGGGCGACGCGCGGGGTCTGGTTGGTGGCGCTGCGAAAGTACATGTTGCCGTGTCCGCCGCGACCGCCCCAGGCGACGACCAACGACTGCCCGTCCTCTTCCAGGTCGACCAGCTGGTCGGGTCCGGACCCGGAGACGCCGCTGATGATCGTGCCGACCGGCAGCTCCAGCACCAGGGTGGATCCGCCGCGACCGCGGCGCTGGTTGGTGCCGCCGTTTGAACCCGACTCGGCGCGGAACTGCCGCTGCCGCCGATATCGGCGCAAGGTGTTGAGCTGCCCATTGGCCACGACCACGACATCGCCGCCGCGACCGCCGCGGCCGCCGTCCGGACCGCCGCGAGGCACATACTTCTCACGCCGAAACGAGACTGCGCCTCGTCCGCCCGATCCCGCCTCAACCACGATTTCAACCGCGTCGATCATGAGTTGAGTTTATCCACAGGTTCGACATGTACATCTGATCCGTGAATTGAGGTGATGAGTTTGAAGAGAATTGATCTGTTGCAGTCGTTGTCTGTGGTCTTGAGCTTGGGGATAAGCGGCGATCGCTGCGTCGAGAGCGGGTAATGAGCTCGTTTTGGCGGTTGGCCGGTCGTGGAAGGGCGCCTGCGGATGTTGGATGTCCGGTGGACGCGCCGTGCATGCGCAGGGCGAGGGTCGGGATCGTTGACGATGGGCGCCCATGGCTCGCTGGTCTGTGGGTGAACATCCCTCCCTCGGGCGACCGGCGCGGAGATCCGTTCCCCTCCGACGAGGTCCGACCAGCTACGAGACGGGGAATCGAACGGATCCCTCGCGTGAAGCGGGGACTGGACCCTTTTGGTTTTCGCGCAGGTCTGCCGAGGGATGGGGCGGCCTAGAGGTGCAAGCGGGAGCGAACTTCGGAGATCTGTTGGAGCCACCACTGGGATTCGGTGGTGCCCGGCTGCCCGAGCAGTTTCTCGACCTTGTCGCGACCGTGGAGCACGGTGGAGTGGTCGCGGCCTCCGAGCGCATCGCCGATCGCGGAGAGTGAGAGGTCGGTGTGCTTGCAGGCGAGGTACATGACAATCTGGCGGGCCTGAGCGGTGCGACGGTCCTTGCGCGGCGCGGTGAACAGCTCGGGCGCGACGCCGGTCACGTCAGCCGTGACGGCGATCAGCTCGGGGATTGTGGGCTTAGCCTTGCGTGTCTCTTCAACGGCGTTGCGGGCCAGGGCGTCCAGGACGATTGCCGGCGTAATCGCGGAACGCGCGCTCTCCGCGTAGATGCGCACCCGCTGCAGCGAGCCGAGCAGCGTGCGGACGTTGTTGCCGCCGCGTTCGGCGATCATCTGCAGGGTGCTGTCGTTGATGTGCAACGGCCAGTCGTTCAACCGGCGCTGGAGGATGGCGATGCGTAGTTCGAGGTCCGGTGGGTTAATGTCCACGACCAATCCGCCTTCGAAGCGGGTCACGAGCCGCTCGCTGAGGCCGGTCAGCAAGTGCGGCGGCATGTCCGAGGCGATCACGATCTGGCGGTCGTGGTGGTGCAGCGCATTGAAGACGTTGAAGAACTCGTCCTGGGTCTGGACCTTGCCGGCGAGCTTCTGCACGTCGTCGATGATCAGCACCTCGGCCGATTCGTACTTCTCTTGGAAGGCGGCGCGCTCGCCGGCTGCCACGCTCTCGACGAACTGGCGAACGTAGGTTTCGGAGTCGATCAGCACGGTGTAGTGCCGCTGCATCGTGACATGCGCGATGGCGTGCAGCAGGTGCGACTTGCCCAGCCCGGAGTTGGAATAGATGAACAGCGGATTGGTGTCTTCACCGGGATGGAAAGCAACCCGCCGAGCCGCCGTCACGGCGATCTGGTTGGACGAGCCTTCAACGAACCGGTCGAAGGTCCACTCGGCGCGCACGGTGGGCCGACTGCGCGCCGGCTGGATCGGCTGCGCGCGGTTGGAATCGAGGGCCTGGGCGCCGACGCTCATCGGCTGCTTCGAGGCGCTGGATTCGGGGTTCTGAGCGACGCGCAGTTCGATGTCCATCGGCCGCCCGGCCGCCTCGCGGACGGCGGAGGCGATTTTTGGGTAATAGCTTCCTCGCAGCGTTTCGCCCTTGAACGGGCTGGGAACACCGACATGCAGGACGCCGCCGCGAATCTCAATCGCATGGGTGTCGGCGAACCAGGTGTCGAACGTGTCGCGGGGCAGCGAGTCGCGCAGCAGTTCCAGCGCGCGTTGCCAGATTGCGCGGGGATCGGAGTGCGGATCGCTGAAAGAGCGGGCCGTGCGGTTAACCATGCCGTTCCCGTCTCCTTATGGCAACGAGCCAGAAAGTTGGCTTGCGCGTTCTGGTCAAGCGTCCGGTATCGCCGCCGCACACCGAACCGCTTGAGGGAACATACTAACCAGCTTCGGCACTGGCAACAGGGCCGCGAATCGGGCGCGAACGTTGCCTATTGACCAGATATCTCATCCACAATTTCCCCAACTCTTCCACTCTTCGTGGTCGGGGTATTGACGCTTGGCCGCGGAGGCCGCGACGAAGCGGAGCCGGCTCCGCTTGCGCTCGACGGAAGCCAGCGCGGGAACCCGCGTAGAATGCACGAGATAACGGGCGCGCTCCGCGGCTGGGCCGGTCGCGCCGAGCCGCGGAGCGGCCGGACCGCGCGCACAGGAAGGGTGGCGGGTCATGCTGATCGCAATCGACATCGGCAACACCACGCTTCAAATCGGAGTGTTTAACGATCGTAAAATCGTCCACACCTGGCGGTTGGCCACGAATCACGACCGGCTGGCGGACGAATACGGAATCTTCGTCGCCTCGCTGCTGCGCTACGAGGGCATCCGCATTGAGCAGATAGACGGCGCGATCATTTCTTCGGTCGTGCCCGCACTCGCGCCCGTCTTCCAGGAAGTCTGCCGCAAGTTTCTGCGCACGGAACCGCTGCTGGTGTCTACGCATATGCGTAAACCGGTGCGGATTGCGATCGAGCACACCGAGGAACTCGGCGCCGACCGCATTGTCGACGCCGTCGCGGCCATCTCGCGGCACGGTCCGCCGCCGCTGATCGTGGTCGATTTCGGTACGGCGACGGTGTTCGACGCGATCAACGAGCACGGCGTCTATGTAGGCGGCGCGATCTCGCCCGGGATCGGCATTTCGACCGATGCGCTGTTCGATCGGGCGAGCCGGCTGGCGCGGATCGACCTCGAACGCCCGCCCTCGGCGATCGGCAAGCGCACCGAGACCGCCCTGCAGAGCGGCATTCTGTTCGGCTACGTCGGGCTGGTCGAAGGGATCATCGGCCGCATCCGCAGCGAGCTCGGCGACGCCAAGGTCGTAGCGACCGGCGGCTGGGCTCCGAGGATTGCCGAGGAGACGGAGATTCTCGACGTGGTCGACGAAGACCTGATCCTCTGGGGTCTGCGAGAGCTGTACTACTACAACGCCGAAGGCACGCCATGAGCGCCGCGCAGCAAGCCGCCGCCCCGCAGCCGTTGCGAGGACGCCGGGTCACGCTGGGCGTGACGGGGTCGATCTCCGCCTACAAGAGCGTCGAGGCGGCGCGCCGCCTGGAGGATGCAGGGGCGGTCGTCGATGTCGCGTTGACGCCATCGGCGGCGCGATTCATACCGCCGCTGACCTTCCGTTCGCTGGTCAAGGGTGAAATCGCCGCCGACCTCTGGGATCCGGCTGCGCCGGCCGAGCAGCACGTCGCCATGGGCCGACGCGCCGACGCAATGCTGGTCGCACCGGCCTCCGCCACGACGATCGCCAAGCTGGCCCAGGGCATTGGCGACAACCCGGTCACGCTGACCGCGTTGGCGACGAGCGCTCCGCTGGTCGTGGCGCCGGCGATGGACTCGGTCATGTACAGCCAGCCGTCGGTGCAAGCGAACCTGGAGTTGCTCAAGGCCCGCGGCGTCTTCATTGCCGGTCCGGCGATTGGTCGGTTGGCATCGGGAGGGCGCGGATTGGGTCGGCTGATTGAACCGATCGAGCTGGCCGCCGCCGTTCGCTCTGCGATCGGGCGGACTGTGGGCGACCTGCGCGGACGACATGTCATCGTTACCGCTGGCGGGACTCGCGAGCCAATCGATCCTGTCCGCTTCGTCGGCAATCACTCGAGCGGCAAGATGGGCGTCGCCGTCGCCGAAGCCGCTCGCGATCAGGGCGCAGCCGTGACGCTGATCACCACGCAATCGCCACCGCAAGGTCGCTACGGGATTGTGGTGCGCTCAGTCGGCACGGCGATCGAAATGCAGACCGAGATCCAGAATGCCGCCCGAGGCGCGAACGCCCTGGTGATGGCCGCCGCCGTCGCCGACTACCGGCCGGCCGAGCCGGCGGCATCGAAGCTCAAGAAACAGGACGCCGAAGAAGCGGGCATGACGCTCGAGATGGTCGAGAACCCCGACGTGATCGCCTCGATTGAAGCGCCGCACTTGCTCAAGGTCGGCTTCGCCGCCGAGACCGACGACCTGATCAACAACGCGAGGGCCAAGATTGAGAAGAAGGGTCTCGCCTTCATCGCCGCCAATGACGTCACCCAATCCGACGCGGGCTTCCAGGTGGATACGAATCGAGTCGTCCTGCTCGACGCTTCGGGAGAGGTCGAGCGATTGCCGCTGCTGCATAAGTACGACGTAGCCGTCGCCATCCTCGAACGACTCAAGTCGCACCCGCAGTGGCCGGCCCGGAGCGAACCGTAGGCTATGTAGGGGCGACCTGTGCGTAAACCGACACGGTTCTCCCCCTCTCCCTCTGGGAGAGGGCTGGGGTGAGGGTCCGGCGCGGCGATCGTATCTGGTAGGGACCGCATCCATCGGCACAGAGGGCCCTCACCCTAACCCTCTCCCGCCGGGAGAGGGGATCGGAAAGTGATTTGCGCGCAGGTCTCCTCTGGGAGAGGGGGCCGGAATGGCGGCCTACTTCAGCTTGACCGCCGTGCCGTACATGTAGACCTCGGCCATGTTCTGGCCGACGTCGGAGGACATCATCCGGGTGCAGACGATGGCGTCGGCGCCGAGGTCTTGTGCGGCGGCTTCCAGCTTGGCCAGCACCTGCTCGCGGGTCTCCGACATCAGCTTGGTATAGGCGTGAATCTCGCCGCCAAAGAGACTCTTGACCCCCGCCAGGATGTCGCGGCCGACATTCCGCGAGCGCACGCTATTGGCGCTGACCAGCCCCAGGACCTGATCGATCTCTCGGTGCGGTACGGTCTCGGTCGTCACGATCAGCATCAGCGGCTCCTGTCGATCTGGATTGGGGTCCTGAAGCTCAGCCTACGCAGCGCTATGACGGCAATCCAGGCTGCAGCGCAGATGACGATGCCGGCGAAGACGTCGAGCGTCCAGTGATTCGCCGTGGCGACCACGGCCCAGCACTGGGACAACGGGATCGCCGCGGCGAGCGTGCGCATCCCCGGATGCTTCGAGGTTTGCCAGACTGCGAGTCCGGCCAGCAGCGCCCAACCGACGTGCAGCGACGGCAGGGCGGCGTATGGATTGACGAACACTCCAACTTCCTGCGCCTGATAGGCAGGAGCCGCGCGGAGCGCGAGCGTGTCGATGTAGCCCAGCTCGGGCATCAGTCTGGGTGGCGCAGTGGGGAAGAGGAAGTACGAGATCGCCCCCACGGCGCCGGAGATCAGCAGCGCGTTGCGAAAGCTGCGCCAGGTGTCGCGGTGCGAGCGCCAGAGCCAGACCGCCAGCACGATCAGCAATGGCATATGGCCCCAGAAGTACGTGCCGTTGGCGAGATCGATCAGCGCGTTGGAGCCCAGAATCGACTCGTGGATTGCCGTTTCCCAGTCGAGCCGGAGCCGCTGTTCCAGCTCGAGAATGTCGCGGGCACGTTGGAAGGCCTCGTCAGCGCGGTCAGCGACGGCGCCTCGGACGAGGTAATAGATCAGCGCCGCGACCGCGACGGCCGCCAACTCGCGAAGGAACTCACGCATTCCGTCACAGTATTCCCGGTGATCGTTAGGATGATCTGCATTGCCCAACCCTGTAGAACCGCGCCATGAGTGCGGCTTGAGAGATTCCCATGGACATCACTGCCAGCGGACAGCCTGCATTGGAAGCGGCTGCCGACCACCTGCTGATCTTCGCAACCAAGGACGACGACATCCTCAACGGCGGCGCGCTGCGCCAGCTCAACGATGCTCTCGATGGCGGCCTCGCGCCGCTGGTCAAGTCGGGCGAGTTGTCGGGCGCGGTCAATGAGACCGTCGTCGTGCACACATTCGGCAAGACCACAGCCTCGCGAGTGGTGATCGCCGGACTGGGACCCGCGGAGCAGATGGGTCTGGACGAGATTCGCAACGCGGCCGCCAACGGCGGACGCAAGGCGCGCTCGCTCTCGACCGGCACGCTTGCGGTCGCCGTCGACGGCGAGGAGTGCGGGCTGACCACTGAGGAAATCGCGGGGGCGATCGCCGAAGGACTCGAGCTTGGCCTCTACCGCTTCGACCGGCATCAGACTCCAACGAAAGCGCCGAACGTCCTTGAGCGCGTTTCGCTTCACGCGGAGAACGTGGCAGGGGTTGAAGCAGGGATCGCCAGAGGGCGATCGCTGGCGGGCTCAGCCAACTTCGCGCGCGATCTGGCCAGTGAACCGTCGAATCTGCTGACTCCGACCGAACTCGCCGGCCGCGCCGAGGCCTGGGCCGGCGAGCACGACGTCGAGATCGAAATCCTGGACGAGGCCGCCGCCGCAGAGCTGGGCATGGGCTCGTTCCTCGGCGTGGCCAAGGGCTCGCATCAGCCGGCCAAGTTCCTGATCCTGCGGCACCGAGGCGGGGCCGACGAACCCGGGATCGGCTACTGCGGCAAGGGCATCACCTTCGACACCGGCGGCATCTCGATCAAGCCGGCGGCCAACATGGAGGCGATGAAGCAGGACATGTCGGGCGCGGCGGCCGTGGTCGCCTCCATGGGCGCGATCGCCGACCTCGAGATCCCAATCAACGTGACCGCGCTCGCGCCCTGCACGGAGAACATGCCCGGCGGCAACGCGATCAAACCGGGCGACCTGCTGACGGCGATGAACGGCACGACGATCGAAGTGATCAACACCGACGCCGAGGGTCGGCTCGTGCTCGCCGACGCGCTCTCCTATGCGAACCACATGGGACTCTCGCCGCTGATCGACGTCGCCACCCTGACCGGCGCGGCCGCGGTCGCCCTGGGCGATGTCGCGACGGCTGTCATGTCCAACGACGACGATCTCGCCGCTGAGGTGATCGCCGCCGGCAAGATCGCCGGCGAGAA
>DAOUKQ010000003.1:0-1781 GCA_034421135.1 Dehalococcoidia bacterium
GCCGACCGCCGAGCCTGGAGCGGCAGTTGAGGCAAGAGCTGCGGGCGCGCCAGGCCGCCCTGGTTGGCGGGTCCGACGGGGTGGACGACGGGACTGCGCCGGAGGACGGCGACAGCGCAGGAAGCGGAGCGGCGGGCGCGAATTGAGTCGGGCTGAGCGGGACGGCGGCCGCAGTTGCTTCGCCGCTGAGCAGTTTGAGCCTTGAACTGAACACCGCTGCGCCCGAACCTGCATCCAAGCTGCATGAACACCCACACCGACGCACAGCAACGGCTCGATGGATGCGTCAGACTCGACTTGTCGGTCCTCAGTCCTGCACGACGGCCGAGCGGGTACCATTGCGCAGCGCACGTCAAGATCACAGCGGGACGTGGGCGCCTACGTGCAGATCTGTGCGCTTCTGCCGCGGGGATGACGCCATGAGTGAGCTGCTGGCCTGGGCCATCACGCAGACCGTTCTGACGCCCTTCATCTGGCGATGGCTCCGCGATTGGCAACACGCCGAGGATCCGCGCATGCGGCCGACCCCGCTGCTGCTCGGCATGGCGAAGGCGTTGGTGCTCGGCTCGTTGATCTTCGAGTGGGTCGGCGTCGCGCTTGAGTTGGCGTGGTGACCGCCAGCGAGGGTCTCCGCGCGGGCTCCGCACCCAGCCGCGTCTTCCCCGAGCTGATCACCGAAGTGGGGGAGCCGGACGAAGAGCAGGTCTACGGCGCGGCGGCCGGATTGGTGGTCAAATGGCGGGAGGCGTGGGCGGAGTGCCAGGCGGTGCGACATGCGGCGCGAAATGGCCCGACGCTTAGCGCGACAGTTCATGTTCCACGGCAGCCTGCAGATGTCTGGTGATCTGGGCCCCGTGCTAGGCTCGGCGGCAAGGGGAAGCTCAAATATGTCGGACAAGGCTCCGTCCCTCAAGGAGCAAATCCAGGAGGCCCTTGAGCGCCCCATCCCGACGGCCGTGTACGACCCTGCCTCCGTCCTCCTCGTCAACGTCCAGGAGGCCCTTGAGCGCCTCGGCCTCCGCATCGACGATCCCTACAGCGACGCTCTGCCGCGCCCCATCCGCATCGACTTCACCTACAGCCGCGAGATGAAGGGGCTGCCGACCGGTAGCACGGGCAAGATCCTGCAATCTCTCCCCTGCTACGTCGACGACGCTGAACTCGCCCGTGGCGCGCCCACCCTGGTCCGGCTCTTTGAGGACGCGCTGAAGGTCCACGACTTGTCCCTGAGGGATGTCACGGTCACGGACGTGCAGCTCACCCGCTTCGTCCGGGTTGACGCCGGTGAGCAGCAGCACGAAGTCGCTGGAGCGGCTTGGGATGAGGCCTGATCAATAGTCATGGATTGCTGTCCCGACAGCGATGGGGAAGACATCAAGCGACCGATTCGTGCTTCGGCTCACGGTCTCTTGTCCCTCGATACCTGCTCGCTCTGAGGACTTCCGCTGGTGCCGGCTGGACCGGATCCCTCGATGACAGGAAGGGTGAGTGGCCACTCTCAACATCTTTGTCAGCTTTGAGTTCGACAAGGACGAAAACCTCAGAGGGAGCTTCTACAAGCAAGCGGAGAGCCGCACGCGACACCGTCTCAGGGACCGTTCGCTCAGCGAGTCCTACAAGACGCCGCAGTGGAAAGCGAAGGCGAGTGCCGCTATTCGACGCTGTGACGCGGTCATCGTGCTCGTGGGCGAGGATACTCACAATGCCCCGGGTGTGCAGATAGAAGTGGATATCGCCAGGAGTTTCAATAAGCCGATACTCCAAGTCAGGCCGAAGAAGCG
>DAOUKQ010000004.1:0-19997 GCA_034421135.1 Dehalococcoidia bacterium
AGCACGCCGCCGATCTCGGTGACGACCGCCGCCGCGGTCGCGAAGATCGGCGTCCAGCCCGGATCCGTGAAGCGGGCGACGAGGATCTCGCCCGGCGCCAGGCGCCGCCCGGCGGCGACGCTGTCGGCCACGTGCGCCGGTCCCTGGATGACGCCGCTGGATGCGGCGATGCCTCGCAGGGTCAGGGGCAGAGCGTCGTCCTCCGACCGGTCCGATGCGCCGGCGTCCGGTTCGCTCGTCGCGACTTGCGAGACGCCCGGTTCGTTGGCCATTGCGCCCAGGGGCCTGCCGGCGTGGTCGCGCAGCGGGACCGGCTCTCGCGCCGACCATGCCGAGTGCTGGAGGCGGCGGCGGCGGATGCGACTGGTCATCCGCGCGACCAGCAGCGGATCGTCGGAGCGATCGGCCAGCGTTTCCAGTTCTCCAATCTGCAAGTAGTAGACGTCGCTGATCTCGGCGATCAGGCCGCGCTCCACCCAACGTCCGGCCAGCGCCCGCCAGAGTCGCAGTTGCTGGAACGCCAGATCGAGCAATGTGAATTTCGGATTCTCACGCAGCGGCTGTAATCGTCGGGCCTGGTGGATCTGCATGTTGATCAGACGCCACTTCACCCGATCGAATCGTTGGGCCTGGAGCAGTTCCCGGATGCGCGCACCGGCCGCCTCGCGCGCGCGCCGTTGTCGCGCAGTGATCGCCTGCGGATTCCATCGTTCGGGGGCGCGTACGTAGTCGCAGAACGAACTCAGGATCAGCTCGGGTTGGTCGACCCAGCGTGGTTCCGCGGCCTCCATCTCGCCCGGGCCGCGGTGCCCATACTCGTCCATGAACCGGTCCAGCGACTCCCGCAACCAGCCGATCGAACCTGGCAACCGGTCGCTGTGCAGGGCGGACCACAGGCTTGCCGGTGTCTCTCGCTGCACAAAGGCGCGGGCGACCTCGTCCTGGGCGACCCGCCAGGCAATGCCGCGCAGCTCCAGATTGCCCTCCTGCGTGCGGACCCCTGGCACGCCCTGCAACAGTTCGAGCGAGAGGTTGCGATGTTCGGCGCCGAGCCAGCGACCAAGCGCCCAGAACAGGCCCTGCGTCGCCGAGAACGCGGCCGTCTGGGCCAGCATGGCGAACGTGGTCTGGCGTTCGGTCTCGACGTACGAAGACGACAACTCGGACACGATCTCGCGATCGCTCAGGTCGTCGAGCGGGAGCATCTTGAGTCGATCTCGCTCCGCCTCAGCGGCGTCGCGCATCGCCAGCCACCTCGGCGGCAACCGATGCTGGTGATGCAGCCAACGGATCAGGAACGGCAGCCGTCGCAGCAGCCTGGACCAATGGATCGTCGTACCTGACCGGCCCTGCCGGTCCGGATCAAGCTGATCGTCCGCTTCCGGCCCGCCTACGGCCTCCAGCAGTTGCTGCCCGCTGAGGCCGAATCGATCCTCAACCAGCTCCAATATCAGGCCGAAATTGAAGTACACGTACCCGTCGTACATCGCCACGAACCGCCGTCCGGCGCCCCAGCCGCGCCAAAAGCGCTGATAGCCGACTTCGAACAGCTCGCCGGCGGCGGACCAGCTGAAGGGAGTCATCACGTTGGGAATGATCTCGCCGACGTTGGCCCGCGACCAGCGGTCGTTGGGATCCGGCTGGTCCGGCATGCCTCGTCCCGGCGCCGTTCCCCAGGGCAGCGGCTCCGAGATCGCCTCGCCCTCCACGACCTCGATCCGCCCGGTGTCGGCCAGGCGCCAGCGGATGGTGGCCGGCGCCCGAAGCCGCGCTTCGGCGTCCAGCACCGCGCTGCGGATGTCGGCCAGGGTGCGCTCGTCACAGAGGGGACTGGAGCCGGGCGGTCCGCTCGTGGGTACGTACTGCTGGTCAGCCGTCGGGACCTCGAAGTCGACCACGATCGACTCGATCCACTGCCCCGAAGGGTCTTCCGACCAGGCCCGTCCTGAGAGATCGCTCACGTTCCG
The DNA here is from genome assembly GCA_034421135.1 of Dehalococcoidia bacterium. Lineage (GTDB taxonomy): Bacteria > Chloroflexota > Dehalococcoidia > Bin125 > Bin125 > Bin125. The sequence continues at coordinate 1,968 of DAOUKQ010000004.1, forward strand.
CCTATCCCGCAGTTCAGCATAGGCAACTGGCCAGACCTCGGATGCGCAGTGGCCGATTTCATCGGATCTTGGGCGGACCGTTTCCCGGGACCCGGCCGTCCTCGATCCGCCGGAACCGGACAGCGGGTGCATCGCCTGCTCCCAGCCCCTGACGGTCCCCAGACTTGTTCAGGGGTGTTCAGGGGCCCGCTTGGGGTTTGCGGAAGCCGAGCGGGTCCCCGAACGAGTCGGGGACTGGGAAGCCGAGCGGGTCCCCGAACGAGTCGGGGACTGGGGAGCCGAGCGGGTCCCCGAACGAGTCGGGGACTGGGGAGCCGAGCGGGTCTCCGAACGAGTCGGGGACTGGGAAGCCGAGCGGGTCCCCGAACGAGTCGGGGACTGGGAAGCCGAGCGGGTCCCCGAACGAGTCGGGGACTGGGGAGCCGAGCGGGTCCCCGAACGAGTCGGGGACTGGGAAGCCGAGCGGGTCCCCGAACGAGTCGGGGACTGGGAAGCCGAGCGGGTCCCCTATAGGAGCAGCCTGCCCCCGACTTGCGCTGGGGACGAGATGCCTGAATCTTACGATAACCTTATAAGGTCAGTCATACGATGAGTGAGTGGTCCACGAACGAATCACGTACCAGGCTTCTTGCCGCTAATGGGAATGTCATATAGATTCTGTCATGGTCCGCTGAAATGACGACCGGAGCGCGGTGATTGCCGTTCCGCTCGTCGCCGTCGTAAAGGAGATCACGTGGCGTCAGTCAAGCTCCCAAACCGCGTACCCCCCCCCCCACTTCGCTCACCCGTTCTATGGATCGTCTCGTGAGCGGGCGCGGACTGGCGGCGCTCGGACTTGGCGCGCTGGCGCTGGCGCTGGCCGTGCTGCTCTTCTCCGGCCTGCAACCCGCCCAGGCCCAGACCGCCAATCCCGAAGGCGTCCTCTGGCAAGCCATGATGACTCCCGCTGACGGCAGTGTTACCTCCGGGCTGACCGGCTGGCATCGGACCGCCCCGTACGGAAGCATCGACCGCGAACCGACCTTCATGGAGGGCGGCGTGACATTCACCCTGAAGCGGATCCAGCACTACACCAGCAGCGGTGGATACGTAGGGTTCCAGATGGAAGCGAGTGAGGCAGCCCCGTTTGCACCGGCCACGCTGTGCCTGGGGCCTGATGCCTCGGTACAGATTCCGAACCGGACGTCCAGGACCAACCATAACCACTCGCTTGCAGACGCTTCGGTGACCTCGACGCCGCCCTGGACGGTCGGCACTCCGGTGAAGGTAGGCATCGTCCGCTCTCCGGCCACCTGCGCCACGCTCGCGCCTCCTCCTCCCCCGCCGCCTCCGCCGCCCGTGGTCACGATCGGCGAGTTCCAGGTCTGGTCCGCCAGTCTCACTGCCGGAACGACGGGCGCGTGGAACGGGTTCTTCGAGGACGGCAGGTTCATCAATGGCAGATTGTCCCCGCCTTCCTTCAGTTACGGCGGTAGCACCTACGGCATCCGCACGCTCGCCAGCGACAGGGACCATGTACAGATCACGTTTGGCGCCGAACTGCCGCCCGGCTTCTGGCGGCTCCACGTCGGCCGCACCCGCTACAGCCTGGACGGCCCGGACGAATCGGGCGCGTATTACAGCGCCCACAGCCAGGGTTCGAGCTTGTTCCAGATCGGCCGCAGCTACGACGTCCGCCTGACCTACGTCGCACGCGAGACCGAGATCTGGTCGGCAACCTTGACCGGCGCCGAACTCGACTCAGATCGGTACGGATACCTCGAGATCCTCGAATCGACCTCGCATGGCGAACTGTTCCCAAAGGAGTTCTCCTACCGCGGAAAGCTCTTCCAGGTGTTTCGATTGGACAGCGGGCCGACGAATGTGGTGTTCGATCCCATCGAAGTTCCTGCCGACCCCATAGCGGCAACCGGGCTCGGCGCCGGCGATTTCCAGCTCTACATCGGTTCAGCGAGGATTTCGCTGGGCGTGTATCGAAATGGCGACTACACCGTCGCGCACGGCGAACGCGAGGCCGTCATCGAAGACGGCGAACGCTACGCGGTGCTCTTGGTCCGCGCCGATCCGGTGATCCCGCCGCCGGGCCAGTCCACGGGCGGCGCCCCGGTGATCACGCCGGACCCGGACGGCTCGGATCCGGACGGCTCGGACTCGACCGGTCCCGGGCAGCCGGACAACTGGTTCTGTCGCGGAGGTCCCTTCCCCGACGGCGACCCGTTCCAGGAGCGCCAGCGCCAGTTGTGCGGGGGCGTAACCCCGGATCCGACCACGCCCGATCCTCCCCCGGTCCAGCCGGAGCCGAAGACCCCGGGCAGTTCCGTGTGTGTCCCAAGCGCCTGGGTCGAGTGCGAGGACGGGACCACAGATCCCTCCACGTGTAAGCCGGGCCCCTATGACCTCTGCGGGGGCGAGCCGCGGCAGCCCGACGTGTGTATCCCGAGCGCCTGGGTGTACTGCGGCGATGAGACCCCGGACCCGGCTCCGACGCCCGATCCGGATCCCACGCCCGATCCGGATCCGACCCCAACTCCGACTCCGACACCAACGCCGAGTCAGCCGGCGAACCCGAACAACTGGTTCTGTGCAAATGGTCCCTACCCCGACGCTGACCCGTCGTTCCAGGAGACCTATCGCCAGATGTGCACGTGAGGGTCCTAGAGGCGTGACGCAGGGCGACTACTAGAGGGCGACGACAAGGGGGGCGGCCACGAGGGTCGCCCCGGCATCCCACGGATTGCCAGTGACCGCTGCGGGCGGCACTGTGGGCGGCAAGGGCGACGTGGGATGCGTTCCCTGTGTTCGATTGGATTGGCCTGAGCGGCTCGGCCGTGATCCACGGGCGCGAGGCTTCTTCGTCATTGAGGCCGGGGACCAACCCGGCCTCGGCCTTGCTGGTCCGCCCGAAGGCGGCGACCACGGCGTTGAGAATTCTTCCGTGAGCAGTCTGACTTGATAGGAGTTGCAATTTCACATTGATTTGATACTCTAAATCCGCAGGTTGTGCTATGGGGCCGGTTACCCGACATTCCGCGCATGGAGCCGAGGCGGCGGCGGTGATCGGGCGAGCGGCGGCCATCTCCCTCCGGCTGAGGTCTGCGGTGAGGGCGCGGAGGACGACCGGCCCATTCCTGGCCATGGTGGTTGTCGTGGTCGTAGCGGCGCTGGCCGGCCTGCTCCTGCCCCATGCTCCTCGGCTCGCGCAGGCCCAGACGCCGACGGTCGAGACCCGCATCTGGAGCGCCACGCTGACCGTCGGGACCAACGGGAATGCCGCCGGGTACGGCGAATCGCAGCTCGGTCTCGCCCAGCTCGGGTCGCTCGGGACCGATTCCTTCGCCGCGTCGCTCTTTGAAATCGGGGGTAGCGGCTACCGGGTCGGAAACCTGGTCCAGGTCGGCGCCGAGCACCTGCGGCTGATCGTTCGGTCAAACGTCCCGGGCAGCTCCCAGAACCTTCGGTTGCCCGCCCACGACTACATCCTGCGCGTCGGAGATTTCGACTTCAGCTTCCACGGGACCAACGGCTACACCGCTTCGGTGAACGCCTACCAATTTGCGCTGTCCGGTCTGTCGCTGACGAACGGGCAAACGCTTCGGGTCTCCCTCTGGGGGATCGGGCTGCCGAGCGTGTTCGGGCTGCCGTACATCTACGACCTCGACGAAGACGGTCTGATCGAAGTGTCCAGCCTGCAGCAGCTCGACGCGATTCGCTACGACCTGAACGGCGACGGCCTGATCGACAGCGGTCAGGACGCGGCGGCGACGCAGGCGTTCAACGCGGCGTTCCCCGACGCGGCGCCCACCATGGGCTGCCCCTCCACCGGCTGTATCGGCTACGAACTCACGGCTGATCTCGATTTCGACACCAACGGCAACGGCAGCATCGGCGCAGGCGACACATACTGGAACGCCGGTTACGGCTGGCATCCGATCGGCAACCGGGGGAGCGACTGGGGAAGCAGAATTGCCTGGTACAGCGCCATCTTTGACGGCAACGGGCATTCGATTTCGAATATGTACATCCGTCGCACCTTCGCCCAATACTTAGGGCTGTTCGGGCATGTTTCGGGGCACATTCGAAATCTCGGGATGGAGGATGCGTACATCGACGGGGGCACGAGAGTAGGCATCATAGCCGGCAGCGTCGGTAACAATCATTCTCAGTTAGATCAGCATAGCGGTACTGCGGGGTTGGGTTCAGTGTCGGTGTCTTATGCCACTGGTCGAATCGTGGGGAATGGCTCCAGGCTCGGCGGCCTGGTGGGTGAGTTGTCAGGCTACGTAGTCGCGACCTGGGTGGATGTACGTATAGAGACTCCACCGTACACACGTCCCTATCCGTATTTTGGAGGAATCGCAGGTTGCGTCTACTCGAATGGGGCAGCGGACGGTACTGTGAAGGCGTCGTACGTTCTAGGCTCTCTCATTGAGACTATTCCGTACAGTAATGGTCAAGCATGGCATCCGGTAGCGCACCTGTGTAGTGGGGGCTCGAACAATTATGAGCCTGGAGTTCATGCTGATAGTTATTTTGACGGTAATCGCTATCGGGTGAGCGATCAGTGGGCGAAGTCTACCGAGAGTCTGGCCAGGCCGACGGGCTACACCGGTATCTACGCGAATTGGAATGTGAATGTCCGGGGAGATGCTGCGGTTGACGACCCGTGGGATTTCGGGACAAATCGAGACTACCCGAAGCTGAAGGCCGACAAGAACGGCGACGGTGTGTACACGGTTGAGGAGTTCACTGGTCAGGATCAGGCGCCAGGGGGTTCTACAGACTACGACCTCGACAATGATAACCTGATTGAAATCGCGAATATGCTCCAGCTTAACGCTGTTCGCTTTGACGTTGACGGTGATGGCGACGTGCTGTGGAGCAGCTCTCCCCAGTATCCGGAGGCCTTTACGGATGCAGTGGTCGGCATGGGTTGCCCGGATGTCTGCAGGGGCTACGAGCTGGCCAATGATCTCGATCACGACGCCAACGGCAACGGACGGCTCGACGGCGGCGACTGGCCCTATGACGACGGGGCGGGCTTCAGACCGATTGGACATGAGGATGATGCGCCATACACCGCCGAGTTCAACGGCAACGGCTATGTGATCCGCAATCTGCACATCGATCGGCCGGGCATGCGGGTCGGGTTGTTCGGCGCGATCGGCGGTTCCGCCTACATCCACCACGTAGGACTGAACGATGTCGAGATCACATCCACGGACGAGGCGGTCGGCGATGTCGGCGCGCTGGTCGGATTCGCGCAGGGCGACCAGACGCGGATATCGGCCAACTACGCCACCGGATCGGTGACCGGCGTCAAGCAGGTCGGCGGACTGGTGGGCAGCAACCAGGGAGTCGTGCGGGCGAGCTGGACGCAGGTGACCGTCAGCGGCAACGAGCACGTGGGCGGCCTGGTCGGCCACAACAGCGGCGAGGTCCGCGCCTCCTACGCGCGGGGCTCGGCATCCGGAACGTCCCTGGTGCACGGCGCGGTGGGAGTCACCGACGGCGGGTCCTTGTCGCAGGTCTACTTCGACCGCAACCGGCATCAGACCGTGACCGACCATGTCCACCCCAGGTACCGGTCGGCGCTGCAGCAGCCGACGCGCTACGCCGGCATCTACTCCGGCTGGAACGTGGACCTGGACGGCAACGGCGGCGCGGACGATCCGTGGGACTTCGGCGCGGCGATCAGCTATCCGGTGCTCAAGGCGGACCGCGACGGCGACGGCACAGCCACCTGGCAGGAGTTCGGCGACCAGCAGCGCGTGGCGTCTAACGGTAGTTCGCTCATGATCTGGGCGGACCGGATGACGGCCGGGGCGGCGCAGTACCTCGGCGAGGCCGGATTCCTCCAGGGCGGAACGGGCGGGCCTACCGATCGGGAAGAAAACCCTGCCGGTTACGGCTCGCTGATCGTTGGTTCGTTCGCCATCGACACGACCGAATACGTGGTCACGAAACTCGCCGCCACTCCAGTCCCCTCCTCGGGGCAAGCCGCGTTGCATCTCAGTACGGATGCGGCGTTGCCCGGGCAAGGCGCCGGCTACAGCCTCTATCTGACAGACGCGATGGGCGAGCAATCCGGCGGACAGTTGATCCACAACAGTTCCGAACCAGGCAACACCTACTCCGTCTATGGAGTCAGCGTCGTGCAGGCCGGACAGACGTACACGGTGCGCATGCAAACGACGCCGGCGATCGGGCTGAGCGAGTACGACTACCGAGGCGGCGAGGCCTTCGGTTCCGTCCTCGCGTCGGTCACGCTGAGCGGCGGGTCCGACGACGAGGCGCGTTCGGTGAGCTACCGCCTGGCGCAGAATCCACACAGTTGCAACGTGACTCCGGGCGCTGTGTTGGCGACGCCGGGTGAGGACTTCGTCATTCCATCCGGCACGGTGACCTTCCAATCGACATCCGGACCCAGGGTGTTGACGATCGAGATACCGGTCCAACTGATCAACGACGACATCGACGAGGCGGACGAAGAAGTGTTCTGCCTCGAGGCGTACAACCCGCAGAATGCGCAGTTGGGGCGGGCGTTCGCGCTGATGCGGATCATGGACGATGACGTCGCCAAACTGAGCATCGAGCCGATCTCCCGTAACATCGCTCCCCGCCAACCGGCGTTGTTCCGGCTCAACCTGGAGTCGGAGATCGCGTCGCCGCCGGGCCGGACAGTCAACGTGAACGTCAGCGCCGCAAACATCACAGGCGTTGCGACGGGCGTCAGGACGATCGAGCTGACCAATCTGCAATCCGTCGACGGCGTGGCGTCGTTCGACTTGAGCGTGCCGACCGGCAATCTGCAACCGGATTCGACCGGACAGATCACGGTCGAGTTGCAAGCGTCGCCGCATCCGTTGCAATCAAACTCCGACTTCAGCTACCGGCTGCACGACAGTCTGCCAACCAGCGCGACCGTGCAGATGAAGGTCAACGTGAACCCCAATGTCTGGACCACCGTGATGACGGCTGGAACGCCAAATGATGGCCTCGACACCGGATACCTGGTACCCGGTTTCTACCCGGCTCCTACGTTCGGCCACGAAGGATATGGTTCGCTCGCAGACGGCAACGAGTTCACGATAGATGGTGTTGCGTATGCTGCGATCTGGATTGACCAACAATATGATGCCCCGACGCTGATGTTCAGAACCGATCGGGCGTTGCCGCTTGACGGTCTGAAGTACAGCCTGCACTTGACGGACCACGCAACAGGCGTGAAGTCTGGCGGGCGGTTGACGCTCGACCCGTCCGTAAGAGTCAATAGCAGCCGGTATCTCGTACCCGGAGTCCACGACCTTCAGGTTGGCCAGACCTATACGGTAGAGCTGACTCGGTTAGTCGATCCTGAAGTCTCGATCGAGCCGGTGCATGATACTGTTCCCGCCAGCGGCAACGCGGAGTTCCGGATCGTGGCCGACACGCACAAGACCAAGCGGCTGCGCGTCGGATTCGATGTCTACGAGAAGAAGTACTCCAGTCCGGTCAGCTTCTCGACCATCTGGAGCACGAACTCGGTCGACATTCCCAACGGTCAGACGGAGGCGATCTTCAGCTACCCGATCAGAGGCACTCACGACCGCGTGATCGAGGTCCACCTGAAAGACGGGCCGGGTTACCTCAAGTCCTCATTGCGGGACACATCCGCGATCGTGCGGGTGGTCGCGGGCGCCGAACCGCCGGACAACAAGGTTCAAGTGACGGTGGACGAGGATGCTCCGAGGCTGATCACCTACCACCCGCGCTACCACGCCAACGCCGTCAACCTCAACAAACTGGTGCCCTCCGGGACCTTCGACCGCAGCTACATGAGGATGAGCGACGGCAAGTATGTTCCCTACGAGTGGGAATGGGAGCAGACATCCGGTCCGCAGATGGAGCTGGACGGCGGCGACCTGTTCACGCTGCCGAATCTGCCGCACGGCACCAGGATGAGCTTCCGCGTGACGGCCACCAACGCGGCCGGCGTCACCAAGACGCACGACCTGCTGCTGGAGGTGGTCAACCCCGGCAACACCGCGCCGCTGCAAGCGCCGGTGGCCAACGCCGGAGCCGATGTCTGGACCCGCGCCGGCACGGAGATCATGCTGGACGGCTCCGGCAGCCGCAGTCCCACGGGCGACTGGCGCGACCTCGACCTGCGCTGGCAACTGCTCCGCGCACCGACGCGGCACCAATCCCTGGACTATCAGGACGAGGATCCTTCCTTCCTGGCCCAGTTCACGATGCCTGAGCTCTACCTGGGCGAGTACCTGGAGTTCCGGCTGACAGCCACCGTCTGGGGCGTGAGCCGCAGCGACACGGTACGCGTGATCGACAGCAACGCCCGGACCACCGCCAACGCAGGGCCGGACCAGGAGAGCGCCCCCGGCGAGCGCGTGACGCTGACCGGCAGCGCCAGCATGGACGAGACGGTGCAGCGCGCCTCGGGCGTGAGCTACTCGTGGACGCAGCGGCCCCGCTCCACCGTCACGCTGCGCAACGCCGACACCGCCCGGCCCTGGTTCACCCTGCCGTCGGATGCGTCGCCGGGCCAGAGCTTCCGTTTCGAGTTGGTGGTGACCGACCGGCAGGGCCGCCAGGCGTCCGACATGGTGACCGTCAGCGCTCGCGCCTCCTCGCAGCCGGCTCAGCCGACGGCCTGCGCCGGACCCGACCAGTCGGGCGCGCCGGGCGAGACGGTCACGCTGGCCGGCCGTTGCAGCGTCAATCCGTTCGGCAAGTGGTACCGCATGGACCACGCCTGGACGCAGACCGCCGGCGACCCGGTGACGCTGAGCAGCCTCACGCGCGGCGACCCCAGCTTCGCGATCCCGGGCGGCGCGGCCCAGGGCGATCAGTTCGAGTTCGAGCTCACGGTCACCGCCGAGAACGGCCAGTCGGACAGCGACCGCGTCGTGGTCACCGTCCGCAGCGCGCCCGAGGCCTCGCCGCCGGCGGCCTGCGCCGGTCCCGACCTGGAAGCCGAGCCGGGCGACTCGGTCACGCTCGAAGGCGACTGCAGCACCAATCCGCACGGCGTCTGGTGGCGCATGGCGCACCGCTGGACGCAGCCGTCCAGTCAGCTCATGATCCTCTCCGACCCCTCCCGCGGCCGGCCGATGTTCGTGATCCCATCCAGCGCAGCCCCGGGCACGGTCTACACGTTCACGCTCACGGTCACCGACAACGACGGCGAGTCGGACTCGGACCAGATGACGGTCACCGTGACCGGCCAGGCGGCCAACGTCGACGGCAACTACGTCCCGGTCTTCGACGAAGGCGCATCGGCCACGCGCAAGCTGGACGAGCGCAGCCCCGCCGACACGGAGGTCGGCGATCCGGTCAGCGCCAGCGACGCCGACGGCGACTCGTTGACGTACGCGCTCACCGGAACCGACGCCGCCGCGTTCGCAATCGACGAAGATTCCGGCCAGATCACGACGATCGCAGGTCAGGGTTATGTCTACTCCGAAAAACCGCTCTACCGGGTGAGCGTGACCGCAGACGACGGCCGCGGCGGCGTCGCCACGATCGACCTGGTGATCAATATCCAGGACAAGAACGACCCGCCGAGGTTCGTCGAGGGCGACAGCGCGACTCGAAGTCTGCCCGAGAACTCGCCGCCCGGCACGAGGGTTGGGGAACTCTTCCTGGCCACCGACCCGGAGGTCAATCCGCTGACCTACAGCATCTCGGGCACGGATGCGGGCTCGTTCACGATGGATCAGTACACCGGCTTCCTGAAGACCAAATCGGGCGTCGTCTACGACTTCGAGACCAAATCGACCTACACGCTGACGGTGACGGCGACCGATCCCGGCGGTCTCAGCGACAGCATTTCAGTCACGGTCACGCTGGTCGATGTGGCCGAGGCGCAGGCTGATCCTGAGCCTGAGCAGCCGACGGTCAATGACGTCAATGCGGTCACGGCCTGCGTGACCGAGCTGGGCGCCCTGACCGAGGCGACCGTCTACGCCGGCTCGGGCGACGACGCGGACTGCCGCTCGCATCACCAGGACGCGCCGGCCCGCTACTTCCGCTTCACGCTCGCGGGGCAATCGACGGTCGCGGTCGATCTGTCGGCGGGCGCGCTGTTCGTCTCGACGGGGACGCCTCAGAACGGCTGGGGCACGATCCCCGGCGCTGGCTACGCGCACCGAGTCACGGTCCGCCTGGCCAACGGCAAGCTCGTCCACGACGGCAGCAACTCGCCAACCCTGACCCTCGCCGCCGGCAGCTACACGATCGAAGCGGCCGGCTCGGGCGAGTTCACGATCAGCATCAGCCCGCAATAGCGGACGGCGCTCGCCCGATTCAGTTGGCGGATGGGCCGACGATTGCCCGACGCAGGTCATCGGCGTCGATGATCACGGGAGCGAGCTGGGTGTTCACTCCGCCCAGGAAGATCGAACTGAGGCCGATCAGACCGTCGGCGAGGGAGAGTCCTGCAACCGCGAGATACCCCTGAGCGACGGGATGATCGAAGACGATGAAGGACAGCAGTCCGCTGTACAGCCCCTGAATGAACGTGTGATCGATGCCGAACGACACCACAGTTGTTTGTGCGCCGGTCTGGCGTTTCGCACCCAGCGCAATGCCGCCCGTCTCGGCGTTCAGCGCCACGATTGCTCCAACCTCGCTGTCGGCCATCTGTTGCGCCAGCCAGGTACCGGTCGCGATGAGGCGGTCGCGCGGACTCGCAGCGGCGGCGATCGACTCGACCTGCGTGAGGTTGACCGTCTCAACCTCACCGCTGTAGCCCTCAGCGAGACCGTCGCAGCGTTGCTCGAGGCCGACATTGGCCTGCTCATGCACCAGGCAGAGCACCGTCCCGCTCACGCCGTCCTCGTCGAGACGCTCGCCGACGAGCACGCCGGCCGCGGAGTCGTCCATGGCGATGTGCAGGTCCGAGCCCGCTTCCTGGGCGAACTCGGCGCCTGAGTTGTAGCTGATCACCGTCGCGCCGGCGGCTCGGGCCTCTTGCAACGCAGGAACGATCTGCTCCGGATCGGCAATCGACGACGCGATGCCGACCGCGCCGCGCTCGGCGCACTCGCGGATGAAGGCGGCCTGTTCGTCGGCGGAGTTGAAGAGCTGGATGTCGTAGTTCAGGCCTGATCGTTCAGCAGCGGCAATCGCCGATGCCCGCAGGACCCCCCAGAACGTGTCCTGTCCGTGACCCGCGACGCAGTGCAGCGAGTCGTGATCGAGCGCGCGCTGGTGGAAGATGAAGGGAGCGCTCACCGGATGATTCGGATCGACGCCCGGGACCGAGGCCCGCACGTCGATCGCGTTGAGCATCATCGACACGGACGAGAGCTGCACCATGGCCGGCAGGTCGTCGCTCGTGTACAGCGCCTCAAGATGATCACGTACCTGGCCGGCTTCAGGCACCACGATTTCTTCGACCGGCCCGCTGTACCCGGCGCGCACGGCGTCGCATGTCGTGATCCCATCCTCGTCGCCCTCAATGCGCACACAGGCGATCGTGCCTTCGCCGCTGGCCAAGCTTGGCACGAATTGCCCAGCGAACTGCCCAACGCCGAACGCCTGTTGATAGATCAGGCCGCGCTGGTCGGTCCACGGCGAGGGCGGCGGGCCCGCCACGCTCAACTCCAACTCGGAGCTGAATCTCGACTCGCCCGCTTCGAGCTCAAGCGGAATCACGCGGAAGCGCGGACGCTGCGCCGCGCCCCAGCCGGATTCCGGGTCGTACTGCTGCAGCGAGACCGAGGTGCGACCATCGGCCAGCCGGGTCGCGGCGATCCGCACGGTCGTCTGGAAGAACTCCTGCTGCCCGGAATGGGCCTGCACCGTCGGCGCATCGGGTCCGAACAGGTGCGGCCGAATGACCATGCCAATCGCGACGAGCGACAACGCAGCCGCGCCGGTCAGCAACAGCGCAATCGCCGAGCGTGAGAATCTCCGTATCATCATCAATCCCTGTCGTTGTGCGCCAATGCTCATATCGAGTGATGACATTGGTCTGGCGTCAGTTTGCGCAGAATAGCCCAGATGCCGCCGGAGTTACATCCTGTGGTGTGGTCAATCTCCCGAAGATCCACGTGACGCCTACCAATCTCTCTCGCAGCCGCAACATCCCCCGTCCCCGACTTGATCGGGGACCCGCTCGGCTCCCCGTCCCCGACTTGATCGGGGACCCGCTCGGCTCCCCCCAAGCTGGCCCCTGAACAGGTCAGGGGCTGGAGCCTGGACCCGCTCGGCTCCCCCCAAGCAGGCCCCTGAACAAGTCAGGGGCTGGAGCGGGGACGGGAACGGGGACCTGCTCGGTGATGGTCCTGATATTGTGATGGCCTGGAGGGTGCTGATGGTCACTGCCAGAGAACTGCCTGCGGTCGTCGATGGACGCGTCCGACTGCCCGACATTCCTGAACAGCACCCGGACGAGCGGATGACCGCATTCAATCACTTGCACTACGACGGGAACGCCTTTCATCTGCGGGAATACCTCGTCGCGCACGGCGCCGACCCCGAGCGGCTACTGGTCAACGCCGAACAGTGGATCGTGCAGGACGCGGCCGATTTCGTGCGCCGCAGGCGCTATCCCGACCTGATGGTCGTCTTCGACGTCGACCTGGAGGCGCACAAGGAGAGCAACGGCTACATCATCGCCGAGCAGGGCAAGCCGCCCGACTTCATCCTGGAAGTGGCCTCGCCGAGCACCGGCCGCGTCGATGTCGGGCCGAAGCGGGACGACTACGAGTGGTTCGGCGTCCGCGAGTACTGGCGGTTCGACGAGACCGGCGCATCCCACGGCGCAAGGCTGGCGGGCGACCGGCTGACCGACGTCGGATACGAGCCGATCGAGATCGTGGAACACGACGACGGCAGCCTGCGGGGCTACAGCGCCGTGCTGGATGTCGAGCTGCAGTGGCGGGACGGTCAACTCGAATGGCTCGACCCGCGGACGGGTCGGCATATACCGACGTTCCTGGACGAGCGCGCCCGCGCCGCCGAGGAGCGCGCCCGCGCCGAGCGCGCGGAAGCGCGTCTGCGCAGCCTGGAGGAAGAGCTGCGCAGACTGCGCGGCAAGTGACCGCACCCCCGCTCCCGTCCCCGACTTGATCGGGGACCCGCTCGATTCCCCCCAAGCAGGCCCCTGAACAAGTCAGGGGCTGGAGCGGGACGGTGCATCAGTGGATTCTCACGACAATCTCATAACGACAGCCATATGTCTGTATGCGCGGCTGCGAACGAATTGCGTAACGTGATCCTTGCCGACCATAGGAGCGTCATATAGCCTGCTACGTGATCTGTGCGGCGGGCGCCGGGGGGTGTTCGCGGCCTCAGCGAAGGAGTGCGCGTGGTGTCAGCCAAGCTCCCGAACCGGGTATCGCCCGTCTCGCTCAGCCATGTCGTGGGTCGTCCGGCGAGGAGGCGCGGACTGGCGGCGCTGGGGCTGTGCGCGCTGGCCCTGGCGGGACTGCTGACGCTGTTCTCCGTCTCGCCGACGACACAGGCGCAGACGACTAACCCCGCCGGCGTGCTCTGGAAGGCCGAACTCACGCCTGGAGAGCACCCCCACTCCGAGACGATTACCGGGTGGGCGAGCAACTACGGAACGCTCAACGGCGACCAGACTTACACCGACGGCGGCGTGACCTTCACCGTGAACTGGCTGGCCATCAACCAGGTGCCCCGGCAATGGCTGCTCAACCTGACTCCGGCTTCGTCAGCCGCGTTCAGCGCCGCCACGCTGTGCGTCGGGGATCATTCAGTTGCCGTGCCCGCTAGGGACGCGGCTGCGTCACATGACTTTCAGATCCCTTGGAGTGGGACGGGAAACGTGTGGTCGCTCAGCACGCCGGTAACGGTCGGCATCGTCCGATCCCCCGCGACCTGCGACTCGCTCACGCCGCCCGCGACGGACTTGCCCGCGAAGATCTGGGAATCGACCATGACCGTGGGCAGCGGGTCGCTTGGTACTGGGTACTATCTGGATTCCAGTACATCCACCCTTGTTGGGTCCCTGGACCCACTTTCCTCATTTCAGTTCTCTAATTCCGCCGACGCTATCCATAACATTAGCTATATCAGGATCGCCGCTTCCAACAGGCTACAGTTACGAATCACCGTATACCCTGATAGCTATAGCGCTGTCCTGTGCGCAGATGGTCAGCCATTCGCGTTTGACCCTTCGATTGCTTTTGAGGCAGGGATTGGTCATACATGGACCAACCACGGCCTGAGCTGGACCGACGGCCAACAGGTGCCGCTGTCGATCTGGGAGGTGGAGCCGCATCCGTCGGGCTATCAGAACAGCGACTACGCCCACCTCTGCGGTTCCGATCCGGCAGCGGTGGTCTGGGAGTCGGAGTTGACGGTCGGGGCGCGCACCGGTGATTTCCCCCTACACGGCGCCAGCAGGGGCGACCCGTCGTACGGGACGATCAGCAACCCGACATTCATCGACGCCGGGCGGACCTACACCGTGCGCTGGGTGGCGACCGATCCACGTTTCAGTAGAGATGTGTACTTCTCGGTGGAGAGCGCGACGGACGGCAGGCTGGCACCGTTTACGCTATGTCTGCCCGGGCTGTCGATCAATTTCCCGGCAGCCTCGGGGACTACATACGAACAGGTTCTTGCGCCACCGACCGGAAGCGCGGCGACCTGGAGCGTCGGCGACACCGTCAATGTCGGCATCGTCCGCGCGCCGGGCAACTGCGACGCGATCACGGCCCCGGTGATCGGGTTCGCCGAGAGCAAATTCCTGGGCTCTGAAGGCAACAACGCTGTGCGCCTGCGAGTCGGGATTAAGCCTGGCTCGGACGACGTGGAGCGCTCAGTCAGCCTGCGTGTGTCATCGAGTCTCGACAATTGCGCCGACGCCACCGAGGTGGAATCACCGGTGCTCGCGACCCTGGGCGAAGACTTCACCCTTCCGGACACTACGTTCACCTTCGTCACTGGCGCCAGTGGACACTCGGTGGCAGCCCTTGAACGCAATGTTCCTGTCACTCAGGACGACATCGACGAAGCCGACGAGGAGGTCTTCTGCCTGGAGTTGCACAGTCCGGTCAACGCCAAACTGGGACGGGCCTTCGCCCTCGGGCGAATCCTTGACGACGACACAGCCAAGTTGAGCCTGTCCGCTCCGCTTGACGAGATTCCCCCCGGCCGGCGGGCGCCCTTCCGGATCACGTTGGAGACGGAGAACCCCAGGCCGTTCGACCGGGATGTGAACGTCCAGCTCACCTCGTCCAAGATGTCCAACGTGCCCCCGCTCAGTACGGTGCGGATCACGAACGCGCGGCTGGACTCGACCGGCAAGGCGGCGCATTTCGACTTCTCGATTCCGACCGGTCAACTGGCGGGCGAGGACGACGGCACGATCACGCTGACGCTGCAAACGGATACCGCAGCCACGCCCCTGTACCTGCTGGGCACGCCCAGCTCGGCGAGCGTGACGGTCAGCCGCGACGCCATCGATCCGTCCGTCGTCTCGCTGCGCCCGTTCATCACCGATATCGGCGAGGGCGACTACGCCTACTTCGAGCTCAGGATCGATCCGCGCCGCGACTGGGACCTGCCGGTCACGGTCGACATCGGCCAGCGGGGCGACTTCCTCGCCAGGGGCCAGGCGGGCGAGCGCACGGTGACGATCCCGGCCGGCAAGGACCGCTTCCGCTTCAAGGTGAGAACGGTCGACGACGGCGTGATCGAGCCGGCCGGCGCGGTCACCGCCAACCTGGTGATCGCCAAGGGCTACACCTTCGGCTGGCCCCGGGGCGGGTCGGTGCCGGTCAGGGACGACGACACGCCGTCGGTCACGCTCGACGACTTCAGCGCCGACTCGTACACCGAGGGCGGCACGATTGAGGTGCGGCTGAGGCTGAGCAAGCGGCGTCCCGTGGACGTCAACGTCAACCTGCACGTCTGGGAGAACGGCGACGTCGTGCCGGCCGGCGAGCAGGGCGTCAAGACGGTGACGATCAAGGCGGGCGAGCGCACGGCCGTGCACAAGATTCCGACCGAGGACGACAACGTCCACGAGCAGTACCGGACGCGGGTCTCGGCGACGATCGGTCACGGCACGGACTACACGCTGGGCCGCCGCACGCACTACTCACGCGAGTTCCTCGACAACGACCTGCCGACGATCACGGCGTTCGCGGTCGACGAGCAGATCACCGAGGGTGAGCCGATCCAGTTCCGGCTGCAATCCGACAGGCAGGTCAATACCCCGGTCCGCGTCAGCTTCAGCGTCGGCTATGTCTACGGCATCCACGACTACGGCTGGGACCCGCTGATTTCGCGCTTCGCCACGATTCCGGCCGGCGCGACCGAGATGATTTACTCGATTCCCACGGAAGACGACGACGTGGTCGAGCTCGAGGCGACGGTCTACGGTGTGCTCTTCGAGCTGAGCGGCGCATACCACATCGTGGGGTTTGAAAAGCCCGGCCGGCGAGCCGACATCGAGTTGCTCGACAACGACGGCGGCGACGGCGATCCGGCGGTGCTGGTCCCGCGCCGCACGGCCACCATCGACGAGGGCAGTTTCACGTCCTACAGCGTGGTCATGAGTTCCTGTAGCGGTATCACAGCGGACGATGCGACCTGGGTCACCGTGCGCCCGAGGAGCGGCGATCCGAGCCTGGTCACGGTCAGTCCGGCGTCGGTCACGTTCACGGGCGCCAACTGTCATCGGGCCCAGAACTTCCGCATCCGCGCCGCGAACCGGGGCAACCTGCGCGGGGTGACGAAGGTCACAATCACTCACGATGTCGCGTCGTCGGTCGTGGTCTACGTGCGTCCGCTGACGCCGCCGGTCGTCAATGCGGGCGACGACATCGTGAGCCTGCCGGGTGAGACGGTCCGGCCGCAGGGCACGGCGATCATGGATCCGACGATCCAGCCGTCGCCGGTGACGCGGCTCAGGTGGTCGCAGACCTCGGGTCAGCAGGTCCAGTTGGAGGATTCCAACACGGACCGTCCCAGGGTGATCGTGCCGCCGGAGACGTCGCCGGGTCAGGTGATCAAGCTGAGGTTCACCGCGACCAACGTCCAGGGCGTGCAGGCGTCGGACGAGATGACGGTGACGGTCGAAGCGCCGCCGCCGACGGCCTGCGCCGGTCCCGATCAGTCGGGCGCGCCGGGCGAGTCGGTCAAGCTGGCCGGCCGCTGCAGCATCAATCCGTTCGGCAAGTGGCACAAGATGGCCCACGCCTGGACGCAGACGCACGGCACGGAGGTCAAGCTGAGCAGCCTGACGCGCGGCGATCCGAGCTTCACGATTCCGGATGACGCGTCGGAGGGCGACCTGTTCGAGTTCGAGCTGACGGTCACGGCGCAGGACGGTCAGTCGGACAGCGACCGCGTCGCGGTTACGGTGACGAGCACGCCTCAGGCGTCGCCGCCGACGGCCTGCGCGGGTCAGGACTTCGAAGCGGAAGCGGGCGACTCGGTGACGCTCGAGGGCACGTGCAGCGTCAACCCGCACGGCATCTGGTGGCGTCTGGCGCACCTCTGGACGCAGCCCGCCGGTCAGCAGATGATCCTCTCCGATCCGACGCGCGCCCGGCCGATGTTCGTCGTGCCCAGCGACGCCGCGGCGGGCACGGTCTACACGTTCACGCTGACGGTGACGGACATCGACGGCGAGTCGGACTCGGACGAGACGACGGTCACGGTGGTCGGTCAACTGCCCGACGCCAACGGCAACTACGCGCCG
Organism: Dehalococcoidia bacterium; assembly: GCA_034421135.1. Lineage (GTDB taxonomy): Bacteria > Chloroflexota > Dehalococcoidia > Bin125 > Bin125 > Bin125. Next base: position 19,654 of record DAOUKQ010000004.1, read on the forward strand.
CTGTTCGTCGAAGGCGCCTCGGCCACGCGCAAGCTGGACGAACGCAGTCCGGCCGGTACCGGCGTGGGCGATCCGGTCGCCGCGACCGACGCCAACGGCGACTCGTTGACCTACACGCTCACGGGCGCGGACGCGTCCGCGTTCGCAATCGACGCAGACAGCGGTCAGATCACGACGATCGCCGGTCAGGGCTACGTTTACTCGCAGAAGCCGCTCTATCGGGTGAGCGTGACGGTCGACGACGGCCGCGGCGGCACGGCGACGATCGACGTGGTGATCAACATCCGCGACCTGAACGATCCGCCGAGGTTCGTCGAGGGCGCGTCGACGACTCGGAGTCTGCC
>DAOUKQ010000005.1:0-70915 GCA_034421135.1 Dehalococcoidia bacterium
TTGGCGACCTGCTCGACAGTCTCCAGCCACATCGAGCGGCGTTCCTCGGGGTTGACCATGTAGCCCTCGAGCTCGGCGCGCGAGGCCGACTCGCCGGTACCGAACTCGACGCGACCATTGGACACGAGGTCGAGCGTTGCGATCCGCTCAGCGACGCGGGCCGGGTGGTTGTAGCCGGGAGGCATCAGCACGATGCCGTGTCCCAGGCGGATGTTCTGCGTCCGCTGCGAGGCGGCGGCCAGGAAGACCTCGGGCGCCGATGAGTGGGAATACTCCTCGAGGAAGTGGTGTTCGACTTCCCAGGCGTGGTCGATGCCGAGCTTGTCGGCCAGCTCGACCTGATCGAGCGCATCCTGGAAGAGCTGTTGTTCCTGACCCTCGCTCCACGGCTTGGGCAGTTGGTGTTCGTAGAAGATTCCGAATCGCATCACAGGCTCCGTTCGTTTCGGTCTGTAGTGAGTCTAAGAGACGACGACGATTTCCCGACCCTGGAGGATCACCGTGGCGGGCGCGTCGATCAGCGGCGGGAATGGATCACCTGGTTCGTCGGAGGGCGGCAAGCCTCTCGCGGCGGCCTCGGCGTCGGCGTACCAGAGCGAGGCGATGCCGTCCCACTGGCCGCCCGCGGCGTCCTGATCGGCGTGCGAGGTCGTGTATCGCAGGCAGCGGCCCTCGGCTCGGGCAATCGTGTTGCTCACGCGCGGCGAATGACCGTCATGCCAGGCGTGGAACAGTTGATCCCGGTTGACACCGTCACCTCGCTTGACGAAGGCGACCCACTTCATCGCGTCTTCCGATGTCGGCCTGTCGACGTAGATGTGCTCGGTGGTGAAGAGCGAGTCCGACAGCGGCTCCGTCAGTTCGCCGAATCCATCGATCGTGGGCAGGCTGCCACGGTGTTCGCCAAAGGCATCATTGAAGTGGCCGAAGTCGCGGAACCACAGCTCGGCCAGGCCGTCGTAGGCCATCGTGTCCGCGGCCGGTGCGCCGCCGAGCGATGCGGCGCTCTCGAAGAAGGTGACGCAATAGCGCTCCGGCTTGGCCAGATTGGCGACGTGCGGCGCGTGGATGCAACGCCAGAACTCGTAGAAGGTCTCGCGATCGACACCCTCCCGTTTCGTGACCGGTACTACCCATTTCAGCATGACGCGCGCCTCCATTACTGCTCTGCGGCTTGAGTCTGGGCTGAGTCTAGGCGTTCGGCGAGCGCTCTTGCGCGCTGCGCCTGGGCGCGGGCGATCTCTCCGCAAGCGCCCGTGTAGCTAGCGGGATCGAGCAGATCGTCCAGTTCTCGCTCCGACAGATGGCGGCGTACATCCTCGTCACCGACCAGCAGGTCGCGAAACGAGACACTTTGAACGGCGGCATCCTGGGCGCGCTCGTAGACGATGTCGTGGGCGCGCTGCCGGCCCACCTTCTCGCCGAGAGCGAGCATGATCCGCTCGCTCATGATCAGGCCGCCGGAGAGATCGAGATTCCGACGCATCCGCTCAGGCTTCACGTTGATGCCGTCGAAGAGCACGATCATCCGAGCGAGGATGTCGCCGACCAGCTCGATTGATCCGTGGACGACGCGTTCAATCATCACGCTGGTCGAGCCGTCGGCCTCGTGCTCGGTACGCATGGCGTCGAGCGCGAGCGGGAAGAGGGTCGTTACCTGCGCGGCGGCGGCGCGGATGTCCTGCGAGAGCTTGGGGTTGCGTTTCTGCGGCATCGTGCTGCTGCCGACCGTGCCCGGCGGGACCGGTTCCTCGATCTCGCCGAACTCGGGCTTCATCAGCGTGTAGGTCTCGTCGGTGATCTTGCGGCATGTGGCCGCGATCATGGCGAGAATGGCGGCGTACTCCGCGTGATGGTCGTGGCTGGTGCGACCGGGAACCGGCATCGGCGGCAAATCGAGGTGTCGGCCCATGCGTTCCTGAACTTCGAGACCGGGAGCGCCGAACGAGGCCAGCGTCCCGGCCGCGCCGCCGAGCATGGCGACGAAGACACGCGGCTCGGCGTCGCGCAGGCGCTCGACGTGCCTGCACAACTCGTCAATCCACGCGCCGACCTTGTAGCCGAAGGTCGCCGGCACGGCGTGCTGACCGTGCGTGCGTCCGGCGCAGGGATCGTCGGCGTGCCGTTCGGCCAACGGCGCGAGGAGCTTCAGCACCTGTCCGATCTGGCCGAGGATGATCTCGTGCGCCTTGCGCAGTTGCAGGATGTCGCCGGTCTGGGTGATGTTCTGGGTCGTCGCACCCCAGTGGACGTAGCCGCCGACTTCCTCGCCCAGCACCCGGTCCAACTCCCAGATCAACGGCACGAGCGGATGCGCGGTGACGGCGAGGATCGCCTCGATCTTGTCCATGTCCAGCAGTTCGAGCCGGCAATGTTCGGCGATCTGAACAGCGGCGTCGGCGGGGATCATGTCGAGTTCGGCCTCGGCGCGGGCGAGCGCGGCTTCGACGTCGAGCCAGGCCTGCCAGCGGGACTCCCGCGTGAAGAGGTCGCGGATGCCGGGTTCGGGGACTCGCGACGCGGTCGGACGATGCTGCATGTTCGGTTCCCTCCGTCGGAGAATCGGCTGCCGGGCAAGTAGGATCGGACTGCAAGCTAACGAAGGGTGTCGCTATGGTTGCGCCGCTAGAGGGAATTCGAGTCGTCGAGGTGGCAAACTGGCTGGCCGCGCCATCGGCCGCAGCGCTGATGGCAGACCTGGGCGCAGATGTGGTCAAGGTCGAGAACCCGGTCGGCGACGCCTGGCGCGCGACCCTGATGCGCGGCCAGAAAGCCGACTTCGATCCCGCGACCGACGTCGACGCCCCGTTCGAGCTGGACAATCGCGGCAAGCGCGGCGTCGCGCTGTCGCTGGAGCGTCCTGGCGCGAGCGACGTGGTCAAGCGGATGGTCGCCGAGGCGGACATCTTCATCACCAACCTGACCGCTCCGCGGATCGCCCGCTACGACCTGACCCGCGAGTCGCTGCAGACGATCAATCCGCGACTGATTTACGCGGTCTTGACCGGATACGGGACTCGCGGACCAGACAACGCCAAGACGGCGTTCGACTACTCGGCGTTCTGGTCGCGGTCGGGGATCATGAGCCTGATCGGCGAACCCGGCGGTCCGCCGATGCCCTGCCGTCCCGGACAGGGCGACCACGCGACCGCGCTGAACCTGCTCTCGGGCACGCTCGCCGCGCTGCGGCTGCGCGATCTGACCGACGAAGGCCAGTACGTCGAGGTGACACTGCAACGCACCGGCGCATGGACCATTGGTTCCGACGTTTCGGCTGTGCTGATCACCGAGCAGCAGCCGCAACGCATTGATCGCGTGCAACCCGGTAACCCGCTCTTCAACTCGTACGAGACGGCGGATGGTCGCTGGTTGATGCTGGTCATGCCGACCGGCGATCGGTACTGGCAGCCGGCTTGCCGTGCGCTTGGCCGCGAAGACCTGTCGGCCGACGAGCGCTACGCGACCCTGCTCGGCCGGGCGGAGCACACGGCGGAGCTCACGTCGGAGATCGCGGCGACCCTCCGCAGCCGGACGCTCGAGGAGTGGATGCCGCGCCTGGACGCGGAAGCTCTGACCTGGGCGCCGGTCGCCGAGCTGCCGGAGTTGATCGCGGATCCGCAAATGGAAGAGATGAACGCATGGAGCGTGATTGAAGGCGCGGAGGGTCAGTTCCGCACCCTCAACACGCCGTTCGAGATCGAAGGCGCAGACATCGGCCCGCGCGGACCCGCGCCAAAGACCGGACAGCACACCCACGACGTGCTGCGAGAGATCGGACTCTCGGACGCGGAGATCGCCGAACTCGCTGCGAGCGGTGCGCTCGGCTGAGGACCGGGAAGAACACGGGCCGGTGGGCCAGCAGGCCGGATGTTGACCGGATGGTGCATCGTGAGTGAAGCGCTCGACCTCATCGTCCAGGCGGTCCGCCGCTTCGTGCGCAAGGAAATCTGGCTGCAGGAACGCCGCGTCGACCCCAATGCCGATCGACTGCCCGCCGACGTCTCCGACACCTTGCTCGAACGAGCCGGTGAATTCGGTATCGACCATCTCATGTCGCCCCTCGACGAACCGATCGGGCCGGGAGCCGAGCTATCGGACGCCGACCGATTGCGGATTGCCGAGGAGCTGTCGCAGCATCGCGCCGGCGTGCTCAATCCGGCGTATGGGTTCTTCGATCCCGATCCACCGCCGCAGCTCTACGCGGGAACCACCGATCAGCGTGAGCGATTTCTGGGGCCGCTCTTGCGTCGCGAGGCGACGTGTTTTCGCGGATTGGAGGACCCGGATCTCGCCTGGCTGCCGAGCGACGGTGTGCGGATCCGGGCGCAGCGGCATCCGCAAGGATGGATGTTGGACGGGACAAAACTGTTCGTCGCCGATGCGGCCGAAGCCGACTTCGGCATCGTCTATTGCAACACCGAGGAATCGCCCGGCGAGCGAACGGGCATCTCCGCCATCGTCGTGGAAACCGATCGCGTCGGCTTCCAGCGCTGGCGTCCCTGGCCCACGGTCGCGGCCGGCCGCGACACGATGGAGTTGAACCTGTCGGCGGTCAAGACGCCGGAGTCGAACATGTTGGGCGAGCCGAACGCGGGGCCGTCGTTCGCCAACAGCCTGACGTTGCGGCGTCGGCTGTTCAGCGCGGCGCATCTGACCGGCATTGCCTCGGCGGCGCAGGACATGTGCCGCGGCGCAGTCTGGTCGCGGCGGGAACATGGCGCACCGCTCGCACAAGGCGAGCGGGCGCGGCTGGCGCTCGCCGACAACGAGATTGCGGTCGCCGCGTCGCGAGCGCTGTACTTGAATGGGGCCGAGCAGATTGAGGAACTCGCACCGGCGGCGCTGGCGTTCAGTCTGGACGCGGCCTCATCGGTCGTGGAGCGCGCGATGTCGTTGCATGGACCGGCAGGAGCGTCGTCGGACTTGCCGCTGGAGCGCTGGGCTCGGGAGTTGAGTTGGCTGCGGCTGGGCGGCGGCGGGGCGACTCAACATCGGCTTGCCATCGCGAATCGGCTGACGACGACGTTCAAGAAGTAATCAACTTGTAACATCCGGCAACGGGTCAAGCGCCGCGGAGGCGATTAACTCCAACCCGCGAAAGGTGATTGGCGGATTGTGCAACGGTCCGCGCACGTCGCGGTAGTAACGCTCGAGCGGCTGTGATCGGTGCAGCGAGACGCCGCCGACCAGCCTCATGCAGCGGTCGACGATGTCCACTGCGAGATCGCCGGCGTGCAGCTTGGCGGCGGCGACGCGCGGACCGAGCTGGAACCTGGTGTCCTGATCCAGTCGATCCCAGGCTGACGCGGTCTCGTGCAGCAGTGCCCGGGCGGACATGATCCGCAGGTCGATCTCGCCGATCTGCGCTCGGACCGTCGGGACACTGCCGATCACGCCCGGTGCGCCGCCCGGTCGGCGATGGCGCGCGAAGTCGACGGTGTAGTCGCGCGCGGCCTCGGCGACGCCCAGCGATGCGGCGGCGACGAGCAACGCGAACCAGGCGAAGTCGCCGTGTCGCTGTCCCGCCTGTGACGGATCCTGACGCACGAGAAACTCGTCGTCGGTCACGGCGACGTTCTCGAACCAGACATCGTGCGAGCCGGTCGCGCGCAGCCCGACGACATCCCAGGTCTCCTCAATCCGCAGTCCGGGGGAATCGCGATGCACCGCGACACGGGCCAACATGCCCGATCCGTCCTCGACGGCGCAATAGGTCAGGAACCAGGTCAGGACGGGGGCGAGCGTGGTGAACGACTTGCGTCCGTTGATCCGCCAGCGTCCCGGACCGTCGGGTGTGAGCGCCGTCTGCGGTCGTCCGCCGCCTTGCGGCGAGCCGAGGTCGGGCTCGGTCGCGACCTGATTGCAGAGCGCGCCTTCGTCGACGACCGAGCGAAAGATGCGGTTCCGCAGTTGCTCGGGCCAGCTGCGATTCGATCGCTCGGAGCCGACCGTCATCAGGTGCATCCCGCAGGAGAAGGCCAGGGCCATATCGATCTTGGCCAGCGCCGTCTGCGCGGCGACGAGGTCAGAGAGCAAGCACTCCGCGCCTCCGTACTCGCACGGGATCGGAGCGGACAGCCAGCCGATCTCACGCAGCCGTTCGATGGAAGCAAATGGGAAGCTCGCCTCGCGGTCGTGGGTCGCCGCGAGGTCCGCTAGCCGTTCGGCATGAGGTTCGAGTCGCTCGATCAAATCCCGTCCGGCATCGTGGGTAGGCGGAACGGGAGGCATGGAGCGCTCGGTGGGAATCTCTACAGCACGTCGCGCAAGCGCTTGAGCGCGCGCACACGCACCTTACCGCGATCCAGCGCCGGTCGAGCGGCGATCGTGATGGCTTCACCGGTCGCCGGATTGCGTCCCTGCCGCTCGGGACGAGCAGTTTGCGCGACGATGTCGACCTTGATCAGGCCGGCAAGTGTGGCCGACCCCGGTCCACCGTCCGCCAGATCTTCAAGCACCACGTCGGCGAGCGCATCGAGAACCTCGGCCACATCGCGACTGGCGATGTTGGTCTTCTCTTCAATCGCCTTCGCCATCTGCGCTTTCGTCTTGGGCTTTGCCTCTGTCATGTCCATCCCTTCTGTTGCCTGATCTGCCAATCCTCACTGAAGTCCACTGATTGCTTAGTTTGATTGGGGATCGGCAGTCGGGCAAGACCGATAGCAACGTTTGATGCCCCAGTTAACGTGCGCAGTAGGAGAAACGTGAGCAATATGAGCTCGATTCGTTCGATCCGCGTTACCGATGCGCTCGCCGATTACATGGAGCAAGTCTCCACGAGGGAAGACGACACCTGGCGTCGTCTGCGCGCCGAGACGGCCGATCTGCCGGCGGGCGGTATGCAGATTGGCGCGGATCAGGCTCGGCTGCTGGCCTGGCTGGTCCATCTGTTGGACGCGCGTCGCACGCTCGAGATCGGCACCTTCACCGGCGCGTCGGCGCTGGCCGTGGCGCAGGCACTGCCCGACGACGGACAGATCGTCGCCTGCGACGTCAGCGAGGAATGGACCTCGATCGCCCGGCGCTACTGGGCCGAAGCGGGCGTGGCGCACAAGATCGACCTGCGCCTCGGTCCGGCGCTGGACACGCTGACGCAGTTGCGCCGGGAACGCGCCGCCCTGTTCGACTTCGCCTTCATCGACGCCGACAAGGAGCCAATCTGGTCCTACGTCGAGGGCGCGCTCTCCCTGATGCGCGCCGGCGGCGTGATTGTGGTCGACAACACACTCTGGGGCGGGCAGGTGGCGAACCCCGAGGCGACCGATGCGGATACGAAGGCGATCGACGCGTTCAATCGCCGCGTGACCGACGATCCGCGGGTCGATTCCGTGCAACTGACCGTCGGTGACGGCGTGACGCTACTGCGCAAGCGTTAGGCCAGGGCGTCGACGGGGACCGCGTCAGCCACCAGCGATACTGCGGTCGCGAGTTTGCGCTCGCCGACGAACGCAGACCGCCCATAGAGCGGACCGATCGCCTCTACTGCCTCGAGCGTGGTCATTGAGGTCGTGATCAGCGCGAACGACTCCCGTTCAGCTCGCTGGGCGACGTAGGGCAGCGTCGGTTCGCCGCCGGCCAGAATCAGGCAGAGCGGTTCGTAGTCGAGCGCGCCCAGCGCGATATCGATCCGGTCGTGCCGGGTGATCAGCGTCTTGTCCGGGTACTTGCGGAAGTAGTCCATGCCTTCGTGCGCGCTGACCGGCCCGATCACGAGATCCCTGGAAGCCTCGTCGAACAGTTCCTCATCGCCCGACAGCTCGCCATTGACGCTGGGCGCGATGTCGCGGACGGTCGGCGCTGCGAGATGGCGATCCTGCGGGATCGCGCAAACCGTCTGCGCGCCCAGTCCGCTCAGCCTGGCGACGGCGGCTGCTTCGCCGTGCTCGGGAACCCCGTTGACGATCACCGCATCCGGCTTGACGCTCGCCAACGCTCGCGAGACGGTTGCGTCGTCGGCCTCGCCGTGTCGGACGACCAGGACGGTGCGATCGGCCGCAACGCCGTCGGCGGCACTGGCTTCAATCACGGTGTGGTCGGTGTCGGAGGCGATGTCGGAAGCGGCCGCCGGCTCGCCGCTGCGGACGCCGGCGACGCGGACGAACTGTTGCGCATCGGTGGAAGCTGAGTCGGAGTCGTCGACCCGAGCCAGGCGAACGGTCGCGCCGGATGCGCGGAGCGCAGAAGCAATGCCGCTGGCGACCACCGACTTACCGTCGCCGGCCAGCGTGGAAGTGACGAGGATTCGGGTCACGAGACGCTCCACATCTGCTGTCGTTTGCGCGCCACCGGCGCGTGCGGGGATCACCGGTGAGGGTAGAGCGAAGCGCAGATATGCGCAGGTAGAGATCCGACTGTCCCACCGTGGATCGTCATTGCCGCGCCTGAGCGCGGCTATCTAGCTCTCTTGCCGACGACGGTGGAGGTGGCGGCGAGATTCCAGCGGCAAGCGCGGGCACGACGGAGTAGTGCGATTCAGGGGTTTCCGGCGTTGAGTGGGCGCAACTAGACTGTCTCCAATCCAGCGACCGGTGAGGCTGCTCTCATGTCTGAACGTCGCGGTTCCCCTTCGAATGCGTGGCCTCCGCCGGCGCCGGATTCTCCCCGGGCGAGGCGGCGCAAGCCTCCCGAGCGGCACGCCCGCTGGATCGATCACGAGAATCGGGCCGACGAGCCGCGCGAGGATGCGCCGCGCCTGCTCTGGTGGGTTCTGGGCGCGCTCCTCCTGTTTGGCGTGTTCTCCGTCCTGATTCGGATGTTCCTGGTTCTCTAATCGAATCGGTTCAGTATCTTGATGCACAGTGCCGGCGATCCTTGAGGGTTGCCGGATCCGTCGACGTAGGCGGCATTGCAAGCAGTACGAGCAACAGGCGACCAGTTGGGAGCAAGAGGATGACAACAGGCACATCGGACTTGCCGGACACATTGTTGGCCGGAGTGAGGGTGCTCGATCTGGCGACCCCCCGAGCGGAGATGGCTGGACGGGTGCTGGCCGACATGGGCGCCGAGGTGATCAAGGTCGAACCGCCCGCCGGCGCGGAGGCTCGCCGCCTGCCGCCGTTCAGCGACTCCGAGCCGGGCCGCTCGCTCTACTGGGCGCAGATGGGGTTCGGCAAGCGCAGTGTGGTCATCGATCTCGACTCTGAGGTGGGCCGCGCCGACTTCCGAGCGCTGCTCGCCACCGCCGACGCGCTGATCGAGTCGTTCGATCCAGGCGTGATGGCGCAATGGGGATTGGGCTACGACGACGTCAAGGCGGAGCATCCGGGGCTGATCTACGTATCGGTCACGCCGTACGGACAGGATGGGCCTCACGCCCATCGTCCGGCGACCGACCTGACGCTCGAATCGGCCGGCGGATTGGTCGGTCTGCAGGGCGACGGCGATCGCCCGCCGGTCCCGTTGGGCCTGCCGCAAGCCTCGCTCCACGCCGGCGTGCAAGCGGCGGCAGACACCTCAATCGCGCTGCGCGAGCGGGATTTGTCCGGCCTGGGGCAGCACCTGGATGTATCGATGCAGGCGGCGGTCGTCTGGACCCTCATGCACGCCACGGGCTTCCCGCCCAACACGGGCGACGATCCGCCCGGCACCTGCGCGCAACGCAATATCGGCGGCGACAGCCTCGGCGGCTCGGTCATGGGGATTCACCCCTGTCTCGACGGCTACGTCGTCTTCAGCATCGTGCCGGGCGGATTGGGACTTCGTCATTCGACGCTCGTGCTCAAGTGGATCGAAGAGGAAGGCGAGCTGATCGGCGAGCTGGAAGGCGCAGACATCGATGAGTGGGCCGCCAACGTCGCGCGCCTGGTGACCGAAGATCCGGCCGAGTTGGGCCGGCAAGTCCTGATCGCCACCGAGAATCTGCATCACTTCGTCGCCAAGAAGACGATGGCGGAGTGCTTCCAGCGGGCTGTTCGCGACAGCTTCATGATGGCGCCGCTATACACGATGGAGGACATCGCCAACGACGAACACCTCGAGGCGCGAAACTTCTGGGTCGACATCGATGGGCGTCGCTATCCCGGTCCGTTCGCCAAGCTCTCCGAGACTCCGTTGCAGCTGGTGCGAGCCGCGCCCACGCTCGGCCAGGATCAGGAGTTGCTGGCCGAGGTTGGCCGCGCACCCAAGCGAGCGCCTCGGTCGCCGATCTCCTCGAACGGTGTTCGCGGCGAGGATGGCGGCGCGTTGCACGGCGTCAAGATCGCCGATTTCGCCTGGGTCGGCGTCGGACCGCTGATCTCCAAGTCGATGGCCGACCACGGCGCGACCGTGGTGCACATCGAGTCGGCGACGCGCCCCGACGTGCTGCGTCTCGCGCCGCCCTTCAAGGACAACGTGCCGGGCATGGACCGGGCGCAGTTCATGTCCAATTTCAACTCGTCCAAGATCGGCATTGCTCTACGGCTCGACACCGAGCAGGGACGCGACTACGCGCGACAGCTCATTGCTTGGGCCGATGTCGTGGTCGAGTCGTTCACGCCCGGGACGATGAAGCAGTTCGGCTTCGACTACGCGACTCTGAGCCAGGATCGGCCCGAGTTGATCATGCTCAGCACCTGTCTGCGCGGGCAGACCGGCCCGCAGCGGACCTATCCCGGTTTCGGACTGCAAGGCGCCTGCCTCTCCGGTTTGCACCGGATCACCGGTTGGCCCGACCGTCAGCCGGCCGGTACCTGGGGCGCGTACACCGACTTCATCAATCCGCGATTCGGCTCCGGCGTGTTGGCCGCCGCGGTTCGCTACCGCGACCTGACGGGCAAAGGGCAGCACATCGACCTCGCGCAGTCTGAGGCGGGTATCCACTTCGCCGCGCCGCTCTTGCTCGATTACCTGGAGAACGGACGGATTGCCAAGGCTCAGGGTCACGACTCGATCTACGCCGCGCCCAACGGCGTGTTCCGCGTGGGTAACGAAGAGCGCTACGTCGCCATCGCCACGGAAACCGCCGAGCAGTGGCGCGCGCTCCGCGACGCGACCGGCCTCGAGAACTGGTCGGGCGCCGAGTACGACGATCTGTCGGCGCGCATCGCGGCCAAGGCTGAAATCGAAGCGGTGATCGCGGAGTGGTGCGCTCCGCAGACCGCCGACGCCGTGGTCGAATGCCTCACCCAGGCGGGTGTGCCGGCATCGCTGGTCGAGTGGCCCTCCGACCTGTACGAGGATGCGCAGCTCTCGCACCGGAACTTCTTCGTCACGCTCGATCATTCGGTCATGGGTCCGACGCCCTACGACGGACTCGTGACCAAGTTCTCGGGCGCGACCGCAAAGCTGCGCCGCGCCGCCCCGGCAATCGGCGAACACACGCACTACGTGCTGTCGGAGATCCTCAACGCCTCCGATGACGAGATCACCGACGCCCTCGTCGCCGGCGTGCTGCAATAGCGGCGCTCCGCCGGGAGACTGGCGCGCTAACTTCATCCGACCGATGAATCGGCCGCTTTCCGATCATCCTCTAAACTGCTGGCAACGACTCGCAGGGAAGGACATGTGAGATGGGTAACCGCACGATGCGCGGTGAATCGGCGATTATCGGCGTCGGTGAGACGACGTACTACAAGCGCGGACGCTCGCCGGACGCGGAGTTCAAACTGGTCATCGAGGCGATCCTCAAGGCCAGCGCGGACGCCGGAATCGACCCGCGCGAGATCGACGGGTTTGCCTCGTACTCCAACGACCGCAACGACCCGTCGCGGATTGCGGCGGCGCTTGACATCAAGGACTTGCGCTTCTCCAACATGGAGTGGGGCGGCGGCGGCGGCGGCGGATCGGCCGCCTGCGCGCACGCGGCGGCAGCGGTGGCTACGGGTCTCGCCGACACCGTGGTCGTCTTCCGCGGCCTCGCCCAGGGTCAGTTCGGACGCTTCGGTCAGGGCGCTCGGGTCCCGCACGTGCGCGGCGACCAGGCCTACACCGCGCCCTACGGCCTGATGTCGCCCGCGCAGTCCTTCGCGATGCGCGTACACAAACTGTTCAACGACCACGGCATCACCCAGGACGCGCTCAAGGCCTGCTCGCTGGCCTCGTACCACCACGCGCAGAACAACCCGCGCGCGGTCATGTACGGCCGACCGCTCACGCCCGAGGACTACGACGCCTCGCGCTGGATTGTCGAACCGTTCCACCTGTTCGATTGCTGCCAGGAGAACGACGGCGGGGCGGCGATGATCTTCGTCTCCGCCGAGCGCGCCAAGGACTACGCGAAGACGCCGGTCTACTTCCTCGGCGGGGCCGTCGGATCGGGCAACCGCGCCGGTTCCGGGTCGCACAACGCGACCGACTACGCGACGTCCAACTTCAAGACGGTCGCGCCGCGCATGTACGACATGGCGCAGATCAAGCCGGAAGAGGTCGATGTCGCGCAGGTCTACGAGAACTTCACCGGCGGCGTCGTGATGAGCATCATCGAGCACGGCCTCACGAGCTACGAAGAGGCCAACGACTTCATCACGTTCGACAATCTGATCGCACCGAGCGGCAAGATGCCGATCAACACCAGCGGCGGCAATCTGGCCGAGTGCTACATGCACGGGCTGGAACTGAACATCGAGGCCGTGCGCCAGGTGCGCGGCGAGTCGTGCAACCAGGTCGACGACGTCAACGTTTCGCTGGTTGCCTCGGGTCCGATGGTGACCCCGGTGTCCGACATGATCGTCGGTTCTGAGGCGGTGCTCTAATGGCGAATCCCGGACGCTACTACCTCGGCGAGGGCATGCCCGCGCCGGCCCCGGCCATTGACGGTCTCGACACCGAGTACTGGGAAGGCCTCAAGCGCCACAAGCTTTTCGTTCAGCACTGTCACACCTGCGACCGACCCCAGTTCGGCCCCGAATGGGTCTGCCATATCTGCCACAGCTTCGATCTCGGCTGGCGAGAGGTCGAAGGCAACGGCCGCATCTTCTCCTGGGAGCGCGTCTGGCATCCGGTCCATCCCGCGCTGCAGGACTCCTGCCCATACCTCGTCGTGCTGGTCGAGCTACCCAACCACGAGAACGTCCGCATGGTCGGCAACCTGGTCGGCGACCCGATGCAAACGGTCGAGATCGGAGCCGAGGTGCGCCCCGTCTTCGAAGATCACGAGGCCACCGACGAGACCGAGCCGTTCACGCTGGTCCACTGGGAGGTCGTCGGGTAGCAGCCGTCCGCGTAGGCCCTCCGGATTTGACCTCCTCTCCCTTTGGAGACTTGCGCGTAGACCCATTCCGGTCCCCTCTCCCTCTGGGAGAGGGTTAGGGTGAGGGCCCTCCGTTGCCCCGAGGAATCGCGACGACCAGATAGTGAACGCCGCGCCGGACCCTCACCCCAGCCCCCCTGCCTTCGCAGGGGCAGGCTTCTCCCAAAGGGAGAGGGAGTAAAGCCCCATGATTTGCGCGCAGGTCTCCTCCGGGAGCGGGGATCAGCGGAGGCCTCTCCCCAGGTTCAGTTGGCGAGCGCGACACGCGCTAGCCGGTGTTGCGGAGGCCGGCGGCGACTCCGTTGATGCTGCGCAGGATGGCTTCCAGGGTTTCGGCGTACTCGGGGTCGTCGTCCGGGAGGTCCCGGATGCGGCCGAGCAGATCGACCTGGAGGAAGCTCAGCGCATCGACGTAGGGGTTGCGCAGCGCGATCGAGCGTTGCAGCACCGGCGTGTCGTCGAGCAGCCGCTCCTGCTCCGACAGTCGATTGACCGAGGCGACGGTGCGGTTGAACTCGTCTCGGAGGCGATTGAAGGTCCGCAGATCCTGGTCGCCGTTGCCCAGCGTGCGGGCGTAGTGCTCGGCGACATCGAAGTCCGCCTTGGCCATCACCATTTCGACGTTTGACAGCAGCGTGGCGAAGAACGGCCAGCGCGCTCGCATGTCCTTGAGCAACGCCTCGCCCGAGTCGCCGTGACGCTCGATGAACTGCTCAATGGCCGTGCCGACGCCCATCCAGCCGGTAATCACATGCCGCGTCTGCATCCAGGCGAAGACCCAGGGGATCGCCCGCAGCGAGGTGAGGGTCGCGTCCGAGCCGGGCCGGAATGTCGGGCGCGAACCGATCGCGAGGTTGCCCAGCAGACCGATCGGCGTGACACGCTGGAAGTAGGCGTGCAGATCGGGGTTGTCGACGACCTCCTCGCGATAGGCTCGCTCGGCCGTGGCCGAGAGTTCGTCCATGACGGCGTGATAGCGGTCCCGCTCGGCGTCCGGCGTATCGTCGTGGTCGCGATCGAAGCGCTTGACCAGCGACGCGGCGAGCGTCTGCTCGAGGTTCCACTTGGCCAGTCCGGGCATGCCGTACGTGAACTGGATCATCTCGCCCTGCTCGGTGAACTTGATCCCGCCTTCGGTTGTGTGCGGCGGGAGCGCGAGAATCGCATCGTGCGAGGGTCCGCCGCCGCGACTCACCGTGCCGCCGCGACCGTGGAAGAACATCAGCTTGACGCCCGCTTCGCGGGCGACCTCGTGCATCAGGTCCTGGGCGCGGTACAGGCCCCAGAGCGACGGCAGCACGCCGGCGTCTTTGGCCGAGTCGGAATAGCCGACCATGACTTCCTGCAAGTCGCCGTGCGCCTTGAGGTGGCGTCGGTAGGCGCCGTGCAAGAACAGTGAGCGCAGCACCGACGGCGCGCGATTGAGATCCGGCACCCGCTCGAACAGTGGCGCGATGCGGATCTGTCCGCCCGGCGCGCGCAGGTTGATGTCGTTGAGGCCCGCCTGCCGCGCCAGCAGCACCGGCGCGAGCACGTCGGCGGCGGTCTCGCTCATCGAAACGATGCAGGTCTGCATCGCTTCCCGTCCACAGATGCGCTGGATGCGTCGGGCGGTGCGGAACCGCCGCAGCGTCTCGTCGTCGTGCGTCGATATCGCGTGGCCGACGGGGAAGTAGTCGCGATCCAGCTCGCCGGCGAGGAACGCCTCGCGCTGGTCCTTGTTCAGTTCGAGGTAGCTGCCGCCCGGAGGTTGGATGTCGAGGCCGGTCAACACGGCGTCGGCGGCTGTGTGGAACCGGTCCGCGTGGTCGCGAATATCGAGCGTGGCTAGGTGGAAGCCGAAGGATCGGGCGCGGTCGATCAATGGTTGGACCACCGTTTCGGCGCCGGCGTTCGCGCCGTGAAGCCTGAGGCTTTCGGCTATCGCCTCCAGGTCTTCGACGTACTCCTGCGGCGAGTCGTAGGCTGCGCCGTCGGGCTCTTCAATGCTGAGCCGGGCGTCGTGAATGCTGGCGGCGCGGGAGTCGAGCAGCGCGTGATCGGCCGCCAAGGTGGCCTCCAGCCGCGCCGCCATGTAGCGGACCTTGTGCCGGTAACGCTCGGCCTGGTTGCGGCGCTCGAGCCGTTCCTCGACCCGAGGCATCCGCCTTGCGTCGCGCCGCAGCGACTCCTCGAAGTCCGCCGATGCCGCGACGCGCCTCACGGAGTGGGGCAGCATCGTATCCATCGACCGAACAGCCTGCAGGTGCATCCGCAAGACACGGGCGCGCATGGTCAGCGCGGTTTGCCAGGTCAGATCGGGCGTGACGTTTGGGTTCCCGTCGGCGTCGCCGCCCATCCAGGAGCCGAGCACGACCGGAGCCGGCGCGTCCTGCGGACTGACGCCGGTGGCCTGACGGAATCTTCGCGTCACATCCGGCACGGCGTCCCAGAGCGTGGTCTCGAAGGTGCGCATCAGCAAGCGCGACTCCTCGAGCACCGTCGGCCGTCGATGGCGCAGGTGATCGGCCTGCCACAACCCTTCGATGTGCATGCGCAGGGCATTGTCGACTTCGTCCAGATCGGAGGGAATCGCGTGTTCGCGCTCCAGCAGCAGCCGATGCACGTCCTGCAGCGTCCCGAGCATGGTGAGCCGTTGCGACTCGGTCGGGTGCGCGGTGAACACCGGTTGCAGGTGAATGTCGGCGGACTGGGACCGGATCGTCGACTCGTCCAGGCCGCGCGAGATGAGTTGTTCGACCACGGCCGGGATCGATCGCGGCGCGGCGTGCGAGTTCGAGGATCGCAGCCGCCTGCGCCGGATCCGGTGCGCTTCCTCGGCCGTGTTGGTCAGCAGGAAGTAGGTCAGGAAGGCGTTGCCGACCTCGGCCGCGAGCCACAACGGCCAGCCGCGAACCAGGTCCACGATCTCGGCCGTGAGCTGCGGTTCGGGGTCCTGGCGGACGCCGCGGCGTCGTTGGGCGAGGCTCCTGAGCTGTTCGACGGCATTGAACACCTCTTCGCCGTCAACCCGTCGGATCGTGTTGCCCAGCAGGCTGCTGAGCAGGCGAACGTCGGCCGCCAGCGGCGCATCGACCAGGCGTCGGTCTTGATTGGCTTGCGCTGCCGCCTCAATCGTCGTGCGAGCGGTTGCCGGTCGTTGTGAGGTCACGTCTCATCCTTCTCGCAGGGTCTCCGGGCGAGCTGATCTCGAATCCTCGCTTACGATGATTGCAGGTTTACTGGAACATGGGGCAACGATGAGTGAACATTCGCGGAAACCGACCATCGCACCGTACGGATCCTGGGAGTCGCCGGTCGCGACCGAGATGCTGACCCAGGGTGCGCTTCGGTTCGACGAACTCGATGTCGACGGCGAGGACCTCTACTGGGTCGAGTCGCGGCCCGACGAGCGCGGTCGCTACGCGGCGATGCGCTACTCGGCATCGGGCGAGCTGAGCGAAGTCACCACGGCCAACTACAGCGCACGCACGCTGGTCCACGAGTACGGCGGCGGTTCGCTGGCGGTCTCGAACGGGGTCGCCTACTTCTCGAACTTCGGCGATCAACGCCTGTACCGGCGCAGCGTGGACGGTTCCGAGGATCCGGTGCCGCTGACCGCCGAGATTCCCGTGCGCTACGCCGACGCGACGGTCGATGACGAGCGCGGTCGGCTGATCTGCGTCGCCGAAGACCATCGCCGAGAAGGTCTGGAGGCTGAGAACTACCTGGCCTCAATTCCAACCGACGGCAGCGCTGCCGACTCTGAGGAAATCACGCGGTTACACGAAGGCTTCGATTTCTGTTCCTCGCCGCGACTCAGTCCCGACGGTCGCCGTCTTGCCTGGATTGTCTGGAACCACCCCAACATGCCCTGGGACGCGACCGAACTGTGGCTGGCCGAGGTCGCCTCGAACGGCTCGCTGCTCTCGCCGCGCAGGATCGCCGGCGATGCCAAGGGCGATGTCTCGATCATCGAGCCGCGCTGGGGTCCGGACGGGACGCTCTACTGCGTCTCCGACGAGTCGGGCTGGTGGAACATTCATCGGTTCGCAGACGGCGCGCTGACGCCTGTGCTAAGCGTCGAGGCGGAGTTTGGCCAGCCGCAGTGGGAGTTCTCAATGTCGACCTACGCCGTGCTCGACGAGCATCGGCTGGTCGCGCAGTATGGCAACGCCGATGGCCGCAAGGTCGGCCTGATCGACGTGCGCTCCGGCGAACTGACCGAGATTCCCACGCCGTTCACCACATTCGGATTCTTCACCACCGCATGCGCCGGACGGCTGATCTGCGCGCCTGCGAGTTCCGAGGTCGGCGCGGCGATCGTGGCGATCGATGTCGAGAGCGGCGAGATCGAGACGCTGCAAGCCTCGACCGGTCCGGAACTGGATCCCGCGTACTTCTCCCGGGCCGAAGCGATTACTTATCCGACAGCCGGTGGACTCGTCTCGCACGCCTACTACTACCCGCCGACCAATCCAGACTTCCAGGGTCCCGAGGGCGAGTTGCCGCCGCTGGTGACCTTCATTCACGGCGGCCCGACCAGCGCCACCAATCCCGGATTCAGCCTGGCCATCCAGTATTGGACCACGCGAGGATTCGCTGTGGTCGACGTGAACTATCGAGGTTCGACCGGCTACGGCACCGAGTACCGGCGACAGCTCAACGGCAACTGGGGGATCGCCGACCGCGAAGACTGCGAGGCCGCGGCGCTCTACCTGGTCGAGCGCGGCGATGTCGATCCGGCGAGGCTGGCGATCCGAGGCGGCTCCGCCGGCGGATACACGACGCTCTGCGCGCTCACGTTCGGCGAGGTGTTCACCGCCGGAGCGTCCTACTACGGCGTCTCCGACGCGGCGGCACTGGCGGAGGACACGCACAAGTTCGAGTCGCGTTACCTCGACTCGCTGATTGGTCCGTATCCCGAACGGGCGGAGTTGTATCAGCAGCGCTCGCCGGTTCACGCGGTGGAACGGCTCTCCTGCCCGATCATCTTCCTGCAGGGTCTGGAGGACAAAATCGTTCCGCCCAATCAGGCCGAGCGCATGGTCGATGCGCTGCGCAAGAAGGGGCTGCCGGTCGCGTACATCGCCTTCGAGGGCGAACAGCACGGCTTCCGACAGGCCGCCAACATCCAGCGCGCGACCGAAGCGGAGCTCGACTTCTACGGGCGCATCTTCGGATTCAGCCCGGCCGGCGAAATCGAGCCGGTTGAGATTGAGAACCTGTAGATGCCGGAGATCCACGAGCTATCCGCTGGCGACCTGCGCGAGGCCTACGACTCGCGCCGCCTCTCGCCAATCGAGGTCGTTGAGGCGCTGTACGACCGCATCGACGCGCTGGAACCGTCGCTGCACGCGTTCATCACGCAGACGCGCGAGTCGGCGCTGACGCAGGCTCGCGTCGCGGCGCGAGAGTGGCGATTCCGCGAGTCGGAGGAACCACCACCGCTGTTAGGCATTCCGGTCACGATCAAGGACCTCGTCGATGTCCAGGGCGCGCCTACGACGATGGGATCGTTGGTCACGTCGCGCCAACCGGCGCCGCGAGACGAACTGTTCGTCGAGCGCCTGCGAGAGGCGGGCGCGGTCTTTCTCGGCAAGACCAACACCTCGGAGTTCGGACTGGCGGCGCAGACGATGAATCGGTTGGGCGAACCGACCGCGAATCCCTGGAACCTCGATCACACCGCCGGCGGATCGAGCGGCGGCGCGGCTGCTGCCTGCGCCGCCGGATACGGACCGCTGCATCACGGCACCGACGGCGGCGGCTCGGTCCGCGTGCCGGCCGCCTACTGCGGCGTGGTCGGGATCAAGCCGACCGGCAGGCGCATTCCGCGCCGCGTGCGCGGCGCGGGCATGTCGCAGATCTCCACCGATGGCGTCCTCGCCCGGACGCTGAAGGATGCCGCGCTGATGCTCAGCGTCATAACGGGTGAGGACTCGCGAGATCCGGCGGCTTATTGCTCAGGACCGATCGACTTCACGCCGTTCGCCGAGCCCGGGTCGCTGGACGGCGTTCGCATTGGGTGGACGACCACGCTCGGCTGGCCGACGCCGTGCGAACCGGAGATTGCCCAGCGCGTCGCTGAGGCAGCCGACGTGATGCAGGCGGCGGGAGCGACGGTCGAGGAGGCGTCGCCGCCGATCAGCGACCCGAACGAGGTCTTCCCGACGCTCTCGGTTGTTGGCGCGGCCGCAAACTACGGGAGAATGTGCGTCGGACGCGAAGACGACCTCAGCGACTACACACGAGGAAGCCTGAGACGCGGCAGCGGCCTGACTGGAATGCAAGTCGCAGACGTATATGCGGCGCTCGATCGCCTGAGACGGCAAATGGACGCTTGGTTTGACGTGTACGACGTACTCCTCACGCCGACCAGCGCCATCCCTGCGCCCGGACATGGCGAGCGCATCGAGGAAATCGCCGGCGCGTCGGTCAGTCCCTGGACGACCTCGATCCTCTACACGCCGCTGGCCAACCTGATCCAGGCGCCGGCGATCGCGATGCCTGCCGGTCTGGGGAACGACGCGTTGCCGCTATCGGTGCAAGTCGTGGCGCGCGAGGGCAATGACGCCATGGCGATTCGCTGCGCCGCCCTTCTGGAAGACGCCGGCTTTGGCGCTACTCGTCTAGCACCAGTGTGACGGGCGCGTGGTCCGACGGCTTGTCGCCGTCGCCCTCCCTTCGCCGCTCGTCAACATCGATCTCGACCGCCGACGCTCGCTCGACCAGTGGCGCGCTGATCAGATGATGATCGATGCGCAGTCCCACGCCTTGCATCACTCCGCCCGTCCGGTAATCCCACCACGTGTAGACCTGGTCCGACTCGTCGAACAGCCGCAGCGCATCGGTCAGGCCCCAATCGACCAGGGCGTTCAGCCGCTCGCGTTCCGGGGTCGAGCAGAGAATCTTCTCGCGCCACGCTTCGGGATCGTGGACGTCGCGGTCGTCGAAGGTGATGTTGTAGTCGCCGGTGAGCACGATGTCGCCGGCCGTGTCCTGCTCGCCGAGCCAGGCGCGTAGCCGATCGAACCACTCAAGTTTGTAGCGGTACATCTCGTGGCCGACATCGCGCCCGTTGGGACAGTAGAGACTGACGATCCGCACGCCGCCGATATCGGCTGCGATGCCCCGCGACTGGTCGTCATCGGGCCAGGGCACGGCGACCTCGACGTTGTCGGGAAAATCTAACGAGAGGATGGCCACGCCGTTGTAGGACTTCTGCCCATGGAGCACCACGTTGTAGCCAAGGTCGTCGAAGCCGTCGAAGGGAAACTGCTCCTCGGTGCACTTGAGTTCCTGCAAGCAGAGCACGTCGGGCTGGTGCTGGTCGAGCCAGTTGAGCACGCGGTCTTCCCGCGCGCGAATCGAGTTGACGTTCCAGGTCGTGATCCTCATTGCGTCTTCCTCTCGCGGAATCGCTGCCAGCCATGATGCAGAATGATCCCGGCGGCCACGTTGACATTGAGCGAGTCCACGCCCTCAGCGATGGGAACCGAGACGCGCTTATCGATCAGCGGTTGCAGCTCCGCGCTGATCCCCGTTCCTTCGTTACCGAATAGCCAGACGGCCCGCTTCGAGACGTCGATGTCCTCAAGTGGCTCGCCCGTCGCTTCCGCTGCCAGGACCGATCCGCCCGCATTGCGCAGCGCTTCGAGATCCGAGCGCAAGTCGTCCGAGCGAGCGATCGGAATCCGAAACCACGCACCGGTCGCGGCTCGGGTGACACGCGGATGCGTCGGGTCGGCGCTGCCCGGACCCGCGATCACCCTTGCGGCCTCGAATGCAGCGGCCGAGCGGATGATCCCGCCGACGTTGCCTGCGTCCTGGATTGCGTCGAGGGCTACTACCTGCCATGACTCGCCCAAAGGCGTAGCCAGGCCGCGCAGGTGATCCTCGACGACCGCGAAGTGACCCTGCGGCGTTCGCGTGTCGGAGAGCCGCTCGGAGTCGGCCTGACTAATCTTCAGAACCGGACACGGCGCGTTTGCCCATTCCTCCGGCGAGAGGCTGAGGATTTCGGTGATCGGCGCGGCGGAAGCCAGGGCGTCGCGGACCAGTTTGAGACCGTCAAGCAGGAACGCTTGCTGCTCGCGGCGGCCTTTGGCCGTCTGCAACTGCTGGAGCTGGCGCAGGCGGGCGCGCGTCAGCGGCTGATGCTGTGCTCCGCTGCCCACGACGCCCGCCGCTCCGTGATTTCGACCTAGCTGCCGTTGAACTCCGACACGACGCTCGCGTAGCGGTCGAGCAACGGAATCACCGTACCTGCCTCGGCGGGAGGCAGGCCGAAGATGATCCGCTGGAAGCCCATGTCGATCAGGTCCTGTACCAAGGCCGGATCGGGGCCCACGCCAAAGACGCTGCGCTGGATCGTGTCGAAGTCACGCTCGGCACGGTCGGCGGAGGCGCGGAGCTGCTCCATGTCGGCGCGCAGGTCGCCGCGGCCGTTGATCGGCAGCCAGCCGTCGCAATAGTCGACAACCCGGTCGAAGGCCCACTTCGACTGCGCGCCGAGCAGGATCGGGACATCGCCGTCAACCGGCTTCGGATAGCTCCAGACCGGGTCGAAGTCGATGAACTCGCCGTGGTACTCGGGCTCGTCATTGCTCCAGAGCTCGCGCCAGGCGAGCACGATCTCTCGGGTCACCTTCCAGCGGTCCTTGAAGTTCCAGCCGTGATTCTCCAGCTCCTCGGCGTTCCAGCCAGCGCCGATGCCGAGAATCAGGCGACCGCCGGAGATCATGTCCAGCGACGCAGCCGACTTGGCCGCGACGAGCACATCGTGCTCGGGAACGAGCAGGATGCCGGTACCAACCTTGATCGTCTCGGTCGCCGCTGCGGCGGCCATGAGCGAGACAAACGGGTCGTGCGTGTGCCAGTACTCCTGGGGCAGATCGCCGCCGCCCGGCCAGGGCGAGATGCGCGAGGTGGGAATGTGCGTGTGCTCGGGGAACCAGAGCGACTCGAATCCGCGCGCTTCCACCTCGCGGCCAAGCTCGGGGGGTTGAATCGCATAGTCGGTGGGGAACATCGATACGCCGAAGTCGGTCATGAACTGTCCTGTCTATCAGCCTGCATCGGCCTGCATTGGTGCGGGACTGAGCATATCGGCTGCGCTCAGGGGATAGGTTAGCGGGCGATCAGATCGTCAGACCGCCCAGACCGAGCAGTCCGCGGGCGTGCTCCACCTCGCCGACGTGGCGGTAGCCGTGGAAGAGCAGCATGCCGGTCAGCGCCTGCCAGGTCGACATCGGCGGCGTCGGGCGGATCACGATCTCGCTGTCAAGGTCGTCGGCGTTCAGGCTCGCGACCCACTCGCGCGTGGCGACCCAGACCTGCTGCTGATAGCTCAGCCAACCCTCGACATCGTTGAGCAGCACGGCGTCGGCCTCTTCCTTGGTCATGCCGGTGCCCTGCGATGTCCGGTGCAGGCCGAAGTGCTGATCCCATTCGCCGTTGATCCAGACCGTCGGCTGTCGTTGGGCGACCCAGTTGACGATGTTGTCCTCGGTGCGGACATAATGCCAGAGCGAGAAGAACGCGCTCACGCCCTCGCCGGCCGGACGAGCGTTCCATTGCTCGGCGGTCATGTCGGGGACTGCCTTGTCGAGCATCCCGTGCATACCGTCAAGTCCCTGCTGGATCACTTCAAGCTGGGTCAGATTCATGGCGCGTCTCCCGGCGTGTCAGGCGGTGTATCAGGCACAGTGCGAACGGGCTGATCATATCCTGAGGCCGGAGCGAGGAGTCGATTATGGCCAGCAGAGTCGGACCCGACGAATACCAGGAAGTGCTGCGGCACGGGACGATGTCGGTGGGCTTGTACACGCCCAAGGAGATGGACAAGCAGTCGCCGCACGAGCAGGATGAGGTCTACATCGTCGCATCCGGCACGGGCGTCTTTGCGCTGGGCGGCGAGCGGATGGAGATCGGCCCGGGCGACGCATTTTTCGTCGGCGCCGGCGCCAGACATCGGTTCGAGGAATTCAGCGACGACCTGGCGGTCTGGGTCGTGTTCTACGGTCCCCCTGGCGGCGAGCACGGCGCCGGAGTCGGCTGATGGCCGAGAGCAGCACAATCCAGTCCGGGAAGCGGCTCGCTTACGAGCTCGCGCTGTGGCGGCTTGAGGAACAGCGATCGTTCGCGGCGACGCTCGATAGCCGGCTGGGTAACGCGGTCGCGTTGGGCGCCGCTATGGTGGCGCTGCTCGGTTCGGCGCTCCTGTTCGCCGAAGGAGTGGATCGTGCGACGATTCGGCCTGTCGTACATGTAGCGGTCGGTTTGTTCATCGCCAGTGTGCTGATCTCGACGCTCGCCTATCTGACGGGACGACTACGGCTAGCGCCGAACCTACGTGAACTGATCGCGTTGTCCGAAGAGGTGAGCGACGAAGACTTGCTCGCGCTGGCGACGAACTCCCTGGCACGTGCGGTCGAAGCGAACGAACCGAGATTGTTCGCCAAGTCATGGCTCGTGAATGTGACCGTTGCTACGACTGGCTCCACTGCGGTCGTGATTGCAATCGCTGCTATTCGCGTTCTTTGATGAAGATGTCTTCACCGTTGCGCCAGTGACGCCAGAGCCGCCAGAGCGGTGGAAAGCCGAACCGGTAGACGACGTCCACACTCAGTTGGCGCGGCGAAGGGTTCGCATCCGCGTCTCGACTGTCGCTAGGCGCATTCACAGTCTCGATGGTCTCAGGCATCACACACCTCTGAGTCCAACCTCTGTCTCAAGCCTAGCCAATTCGCGAATCGTCAGTACACGCCGCCGAGCTTGTTGTGGTCCCAGCTGTAGATGCGGGTCGGGTTGATTCTGACCACCGCTCGCTTCGAGGCTTGACGCACGCGCTGTTCGTCGTCCATTGGCGTCGTCGAGGGGCCCTGGGCATTCGGATTGCGCTTCTCGCCGGTGGCGTCCTGGACCGCCATCACGAGCTGCGGGTCGTTCTCGATCACGTCGGCTTCGCCCTCGATCACGAGACCCTTGATCTTCGAGTACTCGACACCGGACTCGAGCATCACCGTGATCCGCGGGTCTCGCTTGAGGTTCAGCACCTTCTGCGCCTTGGCGTAGGTGGTGAAGTGAATCTTGTCGTCGATCACGCCGTACCACATGGCGACGAGGTGCGGGAATCCGTTGTTGCCGTTCGAGGCGACCTGCAAGGTCCAGCCGGTCTCGATGAACTCCTTCGCTTCCTCGTCGGTCATGGCGATCATGTTGCGTCGGCTGGGCATAGGTACTCCAGTTCTGGCGGTATTGCGGGCAGTCTAGGGGCGGGTCATTTCCTCGGGGCGGACCCATTCGCCGAACTGCTCTTCGGTGAGCAGGCCGAGTTCGAGGCCGGCGGAGAGCAAGGTGCCATTGTCGGCGTGAGCCTTCTTCGCGATTGCGGCAGCGTTGTCGTAGCCGATGTGTGGATTGAGCGCCGTGACCAGCATCAGGGAAGAGCGCATCAGTTCGTCGATCCGGCCGTAGTTCGGCTCGATCCCCACGACGCAGTTGTCGGTAAAGGACACGGCGGCGTCGCCGAGCAGCTTGATGCTCTGCAGGTTGTTGAAGGCCATCACCGGCTTGAACACATTGAGTTCGAAGTGCCCGTTGGAGCCGCCGACCGAGACGGCGACGGCGTTGCCCATGACCTGTGCGCAGACCATGGTCAGCGCCTCGGACTGGGTCGGGTTGACCTTGCCCGGCATGATCGACGAGCCGGGTTCGTTGGCGGGCAGGACCAGCTCTCCCAGACCGGCGCGCGGACCGGAGCCGAGCATCCGCACGTCGTTCGCAATCTTCATCAGCGAGACGGCGATGGTGTTGAGCACGCCGGCCAGCTCGACCTGTGCATCATGGGCGGCCAGCGCCTCAAACTTGTTTGGCGCGGTGACGAAGGGCAGGCCGGTGAACTCCGAGATCTCCTCGGCAACCTTGACCGCATAGTCGGGATGGGAGTTGATCCCGGTGCCGACGGCGGTGCCGCCGAGCGCCAGTTCGTAGAGGCGAGGCAGCGTCTGCTCGGCCCGCTGAATGCCGTAGGCGACCTGCTGGACGTAACCGCTGAACTCTTGGCCCAGCGTGAGCGGGACGGCGTCCATGAAGTGGGTGCGGC
The DNA here is from genome assembly GCA_034421135.1 of Dehalococcoidia bacterium. GTDB lineage: Bacteria > Chloroflexota > Dehalococcoidia > Bin125 > Bin125 > Bin125. Next base: position 25,257 of record DAOUKQ010000005.1, read on the forward strand.
CGATCTTGACGATGTTGGTCCACTCCTCGGCCTTGGCCTGGAGCGCGTCGTGCAGATAGCGCAGGCTGGGGATCAGATGATGGACGGTTTGCTCGGCTGTGGCGATGGCCATCGCGCCGGGGAAGACGTCGTTGGACGACTGCGACATGTTGACGTGGTCGTTGGGGTGAACCGGCGACTTGGAGCCGATCTCGCCGCCGAGCAGTTCGATCGCGCGGTTCGAGATGACCTCGTTGGCGTTCATGTTCGACTGCGTGCCGGAGCCGGTCTGCCAGACGACGAGCGGGAAGTGGTCGTCGAGCTCGCCGTCGATCACCTGCTGGCCAGCCGAGCGGATGGCGTCGGCCAGCCCGGCGTCGAGGCGGCCCAGCTTCTGGTTGGCGCTGGCCGAGGCGTGCTTGACGATGCCCATCGCGCGCAGGATTGATCGCGGCATCCGCTCGCCGCCAATCTTGAAGTTCTCCAGCGAGCGCTGCGTCTGCGCGCCCCAGTAGCGGTCGGCGGGAACCTCAATCGTCCCCATCGTGTCGGATTCGACTCTGATCTCGGTCATGGCGGTTTGCCTTCACCCTGGCCCCCTCCCAGCGGGAGAGGGGATTCGTTCTACTGGCTGCTCAGTCGAGCCATGTCGTCGACGAGGCCCTGGACGGCGTCGGCGGAGTGCTTGAGCTGGGCCTGCTCCTCGTCGGTGAGGTTGATCTCCAGGATCTGCTCGATTCCGTTGCTGCCGAGCACGACCGGTACGCCGATGAACAGGCCGTCAACACCGTACTGGCCCTCGAGCAGCGCGGCGCAGGGGAGAATGCGGCGCTTGTCGAGCGCAATCGCGTCGACCATCTGCGCCACCGCGGCGGAGGGCGCATAGAAGGCGGAGCCGGTCTTGAGCAGGTTGACAATCTCCGCGCCACCGTCGCGGGTGCGCTGAATGATCGTGTCGAGCTGGTCCTGGGGCAGCAGCTTGGTGATCGGGATGCCGGCGGCCGTCGTGTAGGAGGCGAGCGGAACCATCGTGTCGCCGTGACCGCCGAGTACGAAGGCGTTGATGTCCTCAACCGAGATGTTGATCGCCTCGGCCAGGAATGAGCGGTAGCGTGCGGTGTCGAGAATGCCGGCCATGCCCACGACGCGGGAACTCGGGATGCCGGCCGCGTCGTAAGCGACGTGGCACATGGCGTCGAGCGGGTTGGAAACGACGACAATGGTCGCGTCGGGCGATTCGGCGATGGCGGCTCGGGTGACGGAGTCGACGATACCCATGTTGATCTGCAGGAGGTCGTCGCGGGACATTCCGGGCTTGCGTGCGACGCCGGAGGTGATCACGACGATGTCGGAGCCGGCGGTCGGGCCGTAGTCGGTCGCGCCGGTGATGCAGGAGTCGACACCGATGACCGGCGAGGCCTCGTACATGTCGAGCGCCTTGCCTTGCGGCAGACCGTCGACGATATCGACGAGGACGACATCGGCGTAACCGCGCTCGGCGAGTCGCTGAGCGGTGGTCGCGCCGACGTTGCCGGCTCCAATGACGGTCACCTTCGTTCGCATAAGTCTGGACCTTTCTGGGCACGGGCAGCCATACCCGTGGGGGAAGTGACGGGGCTTGTCCAATTGTTATCCGATGGAGCGGTTTGGGTCTGCCATGTGAGTGGCGGAGGGCCCTCACCCTAACCCTCTCCCGCAGGGAGAGGGGACCGTAACTACTGCGCAGCGGCGATCTTGTTGAGGGCGCTGCCGGCCTGGAACCAGGTGATCTGTTCCTCGGTGAAGGTGTGATTGACGGCGACCTCGTCGCTTGAGCCGTCCTCATGGTCGATGCGCAGCGTGAGCGGTTGGCCGGGGGCGAAGTCGGCCAGACCGAGGACGCTGATCCGGTCACGCTCGCCGACCAGGTCGTAGTGGTCCGGATCGCTGAAGGTCAGCGCGAGGATGCCCTGCTTCTTGAGGTTGGTCTCGGCGATGCGAGCGAAGGAACGCGCGATCACGACGTAGCCGCCGCTCCAGCGGATCTCCATCGAGGCGTGTTCGCGGCTGGAGCCTTCGCCGTAGTTCTCGTCGCCAACCGCGACCCAGCGAATGCCCGCGTCTTTGTAGGCCCGCGCGACCTCGTTGATCGGCTGGTCGGCCTGACCGGAGATCTGGTTGAGCGTCGTGCCGGTTCCGCTGGTGAAGGCGTTGACGCCGCCGCTGAACAGGTTGCCGGAGATGTTCTCCAGGTGTCCGCGGAATCGCAGCCACGAGCCTGCGGGCGAGATGTGGTCGGTCGTGGTCTTGCCCTGCGTCTTGATTAGAACCGAGAGGAAGCTGTAGTCGTCGCCGTCCCAGGCCGGGAACGGGGTCAGACGCTGGAGCCGGTTGCTCTCAGGGCTGACGATGACGTCGACGCCACTGCCGTCGTCGGGCGGAGCGATGTAGCCCTCGTCGCCGGCGTCGAACCCGCCGGCCGGCAGTTCGTCGCCGGTCGGAGCGCTGAAGCGGAACTCGCCGCCGTCGGTGGCAATAGCGTCGGAGCGCGGGTCGAAGCCCATCTCACCGGCGAAGGCGGTCGCGACGACGAGTTCGGGCGAGCCGATGAAGGCAAGCGTGTTGCGGTTGGCGTCGTTGCGACCGGGGAAGTTGCGGTTGAACGAGGTGACGATCGTGTTCTGCTCGTCGCCTTCGAGATCTTCACGCTTCCACTGACCGATGCAGGGTCCGCAGGCGTTGGCGAGCACGGTCGCGCCGGCCGACTCAAAGGCGTCAATCTGGCCGTCGCGCTGGATTGTGGCGCGGATCTGCTCGGAGCCGGGCGTGACCAGCAAGGGCGCGCGCAGTTCGAGACCGGCTTCCGCCGCCTGGCGGGCGATGTGCGCGGCGCGGCTCATGTCCTCGTAAGACGAGTTGGTGCAGGAGCCGATCAGCGCGTTGGTCACGTTGAGCGGGTACTCCTCGGACTCCATGAATCCACGTACCTCGGCGACGGTGTTGCGCAGGTCGGGCGTGTGCGGTCCGACCCAGGCGGGCTCCAACTCGCTCAGGTTGATTTCGATCACCCTGTCGAAGATGTCGTGCCGTGCGTCGGCGACTCCATCGTCGGCTCGCAGGTGCTCGGCGTTGGCCTCGGCCAGCTCCGCGATGTCAGTGCGGCCGGTGCTGCGCAGGTAGTCGGCGGTGCGTCCGTCGAAGGGGAAGAGCGAGGTCGTCGCGCCGATTTCTGCGCCCATGTTGGTCACGGTGCCGCGACCGGTGGCGCTCATCGAGGCGAGGCCGGGTCCGAAGTACTCGACGATCGCGCCGGTGCCGCCCTTGACGGTCAGTTCGTCGGCGACGCGCAGAATCACGTCCTTGGGCGAGGTCCAGCCGTCGAGTTCGCCCGTCAGATAAACGCCGATCAGCTTCGGCATCGTCACGCCCCAGCCGAGACCGGCCATCACGTCGACCGCGTCGGCGCCGCCGACGCCAATCGCAATCATGCCCATGCCGCCGGCGTTGGGTGTGTGCGAGTCGGTACCGATCATCATGCCGCCGGGAAAGGCGTAGTTCTCGAACACGACCTGGTGAATGATGCCGGAGCCGGGCTTCCAGAATCCGGCGCCGTAGCGAGCGGCGGCGGTGCGCAGGAATTCGTACACCTCTTCGTTCTCGGTCACGGCGACCTGGAGATCGGTGTCCGCGCCCACTCGCGCCTGGATCAGGTGGTCGCAGTGGACGGTGGTCGGCACAACGACCCGGTGGAGTCCCGCGAGTTCGAACTGCAGCAGCGCCATCTGCGCCGTCGCGTCCTGCAGGGCGACGCGGTCGGGCTGGAGCGAAGCGTGGTCTGTGCCCCGTCCGAGCGGCTGGTTGGCCGGATCGACGAAGTGTCCGAAGAGGATCTTTTCGGCCAGCGTGAGCGGCCGATCGATGCGTTGCCGGGCGACCTCAATGCCGTCGCGCAGTTTCGCGTACGCGGCGTCGATGCGCTGCAGGGCGTCGGTTTCGTATGCCATGGTCGGATCCAGTTCGGTGCTGACCTGCTCAGGGTCAGTCGGCGTCATCGCGGAGGCTAGAGAGGTATGTTGCCATGTTTCTTGGGCGGCGACGTGTCGACCTTGTCGGCGAGCATGTCGAGCGCCTTGAAGATCGCTGTTCGCGTCTCCCGTGGATGAATCACATCGTCGACGAATCCCAGTTCGGCCGCCTGGTAGGGGCGATAGAACTCGGCCTCGTACTCGGCGATCAGCTTGGCCCGCTCGGCGACCGGGTCCTCGGCCGCGGCGATCCGGCGGCGGTGAATGATGTTCACCGCGCCGTCGGATCCAGTCACGGCGATCTGCGCCGTCGGCCAGGCCAGGTTGACATCGGAGCGCAGATGCTTGCTGCTCATCACGACGTACGCGCCGCCGATCGACTTGCGCAGCGTCACCGCGACCTTGGGCACGGTCGCCTCGGCGTATGCGTAGAGCAGCTTGGCGCCGTGCGCGATGATCCCGCCGTACTCCTGCTGGGTACCGGGCAGGAATCCGGGCACGTCGACGAGGGTGACGATCGGGATATTGAAGCAGTCGCAGAAGCGGACGAATCGCGCCGCCTTGCGCGAAGCGTCAATGTCGAGCACGCCGGCCAGCGAGTCGGGATCGTTGGCGACGATACCGACGCCGTAGCCGCCCATGTGGGCGAAGCCCACGGCGACGTTGCGCGCCCATTGCGCCTGAATCTCCATGAACTGCCCGTTGTCGACGATCTCGCGGATCACGCGGCGGATGTCGTAGGGACGGGTGGAGTCGGCCGGCACAATGTCGACCAGGCTGTCGAGCTTGCGGTCGGGCGAGTCGCCGGTGTCGGTCCAGCGCGGGTCTTCCATGTTGTTCTGCGGCAGGAAGGTGAGGAGCTGCCGGACGCTGTTGAGCGTCGCTTCCTCGCCGGGGATGCAGAAGTGGGCGACGCCTGTCTTGGTCGCATGGGTCATCGCGCCGCCGAGTTCCTCGTGCGTGACTTCCTCGCCCGAGACGGCGCGGATCACGTCGGGGCCGGTGATGTACATCTGACCCGTGCCCTGGACCATGAAGATGAAGTCCATGATCGCGGGCGAGTAGACCCCGCCGCCGGCGGCCGGTCCGGCGCAGACGGCGATCTGCGGGACGACGCCCGACGAGAGCGTGTTGCGCAGGAAAATCTCGCCGTAGCCGCGCAGCGAGGTGACGCCTTCCTGGATACGCGCGCCGCCGCCGTCGTTGATCGCAACGATCGGCGCGCCGACCTTCATCGAGAGGTCCTGAATCTTGGCGATCTTCTCGGCGGCCGCCTCCGAGACGGAGCCGCCGTAGAGGGTGAAGTCCTGGGCATAGGCGAAGACGGTGCGTCCGTCGACCCTGCCGTGACCGACGACAACGGCATCGCCCTCGGGCCGGTTGTTCTCCAGCCCGAAGCCGGCGCCTCGATGCTTGACGAACGGATCGATCTCGGTGAACGAGCCGGCGTCAAAGAGGACGTCGAGGCGTTGTCTGGCGCTCAGTTTGCCTCTGCTGTGCTGTCGTTCCAATGCCGCGGCGCGGGTCGCCTCAGCGTTGCCGTTGAGCCTTCGCTGAGCGACTTCCTCAAGCAGAAAATCGATGCCGCGCTGCGAAGGTTGCTGAGCAGGTTCAGTGACCATAAGACACCCGTGTTGCCCCTTCGGCGGGACCCACCCGGTCGCCGCTTCGCAGATGGTGAGGCTACTACAGGGCTATCGGGCGAACAATCAACCGGGAACAGCCGACCGCTAACCAACCGGGAACAGCCGACCGCTAACCAACCGGGAACACCGAGCACCCGACTAGCCGGGCGGCTCGGACGGTCCCGACTGCTGCTCAGCCCCCTCGGCCTCACCGGCCTCACCGGCCGCATCGGTCTGCTCCGGTTGAGGCGGGATGATCAGCGCCTGTCCGATCTGCAGGTTGCCGGCCTGCGCCTCGGTGAGATTGTTGTAGTTCATCAGATCAACCCAGGTCAGCCCGAAGGTGAAGGCAATATCGGCGAGCGTGTCGCCCGCCTGGACCACGTAGATCTCGCCCGGAGGCCGCGCCGGTCCTTCGTCAACCGGCTCTTCCGCCGCCGTGCTCTGGGGGGCGGCCGCTCCGCAGCCGCCCTCGCGGATCGGAATCCGGAGTTCGTCGCCGATATCGAGCGTATTGACGTCGACAATGGTGTTGAGTCGCTGAATCTCCGCGACGGTGATGCAGAAGCGCGCGGCGATCGCGGCCAGGCTGTCGCCCGGCTGGACGACGTAGGTCGTCTCGGTGACCGGCGCCTGTTCCACCGTGACTTCGTCCTGGAAGAGGTACGGCGGAGGCAGCGGATCGGGCAGCGCTTCGACCGGGATGTCTTCGCTGGTCCCTCCCGCCTGTGGAGCGTTCGACGTCGACGTGGACGTGGTCGCAGGAGCGGCATCGCCGCCGCAAGCGACTGTGACCAGGGTGGTCAGGGCAACCAGAACGACCAGGAGCGGGAGGAATGCGTCGAGGCGCTGCGCAGGTTTCACCGTTCTAGTGTCGCACGTGGCCGCTAGTTCTGGTCGCTGCAGTAGAGGACGGGACGGATAGCGGCTCCGGAACGCTCCAGCATGCATTGCAGTACATGCTCGGCGAGTCGGGCCACTTCCCCAAAGACCTCGGCGTCGAAGTTGCTCGAGTCATCGGCGATCGTGTTCATCACACCAGAGGCAGGCAGTGGGAAGAACGTCTCGACCCCCGCTTGAGCAAATGGGTAGGCGTCGGCCCACCCACCTTGCTCTATAGAGGCGACTTGTACCCCGAGCATTTCAGCCAGGCGAACGGTGAGGAGGCGAAGGTCAGCTCCGTTGACCGAGAGGGAGAGATGCAAGGAACCGGAGCCGATGGCATCGAGGTTGAGCAAGTAGCGCACATCGGCGAGCTGTCCTGTCTCTTCCAGTCGGCGAACATACTCTCTCGATCCGTAGATGCCGACCTCTTCAGCGCCGAAACCCACGAAACACAGGTGTTCGGAGGCAGGGTGTTCGGAATAAGTCCTGGCAAACTCCATCATCAAGGCTGTTCCCGAACTGTTGTCGTTGTAGCCGGCAGTTCGGTAGACGGTGTCGTAATGGGCTCCCACGATGACGCTGCAGATCGCGTCCGGTCGAAGCGCGATGATGTTCTGCGATCGACTCACGTTTTCCGAGGATGGGGAGATACTCACGGCCTGCGGAGAACGAGACTTCAGGTTGCGTCCCTGTATGCGAGGGACGCCAAACACGGGTATGGGGCTGCGATACTGGGCCAAGTCTCCGAGCAGCCAGGTGTTGTCGTTGTTGATGATGATGAGCGCTGCTGCTCCGGCTTGCGCCGCGTGTTGCGCCTTCTCCGCGAACGTGATCAGGCCGCGCTCGACGAGCACGATCGCGCCTGCGGCGTCTACTCCTTCATAGTCGGCTGGGTTGCCTTCACCTTCGATCGGCTGTAATCGCCCTTCAACCTCGCCGGGATCCGAACCCCGGAACCGGGAAGCGGCGATGTCTTCCGTGTCGCTCAGGAATATCTGGACGATGGGCTGCTCAACGCTGTACTCAAACGGTTCAATCCAGACATCGTAACCATACGAATCGAGAACGCTCGCGATGTGTTCGGCGGCCGCGACTTCTTCGGCTGTGCCGGACGGTCGCGGCCCCAACGTTTCGGCAAGCTTGATGACCGCGGCTGCCGCGCGGCTGTGATCGAGCGCGGGAGGCGCCGCCAGAGACTGATCAGCGTCTGTATCGGCCTCGGCCGCCGATTGGTCTGGCTCCTCTGTTGACTTGAGCAAGGACTGCTGTCGATGATCGGATTCGGGTCGCTCAGTTCCTTGCGACTGTCCAACGTCAGCCTGGGCCTCGCTCGTTGACGACTGTTCTTCTCGCGCAGCTCGCGGCTGTTCCGGCTGCGATGTCGTTTCTACGGCCGCGGGCGACGGGTCCCCACGGTCGCTACATGCGCCGGCCAATGCCGACGCCAGGAACACAGTGAGCATTAGTCGGATCAGCACAACGGGCCGAACAGGTCTAGCGGTCGCGGCGGAAGAAGCGGCGCAGCGGATTGTGCGATTGCTGCTCGTAGCTGATGTAGCGATCGCGCCAGTAGCCGCCCTTGGGTTGCCCGGCCTTTGCGTTGCCTCCGCGGGAGGTCCAGAACAGGCCAATCACAAACACCACGATCCCCGCAACGGCGAGCCACATGCCGCCCCCGCGGAAGATCAAGCCGACGATCAACAGCAGCGCTCCGAGGATCAGCAGATGGTTGGCGGTCAGCGATGTCGCGCGATTGACGATTGCCGAAGCGAACCGTTGCACCGCAAGGCGGATCGGTCCCGGACGCCGCGATTGCCTGCGCCGCCAGTCGAAATCCTCGATGTTGGAGAGCACTTCCTCGACATCGCGTTCGAGTCGGTCTGAACCGTCCGACATGGTGGCCTCGCAGTCACTCCGCCGCTGCCCGTTGGGGTCAGTTTAGCGCGGACCTCGGCGGGAGGGTGGCTCGCCCCATCCGCCGCCGCCCGGCGAGTCGATCCGAATGATGTCGCCGGCCTTGACGTCGATCGTCACCTTGCCAGGCAACTTGCGGCGCGACCGCAAGCGTCCGTCGGACATCCGTTCCAGGCTGTTCTGGCCGATCCGGCCGGAGCCTCCGCCGTTGGCGCCCCATGGTTGTCGCTGGCGGCGCTCCGTGATCAGCGTCACCTGGGCGTCGCCGAGGAACTGCGTGCGGCGAATCAGGCCGTGTCCGCCGCGATGCAGACCGGGCCCCGACGAACGGGCGCGGATCGAGTTCTCGATCACGCGCAGCGGATACGCCAACTCGAGCGCTTCGGCCGGCGTATTCAACGTATTGGTCATGTGCGAATGAGCCGCATCGAGGCCGGGGCTGTCGGGACCGCCGCCCAGCCCGCCGCCGGACGTCTCGTAGTACGCCCAGGGCCGGCCGTTGCGCGGATCGATCCCGCCGGCCGCCAGATTATTCATCGTGCCCGAGGAAGCCGCCGGCATCCGCTCCGGCAGGATCTGCGCGAACGCGCCCCAGACCGTGTCGACGATGCGCTGGGATGTCTCGACATTGCCCGCCGCGACGGCGACCGGCGACTGGGCGGCGACGACCGATCGGTCCGGCAGCGTGAAGGTGATCGGGCGGAACAGGCCGGAGTTCATCGGCGTGTCGGGCGGCAACAGGCAGCGGATCACGTAGTAGCAGGCCGAGCGCGTCACCGGCGCGACCGCATTGATCGAAGCCGCGCGCTGCGGCGCGCTGCCGCTGAAGTCGAAGTGCGCGCGGTCTTCGTCCAGCGTCAACGACAGCCTGATCGGAACCGGATCGGGTTGATGCCCGTCGTCGTCGAGCGCATCCTCGAATGTCCACGAGCCATGCGGCAGGTCGCGGAGATACGCGCGAGTCAGGCGCTCGCCGTAGTCGAGCAATGCCGCCGTCGTTTCCAGATAGGCGTCATCGCCGTAGTCGTCGTACAGGTCGGCGACGCGTCGCTCGCCGAGCCGTTGCGCGGCGATCTGCGCGTTGAAATCGCCGCGCCGCTCGTCGGGTGTGCGGACGTTGCGCAGAATCAGGTCCATCGCCTCCTCGACGAGTGCTCCGCCGCGATAGAGCCGGATCGGCGGGATCACCAGGCCTTCCTGGATCAATTCACGCGCGACCGGAATCGAACCGGGCGCCATCCCGCCGATGTCGGCCTGGTGCGCTCGACTGGCGACATAACCGATGGGAAGATCGCCGTCGCCTGCGTCATGCGCAAAGACCGGCGAGACCATGGTCACGTCGGGCAGGTGCGTACCGCCGAGGAATGGATCGTTCAGGATTGCGAGGTCGCCCGGCTTCCAGGGCGCGAGCCGCTCGACCGCTCGGACCGACTCGGGCATCGCGCCGAGATGCACGGGAATGTGCGCGGCCTGCGCGAGCAGTTGACCATCCTGGTCGAAGACCGCGCAGGAAAAGTCGGCTCGCTCCTTGATGTTGGGTGAGAGCGCGGTGTGGCGCAGCGCCGCGCCCATCTCCTCTGCGATGGAGCTGACCAGCGAATCGAAAATCGCGAGTCGCGCCGGATCGATGTTCGTGGTCGGCATCGTGTCGAACCTCACGCTTCCCGTGCGAGCGCCAGACTGCCGCTCGGCAGCGGGCTCGCCATCCAACCGGGTGGAACGGTCATCGTGGTGTCGACCTGGGTGATGATCGCCGGTCCAGCAACCGGCTCGGCGACCGAGGATCGGGCCAGAATCGCCGTGGCGCGCGGTTGATCCCAGGTGACCTGTTCGGTCTCAGCGGCTGACTGTTCCGCTGTCTGGACGACGCCGATGTTGCCCTCGTAGCCAGGATGTCGAGCCTTGGCTCGGGCGATCACGACTTCGACCGGCGCATCGGAGGACGAGAAGGCGAATCGCTCCTCGTGGGCGCGGTGGAACGCGTCGCGGATCGACTCGGCATCGCGTCCCGACGGCAACTGGACCGTGAGCTCGTGCGATTGACCTCGGTATCGCAGGTCGGCTGCATATTCGATACCGACCGAATCGCGGTATCCGTCCTCGGCGATGGCCTCCGTCGCCTGTCGGGCGACGGCGTTGAACGCCTCGTCCAGCCTGGGGATTCCGCCCGCGTCGCCGGGATTGATGGTCAGATGCAGCCCCTGTTCAGCGTCTCGGGTGATATCGGCGATCAGCATCCCCGCCGCCGACAGCACGCCTGGCGCCGGCGGGATCAGGACTTGCGGAATGCCGAGCGCGTCGGCGAGATCGCAGGCATGGAGCGGTCCCGCGCCGCCGAAGGCGACCAGCGTGAATCGCTCGGGATCGTATCCGCGCTCCACCGAGATCACGCGCAGCGCCCGCGCCATGTTCGCGTTGACGACATCAATGACGGCCTGGGCGGCGGCATCGACCGAGCCGAATGGCTCGGAGATGCTCGCGATTGCGACCCGGGCGCGTTCGACATCCAGGCGGACCGTGCCGCCGAGCTGTTGCTCGGGCCGCAAGCGGCCCAGCACGGTGTGGGCGTCGGTGACGGTCGGTAGCTGTCCGCGGCCATAGGCCGCCGGACCGGGATCGGCGCCGGCCGATTGCGGCCCCACGCGCAATGCCCCGCCGACATCGAACCAGGCGATCGAACCGCCACCCGCGCCGACCGTGTGCAGGTCGACAGCCGGCGTGCGGATCGGCATCTCGTCGACCACCAGGTCCGTGCGCTCCAGCAAACGTCCGGGGCAGAGCGCGACATCGGCCGAGGTGCCGCCCATGTCGAATGTGATTGCGTTGGGGAATCCGTCCGCTTCGGCAGCGGCAAACGCGCCGGCGACACCGCCGGCGGGTCCCGACAGCACGGTCCGGACCGCGTTGCGCCCGGCCGACTCGGCCGAGAGCGAGCCGCCGTTGGACTGCATGATGCGCAGCCGGACATGGCCCGAACCGGTTTGGACGAGCCGCGATTCCAGTGCGTCCAGGTACGACGTCATCACTGGCGCGAGATAGGCGTTGGCCGTGGTCGTGCTCATTCGCTCAAACTCACGGTGTTGGGGCAAGATTTCGTGAGAGGCGGAGACGCTGAACCCGCGCTCGCGCGCCCGATCAGCGGCGATCCGCTCATGCTCGGGATTGATGAAGCTAAACAGGAAGCAGATCGCGATGCTGCGCACGTTGGTGCGCGCGATCCGATCCAGCACCGCATCGAGCTCATCGACCGAGAGCGCCTGCACGACGGAACCATCGGCCGCAATCCGCTCATCGACTTCGTAGCGCAGGCGTCGGGGAATCAACGGGTCGGGACGTTGGGGATGCAGCGCGTAGAGGTCGGGCCGCGCTTGCCGGCCGATCACCAGCGTGTCGCGGAATCCCCTGGTCGTGATCAACGCCACCGGAGCGCCGGTCCGGGTGAGCAGCGTGTTGGTCGCGACTGTCGAGCCGTGTACGACCTCGTCCGGCGACCAGCCGAACTCGGCCAGGCCGTCGATGATCGCGCGTCCCGGATCGTCCGGCGTGGACGGCCGCTTGGCAATCGCGATCTGTCCATCGTTGAGTAAGACGAAATCCGTGAAGGTCCCGCCGACATCGACGCCGAGCAACGATCCATGCGATCGGGCAGCGCCCGCGCGGTTGGCATTCGGCGAGTTCGGCGAAGTGGGGGAATTGGGCATCGTGGCGATAGTGTACGAGGAGTGTCTGGATTGCTTGACCGCTCCACGGTGCGCACATAGCGTCGATTGGTAAGCTCTCGGCTGAGCAACGAATATCGAACGACACACCGAATGCGGTTGAGACGGATGGTTGGCAATGTCTGACGTGGCGGAAATGGTTATGCAAGCGGAGACGCGAAGCGTCCTGGGCAAGAAAGTCAAGCAACTGCGCCGCCTGGGACTCGTCCCAGCCAATGTCTACGGACGCGGACGAGAGTCGCGTGCGATTCAGACCCCGCTCAACGAAGTCCAGCGCGTCTTCACCGCGGTCGACCGCAACGCAGTGGTCCCGATCTCGATCGACGGCGCCGAGGAGACGATCCCGGTGGTGCTGCGCGATGTGCAGCGACATCCGGTGAATCGCAACATCCTGCATCTCGACTTCTACGAGGTCGACCTGACGCGCCGCATCCACTCCGAGGCCCGACTGGTGCTGATTGGCAGCTCCGAAGCGGAGAGCCAGGGCGGCACCGTGGTGCAGTCGCTGGAGTACGTCACGCTCGAGGCGCTGCCGAACGAGATGCCCTCGGTGCTTGAAGTCGATATCTCGGGTCTTGACGACTTCGGGCAGTCCGCGCTGGTTCGCGACCTGACCCTTCCCGACGGCGTGGTCGCCGTGACCGACGAAACGGTCGCGGTAGCGACGGTGCTCGCGCCGCGCGTCGCCGAGGAAGACGAAGAAGAGGTCGAGGGCGAAGAGCTGCTCGACGGCGAAGAAGCGGAAGACGGCGAGACCGAGGAAGCGGAAGAGTAACGCTTCCAGCCGTCTACGCCCACGCTTATGCCGATCGCCGGACCCGGTCGCCGCGGAGCTGTCCGCAGGCGGCCGCGATGTCGCGGCCCTGCTCGACACGCACGGTGGTGGCAACGCCGCGCTCCTGCAGCGCCTGCTGGAATCCCAGCGTCGCGCGGCGCGATGGACGTTCGCCGACCACACCAGGCGACGGGTTGAGCGGAATCAGATTGACGTGCGCCCGGAGTCCCTTGATCTGCTCCGCCAACCGCCGGGCGTGCGCGCGGCTGTCGTTGATCCCCTTGAGCAGTACGTACTCGAAGGTCACGCGCCCGCCGGTCGCCCGGTTGTGATCGCGGACCGCGCCGAGGATATCGTCGATCGACGCGCCCGGAACCGGCACCAGTTCCTTGCGCAGCTTCGGATCGGGCGCGTGGAGCGAGACCGCCAGGTTGACCTGTGGATGGTCCTCTCCGAGACGGCGAATGTTCTGGGGAATGCCGACGGTCGACACGGTGATCCGTCGAGGCGACAGGCCGAAGCCGTCCGGATCGCTGAGCCGGGCAATCGCCTGGCTGACGTGGTCGTAGTTGGCCAGCGGCTCGCCCATGCCCATGAAAACGACGTGGGTCAGTTCGAGCCCTTCATCACGCGACCAGGACCGCGCGAGGATCGCCTGCCGCAGAATCTCGCCGGACGTGAGTTGGCGTCGGAGTCCCTGCAATCCGGTCGCGCAGAAGACGCAGCCCATGGCGCAACCCGCCTGGGAAGACACGCAGACCGTATGACGCGGCTCGGAGCGAATCAGCACGGTCTCGATCAGTTCGCCGTCTCCCAGCGGCAGCAGCGCCTTGCTGGTCGAGCCGTCCTCCGATGTCTGCGTGTCCAGAGGCGCCGCAGGCGCCGTGAACGCCTCGCCGAGCTGCGCGCGTAGGGAAGCCGGGAGATCGGACATCGCGGCTGGATCAAGAACGCCTCGCTGATAGACCTGCCGCCAGATTTGCCGGGCCCGATACGCAGGCTGGCCGAGCGACTCAACGAGCTCCGACATGGCTGATTGATCGAGGTCGAGCAGGTCAGGCATCGTCGGCGCCGCATTGATGGTCGCATTGTTGGTCGCATTGATGGTCGAACTGTTGACCGGCCAGATTCCTGCTTCCTCTCGCGAATTCGGCCGCGCTCAACTCGCGCTTGCCCGCTCGCTGTAGTCGCAGGACTCGAAGCGTGCCCGCGCCCGTTGCGACATCAATGCCGTCACCGAGACCGACGATTACGCCGGCCTCAGCGTCCGCTTTGGCCGGGGAACTCACGGCCTCGGTGATCCGAATCGCGGACCCGCTGAGCGTGGTCGTCGCGGCTGGCCAGGGAGTGTAGGCGCGGACGTGTCTGGCGATCTGTGCCGCTGGTTGGGTCCAGTCGATCTTGCCTTGTTGTTTCTTCACACGTCGGGCACGAGTCGCCAAATTCGAGTCCTGCGGTCTGGCGGCGACTGAGCCGCCGAGCCAGTCGGGGATGGTCGCCATCAGCAGGTCCGCGCCCATCCGGGCGAGCCGATCGCTCAACTGTCCGGCGTCTTCCGCCGGTTCAATCTTCGTGAGCTGCTGCGTGACGATGTCACCCGTGTCCTCGGTTTCGTCGAGCAACATGATCGTGACGCCGGTCTCGGTATCGCCGTGGAGGATGGCCGCCGAAATCGGCGACGCGCCCCGCCAGCGCGGAAGCAGGGACGCGTGAACGTTGAGGCTGCCGTAACGGGGCAGATCGAGAATCTCTCCGGGAATGATCTGCCCATAAGCGGCGACAATCTGCAAATCGGGTTTCAAGCTGGCGATCTGCGCGATCGCGGCGCGATCTCGGAGTCGTGCCGGCTGAATGGCGGGAATGCCATGCTCTGCGGCGACCTGCTTGACCGGCGGCGGTCGTAGCGAGCGCCCACGTCCGGCGCGAGCGTCGGGTTGAGTGACTACGGCGATCGGCCGGTATGCACTGTCGATCAGGGCTCGCAGTGTGGGAACGGCGAAGTCGGGCGATCCGTAGAACAGGACTCGCGGTGAATCGGGCATGGTCAGGCCGGAGGTTGAACAGGCCGGGTCAGACCTGGGTAGCGGCGATGCTCAGGCCGACGAAGACGAGCATCAGCACGATGGTTCCGCGAAACAGCGTGCGCTCGATCCCGCGACGAGTGCGGTACGAGTCCCCGCCCGCGCCGCCGAAGATGTTGCCCAGACCGGCGCCCTTGGCCTGGAGGATCACGGCGCCAATCACGACGAGCGCGACCAGGATCTGAATGACGTTGAGAATCTCGGAAGTGTCCACGTGGCCGTCGCGTCTCCGTTGATGTGGCTTTCTTGAGCGCCCTACTGCGGCGAAACGCCGACGCGCGCCGGACGCCGTGGTCGGACGCCCGCCTCGCGTCCTTCATGGTATGCGGTCATGATGGCGTCGGCGAGCTTGGCGCTGTCGTGCCGGTAACGGTTGCCCGTATCGACGATGTCCGACTCGATGATCCGCAGCGGATCGGTCAGCTTCGAGTCGTCGAGATCGCGGTCGATCCGGACCGGCTCAGACTTCCATCCGCGAGGCAGCCGGGCGCGGCTGTTGCTGTTGGCGATCACCGCGTCGAACGGCAGTCCTCCGATGTGGTCGGCAATCACGCGAGCGTGATCCTGGACGCTGAAGTGGTCGGTTTCGCCGTGCTGGGTCGCCACGTTGGAGACATAGAGCTTCATCGCCGCCGACTCCTGGAACGCGAGCCGCAGGTCGGGGACGAGCAGGTTGGGCAGCACTGAAGTAAAGAGCGAACCGGGTCCGACCACGATCAAGTCTGCGTTGCGAATCGCGTTCAATGTCTCGGGATAGGCCGAGGGATGCTGAGGCTCAAGGTTCAGATGCGCAATGTGCTGTCCCGCCTCCGTAATCGAGGACTCGCCGCGAATGCGCTCGCCGTCGGCGGTCGTCGCGGCGAGCTGGACGTTGTCCAGCGTGGACGGCAGGATCTTGCCCCGCACGGCGAGCACCCGGCCGGTCTCGTGAATCGCCTCTTCCATCGACCCGGCCACATCCGACATCGCGACGATGAACAGGTTCCCAAACGAGTGACCCTCAAGCCCGTTGCCCGATCCTTCGGGGAAGCGGTACTGGAACAGCCGCGTCATCAGCGGCTCGGCGTCGGCCAGCGCCGCGATGCAGTTGCGCAGGTCGCCGGGCGGAATGATGCCCATGTCGCGTCTCAGACGGCCGGACGATCCGCCGTCGTCTGCGACGCTGACCACGGCCGACAGATTGTCGGTGTACGCCTTGAGTCCGCGCAGCAAGACCGATAGTCCAGTGCCGCCGCCAATGCAGACGATGCGGATGCCCCGACCGGCGAAACGCTGGCGATGCAGTAGCTCGACCAGCGGCTCCTCGGCTCCGGTGCGGCTGTCGGACGAGCGGGCCGCCATGACCAGCCCCGATGTGAACTTGCCGATGCCGATCCCGATACAAAGAACCGCCAGACCGACCAGGACCGCGCCGCGAATCGCGTAAGGCAGAAACTGGAGCGTGATGTAGTAAAACGCGCCGGGCAACGTGACGGTCAGATAGAGCTCGCGGGCGAGGAAGGAGACGCCCAGACCGAGCAGTCCCATGCCGAAGATCAGCAGGACGAACCAGCGCTTGATACCGATCCCGGGCACGAGCCACTTGCGCAGGTGCCATTCGGGACGAGAGCCGTTGCCGCTGGGGACATCCTCAGGCGGACCCGAACCTCGGCTGCGTCGGAACATAACGGCACTATAGTGCTGTTCGCACTTGAGGCGGTAGCTTGGACTCTGCATAACGAATCGCATCGGCGCAATCGCCGACTAGACAGGATCCCTGAAGATGGAACAGCGACGATTCGGAAACAGCGACCTCGTAGCATCGGCGGTCGGCTTCGGCACCTGGGAGATGAGCGGCAACATGTACGGTCACATCGACCGCACTGAGGCCGCCCGAGCCGTGAACATGGCCATCGACCGCGGCATCACCCTGTTCGACACCGCAGAGGTCTACGGACCCAATCACTCCGAGGAACTGCTCGCCGAGGGACTGGGCAGCCGCCGCAACGAGGTCGTGCTCGTCACCAAGGTCGGCTTCGACTACAACGACGTGCCCCAGGTGATCGGTCTGAACTCGAAGAAGGACCACATCATCGAGCACACCGAGGGCTGTCTACGCCGGCTTCAGACCGACTACGTCGACCTGATGCTGATCCACTGGCCCGACCACGACACGCCGTTCGACGAGACGATGGAAGGCTTGGAAGAACTCAAGCAGGCCGGCAAGATTCGCCATTACGGCGTCTCCAACTTCAACATCGACATGATGGAGGAGTGCCAACGCCACGGGAACATCGTCGCCAACCAGGTCGGCTATCACATGTTCGACCGGCGCATGGAATCCCGCGTGCTGCCCTGGTGCATGGCCAACGGCGTCGGCTTCATGTCCTACGGATCGCTCGCCTTCGGTCTCCTGACCGCCGCCTTCCAGCCCGATCACCAGTTCGACGAGAGCGACTGGCGACGCAACGGTACCGCCTTCAACCTGCCGCTGTTCGAGGGCGAGCGCTTCAAGCAGGAGGTCGAGATCGCCAACCGACTGGCCGAGCTCGCCGACGGCTACGGCAAGACCTGTGCGCAGCTTGGCATCGCCTGGGTCCTCGACCACCCGGGCGTCAGTTGCGCCCTGGTCGGCATGAGGAATGAGCGAGAGCTCGAAGAGAACGTCGCCGCCACCGACTGGAAACTCACTGAGGAGATCCGCTCAGGCGTCAACCAGATCTTCGACGAAGTCGGAGTCCCGACCTACCAAAACCTCGAGCAAGTCGTCCACGTCGGCATGGCCACCGGCCGCCGGCGGTAGCGGCTAACGCTCCTGTCTGGCGGCGCGTTCCTGATTGAGCTTGAGCAACCGCTCAAGGATCGCGTCGTCAGGCAGATCGGTCGGCCAGCCATACGCGGCGAAGACCGCCATGTCGAGCGCTTCGTGCGCATCGTCGAGCCACGCCGGGCGACGGTTGTATAGACCGGTCATCGTCCGATCTTGGAGGATGGCTGGGTTGACGCCCGCCGGATTCAGCCAGGCTTCGCGCTGTTCGTCCAATGTCCTCGCGGCTTCTGCAATGGCAGCCTGGTGATCTCGTTGCGACTCGCTCAGGCTGGAATCGGGAGCATTCGCGGGCCACGGGAACGGGAACGTGTTGAAACACTGAGTGTGGGTGTAGCGAGGATCATTGCCAACCCCAAGACGCGGAGCCTGGGCGAGTGCCCAGACCTCATGGACCCGCGAATGAAGCACGCCGAATGCGTAGTCATCGTCCTGCGTGATCGCGACCACAGTTGCGTCGGGCACAACATCTGATTCCAGCCAGACGTAGAAACGGTGCTTGGATGTGATTGGCGTTGCTATGTACCGAGCGAGTGGTATGAGCGCCGCTCGCATCCCCGGCCGCCATGATTCGTGGATCCACCAACGTGACTTGAGATGCTCACTATCGAGTGTCTCGCGGTACGTCTGGACATGCGCACGTGCGTGCTCCCAGGGTTCCTCGTACTGCGCTGCGTCGCGCCGATCAGCATCTTGTCCAAAGTCAATGATGTACGCACCTCTCGGTCGTTGGGCCAGGTCATGTGCGTTGACGAACGGGAACACGACATCAGAGTTGGGTCGCCCATTGACATTGAGCGGCTGAGCGAGCATCTGCTGCCCTTCATCGCGAGTGAGGTCAAAGGGGCCGTTGCGAATATCGCCTTGGAAAGCGATGCTCACGTTCTCGTCCAGTTCGATTGCCGACGCCACGTATGGGCCTCCGGTCGTGAGGTCAGGATTGATCTGTGCTGCCGGTTTCCCATTGAGGAGTCGTTCGGCTTCGCTGCCGTCGTCCTGACCGACGATGGAGATGCGAACCGCCGCCCCGTCGTTGATCCACTCTTCGTCCGAGTACGCGAAGAAAATCGAACCGGACTCGGCAATCCGCTCCAACACCGGCCGGCTAAACGATCCGCGAATGTTCTGGGTGGCCAGCAAGCCCGCGCGATGCGCCGCGCCTTGCGCAATCTGCCGACGCGCCAGTTCGTGCCAATAGACGCACAGATCGACGCGCCCGTCCAGATCATCCGCATATGCAGCGCGCAGCCGGTCCACATAGCGCTCTGATAGCTCTTGCCGCATCCGCTTCATACCCAGAAACGGCGGATTGCCAATCACGAACTCCGCGTCTGGCCACTCCGCCCGCTTACCGTCTTCGTCGAGGATTGCGTCGCGGCATTCAATCTGGTCAAGCTGACCGAGGATCGGTTCAGCGAGTCGCTGGCGACCCTGGCGGAGAATCCATTGCAGGTGACCAATCCAGAGGGACAGTCGAGTGAGTTCGACGGCAAACTCGTCCTTGTCGATGCCGAGCATGTTCGCTGGACCGGTACGGCGGTGTAGGCCGGTGAATCGCATTTCCTCTCTCGCCCAGTCGAGGAACTCCTGCTCTAGCCGGGCGAGTTCACGCATTGCGACATAGAGGAAGTTCCCTGAGCCACAGGCAGGGTCGAGCACGCGGACGCTCGACAAGCGATCATGAAACGCTCGGACGCGGGCGAGTGGAGAGTCATCTGGCGGATCGTCCTCAAGCACAAGCCGCCCATTTGCTTCGTAGCTCGGAGGCGATTCTTGGACTTCGCTTACCGGCGCAAGAGACGTGCGAAGTGCGTCGAACTCTCGGCGCAACGGCCGCATGACGACCGGATCTACGACGCGCAGAATTGTCTCAGCATCGGTGTAGTGCATTCCGCGTTGCCGCCGCCGGTTAGGGTCAAGCCCACGCTCAAAGAGCGTCCCCATAATCGCCGGGTCGACCCGAGACCAATCCAACTGCGACACTTCGTCGAGAATCTCCACCATGCGCTCAGTAAGCGAGATGGTCTCCTCCGGTGCGGACTCATCGAAGAGGCCGCCGTTTACCCATGGTGCGGGCAGCGGCCCCCAGTCGGTGATCTCCTGACGGGACAGCGCGCGGAAGAGTTCGGCGAGCTGTTTCTTGGACCGTGTTTGGTCCTCGAGCAGAAATCCCAAGGCAATGGTCAGGGGACGATACGTTTCTCCTCGGTCGTCCCGGAAGATCCCGATGCTCTCTGCGAAAAAGCAGAAAACGATTCGATTCAGGAATCGAGCGACGACGGCGGAACTGTCCGGATTGTCAGTCTGTAGCGAGTCGGCCAGTTCGCCGAACTTCGCCGCAGCCGTCTCGGTGATGTAGCGCTGGTCGCGAGCCGGGTGTAGTGGGTGGTCGTGGCCAGTGCCCGATGGCTCAAGGGTCTCCTGCAGAATCCTGCGATAGTGTGTCGGATTCTCCTTCAAATCCTTGAGGCTGAATCGAATCGTCCTCGCCGAAGCGTAGTCAAAGGTGGTATGAATCTCGAACGAGCGCATGTCGCTGACGACGAGGACAGGTGGATTGCCCAGACCTTCCTGATAGCCGCGCAGTTGTGTGTACGCGTCACTCAGACTCTTGCCAGGGCTCTTGTATTCCCAGCCAAAGCAATCCTTCTTCCAAACGTCGGCTGCTCCGATGTATGCACCTTCGGCATCATGAACGGGGCGCTCGAATGTGTAGGACTGTGGATCGGAAGGTGCCTCGACGCCGAGCATGGCGCACAGGTCATTGAAGTGCGATTGAGCACCCTGGGATTCGCTCAAGTTTGAGTCTTGCCATCTCGAGACAAACTCCAAGACGGTCATCGTCGGCTCAGACGGCATCCCACATCACTCCGTCAACGCCGACACCAACAACTCCGAGGCCTGGGCTGGGTTTGCCTGACCTCGCGAGTGGCGCATGACCTGGCCGACGAGGTACTTGAGGGCCGCTTCCTTGCCTGAGCGGTAGTCGTTGACCGCGTCGGGGTTGTCGGCGATGACCTGGTTGATAATCGGGCTGAGCGCGTCCTCGCCGCTGATCTGCGTGAGGCCCTTGGCCTTGACGATCCTGGCGGGATCATCGCCGGTTTCGTACATCGACTCGAAGACGGTGCGGGCCTGGCTGCGGGAGATGTCGCCGCCTGTGATCAGGCCGACGAGTTCGGCGATGTGCTCCGGTCGGATCGGCTGGTCGTCGACAACGGGGTGGGCCGGGTCCTTGTTGATCTGGGCGAAGAGGTCGCCGGTGATCCAGTTGGCCGCTTCGCGGGCGTCGGCGCTGTCCTTGAGCGCGGCGACCGTCTGGTCGAAGTAGTCCGCTCGCGACGGTTCCTCGGTCAGCAGGTTGGCCTCGAAATCGCCCAGGCCGTAGTCGGACTTGAAGCGGGCGCATCGTTCATCAGGCAGCTCCGGGAGCCGGCTGCGCAGGGCTTCGACCTCCTCGGACGTGATCTTGAGCGGCGGCAGGTCCGGCTCGGGGAAGTAGCGGTAGTCGTGCGCCTCTTCCTTCGAGCGCTGCGACAGCGTGATCTGCCGCTCCTCGTCCCAGCCTCGTGTCTCCTGATCGATGACGCCGCCCGAACGCAGCACCTCGGCCTGGCGCTTGACCTCGTGCTCCAGCGCGCTATGGACGCCGCGGAACGAGTTCATGTTCTTGATCTCGACCTTGGCCCCGAGTTCCTCAGAACCCAACGGCCGCAGCGAGACGTTGGCGTCGCAGCGGAACGATCCCTTCTCCATGTCGGCGGTCGAGACGCCGAGGAATCGCAGGATCTGGCGGAGCTGGACGAGATAGGTGCGCGCCTCGTCGGGCGAGCGCATGTCCGGCTCGGAGACGATCTCCATCAGCGGCACGCCCGAGCGGTTCACGTCCACCAGCGAGAATCGCTCGCCCGCCTCGTTCTCGCGATGCAGCAGCCGCGCCGTGTCCTCCTCAAGATGCACGCGCGTGATGCCGATCCGCCGCTTGCCCAGGTCCTCGGTCTCGACATCCATCCAGCCGCCTTCCGAGAGCGGCATGTCGTACTGCGATATCTGGTAGCCCTTCATCAGGTCGGGATAGGGATAGTTCTTGCGGTCGAACTTGGACAGCTCGGGGATCGTCATGTTCAGCGCGAGCGCCGTGCGGATCGTCCACTCGACGGCGGTCCGATTGATCACCGGTAACGTGCCGGGCATCCCCAGGCAGAGCGGGCAGACGAAGGTGTTGGGCTCGGCCGAGGCGTAGTCGGCGGGGCAACGGCAGAACATCTTGCTCTGCGTCCGGAGCTGGCAATGGACCTCGAGTCCGATCACGGTTTCGTACTCGACATCAGCCTCGGTTAGGGCGTGTGCGGAAGCGGCGGTTTCAGTGGTCATGGCAGTCAGTGTAATCGCGTCCTGCTGCTAGTCTGCGAACAGGATTGCGCCGTGCGGGAACGGCGTCTTAGAGGACCGTGTACTGCATGAGCACTGAGGTTTACTCGCCGCGCGCGGGACTGAACGAGACGACATCGGAGATTCGCCCGTTGCGGATGCTGCACACGTCCGACGTGCACCTGGGCGCGTACACATCGCAGCCCTATCGCGAGGAGCCTGACGGTTCGGAGTCGCTAGAACCGGCGCTGAAGGCCTTCAAGCACGTGCTCGAGCTGGGCATGGAGGCGGAGGTCGACGTGGTCGCCATCGCCGGCGACTTCTTCGACCACGTGCGCGTCAAACGTCCCTACGTCGAAGTGACCGGCGAGCTCATGGAGTCGGTCGGACGACCGGTCGTGGTCCTGCCCGGCAACCACGACCCGCACATGCCGGAGGGCATCTACCAGAAGTTCGCCGACGCCTTCCCCTCGAACGTGCACATCATCGCCTCGGCTGAAGGTGAACTCGTCCTGCTGGAAGAGCACGGTGTGCAGTTCTGGGGACAGGCGCACGAGAGCTACAACGACTTCTCGCCCGCCTCGGTCATGCCGGCGTGGGCGAACGATGCTGAGCGCTACATCTGGCGCGTTGCGATGGCGCACGGTTACTACGTCGGCACCGGCGAGTCTCGTTACTCGTACCAGATTCACTCCTCGGAGATCACCTCAATGGCCGCCGACTACGTCGCGCTGGGCCACATCGACGTGCACGAGGGCGTCGGCGACGGAACCGTTCCCGCCTACTATCCAGGCGCGCCGAGACATTCGGGCGGCGCCACCATCGTCGATTTCAGTGCCGACGGCGTCATCGTTCGACACGAACTACACGACGGCGCCGAGTCCGATCCGCAGACAGCCAATCCCATGGAGGCCGCCCGCTTGCACTAGGGTCCCCTCTCTCTCCGGAGAGGGGTTGGGGTGAGAGCTCCCAGCGAAAGGAACGCCTTGCGTAGAACGCCAAGGATTATCCCCCTCTCCCTCTGGGAGAGGGCAGGGGTGAGGGTCCGGCTCGGCGAAGGTATCTGGTAGGGACCCTTTCCGTTGGCGCGGAAGGACCCTCACCCTAACCCTCTCCCTCAGGGAGAGGGGACCGGAACAGAATGGCGCAACGGTCTCCGAACGCGGGGGACTCGCGCGGCCTGCCCCTTGCTTGAACAGGGGGCGGGGAACGAAGGTACTCGGATGAGGAAACAGGAGTAGACGTGGGCTACAGAGCATTCGTGGTGAATAAGGACGGCGACGATTTCTCAGCGTCGGTGCAGACGCTGGACGATTCGGCGTTGCCCGAGGGCGATGTCACGGTCGCGGTCGAGTGGTCGGACCTGAACTACAAGGACGGCCTCGCCTGCACGCCCAACGGGCGGGTCGTGACGAAGTACCCGATGACGCTGGGCATCGACTTCGCCGGAACCGTGGTCGAGTCATCGGACTCGCGCTACGCGCCGGGCGACGCGGTGGTCGCAACCGGCTACGACCTGGGCACCGGACATCCCGGCGGCTACGCCGAGCGCGTGCGCGTGCCGGGCGGCTGGTTGTCGCCTCGGCCTGATGGATTGTCGGCGGAAGAGGCGATGACGCTGGGCACGGCGGGGATCACCGCTGCGATGTCGATCGACGCGATTGAGAAGGCCGGGATCAATCCCGACGCCGGACCCGTGATTGTTTCCGGCGCGACCGGCGGCGTCGGCTCGACGGCAGTCGCGATGCTCGCAGCTCGCGGATACACCGTTCACGCGAGCACCGGCAAGGCCTCGGAGCATGACTTCCTACGCGAACTGGGAGCCTCGGAAGTCCTTGACCGCGATGAATTGTCGGCAGAGTCTCGCCGACCGCTCGAATCGGAGCGCTGGGCGGCCGGCATCGATCCGGTTGGCGGTCCGACCACGGCGACGATGTTGCGTCAGACCAAGTACGGCGGCATCGTCGCGGTCTCGGGGCTGGCCGGCGGCGTGGCGATCGGAACGACCGTGATGCCATTCATCCTGCGCGGCGTCTCGCTGGTCGGGATCGAATCGGTCTACTGGCCCGGAGAGGATCGGCCGAGGCTGTGGGCGCGGATGGCCGAGGACCTGGGCGGCGGTAAGCTGCTCGACCTGGTCGAAGCGCGGATAGGCCTAGAGGACGTGCCCGAGGCCGGCGCCAGAATTCTCGCCGGCGGAGTCCGCGGCCGCGTCCTGGTCCAGCCCTCATAGCAGTACGGAAATCGGAGCAACACTATGCAGATCGGCATCTTTATCGGCGGCGCGGGACCGGCCGCAAGCGTCCACGACATCGTTGAGCAGGCGCAGGCGGCCGAAGCCGCCGGATTCTCGACGTTCGGGATGGCGAACATCTTCTCGCACGACGCGATGGGCGCGCTGACCCTCGCAGGTGCGCAGACCGAATCGATCGAGCTGATGACGGCGGTCGTGCCGACCTATCCCCGGCATCCGCACGCAATGGCGCAGCAGGCGCTGACCGTGCAGGCGGCATCGGGCGGCTCGCGATTCGTGATGGGCATCGGCCTCTCGCACAAGATCGTGATTGAGAACATGTTCGGCTACTCCTTCGACCGTCCCGCGCGGCACATGAAGGAATACCTCGACGTCCTGTTGCCGCTGCTCAACGGTGAGCCGGTCAAGACCGACGGCGAACACTACCGCGGACAGGTCATGCTCGACATACCCGACGCGGCCAAGCCCGTTTCGTGCATGTTGGCCGCGATGGGTCCGGCGATGTTGCGGCTGGCCGGCGCGCGCACCGACGGCACGATTCTCTGGATGACTGCCGCCGGCGTGGTCGAGTCCTACATCGCGCCGACGATCAACGCCGCAGCGGAAGAGGCGGGGCGACCGCTCCCGCGCATCGTGGTCGGTCTGCCGGTCATGCTGCACTCGGACGTCGACGCCGCGCGCGCCACGGCAGCCGAGCAGTTCTCCAACTACGGTCAGTTGCCCTCGTATCGCTCGATGCTGGACAAGCAGGGCGCCGCGAATCCGGAGGACGTCGCCGTGCTCGGTACCGAGGAGCAGATCGAGGCCCAGCTTCGCCAGTTGCAGGACGCCGGCACGACCGACTTCGTCGGCGTGACGTTCGGTTCCGAGGAAGAGCGAAGTCGTACGGAAGAGTTCCTGGGATCGCTTGCGCCGACGCTGTAGTCAGTTGCTGATCAGTCGCTTCGCTTGAGCCGGATGACCTGGATTTCGCGCGGCCTGGCGCGTTCCGCGTACTGAATGTACGGCGGCCAGACTGCCGCGCCTGCGTTCCAGAGGCGCTCGCGCTCGTCGCCCTCGAGGAACTCGGCCTCGACCGGATGTCGCTTGCGGTTGACGAATACCCACGCGTGCGGGTTGGCTCGGAGATTGTGGACCCACGAGGGGTGCTTGGGCCGCCCGCCGACCGACCCGATGATCGCCCAGTTCTCTCCGTCGGGCACGTAGAACAGAACCGCGTCGCGCAGATCGCCCGACTTCGCGCCGACCGACCGCAGCATCAACGACTCGATATACGGGACGCCTTCGTTCCAGGTGATCATCCGTCCCAGCAGCGAGTAGCCGGTCAGCCGGACCGCAGCCTCTTCAAGCAGGCGCAGCGCGCCATCGCGTCGCAGGAGATTGGCGAGTTGCTGCCACATGGATCGGCCTGTCCTACGCCGCTACTCGATGTAATCGCGCAGACGGGTCGCGCGGGTCGGGTGCCGGAGCTGACGCAGGGCTTTGGCCTCGATCTGGCGGATGCGCTCGCGGGTGACGTCGAAGTCGCGGCCGACCTCTTCGAGGGTGCGCGCGCGGCCGTCGCCGAGACCGAAGCGGAGTTCGAGCACCTGGCGCTCTCGATGTGAGAGCGAGCCGAGCACTGCGCCGACGGTCTCCCTCAGCAACTGCTGGCCGGCGGCGGCGTCGGGCGCGACCATCTTCTCGTCCTCGACGAAGTCGCCGAGATGGCTGTCGTCTTCCTCGCCGATCGGCGTCTCCAGCGAGACCGGCTCCTGCGAGACCTTGATGATCTCCCGCACGCGCTGGGCGTCGACGCCCATGCCTTCGCCGATTTCCTCGTAGGTTGGCTCGCGGCCCAGTTCCTGCACTAGCCGCCGCGAGACGCGGACCTGCTTGTTGATCGTCTCGACCATGTGGACGGGAATGCGGATGGTGCGGGCCTGGTCGGCAATGGCGCGGGTGATCGCCTGGCGGATCCACCAGGTCGCATAGGTGGAGAACTTGTAGCCCTTGCGATAGTCGAACTTCTCGACCGCGCGGACGAGGCCGATGTTGCCCTCCTGGATCAGGTCGAGCATCGACATGCCGCGGCCGATGTACTTCTTGGCGACCGAGACGACGAGCCGGAGGTTGGCTTCGGTCAGGCGCTTCTCCGACAGATAGGCGTCCTCCTTGAGCACGCCGATGTGGCGCTCGCAGCGCAAGGAGATCGGTTCGAGCTTGTCGTCGAGATCGGCCGGGCACGGCATCAGCAGTTCGAGGCCGCCGGCCGCGCGGAGCAGATGCCGCACGTGTCGGTGATCGAAGATGTGGGTGACCACAGAAACCTGGACCAGCCGCTCCTCGGCGCGCGCCTCGTCGTACTCCTCGTCCTGCGCCTGAAAGCGCGTGATCAGCGCTTCGCGCAGTTCCGGGTCCATCTCCTGGTCGACGCGCTCGCGGAAGGTCGGGTCCTTGGTCAGATCAAAGAGCGAGAGATGGGTCTTCTCGATCTCTTCGGCGATCACTGCGATTTCCGGTAACAGCGATTCGAGCTGCAGCAACAGGTAGATCGTGACCTCGATGGCATTCGGCGAGCGGCCGTTGAGATTGCGCCAGTCTTCCTCGAAGTCGCGAATCCAGTTGCCTTCCTCCATCTGGCGGGAGAGGAAGCGCTCGTCCTCGGCCGTGAGCAGGTTGACCCGGCCAATCTCACGCAGGTACATGCGGACCGGGTCGTCAATGCCCTCGGCCTCTTCGTGGACGCTCTGGCGGCCTTCCTTGCGCATTTCGAGTATTCGGCGCGAGCCGACTTCCTTGGTGCGTCCGTACAGATCGACAACGGGAGCCGCTTGTTCTGCGGCCTCGGCCTTGCCTTTGCCCTTGCGTCCACGGGTCTTGGCCTTCGACTTGCCGCGACGCGAGTTCGTCTTGGGAGCCGGCGGGCGCTTGGCTTCCAGCGGTCGGTCGAGCGAACTGAGAATGTCGCCGAGCGACTTCAGGTCTTCAGTCGTTTCCTCACCGGCAAGCTGGAAACTGGCGACCGACGCATGGGAGATCTGACGCTCCTCGTGCATCTTCGCCTGGTTGCGCCGCTCGGCGGCCTTCTTCGGCGTCGGCGCGGCCTTGGTCGACTTCTTGGTTGTACGTTTGGGTTGCTCGGCCAGGTTGATCGTGCGCCGGCCGGCGGGCATCGAGAACTCGTCTACCGGCGCGGTCAGCGCGCGGACGCGGGCCTCTTCCTCGGACTGCGCCACCGCGCGCGGCTTGCGCTGTCCGGGCGCTTCGGCTGTCATGCGCCGATCGCCGAGCTGCTCGCGAACCATGTTGCGCAGCACGCCGACAAAATGGTTGTCGAGTTCGGCGTCGCGCGCGCGATCAGCCAGCAGCGAGGCGGTCAGGCTCGGTGTTGAGCGCCTGCGGGACGCGGCGGACGCGCCGTTGCCGTTCGAGGACGCGCTTCCGGGGGCTCTGGAACCGGAGCCGCCGGATGTCCCATTGGAAGCCGATGGCTTGGCTTCGAGTGTGGTTCCTGGCATGGTCTCTGGCGTAGTCGCCACCGGCTCCGTCGCGGCTTCGGCGGTTGCTTCTCGAGCGGTCACCATGGTCGTGTTCCCTTCTCTCAGCGTGGTCCCCCAGCAAGTCGTGCGTTCACGGTCATCAATCAGGCCGATCCCGAAAGGGTCGGTTGATGCAAGCGTCGGGCGGAGTTGCGGGCGTCGACGACCGAACCGGCTGCCTCGGCCAGTTCGGAGTCGCAGTTGTCCTCGGAGACGAGTTGTGCGGCGGCGCGGGCGAGCTGGTCGGCGCCGAGTTGACGTTCCTGCTCGCCGATCTCAAGGTTTTTCAGACGGAGGCCTTCTTTGCTGCGGTTCTTGCGAATGCGCGCGACGGCCTGGGCAACGGCTTGCACGGCGTCTTCGTCACTGTAGGCGGGAAGACCCTCAGCGTCACGAACCAGCTCAGCGATTCGCGAAGCGGATTCCGCGAGCTCAGCATCCCATTCGTCGCCGGGAGCGTTGATCCTGGCGATCAGAATGGCGCGGTCTTCGGCATCCTCGATCAGTTCGATGGCCTCAAACTCGATCTGATGGCGCACGGCCTCGTAGCGCAACGCGAGCTTGAGGATGAATGACTGCTGCCGGTCTTCCAGTCGACGCTTGCGCGTCGCGGCGGCGGGCTGAGATCCGGGCTGTCGATTCCGGGCGGGACCCGGCGGAGCGTATCTGGCGAGCAGCGACTCGGGATCGACGCGACCCCAGGCGGCAAGCCTGCGCAGGTACTCCTCGCGCTCGACCGCATGGCCGATGCTGCGCACGGTCGGCAGCAACTCGTCGATGAACGCGGATCGTCCGCGCGGCTCATCGAGGTCGTGTTGGGAGCGCACGTGATCCAACAGCCAGTCGAGGAATGTCGGCGCGCTCTCGACGAGCGTGCTCCAGAGATCGGGTTCGGAGCGAATCAGTTCGTCCGGGTCGCGACCTTCGGGCAGCGGGATGATGCGGATGTCGTTGCTGAGTTGGTTCTGCAGCGCGCCGACGTGACGGTAGTCGGTCGAGACATGCTGCTCGGCTCCCAACGCCTGGCGCGCCGTGTCGATCCCGCGTCGAGCGGCGGCCTGGCCGGCGGCGTCGGGGTCGAGCGCAAGGCGCACATCGCCGGCGAGCGGTTTGATCAGCGACACCTGCGTCTCGGTCAGCGCGGTGCCCATCGAGGCGACGGTGTTGGGGCTGCCGTACTCGTGGGCGCTGATCACGTCGGTGTAACCCTCGACGATGATCACCGAACCAGATTCGCGGATCGCGGTGCGGGCGATGTCAAATCCGTAGAGCAGGTCTCGTTTGCGGAAGAGATCGGATTCCGGCGTATTGATGTACTTGGCCGGCTCGCCGATCAGCGTCCGGCCGCCAAACCCGACCGTGTCGCCGCGCGCGTTGCGAATCGGGAACATGAGCCGGTCGCGGAAGCGATCGATCACGCCGCGTTCCGTTTCGAGGATGAGACCGGCGGCCACCGAGTCGGACTGCTGATGTCCGCGGGCCGAGAGGTGGTGGACCAGTGCATCGGACTCGGAGCCGGACAGTCCCAGGTTGAATCGCTGCGCCGCCTCAACCGAGATACCGCGTTCGCGCAGGTACTCCTGCGCCTCGCGTCCGGCTGTGGGGTCTTCGAGCTGGCTGCGCCAGTAGTGGAGCGCCGCTTCGTTGGCTCGGATCAAGCGCTGGCGCTGTTCGTCGCGACGGGATTGCTCTTCGGTCTTCGGTCGCAACTGGACGCCGGCGCGATCGGCCAGGCGGTGCAGCGCCTCGCGGAAATCGATGTTGTGGCGCTTCATCTCCCAGCTAAAGATGTCGCCGCCTTCCGAGCACGCGCCGAAACAGTGCCAGGTCTGGCGGTCGGGGTTGACAATGAACGAAGGGGTCTTCTCGGCGTGAAACGGGCAAGGGGCCTTGTAGGTGGAACCGCTCCGCTTGAGCTGGACCTCGGCGGCGATCAGGTCGACGATATCGACCTTCGCCTTGATTTCCTCCGCTACCGACATACGCGGAGATCCAGCGGTCGGTTCGAACCGAGTGGGAAGGGCATACGGCAAATTTACGTTGATGTGGAACTTTTATCAATGTTTATGAGCGGGAAATCAGGAATTCGATAGCCGGAGGGCCGAAATCAGGGCACTTCAAGCGAAGTCGAGTTGTTGTCGAGGTTGCGCTCGCCGTCGTCAGGCGCGGCGACCACGGAGATCCGAATGACGCCGCTGTGAGGGATCGAACCCGCCAGGATCTCGGCCGCTCCCGGCGCCAGCGGATTGGCGTCGGCGTCTCCCCGCGTAATGGTCTCCAGTTCATTGCCGGCTGCGTCGCTGATCACGACGGTGAAGGATGAAGCCGGGCCATCGCCGCTGTTGAGCACGCTGAGCAAGACGTACCCGTCCGTCGTCGCCTGGACGTCAAGCGGCGAGAGATCGGGTGCCGGCCCCGGTTCCGACGGTGGTTCCTGTTCTTGCTCCTGCGCCTCTTGCTGTGGTTGCTCGACCGCCGCTTGCTGCTGTTCAGCCTGCTCTTGCTGCTCCGGCGACGGAACCGGACTCAAGGTGACCTCGAAGATATTGTTGCTCGCGTCTGTGTCGGCGGTCGCTTCGAGTAGCACGAGCGCATCGACTTCGTCGCCCGCTGCGAAATTCAGGTCGAGCGGGATGGTGCGCAGACCTCCCGGCTCGATCCCCATCGTGACATCGGCGGAAGCGATTTCTGCGCCGGTGGTCGCGTTGGCGACGGTGACGATGACGTTGATCCGCTCGATGTCCACGCCGCTGGCGTTCGTGATCGACACGTTGAGCCGGCGGGGATCGTCGCTCGACTGCCTCGCCGTGACGATGGCCAGGTCGATCTCGTCACCGGCTGGTGTGTCGCTCTGGGGATCGGCGTCCGTTCCGTCCTCGCGCGCGCCGGCGACGACGTGGAATCTGATCCGGTGGTCGTAGCGCTCGTCCTCCGGCGTGAACACGACCAGTTCGAGCTCGTAGGTGCCTGAGCCGATGATCCAACTCTCGACGTCCTCAACGCGTTCGCTGAACGCACCGCTGTTCTGGCCCGACGATGAGTGGATCAACTTCGGGCTGCCGAGTGTGCCGTTAGGCGCCACCGGGGTGATGTAGAGCAGGGCGCTCGCCACAGGTCCGGTGTTCTGGGCCATGATGTCGACGTCGATGGACAGGTCCTCGTCGAGCGTGAACTGCTGGCCGTCGCTGGGCGACTCAATGCGCGCCTCGCCGCTCTCGCCAGCGGTGGACTGATCCGGGTCTGCCGAGGACGCCGTCGAATCCTGTTGCTGCGCCTCGTTCTCTCCGGCAGAGTCTGCGCGGTCGGTGCCGCCCTGCGAGACAATGATGACCGGAATGGTCTCGGATTCCTGCCGGCCGGCGACATCAATCGCCGAAATCGTGACCTGAAACTCGCCGGTCTGCAGCGGCGTCCACTCGATGGCCGCGATGTACTGCCCGGCCGGATCGAGCACCGGCGAAACGGAGACCACGTGCTCGTCGTCCACCAGCATGTCGAATCGTTCAATCGCCTGACTGCCGGTCGCCGAGAGCGCGAGCCGAATGCTGGACCCTACGGCGAACTGCTGGAGGGGCGAGATGCCCAGCACCTGGACACGCAGGGTCGCGGCGACCCTGGCCTGGTCGTCGGTGACCTCAACCTGGATCTCCCTGGTCGACTCGACGCCTTGCTCGTCCAGCGTGACGATGCGGATGTTGGCGAACCCGAGTCGTTCGGGCGTCCAGACGAACGAACCGATCCACGCGCCCCGCTCGGCCGAGTACGGCGGGATCACGTCGGCGACCTTGCTGTCGTCGACGAACAGTTCGAGCGTCGCGATCGGACTGCCGGAGGAGATGGTGACGGTGATGCTCTGCGGCTCGTTGAGCAGGACGAGTTCGCCGTCGTCAATGGAAGCGACGATCACCGGCGCATCCGGTTCGCCGGTGCTCAGCAGGTCGAGCCGGCTGATGATCACCACGACCGCCACGACGATCGCGGCAATGACGAGGAGGATGGCGATTGAGCCGATGCGGCTGCCCATGCGTATCCAACGACCAACGACCGGCGCGAACGCCGGATGAGGAACCGGGAGGATTCGCCGTCACTCTATATCGCGAAGTGTCTCGGATTGAGCGCGATCGTTACGACCGTGACGTTCGTTAACGCTTGCGCTGCGCCTCGGCGTTGGCGACTAAGTGACGGGTCTGTTCGATCACGTCGGGGGTGACGGAGATCGAAGTAATCCCCCAGTCAACTAGACGCTGCGCAAGGTCGGGATGTTCCGAGGGCCCCTGGCCGCAGACCGACACCGTGACTCCGCGTCGCTTTGCGGTCGTGATCACGTGCTCGATCGCTTTGAGCACGGCGGGATTGCGTTCGTCGAAGGTGTCGGCAAAGCGTTCCGAATCGCGGTCGATGCCCAGCGTCAGCTGGGTCAGGTCGTTCGAGCCGATCGACACGCCGTCGATCCCGCAGTCGATGAACTCGTCCAAGAGGAACACGTTCGAGGGCACCTCGACCATCATCCAGAGTTGGAACCCGCCCGGCGCGGCGGCATCGCGCTCGAGTCCGTAGTCGTCGACCTGTTTCACGACCTGGGCCATCTCGTCCGGGGTCCGCACGAACGGGATCATCAGGTGCAGGTTGGAATGGTCCGCGCGAACGAGTTCCAGGGCCCGCAGTTCGAGCTCGAACAGGTCGGGTTCACGGATATAGCGCGCGGCCCCGCGATAGCCGATCATCGGGTTTTCTTCGTCGGGTTCGTAGATGTCGCCGCCGGTGAGATTGGCGTACTCGTTCGTTTTGAAGTCGGTCGCCCGGTAGACGACCGGACGTGGATCGAAGGCCGATGCAATCTTGCGCATGCCCTCCGAGAGCCGCTTGACGTACTCGTCCTGGCGTCCGGTGTTGATGAAGTTGCGCGGATGCTCGCCGAGGCGGGCGATGATGAATTCCGCGCGCAGCAAGCCGACCCCATCGACATCGCGCTCGGCCACGCGATCGGCGATCTCCGGCTCGGCGAGATTGACGTAGAGCTTGGTCTCGGTCGCGATCGGGGCGTACAGCTCTTCCTCGCGGTCGTGCCACCAGTCGAGCAGTTCGCTCTGGATGCCGTCGTAGACGTGGCCCGACGCGCCGTCGACGGTGACTTCGCGTCCGTTGGCCAGCAGCGCCGCGCCGGTCGCGCCGACGACGCAGGGGACGCCCAGCTCGCGCGAGATGATCGCGGCATGGCAGGTGCGGCCGCCGCGCTCGGTGATGATCGCCGCGGCGCGTTTCATGGCCGGGACGAAGTCCGGGGTGGTCATCTCGGCGACCAACACGTCGCCCTCGCCAATCGCCGAGGTCTCGCGAGCGTCGAGAATCACGCGCACCCGTCCGCTGGCAACTCCCGGCGATGCCGGAGAGCCGCCGAGAATCGGTTCTTCGACCGGCGTCGGCGCCGGATTGTCGCCGTTGGTCTTGGCCGACGGCGCGACCGTCGTAATCGGTCGCGTCTGGAGCAGGTAGAAGGTGTTGTCGACGAGTCCCCACTCAATGTCCTGGGGAGCCTCGTAGTGCGACTCGATGCGCTGTCCGATCTCGCTCAGTTCAACGACCTGAGCATCGCTCAGTTTCGGCGTTGAACCTTCGGATTCCGTAAGGTCGCGCCACGAGTTGTGACCGTGCTCGGGATCGATCCGACCGTCGGTCGATCGGACCAGCATGCGGTCCTGGGTGAAGATTTGCCGTTCAATGATGCCGGCCGTCGACTTGTCGACCTCGTAGTGATCGGGAGACACGAGTCCGCCGACGACGGCCTCGCCGAGACCGAATGCAGCCTCGATCACGACCCGGTTGTGGTCGTTGGTGATCGGATCGACGGTGAACATCACGCCCGATGACTCGGACTGGATCATCTGTTGCACCGGCACTGCCAGGTCGACATCGAGGTGTCCCCAGCCGGCCTGTTCGCGGTAGAAGATGGCGCGAGGCTCGAACAGCGATGCCCAGCAACGCTGCACAGCCTCGACCACATCAATCGCACCCTCGACATTGAGGAAGGTCGCCTGCTGACCGGCAAATGATGCTTCGGCCAGGTCCTCGGCCGTCGCCGAGCTGCGCACCGCGACCGGACCTTCGCCCAGTTCGGCGTAGGCGGCGGTGATCTCCTGCTGCAGCGTGGCAGGCATCTCTGCCTGCTCGATGGCGTGCTGGACGGCGCGGGCCTTGCGATTCAGTTGATCATCGTCGTCGACGTCGAGGCCGTTGAGAATCCGGCGCAGCGTGATGTCGAGGCCGCTGTGATCGATGAACTCGCGATAAGCGCGGGTCGTCACGACGAATCCCGGAGGCACGGGGATGCCGGCCTGGGTGAGTTCGCCCAGGTTTGCGCCTTTTCCGCCAACCAGGGGGACGGCGTCCCGCCCGACTTCGGCGAACCAGACGATGTGTGATGTGGCAGAGGTCATGCAGGCCGCCCGCGGGTTCAGGCTGGGACGTTCATCGGTCGCGGACGCAGGATATCACCGCGTTAACGAAACTCGACTATCGCGTGGCTGACTCAGCACCGCTCCGGTCGAGCATTCCCAATCACTCCACCGTGACCGTCTTGGCCAGGTTTCTCGGTTGATCGATGTCGAGCCCGCGCGCGAGGGCGATGTGATAGGCGAGCAACTGGATCACGGGTGTGAGCGTAAAGGGCGTGAGCAGGTCGGGCGCGGGCGGCACGCCGATGAAGTGGTCGACGATCTCGGCAAGCTCGCGGTCGCCCTCGTCGCCAATGGCGATCACTGGTGCGCGGCGCGCGCCGACTTGCTGGATCGCCGACATCATCTTGTCGAACAGCGGCCCGCGCGTAGCGAGCGCGATCACGGGAAAGTCCTGATCGAGCAGCGCGATCGGTCCGTGCTTCATCTCGCCGGCTGCGTAGCCCTCGGCATGAACGTAGGAAATCTCCTTGCACTTGAGCGCAGCCTCCATGGCGAGGGGGTACTCGATACCGCGTCCCAGGACGAGGAAGTTCGCCGAGCTGGTGTAGAGCTGCGCGATCTCGGCGCAGCGCTCGGAGAGTCCGATGCCGCGCTCGACCAACGACGGCGCGGTCAGGAGTTGTTCCAGCGAACCGCTGAGGCCGGGCGCGTCGAGATTGCCTCGCGCCTTGCCGATCCGGCAGGCGAGCAGATAGAGCGCGGCGAGCGAGCCGAGAAATGTCTTGGTCGATGCGACGCCGACCTCGGGACCGCAGCGCATCAGAATCGACGCGTCGGCCTTGCGCGTGGCCTCCGAGCCGTCGACGTTGGTGATCACAACTTGCGGCGCGCCCCAGCGTTCGCGGACATGGTTCATCGCGCCAAGCGTGTCGATCGTCTCGCCCGACTGGGTCACCGAAACCACCAACGTCGCCGGACCGATCACCGGCGCGCGGAAGCGGAACTCGGAGGCGTTGTCGAAGTCGGCGGGAATGCCGGCGATCCGCTCGATCCACCAGCGCCCGATCATCGCCGCATGCAGCGACGTACCCATGCCGATCACAAGCACGCGCTCGATGGTCCGCAGCGTCTCGTCGGGGATGTCGAAGTCGTCCGCGAGCGCGCTGGGCGGATCGAGTCTGGCGCGGCCGCGGATCGTGTCCGATAGCGCCCGCGGCTGTTCGTGAATTTCCTTGAGCATGAAGTGTCGGTACGGGCCTCGCGCAATCGCGACCGGGTCGAGGTCAACCTGTTTCGGCGTCGGCTCGGTCGCGGGTTGACCGTCGCGGTGGATCGTGACGCGGTCGGCGGCGATGGACGCGATCTCGCCGTCTTCGAGGTGGTAGACCGTCGTCGTGTGCGGGAGCAGGGCCGGCAGATCGCTGGCGAGGTACATCTCGCCGTCGCCGTAGCCGATCACGATGCCGCCGGCTGAGCCTTTGCGAGCGGCGTAAATCCGGGACGGATCGGCGCGGTTGACGACTGCAATGGCGTTTGCTCCCTGCAACCGACCGATCGCGTGCTGCAACGCCTCTTCGAACGATGCGTTCTCGGCGAGCTTCCGCGCGATGAGTTCGGGAATGACCTCCGTGTCGGTATCGGAGAGCCACGAACGGCCCTCGTCCTGGAGGAACGGCTGGAGTTCGGCCTTGAGTTCGCGGTAGTTCTCGACGATGCCGTTCTGGACCACAATCACGTTGCCCGAGGTGGATGCGTGAGGATGCGCGTTGCGGTCGGAGGGCTCCCCGTGGGTCGCCCATCGCGTGTGACCGATACCGGCGCAGCCGCTGGGCATGATCCCAACTGCCGCCTCTAGATCGCGCAGCTTGCCCTGTTTCTTGAGCACGGCCAGCGCGCCGTCGTGGTCGAGCACGGCGATACCGGACGAGTCGTAGCCGCGATACTCAAGCCGTTGCAAACCCTCAAGCAGGATGGGTCCGGCCGACTGATGGCCGACATATCCGACGATGCCGCACATGGGACGCCCTACATCTACCCCGCCGCAGGCGATGTCCAACTACGACCATTGGAGCGCGGATTCGGTTGAGGCTGCCTGCTGCCTCGACCGTCGTCCTCAACGCCTTCAATGATCGACTCTAGTAGCTCGGACATCGTGTAGACGAACGAGACGGGCCGATTGAGCTCGGATTCAAGATGTTCAGGCGTCAGATCGTCGAGGAAATTGTTGCCGAAGTAATCGAGCGAGGCTCGCGGCAGGAACACCCGCTGGGGCAGGTCGCGGTCCGAAAGGGCTGCGAGAAAGTCACGGCTGGGGATCAAGCCGCTGACGTTGACTCGGGATCCGAACAGTGTGTTGTCGACCGGGATCACCTCAAACTCGCAACCGGTGAGCGACGCCGCCTGCTCGCAGATGTCGCGCAGCGTCGGCGCGATCAGCGAGCCGCAGGCGATCAGCGCCGTCGTCGCCGGCACTGCCATGCGTCCTTCGCGAATCTTGCGACGTACTCGCGCCCAGTCGTCGAGCAGCGTGCGGGTCATGCCGATGCCGTTTTCCCACTGGGGGAATCCGTCGTAGCGCTGCGCCGACGGAATCCTCGCGCCGGCGGTGAGGTAGAACTCGTCGCTGGGAAAGACGACCGAATCACCGCGTTCCGATCGTGCAAGGCGTTGCCAGCGTCGGAGCTGTCGCACGACGCGCTTCGCCTCGTCGGCGCTGTGAGCCCTCATACCGTCGTCGTTGATCCGCGCTTCGCCTTCGAGCGACGAGCCGACCGGCACGACGCCGATCGACGTCACATTCGGCTGACGCAGTAGGTCGCCGACCGTTTGATCGAGCGCATCGCCGTCATTGACGCCGGGACAGAGCACGACTTGCGTATGCGCGTCAATGCGCATCTCGGCGAGTCGCCGCAGTTGTTCGATGATGTCCGGCGCGCGGCGATTGCCGAGCAAGGTCCGGCGCAGTTCGAGATCGGTCGCGTGGACGCTGACGTGCAGCGGACTCAGCCGCTGCTCCTCCAACCGAGTCCAGTCGTCGTCTGAGAGATTGGTCAGCGTGACGAAGTTGCCGTGCAGGAAGGAGAGACGGTAGTCGTCGTCCTTGATGTAGAGCGGTCGCCTGAGTCCTTTGGGCAGGCCCTTGAGGAAACAGAAGAAGCACTTGTTGTTGCAGATACGCGTGCCGTCGAATGCGTCGTCGTCGAACTCGATGCCGAGCGGTTCGTCGATCGGCTTTTCAAACTCGACAAAGCCGGTTTCGCCTTCGTGAATCACTTCCAACTCGACGATGGCGTCGGTGGTCTGAAAGCGATAGTCGACGGGATCGCGGATGGGCTGTCCGTTGACGGCGAGCACCTGGTCGCCGGGTTGCAAGCCGGCCTCGTCGGCGAGTGAATTGGGCGACACGGCGCTGATCGCGCCGGCGGGTACGGGTGAACGGCGCGGTCTGGGCATGCGCAATCTGTCGGGTTGTCGCGCTTTGATTCTGTCGGCTGACCGATTCGCGCGGCTAGACGGTGGCCGAGGCGAGCTGATCGAACTCTTCGATGCGGGCGACCACGGCGTCGATGGAGAAATCGGGAGTCGATGCGCCGGCGGTGACGCCGACATCTTGGTGTCCTTCAAACCACTGGGGTTCGAGTTCGTCCGCCGTCTCGACGTGGTAGGTCTCGATGCCGTTGGCCTTCGAGAGCTCGGCGAGATGTCGGGTGTTGGCCGAGTTGTGACCGCCGACCACAACCATCAGATCGACGTCCTCGGTCAGGTCCCGCGTCGCCGCCTGCTGCGACGTGGTCGCGTTGCAGAGCACGTTGACGACGCGGATCTCGGTGATCTGATCGATTCGCGCGCGCATCAGGTTGGCGACGAAGACGGCGAACCGCTCGGGCGTGTGGGTGGTTTGCGAGATCACGCCGATTTTCGCCGGCAGATAGTCGGGCAACTCTTCGAGCGACTCGTTCTTGATCACGATGCCGCGACCGCGGCACCAGCCGAGCACGCCTTTGACCTCAGGGTGCGTCGGGTCGCCGAAGATGATCACCGTGAATCCTCGCTCGGCGAG
This sequence comes from Dehalococcoidia bacterium, assembly GCA_034421135.1. GTDB lineage: Bacteria > Chloroflexota > Dehalococcoidia > Bin125 > Bin125 > Bin125. The sequence goes on from DAOUKQ010000005.1 coordinate 63,646, forward strand.
GTTGCGGGCCGCTCGTTGTGAGCGGGAGACAAACTGGCAAGTCGTGTCGATTACCTTGAGTCCGCGCGCTTCGATGTCGCGAACGACCGTCTCGCCAACGCCGTGTGCGGTGATCGCGACCGTGTCGGTCTGCACGCCGTCGGCGGAGCGATCCTCCTTGACCGTAATGCCCGTGTCTTCCAATTGGGCCACCACCTGAGGATTGTGAACGACCTGGCCAAGCGTGGTCACCCTGGTGCCGTTGGCGGCTGCCTCCTTCATCATGTCAACCGCGCGACGGACGCCGAAGCAGAAGCCCATGTCACTGGCTCGGTGAATCTTCATGCTGCTGCTCCTGGCTGTTGGGACTCTGGCGACTCCGACGCGGTCTGACTTGGTGCATCCATCTGGTTGACGTCGTCGTCAACCAAATGCGCATATACGCCACGATACGCGGGGGGTAGCTGTTCGGCAATGGCGCGCATGATTGTCGTATGGGCGCGGTCGATGTCTTCCCGGTTGATGCGCTCGCCGCGTGGTTTGACGACAAAGGGGTGCGATGCGGTCATGCGGACCTGGGTGCGCGCAAACAGCGCGCGCCAACCGCCCCGCATCCGCTCGGATCCGGTAATGCCGACCGCGACCACCGGCGCCTGCGACCGCAGCGCAAGCAGCGCCGTGCCGGGATGCGCGCGCATCATCGCTCCGGTGTCCGAGCGGTGCCCTTCCGGGAACATGCCCAGCGCCGCGCCCTCCTTGAGCAGCCGTTCCGCCTCGCGGATCGCGAGCCGGTCGCCGGCGCCTCGCCGGACCGGAAACGCGCCCGACAACGCGAACAGATACCCGATGATCGGCTCTTTCTGGAACAGCTCGACCTTGGCCATGTATCTCGGCGAGCGCGGGTAGATCGCCGAGGCCATCATCGCCGGATCGGCGGAGGAGACGTGGTTGGAGGCGATGATCACTGCTCCGTTGGGAATGCGGTCGAAATGGACCCAATCGCACCGCACGATGCGAAGAAAGGCGAAGCGGGCGAAGAATCCGGCGACCAGGAACCAGACGCGCGAGGCGTTGGGCATTCCGGTCATGCCGATATCGGACAGGGCCTTGTACTCGCCGAACAGCAATCGGGTGAGCTGCCTGGTGGTCCAGCGGTACATGCGTCGTCGCATGGTTCAACCTCGCGCCGGTGTGGAGGATCCGTCCATCGCGCCGAGCTCGGGGATGCGTTCGCGAACAATCCGTTCCGCTCGGTCGATGGACTCTTCAAGGGTCAGGTTGGACGTATCGAGCACGATTGCATCGTCGGCGGTAACCAGAGGCGAGGTCGCTCGGCTCCGATCGCGTCGATCGCGACGCTGCGTCGCGGCCAGCACCGACTGTTCGTCCGACGTTCCTCCATGCTCGGCGGCTCGCCGTCGGGCACGCACTTCTTCGCTCGCGTCCAGGAATATCTTCACCGGCGCCTGCGGCAAGACCACCGTGCCGATGTCCCGACCTACGACGATCATGCAGCCTCGCGCTGCCTGGGCCTGCTGAATCTCAACCATGAGCGCGCGTACCTCGGCGATCGCGGCCACGGTTGGGACTCCCGACTCGACGGCAGGTTCGCGGAGATACGGCGTCGCATTGTCGCCGTTGACCACGACATCGAGTTCGATCGAGTCCGTTTTCCGTGAAGGCGACAGGTTGAAATCGGAATTCCGAATCAGCTCAGCCACCGATTCTCCGTCGTCGAGATAGGTACCGTTGCGCTCGGCCAGCCAGGTCGCAGCGCGATACATGATGCCCGTGTCGAAGAGCCGCCACCCCAATCGCCTGGCCAGGGCGCGGCCAACCGCGGTCTTGCCTGAGGCGACCGGACCATCGATGGCGACCACCAGACCCTCGCAGTCAGGTCGTTCGCAGTCGGGCACGGGAGTCTTGGTCATGGCCACATGGTAATGGCGCGACGCTTATGACTCGGTATCGGAGGCGTCGCCGTCGAGTCCTGCGGCGCGGCGCAGCAGACGAATTTCTCGCCGGCTCAATGGTCGCGACTTGCCAACCGGCAGGTCCCGCAGCAGGAGCGGTCCGAAGCGGACCCGCTGAAGTGCCACGACCGGATGTCCAATCGCCTCGCACAAACGACGGACCTCGCGCTTGCGTCCGGTGTGCAGCGTGAGCGTGAGCCACGATGTGCGGGCCCGGTTGTCCAGACGTCGACCGGGCCTGCGGGATCGCGCCGGTTTCGCCTGGAGCCGATCGCCGTCGTCGACCAGCCCCTCGTTGATCCGGTCCAGTTGCGCGTCGGTCGGGGATCCAATCACTTCGGCCAGGTACACGCGCTGGACCTCGCTCGACGGATGCAGCAAGCCGGTGACCAGCGGTCCGTCGTTGGTCAGCAGGATCAACCCTTCGCTGTCGAGATCGAGGCGCCCGACCGGTACGCATCGCGGTGCGTTGGCTGGTAGCAGGTCGATCACGGTGTCCCGGCCTCGGTCGTCGCGAGCGGTTGAGAGCACGCCGCTGGGTTTGTTCAAGGCGTAGTAACGAAGCGGCTCGCTTGCCGGCAACGGCTTGCCGTCGAGGGTGATTTGTTGCTCTTGCGGATCGACCCGCTGGGACAGGTCGGTCGTGATCGCCCCATCAACCGCCACGCGGCGCGCTCGCACGAGCGCTTCCGCTCCACGCCGCGAGGCGACGCCGCTGCGAGCGATGGCCACTGAAATGCGGATGCGGTCGGAGTCGATCATCGTCGGTGATCCTCGGCATCGTCGTTGATTTCCAGCTCGGCGGAGGGTAACTCGGTGGACGGCGGACCAGTGAACTCAGCGGGCTCGGGTGGCGAGTCTTCCTCCTGCTGCGGAGGCTGCCAGCGTCGCACTGAAAGCGTGAGGATGATGCCGATCAGGGCGAAACTGACGATCATCCAGGCATTGACGCCGCCCTCCGGCTGCGCCGCAACGACCGGCAGCCTGCCTTCGTCCGAGATTGGCTGCCTGATCGCGGCTGCGCGATACGCATCTTCGATCAGCGGGACCACGCGATCAGTCCCGGGCGACGGCTGCGCCGTCACGACCCAGCGGGCGGGATCGAGGGCGAGCGAAAGCCCGGCGCCCGGTGCGGGAAGCTCGTCGCTTCCGTACTCGATCCGGTCCACTTCGCGATCATCCGCGTCGAAGAGGGCGATCGTATCGGCGTCGTTGTTGAGACCATTGCCGATCCGGTCCACGACCAACGCACGAGCGTCGCTGTCCAGCGGCGATGAACTGACGACCAGGCGTCCGCGCGCCGGAATGACGCCGGACAGTTCGGTGCGTCGGGAGAGGTCGCCGATGCTCCAGCCGTCGAGGTCGATGGGGGCGTCGCCCGGATTGAATAGTTCAACCCATTCCGGCTGACCGGACAGCGGCGCGGGAAGAATCTCCGTCATCCTGAGGACCTGTGGCGGGGTGATGGTCTCAGCCGACGACTGCTCCTCCGCTTCCTCGTCCGGAGTCGCGGATTCGGTTGCCGCCGGAGCGTCGATGGCGTCGGCCTGCGTCTGCTGCTGTGGCTCGACGTTCGCTGCGATTTCGCCTGGAGCGGGATCCGCGATGGTCGCGGCGGCGGTGGGCGAGTTGCGCTGCATCGATTGGCCGGCGTCGGGCGCGGCAACGGCGTCGTAGGTCCTGTCGTCGCCCCAACTGATTGCACTGACGACCAGTCCTGCGGGATTGATCAGGCGCAGTTGATCTCCCGAGTTGGCCAGACCATTGCCGATCCGGCCGTCGGCGATCAGGGGAACCAGGGATTCGCCTGCGACCTCGGTGGTCGCGGTGGCGACGCCGATGACCGCCGACTGCCCCGCTTCGATCACGAGTCCATCCAACGGGTCGGAGGATGTGTTGTCGGCAATCGTCCAGCCGGTCAGATCGATCGGTCGATCACCTGCGTTGGTGAGCTCGAACCACTCGTGTTGGGCATCGTTGCGGCCCTGTCCGGCGTTGGGCAGGACTTCGCTGATCCAGACGACGGATTCCTCAGCGTCCTGAGTGTCCTGTGAACCGGTTGAATCGGCCCGCTCTCGCTCCCGATCGTAGGCAATCGGCTCAGCCAGTAAGGAGACACTCCCGTGACTGCCGTTACCGACGTGCGCGCGGACGGTTGCGCTCGGCGGAGGGTGCGTGGGGGGCTTGGGGTGTATCCGGGCGAGCGGATCGAATCGCAGTTCCCGACCGGCAAGCGGCGACGGCAATCGGTGGAATGTCCGGTCGGCGCCCCAACTCGCGGTCGCGAGCCAGTTGCCGTGTTGGTCGCGCAGCACGAGATGTCCGCCGCTGCGTGAGATCCCGGCGCCAATCTGACCCTTGGGGCCGGTAATCGTGAACGATTCGCCTGGTTGAATGCGCACGGATCGGAGCCTGACCAACGACGCGCCGGCGGTGAGCGTCCAGTTGATGGTACGCACCGGCTCCGGTGAGACGTTGCGTATCGTGACCGACTCGGACTGATCGTCGATCGGGTCGATCAGCGCCGAGACGAATTGCAGACGGGTGTCGGGCGGGTCGTGCCGGTACCGCTCCGGAAATGCGGACGCGGCTTCGTCGACGGTCCAGGGCGTGAGCGTGTCAGCGACGCGCTGGTAGCCGCGCATCGTCCTGACGATCGATTGGCGCGGGTTGGGCGGATCCATGTAGGAGGGAGTTCGCACGTCGCCCCAACTCACGGCGTCGTAGCGGATGCCGCGCGGATCGATCAGCGCGACGCGGTCGCCGCTATTGCGCAGCCCGCTGCCGATCGCGGGCGTATCGAGAACGATCAGCGTTCCGCCTGGAGGCACGTGCATCTCGGCCGAGCTGCCGGTGATCAGGACTACGCCTCCGGGTTCTATGACGTAACCGGGCAATCTGGCGATCGCCTGCGCATCTTCAATGCTCCAGCCGTCCAAGCTGACGCGATATGGTCCCAGATTGAGAATCTCGACCCACTCATGAGCTTCGGCCGGCGTGCCGTCGGGAACCGCGATGGGATGCACTTCGCTGATGATCAGTCGGGGCAATCTGGGGAATTCCGTAGCGGATGCAGAACGATGCTCGTACCCGAGTGAGAACAGTAGGAGGCCGATGGTGAGCGAGAGGAGGAGGTTAGGAGAGGACAGTGACTCGACGGCGAACCGTCGTCTGCTCTTCAACGAGGATCGTTTGCTTGTGCTGCGGCGCCGGGGCGATGATCTGCCGCGCGGAATCAATCAACGCTGGTGCAGCATACCGAGCGGTGAATTCGGCGACCGCCGCCGCAGCGAGGATGCCGGCGACGCTGCGGATGGCGGGGATGAACGGCTGCAGATCCTCGCGAATGGCCGGCAGCAGCGCGGTTGGCCTCGGTTCAACGATGGTCGGCGTCAGCACGGGGACATCGTGATCGTCCATGCCGCGATCATAGAGTTAATGGCCTACGCAGGTATACAGTTCGTGCACACTGTCCACATTTGACATAACGGAACATCCTACGCCTGCCGATTCCCAAACTCTGCCTCCACAAGCTGCGTGATCTCCGCTCCCGATGAGATGGAATCGGGACCGGGAATCGAGGCAATCCCGCCCGCAATGGCGCGCAGCGACTCGATCACGAAGATCGGCTCGCGGCTGACGCCCGCCTCGCGGATCGCCTGAAAGAGCGGCGTCTCCTCCGCCGAGTTGTCGCCGTACTGCTCCCACAACGCATCGAACTGCGGACCGCGAATCGTGTACTGGGCCCAGGTCGCGGTCGGCCCGCGATCCAGCTCGGTCGTAACCCGTTGCAGCACCATGCCCGACCGATCCGCGCGCGCCGCGATCAGTTGGCGGATCACCTGCTGCCAGGTGCCGATCGGTCCGTCGGGCAGCGCCGGATGCAGGTTGAGGCACGCGAGCCGGTCGCAGAGGACCTCGGTGACGATCATCATGTAACCGGCCATCACGGCAATGTCGGGACGGTGTGCGGCGATGCGTTTGTAGAGATACGCGTCGTACTCGCGCCGCCACGGTTCCAGGCCGCTCGCTGGGTCCGAGATGGCTCCGCCGACCGCCTTGCGCCACTCGCCGGAACTTCGCGCGATCAGCGGGATGCCGGCCCGTTCGACATCGTCAAGGAACGCGTCCGTGTTGGCCGAGTGTCCGCGCTCGCGATTGCAGACGACGCAGACGATCTCGGCGTCGAGGCGATCCTCGGCGATCGCGCCCAGGGCCGCGTTGAGCAGCCCGCGCGAGCTGGTACCGCGAGCCGTGGCGAACCAGCAGATCCGCAGCGTCATGATTCGCTGCGCAGGGTCTCGATACGAAGCTCGGCCTCGGCGAGCCGGCGCTGAGCCTCGTCGCTCAGCCGGACGCCGCGCTCGTAGGCGTCGACCGCCTGGTCGAGCGGCATCCCGCCGTCCTCAAGCTGGGCCAATACGGACTCCAGCGCCTCAACGATCGCTTCGTAGGTCTGGTCGGTCATGTCCGCCATGCGCTCACTCCTCCTCCTGCGCTGCGTCCGACGCGGTGGTCGCCTGGACCACTCCGTCGGCGAACTGCACGCTGATTGTCTCGCCTTGGCCCAACGATGCGGCCGTCGTGACGACGCGGCCGGCCGCATTGGAGACGATGGCGTAGCCGCGCGCCAGCGTGCCTCGAGGATTCAGCGCCGCCAGCCGCGAGGCTCTCTCGCGTCGCGAAGCGACCATGAGCGCGAGGCGGCGGTCCATCGCCCGGTCGAGGTCCTGCCTGCGCCGGTTGATTTCGATCCGCATCGTCGGCGGATGAGGCGCGCTGCGCTCCAGCCGTTCGCGGTGCATGGCGATCAGTTGCGAGTGCTGAGCGATGCGCCCATCGATCGAGAGGTCGGCCGACTGTCGCAACCCGGCGACGCGCGCAGCTTCCTCCGCTCGGTCGGGGACCGCGATTTCGGCGGCGGCTGACGGCGTCGGCGCTCGCCGATCCGCGACGTGGTCGGAGATCGTTACATCGGTCTCGTGACCGACGGCCGAGATGATCGGGATGTCGCTGGCGAAAATCGCTCGCGCGACCGGTTCCTCGTTGTAGGCCCAGAGATCCTCGGGCGATCCGCCGCCTCGGGCGACAATGATCACGTCGGGTTCGTCGACAGCCTGCAAGTTGAGCTGCTGGATGGCTTCGGCGATCGACTCGGCTGCGCCTGCTCCCTGGGTCAGGCAGGGCGACAGCAGCAGCGACGTGAGCGGCCAGCGCCTCGTGATCACCTGCTGGATGTCGTGCCAGACGGCTCCGCTCGGCGACGTAACGACGCCGATTCGCTTTGGATAGGTCGGAATCGGTCGCTTGCGGTCGGG
>DAOUKQ010000006.1:0-4485 GCA_034421135.1 Dehalococcoidia bacterium
ACCCTGCTGCTGACCCTGTTCGTCGATCTGATGGTGGCGGTCGGCATCGGCCTGATCGTCGCCGGCATGGCCAACGCCGTGCGTTCGGAGCGGCTGGAGCTGGACCGCGTGATCTCGGTGCCGCTCCTGGAAGGCGATCCCGACGATCCCTACCTGGCCCGGATCGGCGCGGTCGCATTGCGCGGCCGGTTCACGGTCGCGTCGGCGAACGCCCTGGTGCGGGTCGTCAGCGCCGACATCGAGCAGCACGAGGTGGTGATCTTCGACTTCTCCCAGACGGCCAGTCTCGACGACAGCGCGGTCATGGTGATCGAGCAGCTCTTCGAGACAGCCGCGGAGAATGAAACGCCTTGCGTGATCGCCGGCCTGAGCGACCCGGTCGAGTCCGCGCTGCGCTCGCTCGGCGCACTCGACGCGATCCCCGCCGAGCAGATCGTCGAAAGCATGACCGAGGCGCGAGCGCTCGCTCGGACGTTGTTGGAGCAGGTGTCGGACGCCTCCTAGAGGAAGTCGTCCCGGACCAAACTCTGCCGTCACGCTGGCCGAATCGATTTCCGCAGCGCCGCCCGCGAATGGCCCGTACCCAGGTCTAACCTCGACAGACGTCGGCGATAGGCCAGGGCTGGACCCGAGGCGGGGGCGAAGCCGATGACTGTTGATGGCGCGAGACCGGGTCAACAGCGGCGGTTACACACGACATCTACACGACATATTGCATAGCTCCACATGCCTCTTCTTCGGGAAGTGTGGGATACTCCCTGCATCGGTCCTACGGGCCGCAGCAGCCGCAACGCGAGATCAGCAGCCTGTTAGAGGATCGTCCGCGCTCGGCGCATCATGGAGAGACGAGGCTGAGCGCCGAACTGCGCGGCAACAGTAAACCGCGTGAGAACGTCGGCGTGGTGGCACCGCACCCGCTGCCGAGATGACTCCGAGGCGACGAATTGAGCGCAGAGCGGACTACGGCCAATTGAACAGAATCGAATCCAACAGCACTGAAACCGCTGCGCTGCTAGGCGAACCGCCCGAGAAGCGGCGCTCGTGGTACCCCTTGAGGTGACAGATGGAACTGCTGCTCAGGCTCCGATCGATTCGTATCTACCGCAACGGCGACGACGGCACAGTGGTGGTCGCCGTGCCCGAACATCGAGAAGCTCCGGGGCAATCGGAGGTTGATCGGGTTGTGGCGACGCTGGATGCGCAGGATGCCCGCAGGCTCTCCGATGCAGTCCAGCGTGCAGTGCGAGCCATTGACTACCCCGGGATGTCCCCACCGGAGTGAACTGAATCCAAGTGCCGGGAATCTTCCCAGCGCGCCGCCAACGCGCTCGAACTCAGCGCCGACGATTACATCGCCAAGCCCTTCTCGCCGACCGACCCGGTCGCGCTGACTCGCCGCGCTAGCCGCGGTGCCTCGCGATCACCTGGATTTGCGGGGTGGTCAGCTTCTGCGCCGAGTAGTCGGCGATGGCCAAGGCCCACTCGCCCGACTCGATCTTGCCGCTGCCGTCTTTGTCGTACTGCTGGACGATGGCAGGCAGATCGGAATCGGACGCCGAGCCCGATTGCTGTTGTTGCTCTTGCCGCGGCTCAGGCTCCGGTTCGGGCTGCGGCGCGGGGCTGGCCAGGCTGACGGTGACGGTGGCTTCCTCGCCCTCGGTCACCCGCAGCTCGGGGTTCACTTTGTAGGTGCGCGGCGGCGGGTCGATGATCACCAGGTGGGTGGCGACCTGGTTGCCGTTGGTGACCTTGACCCACACGTAGGTGTTCTTCGACGCGGCATCCAGTTCGATGGCTTCGGTGAACCCGCCGGAATCCAGCGCGGTCCAGCCGCTCGACGGCAGGGGCCGGCCGAACGAGGTCTTGGCGTACTCGACGTGGCTGCCCGGCGCGGTCCCTGACAGCCTCAGCTTGGCCTGGGTCGTGGTCAGCTTGCCCTGGGCGGCGTTGAGGGCGACGAACTCGCCCGGGATCACGGCGATGTAGGCCCGGTCGCCGTCCCAGCCCGAGACAAAGGACGAGTCATAGGGCTTGGCCCGCGCGATGTCCCAGCGTCGGAAGCCTTCCACGGGCTTGGGCTGGGGGCGATTCGTGGCCCGGTCGAAGACGACGTGCGTCCCGTCGTAGTAGACGCGCACCGTGTCCAGGCCGGTCGCGTTCGCCTCGATGCGCAGCTCGGGCGTGGAACCCCGCCCCCACACCAGCGCCGACGACTCGGTCCACTCCAGCCACGTGAACGTGCGCCCATGCCCCGAGCGCTTGGCAATGCGGAACGGCAGCCGGTACTGCTGGCCGTTGTGGTCGACGACCAGAACCATGTTCTGCAGATCCACCGTCCAGTCGGACGCCACCGTCAGCACCACCCGGAACTGGCGGTCGCGGCCGATCTGATTCACCCGCTCCACCGACATCTCCCTCACGCGGTACCCCGTCGTGTCCGCGTAGCTGTAGACGGCACGGTTGACATTGAACCGGCTCTCGCTCAGCACGGCGGTCGTGCTGCACTCGGCGCCGCAGAAGATGGGCTGCACCGACACGTGGGAGGTGCCAGCGTCCACCAGCGCCGCGTACCTCGTAATGAACGGACTGAACACCGACGGCCGCAACGGCACCGGATTCCCGTGCAAGTCCCCTTTCAGCACACCCAACGAGCTCAGCGACGCGTCCGCGGACAGCGACACAGCGCTCAACGGCAACTGAGTCACTCTCAGCTCCACAGGGACGTCCGGAGTGAACGTCACGCCGGAGTTCGACCAACTGGCGCCATTCGTTCTGTCGCTGGCGTTTCTTGGGTCGTCGAATGGGAGCCTGGTGCTCCCGACATAGAGCACCAACCTCTGGTACACGCCCGGATCGAGATTGTTGTCATCGTCGACAAGCTCGTCGCGCTCCCAAGCGATACCAAATGTGCCGAAGTTCATTGCGATGTTTTGAAAGTAGAGGCCGTCGATGAAACTTCACGTCTGCTCGTTCTCGGCGTTTCTGAGCCGGTTGAAGCATGCCGCGCCTGGATTGTTATAGAAGCCGCCCGCCTGCGTATTGTCGCAAGGTCGCTCTGCTTGCCACGGGGTCAGCGTTGCCGACCAGACCTCGACCTCCTGGGTCTGGGCATCAGAGGCGCTCGGGGTGAGCGCAAATGCAAGCATCAGCGCCGGCAGCAGGCCGACCAGCAGGAGACGAACGGCTACCCGAGAACGAGCGTATTGCGGGGGGCTGTTGGAGCGCCCGCCCGCTCCGCGGGCGGGAACGCTGTGAGCGGATCACGGCCGGCTGCCCTGGTCGTGCATCTCTCTCCGCCCTTCACCATCGGCCGAAGCGAGGGTCGGTCTCCCTCGCGTGTCCAGCCTGTCCAACGGAATCAGTGTCACACACCATTACATACATATACATCCGCTGTATATGTAAATCATCGTGCAGACCAGGTGTCGCCAGGACCGGAACCGGAGGTCAGCGCGCGCAGGCGGATGTCGCCGCGCGACGCTCTCTCCCTGCCGGGGCGAACGGCCAAGGCGGTCACGTCCCGATGCAGCCCGGCCCGGGATGGGAGATCGCGTGGAAGCCGATTGAGCGTCAGCGGCTGTTGACGCTCTTGGCGACGCCCGTGTGGCGGCGGATTGCCAGACCGCCCAGCGCGACGGCGAACAACATCGTCGCCAACGCGCCGAGCAGCGCCGCCGTGGAGACGCCCGCATCGCCCAGGCCGCCCGTGCCGGCATTGGGGAACGTCAACTCAGGCTCTTCGTCAAGCGTCTCGACCTCGTCAAGTGTCTCCACTTCGTCCACCATCTCGCCCGCCTCGAGCGCCTCATCTTCTTCTATCAACGAGTCGTGCATCGTCGGATCTTCCTCAACCGCGATGACGGTCAGCGTGACCTTCGCCTGGTCAGTGCCCGTGTACCTGATAGTCGCATCGGTCGGCTCGCCGTTCAACGTGAACGTCACGTTCTCCATGTTGTCCCGGTCGACATCCAGGTACCACGTGCCGACCGCGTCCGCCTCTACCGACCCAAGGCTGCGACCGAACTGATCGGTCGCTGAGATCACGTCGCCGGGCTCGACGCCTCCACCGTTTCCGTAGTAGCGGAAGGGTGGTTCCTGTTCGGAGGCTGCCATCCCCAGCACGAGCAGCGCCGCCGCGATCGCAGCGGCAGCGGCCGCAGCGCGGATTCCTGTCACAGCAAACATCTCTCGCCCTCTCGACGGCCGTGCCGATTCACTGCCTGTCCTGTCAGTGTGAACCCGTGAAGATCGGTCAATCAATACGGTTCAAGCTAGTCACATAAGCAGCCGGTAGTTCTGGGCGCCGAAGGACCGGGTTACGGGTCGCGCTTGGAGATTCTCCAGACGAGCGGCTGGTCGGCCCGGATCCGGCAAGTGTGCCCGGTCCTCAGTGCACGCAGCGTGTTGACTCCGCTCAGACCTGGCACTGCCTCCAGCGCCGGGAAGAACGCGTGCCAACGGCGCGAGCCTTCGTGCCACTCGTAG
>DAOUKQ010000007.1:0-28613 GCA_034421135.1 Dehalococcoidia bacterium
CATGGGGATGAAGGACTCGATGGGACCCGTGCGATCGAGCCCGATCAGCTCAAGGCCCCAACCCCACTGGAAGATCGCGACGATGAATCCCAGCGCCGAGCCGATCGCGAGCATGTTGAGCACGGCGGCCTTGAGCGGGACCAGAATCGAGCGGAAGGCCATCATCAGGAGCAGGATTGACACGCCGATCACGATCACGAAGAAGTAGGGCAAGCGCGAGATCAGTTTGGCGGTGACATCCTCGAAGGCGGCGGTCGTGCCGGCGATGTAGATGGTCGTGCGCGGCGACACGCTGTCCAGTGCGGCCGGGACGGCGACTTCGCGGAGCCGATTGACGAGTTCTCTCGACTCGGCTTCCTGCGGTGCCGTCGTCGGATACAGATAAATCAGCGCGGTCTCGCCGCTCTGGGTTGCGTTGGGCGGCAGGACGGCTGCGACGCCGTCCGTCGCGGCGAGGGCCCGACTCACGGAATCAAGATCGCCTTGCGAGAGTCGTTGGTTGGGGTTGTCGACCACCGCGAACAGCGCGCCGTTGACGCCCGGTCCAAATGAGTTCGAGATCAGGTCGTAGGCGCGGCGCGAGGTGTAGGTGTCGGGACGGTTGCCGTCGTCCGAGACGCCCAACTCCATCGTGACGACGGGGGCGGTGAGCACGAGCAGTATGGCGGACCCGAGCACGAGGTAAAGCCAGGAGCGACGCTCGATGCGTCGCGAGAAGCGATACCAGCGGCCATGTTCGCCGCCGGCGGTGTAGCGCAGAGCTGGAATGGAGAACCTGTCAATCCGTCTGCCGATCAGCACCAGCATCGCTGGCAGCAGCGAGACGGCGACCAGCATTTCGAGCAGCACCACGAGCGCCGCGGCCAGGCCGAGGTTCGCAATCAGCGGAATGCCGATTGCGAACAGTCCCAGCAGGGCGACCACGACAATGGAGCCGGCGAAGGCGACGGCGCGACCGGCCGTGGTCACGGCCGCGCGACCGGCCTCGCGTGGATCGACGCCGGTGGCGAGTTGTTCGCGGAAGCGGGCGATGACGAAGAGCGCGTAATCGATGCCCACGCCGATGCCCAGCATCGCGCCAAACTGGGGTGCGACCGTCGAGATGTCGAGCGATGCAGCCGCAACAAACACGGCGACCGTACCGATGGCGAGCCCGACCAGCGCGGAGACGATCGGCATGCCGGCCGCGAAGATGGAACCGAAACCGATAATCAGGATGATCAGCGCTGCGGCGAGCCCGACGAGTTCGGCAGTGCCCGGTTCTTCTGTTTCGTACTCTCGAACCGGCTCGCCGGTGAAGTCGATCTGCAGGGTCTCGGAGCGCAGGGTCTCGCCGTACTCAATGACTCTGGCGATGTTGTCGTGGGACAGCTTGTTCGACAGCTTGTCGAACGCGATTCTGACCAGACCGGTGCGACCGTCTTGCGAGATACTGCCGGGCCGCTGCTCGGGCAGGGCGACCAACGCGACCTCGTCGACGGTGATTGAATGTCGGGCGAACGCAGCCATGGCCGTCTGCGCTTCATCGCCGCGGACGGTTCCATTCTGAGTGTGGAAGACGGCGACGAGTTCCGAGCCGGATCGAGCCGGGAACCGTTCCGCCAGCAGATCGAAGGCGGCCTGGGACTCGGTGCCGGGGACGGTGAAGGAGTCGGTTAGTTGCCCGCCGCACCTGCTCATCAACGCGCCGGCGAGAACGACCAGCGCCACCCACATGGCAACCACGCGCCACGGATGCGCAGCGACGAATGCCGACCAACGCTCCATCTAGCAGAATCCCTTGACACACCCCAAGACGCGCACGTCGCGTGCCAGCGTATCCCTGGATGACGCTGTGTGGGTGATCAGCGTTTAGGAAATGATGGAGTCGATCGACGCCGGGCCTGCGCCCATGAGGATCAGCGCGATGCAGGCGAAGACCAGCAGCACATCCAGTTCATAGCCCTGCTTGTCGGACGATCCCTGGAAGGGCAGACCTTCCCTGAACTTGTTGACGTAGGTGGCGACCATCATGTTGATCGCCAGCGGAATCGCGATCCAGGGCACGAGCAGTCCGGCCAGCAACAGGATGCCGCCGCCCAGCTCGATCGTCGCCACTCCCGGTCCCGCGAGCTTGGGGAACGGCACGCCGAGTGACTCAAGCCAGCCTGAGAATCCGCCGATACCGCGCCGGAACTTGCCCAGGCCGGCATCGATGAAGATGATGCCCAGCGCAATGCGCAAAGGAATCGGCGCCCACTCGATCACGTCTGCGCCGAACGGAGCCGCCAACCAGTCGCCTACGTCCATGTGCCACTCCCCTGCAGCCAGCCGGATGGCAGACCGGTTGGCCAAAGCCGACCCTGAATTAAGCTGGATTCTAATCGAGTCGACATGGGGTCATTTCCGGCCAAGTAGTGAGGTGAAACGCGATGGGCAAGCTTGCAGATGCGATTCGCGATCGGCGCAAGGGTCGCCAACGGCGCATGGGATTCGGCGCGGCCGTCGAGGAGAAACAAGCCTCAATGCTGGTCGGCGCGATCGGGCCGGTCGAGGGCGCCGACTTCTGCGTGGCGTTGAGCGAATCCGACGTTGACGCGCTGGAATCGTCGAGCACCGAGATCTGGGGCGCGAGATTGGTTGTCCTGACTCGCGACAGCGTTGCGCAGGCGAAGGAGCAAGGCGCATCGTTCGTCGCGTTCACGCTTGACAACGCTCGCGCCGACGCGGTACTTGACGAGGACCTGGACTATGTCGTGCGCCTGCTCGATCAGCGGCTCGACGAGACCCAAGCGCGCGCGCTTGGCAGTTTCCACCCGGCAATCGTCGCGCCGGATGTGGAATATCCGCTGAGCCTCACCGAATCGATCGAGATTCGACGGCTCGCGCTCTTCACATCCGCTCCTCTGGGCGTCGTTTGCCCGGCCGATGTGTCGGCTGGCGACATTGAGGCGTTGCGCGACGCGGGCGTGGCGGCGCTGTTGCTGGCCGAGGGGTCATCGAGTGACGATGTCGCAGCGGTCAAGGAGCGCGTGATCAGCTTGCCGGAACGCAAGCCTCGCCGCGACGACGACGTGCAGCCGTTGATTCCGACTACGCGTCAGAGCCAGGATGCCGACGGCGACGAGGGCTGATTGCAAGCCAATTGCAACTGGAGAACGCTCAGTCGCGGAAGACGCTGCGGTTGGTCGGTTCGAGCGAACTGCGCGAATTGCCGGTCGCCATGCGCAGGAAGTAGACGAGCGCGCCGACGAGCGCGATGCCGAGCAGGATGGCAATCGTCCAGAGGACCAGCGCCTGACCGGACTTCTCGGTCGCCAGCGCGTCGATCGCTTCACCTTCAATCGGCACATACTCGTGGTCGATCGTGAAGCTGTACGAGGACGAGACGGGGATGGTTTGGTCGCCTTCGACCAGTTGCACGGTGTAGGAGACTTCCAGATCGCCGTCGCCCTCGGCATGAATCGGCACGACCAAAGTGCGCAGGCTGTAGTTGGAGATGTTTGCGTAGCCGTCGTCGACGCGATAGCCCTCGTGATCCGTGACCTCGACATGGTGCGCCCCGGAGATCTGGGCGAGATCGCGATCGAACGTGAGCAAGAGCTGGTGCGGGGCTTCCGCCACCGTCGCGCCGCTCTCCGGTTCTTGCTGGATCAGGTACTCACTGGCGCCGACGGCGTCGCTGAGCAGCAATGCCAGTACGACGGCAGCGCCGAAGAATCCGAGAGTGACGCGCGCGATGCGCTTGGTGCGAGAGGTCATGGGCATATCTCCACTCGTGATCGTAAGAACCGATTCACTTGCCGACAAGCTCACGGCCGAATCAAGCCGATTCGTCGATCACGATGCGCGGCACGCGCGAGGTGATGCTGGTGAAGATCTCATAGGGAATGGTGTCGAGTCGGCGTGCGATGTCCCATGCGAGGATCGTCTCGTCACCGTCGTTGCCAATGATAGTCACCGTGTCTCCGACCGAGGCTGCAGGAATCTCGGTCAGGTCGATCATGGCGCTATCCATGCAGATCGCTCCGCGGAATGGCGCCCGCTGACCTCGGACCAAGACGAAGCCGCCGGGCGACAGCGCCCGACGCAGGCCGTCGGCGTATCCGGCGCCGATCACGCCGATGCGCGATTCCCGCTCCGCGGTCCACAATCCACCGTAGGAGACCGAGTCGCCGGGCCGGAGGTCGCGGATGGCGAGCAGCGAGGCGCGCCAAGACAGCGCGGGACGCAAGTCTCCGGCAGCGGATGCGGCGACTGTGGGCGCAGGATCGATGCCGTACAGGGCGATGCCGGCGCGGACAAAGTTGAGTCCCGTCTGCGGAAGACTAAGCGCGGCAGCCGACGCGGCGGCGTGACGAAGCGGCGCGCCAATCTGATCGGCGGTCTGTTGGAATGGTTCAAACGCCATGAGCGTGGCGGTCGGATCGGGATTCGGCGCGTCGGGGAAATGTGTACACACGGCTTCAAGCTTCAGCTCGCGATGATCACGAATCGCGCGGGCTAACTCCACCGCCTCCTGGTGAGGCCGACCGTAGCGCTGCATGCCGCTGTCGAGGTTGATGTGAACGCCGATACGTCGGCCCAACGCCCGGGCTGCTTCGGCGGCTCGTTGCGCAGTCGCCGGGGTGTCGATCACGACCGATATGTCGAGACGTGCCGCGACGTTCAGGTCGTCGCCGTGCAACGGTCCCAGGGAGAGGATGGGCGCAACGACTCCGGCGCGACGCAGGTGCGCCGCCTCGCGCACCGTGAACACGCAGAGCCGCGTGGCGCCGGCGTCGAGAGCGGCGTGCGCAACCGCCACCGCTCCATGCCCGTATCCATCTGCCTTGACGACCGCCGCAACCGTCGCGGGCGCGACCGTTCGCTCGATCAGGTCGACGTTATGTCGAATGGCTGACAGGTCGATCTCCGCCCAACTCGTTGCGGACGTTGCCGGGACGACCTGTGCCGGATTCTGTGCCATAGCGGTAGAGTGACGGTGGGCGCTGGTAGGGGAGATCCCGGGATCGTTGTGATACTACCCGTCGTGGCTGTGGCTGCCTGTTTGCTCCGGTATCGCTTACTCGCCTGGTTGTTCCTGATCTGTTGCGCGGCGGCGCCGCTGGTCGCCTGCGGCGGCGACGAAGCGGAACAGGTCGCCGAGCAACAGCCTGCCGCGCCGGAGCCGGCGCGGCCCGAGAGCGTCGAGCCGCCAGGCGATGATGCCGAAGAAGCGCAACCTGCAGTGACACGGACTCGGGCTGCGGCGGATCCGGTGCAGTTGTTGATCGCGGAAGCGGCGGCGCTGGAACACAACGGATATTGGGAACAGGCGCTCAGCGTTCGTGAATCGGCGATTCGCGGCGGCGACTCGTTGCCGGCCGTCGAACTCATCACCTTGCGGTTGGATCGAGCGCGTCTGTTGCTCAAACTGGGTCGCGCGGAGGCGGCGCGTAGTGCGCTGTCGGAGCTGGGCGATTCGCTTCCCGCCGGCGCGGAACGACGCCGGTTGCTGCTGGCAGCGCAGGCGTCGCTGATGCTCGACGAGACCGATACGGCTATCGCCGCGATGACGAGTTACGTCAACTCGGACAGCCCGGCCTGGGCGATGATCGCGCTGGAGACCGCTCGGACGCTGCAGCGCACCGGCCGCGGCGCGGAGGCGATTGAATGGGCCGAACGCTCGTTAGGCGGCCCGTTGTCGTTCCAGGATCAACTTCGTGCGATTCACCTCGCGGCCACGGAGCTTGACATAGCAGGCGAGGTTGAGCGCGCGCTGAAGCGTTATGACGAGCTGATCCGGCTGTCGCCCTGGCGCGACGATCAGGCGGCCGCATTGAGTCGGATGGCGGCTCTGTGGCGCGACAGAGGCGACATCGAGCGTGCACAGGAAACCTGGAGCACATTGGTCGATGACTACTCCGAGTTCGCGGAGAGCTCGGAAGCGCTTGCCTTGTTGTTGGCTTCCGGCGCAGAGGTTGACCAACTCACGATTGGCTTGATTCGGTTTCGAGAAGAGCGCTGGGCCGAAGCGCGAACGGCCATGCTGAACGCGCTGGGCGGATCGAGCAACCTCGCGGAGCAGGTCGCGGGAGAGTTTTACATCGCCGCGATCCACCAGGCCAACGTCGACCGCGAGAGCGCTGCGCTGGGTTATGTCGCGGTCATTGGCCGGGACTCGTCCGACCCACTGGCCGCGGAGTCGATGATGCGCCTGGCGGACTTCGCCGTCGCGGACGGAGACCTGGGTGTCGCCGAGGAATACTGGCGCCGGGTGTTTACCGAGCATCCGGCGCACGCTCGAGCGGAAGAGGCCGCGCGCAACTGGGCGATGCGGGCGGTGGCCAATGGTCAGTGGTTGGAGGCGGCGCAGCGGTTCCGCGAGATTGCCAATAGCGGCGCAGATTTCTGGGGCGACCTGGCGCGGCTGGAGTTTCTGTATTGGTCGGCCTTGATGCACCAGGAAGCGGGTGATGCGGAAGCGGCCAGGGACCTCGCGTCCAAAGTGGTCGAGAGCGCCCCGGGCGGTTACTTCGGCCTCCGCGCGGCGCAGTTCCTGGATCAGGAGGCGCCCGCCGCCCTGGATATCTCACTCGACGACTGGCTGAGCCGGCTCACGGGGGAAGTCGATCCACCCGTCATCGACCTCGAGCCGTCGGTCGAGTGGCGAGCGGCGCTCGATCTCAGATTGGGCGGGTTCGACGACGCGGCCGATCGGATGCTGTTGCACTGGATTGACGAACTGGCGTCGAACCCGTTGGCGTTGGCGGAGGCGTCGCGATTCCTGTCGGCGCAGGGCGAGCCGTCGGCTTCGGCCCGAGCGGCGGAGCGGGTGCTGGACGTGTTCGGTCTGGAGTGGACTGAAGCGCCAACGGAGTTGTTGGAGCTCGCGTATCCACAGCCCTGGTCGGATGTCATGGAGCGGTATGCCGATTCCGAGTCGATCGATCCGCTGTTGTTGTGGTCGCTGATCCGTCGCGAAAGCCTGTACGACGCCGACGCCGAGGGCTTGGCCGGCGAGGTTGGCTTGACCCAGGTGATCCCGCTGACGGGCTCGGACATCGCCGCCGGGTTGGGCGTCGCATACCAGCATGGCGATCTGGCGCGGCCTAAGTCGGCGATCCAGTTCGGCGCCTGGTACCTGGCGCGACAGTTGGAGGGCTTCTCGGACGATCCGCTCATGGCGCTGGCCGCCTACAACGCGGGACCGGGCAACGCGGCCCGGTGGGAGGGCGAGGCGCTGCTGCCCGGTCCCGACGCGTTTCTCGCGGTGATGGACTTTCCTTCGACTAGAGCATATGTGCGGTACGTGCTGGAAACGCTCGCGGTCTACAAGGCGATATCCAGAGCCTCGCAGTAGCAGCTTGCCGTCGCACCAAGCGTGGGAGCGGCGGTCTGAGCATTGCAGACAACGGAGAGGCGAGCGGACGCTGGCGTATACTGCTGACTACTTGTCCTAGAACTCTTCGATGACCGGGCCGGTGTGTCCTGTGATGTGTTGAGGGAGACGATGCCGAAACGCACGTATCAACCCAAACGAATACCACGCAAGCGGGAGCATGGATTCCTGAAGCGAATGTCGAGTCGCGGAGGACGAGCGGTGCTCAAGCGCCGTCGCGCGCGCGGCCGCCGCCGCCTGACTGTGGTCTGAGCGCGCCCGGTGCTCAACGGAATCCATGAGGCCCGCTCGCCCAGTGCGTGAGCGATTGTCCTGAGCGATCAAGATGTACCGAGCATGAAACGTGCCGATCAGCGATTGCGGCGCAAGTCGGATTTCGATGCCGTCTTCCAGAGCGGCCTGCGAGCATCAAGCGGCGCGCTGGCCCTGAGAGCGCGGCGGCGCGCCGACGAAACAGTCGACGATCCATGCCGGTTCGGCTACGCGATCAGCTCGAAGCTGGGCGGCGCAGTCGTCAGGAATAGAATCCGACGGCGCTTGCGCGAATCGGCCGGCCGGCTCAACCGCGAAGGGGACTGCAAGGGACTGGATCTCGTGATCGTGGCCAGAAACGGCGCGGCGCAGGCGGACTTCGGCCGGCTGGATGCGACGCTGACGCGATTGGTGGGGAAGATGATGCGGCAAGCCGCCAGACGCGATGAGCACGATGGCCGAGGTGAGTGGTGAGACTGTTGCGCAGCAGCCGATTCGTGACGGATCTGCTAGTTCGTGGGTTGGATCGCGTGGTGATTGCGGTGCTCCGCGGCTATCAGGCCGTCCTCTCGCCGCTGTTTGCGGCGCTGGGCTCGCATTGCCGGTTCGAGCCGTCTTGTTCGCAGTACATGATTGACGCGGTCAGGATGCGAGGCGCGGTCGTTGGCGTGGGGTTGGGGCTGTGGCGATTAGCGAGATGCAATCCGATGAATGCAGGTGGATACGATCCGCCCCCGGCCAGGGGACAGCGGCGGACCGGCGAATCGACAGTAGCCGAGCAGGGTGTTTCACGTGAAACAGTCTGAAGCGGCCGCGATCTCCATCGGCCGCGACCAGCGGCCGAGCGCAATCCGCCGAACGGTCGGATCTTCGCGGTCGCAATGGCGGGATGCAGTTCAGGCAACCGGACGGATGGTCGTCGGTGCGTTTCACGTGAAACATCTCTCATCGAGTCGATTGCGTGCGCTTCGGCGTCCGCTGGCCGCGATCGCGGTTCTGCTGCTCGCCATCCCGCTGCTCGCCGCGTGCGATGTGGCCGACCAACCCGACGGCTGGGCTGCGCCGACGCCGGACCCGCTCGAGCCAGAGACTCGCCTGATCGCCCCGACCGGCGACAACACCGTGGTAGCTGTGCAGTTGTTGGACGGCAATCTCGGCGCCGCCGCCTGGGAGTTCCCCGACGATGACGGTCGGTTCCCGGGTCTGGAATACGAAATCGACCCGGTCGCCTTCTACGCCGATCCGGTCTGGGTACCGGAGACGGACGAGTGGTTGCTCTCCGGCTACTCCGACGGCGTGCTCTACGCCGTGCAGCGCGACGGCGAGTCCGCTCGCGCCGTCTTCGCTACCGACGCGCGCATCGTCGCTGATCTCGTGGTCGACGGCACGCTTGTTTACCTGGCGGACACTGGCTATCGCGTCCACGCCGTCGATATCGAGCAGCCCGGCTCGTCGGTCTGGAGCTGGGATGGCGATTCGGAGCTGCAAATCTGGAGCGGTCCGGTTCTGGTCGACACCGATCGGGGACAGTTGCTCATCGTGGCCGGTCTGGACGGTCGAGTGACGGCGCTGCAGGCCGATGGCCAGGAGGCCGGCTCTCCGGCTTGGCAGATCGCGATCGACGCGGGGATCGCCGGCTCAATCGTGGCCAGCGATGGCATTGTCTATGTCGGCGGCCTGGACCGCATCTTCTACGGACTCGACGCAGCGACGGGCCAGGAGGTCTGGACCGCCCAGGCCTCGCACTGGATCTGGGGCACGCCGCTGATTCACGAGGGTGTGATCTACATGACCGACCTGCGCGGCAACGTCTACGCGCTGGACGCGCTGAGCGGTCAGACGCGCTGGTTGCAGCCGTACGCCGCAGACGATCGCATCCGCGCGCAGCCGCTGTTCGTCGAGTTCGAGGACCCCGACAGCGACGGCGGCATCCTCGTGATCGTCGCGCGCGGCGGCATGATCCACCAACTCAACGCGGCGGATGGGTCGCTGCTGCGCCAGTTCCGACTGGAAAAGGCCAAAGACCTGATGGCCAACGCGATCCTCAAGGACGACCGCGTCCTGGTCAGCGACGAGGACGGCGTGCTCTACGCCGTCCTGCTGGGCGCGAACCAGGCGGTCCGACTCTACCCGCCGAACTAACCTTCCGAGGACGGACGAATACGCAGATCGATGGAAATCCTCGACTTCATCTGGAATGACATCCTGATCGGCCCGATCATGAACGGGCTGATCGTGATCGCTCACGCCGTGAGCGACAACTACGGGGTCGCGATCATCCTCTTCACGCTGATCGTGCGCGTGATCACCTATCCCCTGACGCTGCGGCAACTGCGAGCGACGCGCTCGATGCAGGAGATGCAGCCGCGCATGCAGGAGATCCAGAAGAAGTACAAAGATCCCAAGCGGCGCCAGGAAGAGTTGATGAAGGTCTACCGCGAGGCGGGCTTCAATCCGCTCGGTTGCCTCTGGCCGCTCCTGGTGCAGATGCCGATCTGGATCGCGCTCTACCAGGTCCTGCGGCGGACGCTGGGCGACACCCCCGAGCAGTTGCTGCGGCTGTCCAGCGATCTCTACGACTGGTCATACATCACGTCGGCGATTCCGATCAACCGCGATTTCCTCTTCTGGGACCTGGGATCGTCGTCGCTGGAGCAATCGTTGCCGCTCGCGATCATGGTCGGCGTGACGGCGTACATCCAGCAGAAGGTATCGACCGCCCGCATGGGCCCGCGCGACGAACGCTCGGAGTCGATGAACCGTACGATGCTCTGGATGATGCCGTTCATGTTCGGCTTCTTCACGTTGCAGGTGCCGGCCGGCCTCGGTCTCTACTGGCTGGTGACCTCGATCTTCACCATCCTCACGTCCTGGTACTACTACTTCTACCGACAGGGTCTGCGTTGGTCGTGGAAGTGGTTGCTGTCGTCCGATCCGCTGCCGGCGCCCGCAGCCGCAGTTGCGGCGAATGGCGCAACGGCCAGCGTCGAGGCGACGGCGGAAGTGGTCGAAGAGGACGAACCGGAACCGAAGCGACCGGCTCGGAAGAACACGAGCGCCGCGCGGCGCAGGCGGCAACGAAGACGGCGCGCCAGCAGATCGCGCTAACCAACGATTGGATGATCCGGGCTCGGCGGCACGGATATCGATGACCCGCCACCGCCCGACACGATGCTGAGTTGGAGAAACGGCAATGGCGAATCGGAATCCGATTGAACAATCGGGACGAACAGTAGACGACGCGGTCCAGGCGGCGTTGCGACGGCTGGGACTGAGCCGCGCGCAGGTCGACGTGGAAGTCCTTGAGGAGGGCCGGACGGGTATCTTCGGTATCGGACACGCGCAGTCGCTGGTCCGCGTGACGCCTCGCGGAGGCGCAGGCCGGTCGAGCGCCGCCCCCGATGCGCCGGCGCTGCCCAAGATCGACGATTACTCCGATCTGACCGAGCTGGAACCCGGACAACGAGCGCAGCCGCCTGGCCGGCGTTCTCCCGGCAGGCGAGCCGCCTCCTCGCGGTCGCCCAACCCTGTTCGAGCCGGAGATGACGGCGGCACAAGCCAGCAAGAGGTCCAGCCCGACCATCGCTCTCGGTCGCGGCCTCGGCAGGCCGCTCCGGCGAGCGGGGGACGCCGCGATCGAAGCCGTCCGCGCGGACCGAGCCGTGGCCGCGCGCGAGGACGCAGCGAGGCTCGAGATCGGCAGGCGGCGCGAGAACCGATCGGGCCGTTCGAATTGCTCGCGGATCCCGACTACGAGCCGAACGAGAATCCTCGCGAGTTCGCGGTCGAGGTGCTGACCGACATCGCCCGCAAACTTGGTTTCAATGTCGTAGTGACCGCTCGCGATCCTCAGACGCCGATGGACGGACTTGGTCATGCGGTCGCGGTGCTGGACGTTAATCCGGAGGGCGAGGAAGACCTGGGACTGCTGATCGGACGCCATGGCGCGCATGTGGCCGCATTGCAGTACGTGGTCAATGTGATTGTGAGCCGCGCGCTCGACGGCAACAACCCGGTGACCGTGGATGTGGACGGATATCGGCGGCGTCGCGAGACGGCGCTGGAAGAGATGGCGCAGCGGGCGGCATCCGAGGTTCGCGACGGCGGCGAGCCGGTCACCCTTGGTGTGATGCCCGCGGCGGAACGGCGGATCGTCCACCTGCAGCTGCAGGACGATCCCGATCTGCGGACCGAGTCGTTCGGCGAGGGCTCGTCCCGTCGTGTGCGGATTCTGTACCGTGACGAGTAACCAGGGCTACCCGACGTAACGGGTTGACCATTATCCTCGGGACACGACGGCCGGAGGCGCACTGACGTGAGCGTGGTAGCGATCGCGAACCAGAAAGGCGGCGTCGGCAAGACGACGACGACCGTCAATCTGGCCGCCGCCACGGCTGAGCTCGGTCGCCGCACGCTGGTGATCGATGCCGACGCGCAAGCCAACGCGACATCCGCCCTCGGCTCGCAACACGCGACCCTGAGAGTATTCGACGCACTGCTCGGCGAAGCGCCCCTCAACGAGTGCATCGTCTCGACAGCTTGGCCGCGTCTTGACATCGCGCCCTCATCGATGGACTTGGTGGCGGCCGAGATGGAACTCGCAACCCGTCCGGAGCGCGAGTTCGTGCTGCGGGCGATGCTGGCCGATGTGGCCCCGTCATACGACCTGGTCCTGATCGATTGCGGACCGTCGCTGGGGCTAATGACTCTGAACGCGCTGGCCGCGTCGGACGGCGCCATCGCGCCGGTGCAGTGCGAGTATCTCGCGCTGGAGGGTCTGACGGCGCTGCTGGAGACGATTCGCCGGGTTCAGACGCACTTGCACCCTGGACTGCAGTTGCTCGGCGTCGTGGCGACGATGTACGACGGTCGCACGCGGTTGTCTCAGGATGTGGCCGCACAGCTCAAGAAGCACGTCAGTTCTACCTTTGACACGATCATTCCGCGTTCGATCCGGTTGTCGGAAGCGCCCAGCCATCAGCGCCCGATCATCGACTACGCGCCGGCGTCCAGGGGCGCCGAGGCGTACCGGGAGCTGGCCGAGGAACTGTTGCGCCGGCTGGACGAACTGCCTCCGTCGACCATCTACCCGGACGCGGTGGCGGACGGAGTGAGCGCATGACGGAATCGGACGCCGGACAAGCGGCCACCGCGGCCGGACGCGGTCGCGAACGAAGAATCAGCGCAGACGGCGGGGAGCGGTCGCAACGGCTGGGGCGAGGACTGGACACGCTGATTCCGTCGGCGCCTGCGGCGACATCGGGCAGCCAGCAGTTGCAGGCGCCGATTGGCTCGATCTCGCGTAATCCGTCGCAGCCGAGGCAGGAGTTCGACCGAGAGGAGCTCGAGCAACTGGCGGCGAGCATCCGCGAGCACGGCATCCTCCAGCCGTTGTTGGTTAGGGCGCAGGGCACGGGCGGCTATGAGCTGATCGCCGGCGAGCGCCGCTGGCGCGCCGCCGGCCTGGCCGGTCTGACCCAGGTCCCGATTGTGGTCCAGGAGCTGTCAGACGAGGACGAGTCGGGATTGACGCTGGCCCTGGTCGAGAACCTGCAGCGCAGCGACCTGAATCCTATCGAGATGGCGACGGCGTTCCAGCGGCTCGCCGAGGTCGGTTGGACGCAGGAGCGGATCGCCGCGCAGGTAGGCAAGAGCCGGACGGCGGTGGCGAACTCGCTGCGGCTGCGTCAGTTGTCGCCGGCGATTCAGTCGATGCTGGCGTCGGGCGACCTCAGCGAAGGGCACGGCCGCGCGCTGCTCGGAGCGCCCGAGACGGAGCGCGCCGACCTGGCTCAGCGTGCGTTAGATGGCGGATGGACGGTACGACAGCTAGAGGAAGCCGTTCGTGCGCTGTCGCAATCGAAGCCTGAGCCGGCCCAACGCGTCGAGTCGCCGGCGGTGATCAACGCGATCGAACAGCTTGAGTCGGCACTGGGCACGCGTGTCGAGGTCCGCGCCGGGTCCAAAGGACCAAAAGGCGGCGGTCGGATCGTGATTCACTGGTACGACGAGGAACAACTCGCGTCGTTGACCGCGCGGCTCGCCGGTGAAGGCTCAACTGACGAGGAAGAGTCCATCGAATTCGGCGTCTGAATCGGCAATCAGTCGGCTGATTCTCCGCCAGCAGCCGGTCCCTCGCCATCGACGGGTCGATTGATCGGGCGACGTGATCGCCTCCGACGACGACGTGATCGCCGGGACTCGCCTTCCGCCGGCTGAACCGTTGCGCCGCCATCCGTATGGTCGCCGCGGTCTCCCGACTCCTCCGACGATTCCACCTGACCTATGACCGGCGCCTTGCGCCGTCGCTTGCGACGCGACGAGCGCTTGCGCGACCCGTCCGCCGGTTCGTCGCGGCCGGCTTCCGACTGCGCAGTCTCATCAGACTGGGCTGCGGCGACTGCGTCTCCCTTGGGCTTGCGCGAGCGTCGGCGTCGGCGGCGCTTGGGCCGCTCCGAGGGTGAGTCGGACGGTTCCGCGTCGTCGGATCGAACGGCCGGTGCGGCCGCGTGGCGCAGGTCGGCGGCTCGCCGGTCCGCCTCGCGCTGTTCGCGTTCGGCCTCGACGAGAGCCTGGTTAGGGGCGTCCTCGGTGCGTACGGCGAGACCGATCTCGTCGGCCGGGACATCGACACGTTGACGATGGTCGTCAAGTGCGATGGTGACCTTCTGCTGGAGCACGTTGAGCTTGATCACCTTGCCCATTCCAGCAGGGGTACTGACCCGCTTGCCGACGCGCGGCAGCGTGCCGCGCATCTCGCGGTAGACCTCGTGCTCGAACGTCAGACAGCAGAGCAGGCGTCCACAGACGCCCGAGATGCTGTCGGGGTTGAGCGACAGGTCCTGGTCCTTGGCGACGCGAATGCCGACATGCGGGAATTCGGTCATCCAGCTTGAGCAGCAGAGCCGCAGACCGCAGATGTCATAGCCGTCGACGAGGCGGGCGCGCTCGCGTTGATTGGCCTGCTGCATGTTCAGCTTGACGTCGAATTCCTCCTCGATCCGCTCCAGCAGCGGGCGGAAGTCAACGTGGTCGGGAGCCTGAAACCAGGCGGTGCCGAGATCGCCGTCCAGGTTCAGTTCGACCGCGACCGGATAGAGGCCGAGGTCGTCGCGAACGGACGTTGAGCGCATTTCCTGGAGGATGCGGTCGGCTCGTTGACCTTGTTCAGCGGCGCGGGCGCGGTCGTCGGCGTCGGCGAGGCGGACGATGGGCCGGACATCGCGGGAGACTCGGCCTGGAGGAGCATCGTCATCCGGAACGGTCACGACGCGAGCGAGCTGATCGCCGCGGGCGCGGTCGACCACGACATAATCGCCGACGAACACCTGTCCGCGTGGTGCGGAGAAGTGGTAGATGCGGGCGGCTTCGCGGATACGGATACCGATGACGACTTCCGAATCGTCCTGCAGCTCCGGCGTTTCCTGGGGTTCGTCTTCGGCGGCGTCCGCGACCGCTGCGCTCGATGGCGCCGGATCGTCGGCCGCTGCTGCGTCTGTCGATTCGTTCATGTGGCGTTCCTGGCGACGGGAATGTTGAGGAGCAGCACATCAAGCGCAAGACGGGCGTTGACGCCCTGTTGGATCAGTGCGCGAGTGCGTTGAATGTGCTCCAGAAACTGTGTGATGTGTTGTTGATCGTACAGTGAAGCCTGTTGTTCGATGCGTTCGTGTTGCGACGCATGTGTCAGATGGTCGTGTTGGTCGGCCAGGAACAGCCAGAGGTCGCGCCACCAGTCGGTCCAGGCGTCGAGGATGAGTTCAACGTTGGCCACGGCCTGAGGCGTGACCGATCGTCCGACAAGCTGGTCGGACCAGTTGAGCCGTTCGGCGCGATCGGCGTTGGCGATGCGGACGGCGTCGTCGATCTGCGCATTGCGCAGGGTGATCGGGTCGCCCTCGCGCAGGTTGGCCTGGAGCCAGCCCGGGCGACCGCGCGCGAGTCGGGCCAGTTCGGCTCGCTGCTCAGCGCTCTCGGGCAGCGATGCGCCGGTATCGCTCGCCCAATCCTCCAACCAGGCATCCAGTTGCGATGTCGGCAGCGGGGCCAGCGTGACCGTGCGACAGCGTGAGCGGATGGTCTCCGAGAGCTGCGCTTCCTGAGCCGTGAGCAGGATGAAATGCACGCGATCGGGCGGCTCCTCAAGCGTCTTGAGAAATGCGTCGGCCGCATCCGCCGTGAGCGCGTCGGCGGGATCGATGATGATGATGCGTCGGTCGGCCTCGAACGGCGCCAGCGTCGCGACATGCTCGATCCGGCGGATCACGCAGATGCCGATCGTGCGCGTGTTGCGATGATCGTGGTCGGACTCGGCGCAGAGCGCGCCGGGGCCGATGACTTCCACATCCGTGTGCTGCGGGTCGAGCGATGGTTGGCCGGGATCGTGGAGTCGCAGGCAGGTCCGGCACTCGCGGCAGGGACCTGCGGACTCCGGCGATTCGCAAAGCAGCGCCTGCGCCGTGCGGATCGCGAGATCGCGTTTGCCGACTCCGACCGGTCCCGCAATCAGCAATGCGTGCGGCAGCCGCCCCGACGCGATCATCGTGGCCACCGTCCGTCCGGCCAGCGACTCGGTATGCGGTCCCCAGTTCCCCTGTGAGTTGCTCTGTAATGGCGTCGTGGTCATCAGAATTCAAGCTGTAGCAGATCTTCGAGCGTCTGCCGACGGCGGACGAGTCGCGCATCCCCATCTTGCACCATCACGACGGCGGGACGCAGCGCCAGGTTGTAGTTGCTCTCCATGGCGATCTGATACGCGCCGCTGGCGGGGATGGCGATCAGTTCGCCAAGCTGCAGCGACGGAAGCTGCGCGTCGCGGACCAGCACATCGCCCGATTCGCAGAACTTGCCGGCGACCGTGGCGGTCAGGCTGGGCACGGTGCGCATCTGCTCGGCCGCCGCCGCTTCGTACCTGGAGTCGTACATCGCGGGACGAATGTTGTCGGCCATGCCGCCGTCGACCGTGACATAATCCCGCGTGTCGGGGATATGTTTGCGGCTGACGACCGAGTACAGGGCGATTCCGGCCCGTCCCACGACCGAGCGTCCAGGTTCGATGTGGACATCTGGCATGGGCAGTCCGTGGGTGTCGCAAGCGGTGTGGATCGCCTCGGCGATCTGGACCGCGTAGCGGTCGACCTCGGGCGCAACGCGGTCAGCCGTATAGGTGAGCGCCATACCGCCGCCCGGAGAGAACTCACGCCACTCGTAACCGTGACGTTCCTTCATCTCGGCTGCGAACTCACCGATGGTGGCGACACCGTCGGAGTAGGGCTCGATGTTGAATAGCGGCGATCCGAGGTGGATGTGGAAGCCGGTGACATCGAGAAACGGAGCGTCGAGCGCGCGAACCAGCGCCGCCTCCGCCTGGCCCGAGGGCAAGGGGAAGCCGAATTTGCTGTCGCGCAGGCCTGTGGTCGTCTTGGCGTGCGTCTGAGCATCAACGCCCGGCGTGATGCGCAACATGATGCGCTGCTCGGTCGCCCGCGAGCGAGTCATCTCGTCGAGGACGGCGAGCTCGTCGTCGTTGTCGACGATGATCCGGCCCACGCCGGACTCGAGCGCATATGCCAGCTCCGCCGGGGTCTTGCCGTTGCCGTGGAAGCCGATGTGGTCGGGGTCCATGCCGCCGGCGAGCGCGACGTACAACTCGCCCGCAGACACCACATCGAGACCGAAGCCCTCTTCGACCAGGATCTCCACCAGGGCAGGGCTGAGCCAGGCCTTGGAGGCATAGTGCGCGCGTGATCCGGGCATCTGCGACTGGAAGTCGCGCAGATAGTCGCGGCAGGTGCGGCGGATCGTATGTTCGTCGTAGATGTAGAGCGGAGTGCCGAACTCGTCGGCGAGTTCCCGAACATCGCAGCCGCCGATCTGCAGCACGCCGTCATCGCCGGCGGCGGCTGTGAAGGGCAAGACATCGCGGAGAACGTCGATTGGTGGTTGACTGGTCATGGGTAACCCTGTGCGCTGGCTACACTGCGGACACTACCGGGATAGCCCGGGCTGGATTGGAGTGCGACGTGAGCATGGAACTGCACGCGGAGTCGCGACTGTTGCGAGTGTATTGGCGGACCGTGGTGATGCAGATGTCGTGGGGGCCGTTCGAGAACAATGCGTTTGTGCTGGTTGACAAAGGCAGCGGCGACGCAGCGATCATCGACGCCGTCGCGCAGCACGAGCTGGTCATGGCGGGCGTCGAGGAATCGGGCGCGACGCCGAAGATGGTGCTGTTCACCCACTCGCACCCCGATCACATCAAGTCCTACCACGAGTTGCGGGAACGACTGGGCCCGAACGTGCCCTTCTACATGCACACCTCGGACACGGTCGCCGACGAGCACCATCCCTGGCTGGAAACGGATCTCGACATCGACATTCATCTCGAAGGCGGCGAGACGGTCCTGCTGGGCGGCACCGAGCTCGAAGTCCTGCACACGCCCGGCCACACGACCGGCTCGGTGTCCTACTTCATCGCCGACGCCGACGACCCATACTGCGTTGTCGGCGACACGCTGTTCCCCGGCGGTCCGGGCAACACGAGAGGCATGCCGCAGGTGACGCAGGAAGTGCGTTCGATCGTGACCAGGCTGTATGGACTGCCGGAGCACACCATGACGTTCAACGGGCACGGGGACGACACGACGATTGGCGCGTCGATCGACGAGTTCGTCGCAGGCGCCATGGCCCACACGATTGTGCGCGACGACGCTTCGGGCGACACGACGTGGGGGGCGGAGTAGTGGCCGCCGCGGCGGCCGGGACACGGCGCATCGACGTATTGGACAACGGGTTGCGGGTGATCACCGAGCCGATGGCGTCGGCTCGGTCGGCCGCGGTTTCGTTCTATGTCGGCGCCGGAGCGCAGTATGAGCCCGACGAACTGGCCGGTGTCTCGCATCTGCTCGAGCACTGCCTGTTCAAGGGATCGGCGATGCATCCCACGGCGGCTGACCTCTCGATCGCCATCGAAGGCGTCGGCGGCTACATCAACGCGGCGACCGACCGCGAGATGACGGTCTACTACGCCAAGGTGCCGGGACCCGACTGGCAGACGGCCGTTGATGTGATTGTCGACATGGTCTGCCGGCCCAGGCTCGATCCGGCTGAGTTGGAACGCGAGCGCTCGGTCGTCCTGGAGGAACTGGCGCAGATCGAAGACTCGCCTTACCAGTTGGTCGGCGAGCTGATGGCCGAGCTGATGTGGCGCGGCACGCCGCTGGGCCGCGACATCGCGGGCACGCCCGAAACCGTCAACGCGATCAGTCACCAGGCCACTGTCGACTACTGGTCGTCGCAGTACTCGCCCGCCAACACGTTGGTCTCGATTGCGGGAGACATCGATGCCGAAGCGGTGTTGTCGAGGGTCTCGGAGTTGACCCGGAACTGGCCGGCCGCCGACGCCGACGATCGCCTGGCGGCCGGCGTGAGTACGGACGGTCAGCGTGTCGCGCTGCGCATCAAGGAGACCGAGCAAACGCAGATCACCATCGCCTTGCCGGGGATGACCTCGAACCATCCGGATCGCTTCGCGCTCAGTCTGCTGACGGCGATGCTCGGCGACGGAATGAGCTCGCGGCTGTTCCTCAAGGTTCGCGAAGAGCTGGGTCTGGCCTATGACGTGGGCTCGTCGCTGTCCATGTACCGCGACACGGGGGTGATCCAGGTTGGCATGGGCGTCGATCCCGACAACGTCGATCTGGCGATCGAGGCGACCCTGGGCGAGCTCGCGCGGATGCGCGACGGCGTTCCGGCAGAGGAGCTGGACCGCGCCAAACGGCTGGCGGCCGGTCGGATGTTGATGGGCATGGAGGACAGCCGCGCCGTCTCGGCCTGGAACGGCGGTCAAACGCTGTTGTACGACAGGCTGCGTTCGGTCGATGAGGTCTACGAGGACTACCAGGCGGTGTCGCTTGAGGACATCCAGCGAGTCGCGACCGAGTACCTGGTGGAGGACGAGTTGAGGTTGGCGATCGTGGGTCCCTCGGGCGAGGCTGAGCGTCTGGGTGAGTTGCTGCGGTTCTAGGCGGCGTTCGCACGACCGCGGCGCAGTCGGCGAAATGCCCCCGATCAGGTCGGGGCTGCGAAGAGCCAGTTCGCACGAGGCCAGCTAGTGGACCTGATGAATGAGCGCGCGGAGATGGTTGATTTCGCCGGCGTGGTAGACGTCGTGGACGGCGATCGCGTCGAGGATGCGGCGAGTTTCCCACTGCTCGCCCCAGTAGGTGGGACGCAGCGCGTCGAGCTCGCTGTCGGCGCTCAGGTCCTTGACCGACCGGATGACCTGATCGTGTGCTTCCTCGAGCCACTCCAGCAGGTCTTCGAAGGACGCCTCGCTGACCGGTTCCTCGCCCTGCCAGGTGTTCCAGAAGGTGGCCGTGGCGTCGCCGAAGGCGTGATTGGCGTGCATCAGCTTGACGGCCGCGCAGTGGACGATCAGATCGCGCATCGTGCGACCGCCGCCCGGTACGACTTGATCGAGGTCTTCGGTGGTGACGGAGGAGAGGTTCTGAATCAGGGAGTGTTCCTTCTTCTCCTGGAATGACTGGTTGAGGCTCCAGATGAGATGTTCGAGAACGTCTCGTGACATAAGCCGCCGGCCTCTTTCTCCCTACAAGACGCTAATCAGTTCGTCGGACGACGCCCGTCGTGTGGCGATCAGGTCGCCGAGCTTGAGTTCGCAGAGTTGGGCGGCGTGCTCCATACCGCAGACGTTGCAGCCATCGCGGCAATCGGCGGTGGTCAGTTCCTTCCAGGTGCGCTGCCACTCTTTGCGCAGGTACGCCTCAGAGACTCCCGAGGCGATGTGCATCCAGGGGAAGCGCTCCCAGAGGTCGCGCTCGCGATGGCAGTAGAAGGCGGGATCGAGACCGTGCTTGGCCATCGCGTCCCACCAGAGGTCCTCGCGCAGATGCTCGCTCCAGGCGTCGAAGCGGGCGCCGTTGCGCCAGGCGGTTTCGATCACCGGCGCGAGCCGGCGGTCGCCGCGTGAGAGCACGCCTTCAAGGATCGACTCTTGCGGATCGTTCCAGCTCAGGTCCAGTCTGGCCCGACGCGTGAGCTGTTTGAGCATCTGATGCTTGGGATCGAGTTCGGCCGGCGTTTCCTGTCTCGCCCACTGGAACGGCGCATGCGCTTTGGGCACGTGGTTCGATGTGGACACGCGGACACGCGCGCGGTTGCCGACGATCTGGCGGCCGATCTGCTTGACCTGCGCCGCCCAATCGACGATCCCCTCCACGTCGGACATCGTTTCGGTCGGCAGGCCGACCATGAAGTAGAGCTTAATCGAGGTCCAGCCCTGCTCAAACGCGTTGCGGGCGGCGTCGAGCAGGTCCTGCTCATCGACGACCTTGCTGACGGCGTTGCGCAGACGCTGTGAACCGGCCTCGGGCGCAAACGTCATCGAGTGCTTCTTGCGCGGAGAGCAGAGCAGTGCGACATCGACGCTGAAGCTGTCGACGCGGGTCGAGGGCAACGAAATGCCGATCTCGTCGCCGAACTCCGAGCGCAGCGCCCGCACGATTGACTTGATCTGCGAGTGGTCGGTCGAGGAGAGCGAGACCAGCGAGAGATCGTCGAAGCCGGTGTTGCGGAAGAGTTCCTTGGCGCCGGCTACCACTTCTTCGGGCGTGCGCTCGCGCAGCGGACGGTAGATCATGCCGGCCTGGCAGAATCGGCAGCCCTGGGTGCAACCGCGTTGAATCTCGATCCCGGCGCGATCGTGAACCGTCTGCAGGTACGGGACGATTGGCTTGGTCAGGATCGGCGGCAAGCCTTCAAGAAAGCGTTTGACGACCGGAATCGAGGCTGCGTCGTCAGTGGCGACGATCTCGGCGGGCGTACCGTCGGCCTCGTAGCGCCACTCGTAGAAGCGCGGCACGTAGACGCCCGGCGTCCGCGCAAGGGCGCGCAACAGATCGAGGCGCGATGCGCCTTGGGACTTGGTCTCGTGGAGGAGCTGGTTGATTTCCAGGATCACGTCCTCAGCCTCGCCCAGTACGAAGGCGTCAATGAACGGAGCCAGGGGCTCGGGCACCAGCGCGCCCGAGCCTCCGGCGAGGATCAGCGGATCGTCATCGGCGCGGTCGAGGCTGTGGATCGGGATGCCGGAGAGGTCGAGCATCTCAAGAATGTTGGTGTACGTCAGCTCGTAGGAGAGCGAGAAGCCGAGCGCGTCAAAGTCGCGCAGGCCGCGTCGGTTCTCGAGCGAGAACAACGGCTGACCATGACGGCGCAGGCTGTCGGCCATGTCGGGCCAGGGGGTGTAGCAGCGCTCGGCGAGCGTGTCCTCGGTCCGGTTGAGGATGTCGTAGAGAATGGCGAGTCCGCCGTTGGATTGGCCGATGTCATAGAGATCGGGATAGATCAGACCCCAGCGGACCGAGCGTGCGTTCCAGTCGCCTTCGATCACGTTCCACTCGCCGCCGACATAGCGGGCGGGCTTGGAAACGCCCTGAAGCAGCGGATCAATGTCGATGGAAGTCATGCGTGATGTCGCAGTCATGAGGCTTCGTCGAAGCGCACGGTAGCTTCACGCTACCAGAGGTGTCCGTGATTGGGAGGCGGCTTTGGAGCGTGTGGCGTTACGTCGTGGGGCGTTGCAGAAAACGACGATTGGCGGTTCGTGGTCCCTGCCTGCGCAGGGATGACGGAGGAGAGCGCAGGGATGACGGAGGGGGCGCTGAAGCGAAAGCCGTGTGAGTCCTGTATGATGGGGTTGCGCAGGGATGCGCCTGGATTTATTGGGCGGTTGTCCGCTCTGTACTGATTGGCGGCCGTATGGCCGCCATTTCAATTGGGAACGACTGAGGCCCGAGGCCATGGGGACGATCCGGCGTCTGGTCGACTGGTCGATTCAGCCGGTGAGGTGGTTCCGGCAGGGGATCTGGCGTTCGCTCTCGACACTGGAGATTTTGCTGGGCGGCTTCGGCCTCGTGGCGGCGTTGGTCGCTGCGGCGTTGCTATCTCCAGTGCTGGGCGCGTTGCCCGGAGCCGCTGGCGAGTTCGCCCCGATTGGCGTGGCGATCCTGTTGGCCCCGATCGGCGTCGGCGTCGCGCTGGGCCGGCGAACCGAGGTCGAACGGTTCGTCAACACGGTCAGGGGACGCGCGGATGAGGTGGCGGAATCGGTCGCGCTCGCGCGTCCCTCGGCGCCGTCGGAAGTCATCCTCGACACATCGGCGATTATCGATGGCCGGATCGTCGAAGTGGCGTCCAGCGGATTCCTGCTGGCCGATGTGATCGTGCCCCGATTCGTGCTCGACGAGCTGCGGCGGGTGGCCGACAGCTCCGATCCCTTGCGTCGGGGCAGAGGCCGTACGGGGCTGGAGTTGCTTACCCGACTGCAGGCGGAGGATCGGGTCGTGACGCACCTGATTGACGATCAAACGACCGACGAGGACGGCGATGTCGATGCGCGGCTGGTGCGTCTGGCCAAGGAGCGCGGCGCGGCGCTGGCGTTGACCGATTCGAACCTGGCCAAAGTGGCCGAGCTAGAGGGCGTGCGGACACTGAACGTCAACGTACTGGCGAATGCGGTCAAGACAAACGTGCTGCCCGGCGAACCGCTCACGATTGAAGTGATCGAGCCGGGTCGCGGCGAGAACCAGGGCGTCGGCTATCTGCCGGACGGGACGATGGTGGTCGTTGAAGAGGGCGCGGCGTTGATTGGGCGAGCGGCCGACCTGGTGGTCAAGCGAGTGATCCAAACCCAGGCCGGGCGGATGGTGTTCGCCCAGCTAGCCGCCGAGGAGCACGTCGCGTGACGGAGCGCCCGAGGGTCGGGGCGATCGTGCTGGCTGCAGGCAGCAGCCGGCGGATGGGCGGGGGCGACAAGCTACTCGCCGACCTCGCCGGCCGGCCAGTGCTGCGCTGGACGCTGGCGGCGTTTGAGCAGTGCGACGCGGTTGACGATGTCGTTGTCGTCACATCCGTCGCCAATCGGGCAGACGTGGCGGCGCTGTGCCGCGGTGTGGGCAAGGTTCGGGCGCTGGTGACTGGCGGCCAGAAGCGGCAGGACTCGGTCTGGGCAGGATTATCGGCGCTGCGCGCGATCGAGGTTGTGGCCGTTCATGACGGGGCGCGACCGCTGATCACGCCCGAGGGGATCGCGGCCTGCATCGAGCGAGCGGCGGATGGGACCAACGTGATCGCCGGCGGCCCGGCGGTCGACACGATCAAGGTGGTCGGAGCAGGAGAAGCAGTGCTGGAGACGCCGGATCGGGCGAGCCTGCGAGCGGTCGCCACTCCGCAGGTGTTCCGCGCCGAAACGCTGCGCCGCGCGCATGCAGCGGCGCGACGGGACGGCTTCCTCGGCACCGACGACGCGGGGCTCGTCGAGCGACTGGACGAACGAGTCGTCGTGCACGACATCGGCGGACCGAATCCCAAGATCACATCGCCGTCCGACTTGGTGCTCGCGGAAGCGCTCTTGGGCGCTCGCTACGAGATCCGCACCGGGATCGGGATTGACTCCCACCGGTTCGAAACGGGCCGGCCACTGATCCTCGGCGGCGTGGAGCTAGCCGGGGAAGACGGATTGGCCGGACACTCCGATGCGGACGCGCTGACGCACGCGATCATCGATGCGCTGCTGGGCGCGGCCGGCCTCGGCGACATCGGAGCGCACTTCGGAGCCTCCAGGCCGGAGTGGAAGGACGCAAGCTCGGTCGCGATGCTGAAGGTCGTGATGTCGAAGCTGGCGGACGTTGGCGCTCGCCCGCAATCGGTCGATGCGACCGTGATCGCCGAGCGACCCCGGCTGCGACCGCACATCGCGGCGATGCGCGAGGTGCTATCCGAAGCGCTCCAGCTTGACATATCGGCGGTCAACGTCGCGGCGACGACGGCGGAAGGGATGGGCGCGTTGGGACGCGCCGAGGGCATCGCCGCGCACGCAGTGGCGACGGTGCGAGCCAGGCGCACGCCGTAATCGGCGGACGGACGTATAGGCTGCTGCTATGTCCGTTCTGTCCACGCTCCGACACATCGTCGACTGGTACCTCCAGTTCGTCGACGACACCTGGGCGGATATCGAATTCACGTTGGAGCGAGACCCGGCCGCGATGTCGTGGGTCGAGGTGTTACTCGCCTATCCCGGCGTACATGCGTTGATGCTGCACCGTCTGTCGGGCGCGCTGCTGCGGATCGACGTTCCGGTGTTGCCCAGGCTGTTGTCGCACCTGGGACGCTGGGCGACGGGCATCGAGATTCATCCGGGCGCGCAGATCGCCGCGCCCTGCCTGATCGACCACGGCATGGGAGTCGTGATCGGCGAGACGGCGCGGATCGGCAAGCGTTGCCACCTGCACCAGGGCGTGACGCTGGGCGGCACCTCGACGATGCGCAAGCGGCGGCATCCCACGTTCGGCGACGAGGTGCTGGTCGGCGCGAATGCGTCGGTCGTCGGGGCGGTGACGATCGGCACAGGCGCGCGGATCGGCGCCGGAGCGGTGGTGGTATCGAACGTGCCGCAATACTCGACCGTGGTAGGCGTCCCCGGTCACGTCGTCGCCTACTACGACCCGGGCGACGACACCGTCCTGCGCCTGCCCGACCCGGAGCATGACCGGATCGAGGCGCTGGAAACGGCGGTCTCGGACCTGAGACTTGAGCTGCGCCGCGTACGAGATCAGATGGACGATGCCGAGTCGCGGTCGGGCGAGACGGCGGCCGGCTAGGGCGAAACCGAGAACGGATTTCCCTCTGTCGCTTGACAACACCTTCCCGGGAGCCCTGCGCGTCAATCGCCGGGTTCTGCTCCCCCTCCCTGTGGAGACTTGCGCGTAGATTGTGGGGCTTGACTCCCTCTCCCTCTGGGAGAAGCCTGCCCCCGCGAAGGCGGGGGGCTGGGGTGAGGGTCCGGCCGCCGCTCGTTATCTGGTCGTGGGGCCTGCCTGGGTCGCGGAGGGCCCTCACCCTAACCCTCTCCCGCGGGGAGAGGGGACGGGAGAGTGAATGACGCGCGGGTCTTCAGAGGGAGAGGGAGTCAGAGCCAAGTCGATCGGCCCCCTGATCTCTCGGAACGGGAGGATTGGGTGGGGTTGATTAGGCTTTGATCGAGAGTCTCAATGTTCGCTGAATGTGTTTGGGGGTTGGTTCGTGGAGCTGTACAACACGCTGACACGCCGCAAGCAGCCGTTTGAGCCGGTTGATGATCCGATCTCGATGTACGTCTGCGGCATCACCCCGTACGACGACGCGCACCTGGGTCACGCGATGTCGATCATCATCTTCGACACCCTGCGCCGATATCTCGAGTGGCGCGGACGCCGTGTACGGCTGGTCTACAACTTCACCGACGTCGACGACAAGCTGATCGCCCGTGCCGCCCAGGAAGGCACGTCGGTCACGGAACTGGCCGA
Organism: Dehalococcoidia bacterium; assembly: GCA_034421135.1. Taxonomy (GTDB): domain Bacteria; phylum Chloroflexota; class Dehalococcoidia; order Bin125; family Bin125; genus Bin125. Next base: position 25,981 of record DAOUKQ010000007.1, read on the forward strand.
ACGACAGATCGCATCGTTCATGGGCGAGTGGCGCGAGCTCGGCATCGCCCCGGCCGATGTGCATCCTCGGGCCACGGAAGAAATTCCGCAGATGCTGGATCTGATTGGCGGACTGATCGAGAAGGGCATGGCCTATCCGGCCGGCGGCGACGTGTACTTCCGGGTCCGGGAGATGCCTGGATACGGGAAGCTGTCGGGTCGGTCGCTGGACGACATGATCTCGGCGGAACCGACGGATATCGGCGTAGACAAAGAGCACGCGATGGACTTCACGCTCTGGAAAGGCGCGAAGCCTGGCGAGCCGCAGTGGGAGAGTCCCTGGGGTCCCGGTCGGCCCGGTTGGCACATCGAGTGCTCGGCGATGTCGATTCGATACCTGGGCGAACAGATCGATCTGCACGGCGGCGGGATGGACCTGATCTTTCCCCATCACGAGAACGAGATCGCGCAGTCGGAAGGCTTCTCCGGACTGGATCCGTTCGTGCGTCACTGGATGCACAACGCGATGATGCAGGTCGGCGGCGAGAAGATGTCGAAGTCGACCGGCAAGATCGTCCGGCTCCGGGAAGGGCTCGATCGATACGGCTCAGACGGACTGCGGATGTTCGTGCTGGGCGGACACTACCGCTCGCCGTTGACGTACTCGGAGGATTCGTTGCTCTCGGCCGCTCGTGGCGCCGAGCGTTTGCGCAATGCTGCGACGCTGCCGCTGCCGGACGGTGACGGCGAGCTTGATCCGTCGGAGGCGCGGGCCGCCTTCATTGAGTCGCTGGAAGACGATCTGAACACGCCGCAGGCGCTGGCCGTGTTGTTCGATCTGGCGCGGGACATCAACCGGGAGCGCGCCGACGGCCGGCCGGCCGGCGCGGCTCGCGATGCGCTGATCGAGCTGGGCGGCGTGCTGGGTCTGGGATTCGCCGGCGTGTCGGCGTCGGCGGAGTCGGACGCGGAACCATTCATCGATCTGCTGGTCACGGTCCGCCAGGAACTGCGAGGAGCCAGGCAGTACGAACTGGCAGACTCGGTCCGCGATCGGCTGACCGAGCTCGGCGTGGCGCTGGAGGATACGCGCGACGGAACGAGATGGCGCCGGGTCCTGCCCGAGCCCGAGGAGGCTGTGGAGGAGCCCAGCGCCGATCCGCTTGTCGAAAGCGCGCTGCGCTTCTAGCGCGTCTCGCTGGTTGGCTGAGTCACGCGCCGCCGCACTGCGATGGCGCTGACGAGGCCGAGCGATGCGACGGTGGCGAGCGCTGCCCAGACCCCCGTGAAGCTATTGGAGTCGGCCAGTCCGCCGGTTCCGGTGGTCGGGTAGTCGGCTAGGCCTGTCTCACAGGGGAGAATCTGGATGTGCGGCGGGATGGATGCGCCGAACTGGGCCAGCAACGCCAGCGCATCGGATGGAGAGTAGCTCTCGCCCAGCACCTCGACCGAGGTCAACCGGCTGTTCTCGCCGACATTGATCGTAATGTCGTAGGTCTGGCCGCTGGCGCTGACCGATTCCACGTAGCTGCCGGGTTCGAGGTTGAGGCACAGCTCTCCGGCGCGTTCGTCGCCGGCCGCCAAGCTGCCGCCTGGGCGTTCGCACTCGACAATCGCGACGCCCTCGGGCAGTGGATAGGCGTCCTCGCCGGCGAAGATGTCGAGCATCGCGACCGGCGGGATCGACTGTCCGCCGGGTTCGACCAGGGCGGTCACGACACCGCCTTCGCCGACACTGACCTGAAAGGTGACATCGCCTTCGCGGTCGCGGGCGGGCGCAGTGAACGTATGCTCGCCGGGCGCCAGGTTCAGGCAGACCGACGGCTGGGCATGCGCGGTCGGCGATGACATCGGCAGCGCCGTCAGTCCGGCGACCGCAAGGACGAACGCCGCTGCAGAGAACAGGAGCAATAGTCGAGACATGGGAGTCCGAATCCTAGCGCCATGAATGAAGAATGAGCGCACCTCAGAGCATATTGATCCGGTTTTTGTCGTCAAGTGCAACAAACTGCCAGGGCAGCGATTTCCGTTTAGGATCGACCTATGCCCAGGTGGCGCAATTGGCAGCGCAGCCGATTTGTAATCGGCAGGTTGGGGGTTCGAATCCCCCCTTGGGCTCCACCCAAACCCGGCCAGTTTGCGTGCTGGTGAACAGATGTTGATGCGAATCGCCGTTCGGCAGAAGGCATGAGGCTGGGTAGGTAGGGCTAAGATATGAAGAGTGTCGGGGTGGGTGAGTGGCTAATACCACCGGTCTGTAAAACCGGCGCCGAAAGGCTTCGCAGGTTCGAATCCTGCCCCCGGCACCAGCAATTGACTCGTAGCCGCCGCGGCGATTGGTTGTGCCGTTGGCGGCGTTGACGTTGAGTCGACCGAACCATCAGAGCGGAGCAGCCCAGCGCGATTGGCAGCAGATCCGGGCCCGCATAGCTCAGTCGGTAGAGCGCGTTCTTGGTAAGAACGAGGTCTTCAGTTCAAATCTGAATGCGGGCTCCATCTACCGCTACGCCAACCACTGGCGCAAGCTGCGCGCGACAGACAAGCAAGCAAGACGCAGGCAGGAGACTTCACGATGGCGCGACAGGTATACGAGCGGACGAAGCCGCACGTGAACGTGGGCACGATTGGGCACGTGGATCACGGCAAGACGACGT
>DAOUKQ010000008.1:0-2316 GCA_034421135.1 Dehalococcoidia bacterium
TGCACGCAGCGTGTTGACTCCGCTCAGACCTGGCACTGCCTCCAGCGCCGGGAAGAACGCGTGCCAACGGCGCGAGCCTTCGTGCCACTCGTAGATCCCCGCGATCATGCCACTGATGTCGGCGTCGCCGTTGCCGGTCAACGCCTTGACCACGGCCACCCCGTCTTGACCGTTCCACTCGACGACGTTGAGCCCGGCCTCCAGCTCAATCTCGCCGCTGTCGTTGTCGAGCACCGACACGATCGCCATCGTCGACCTCTCCAGCGGCGGCTACCTGATCATCGACGCCGTTACCGGTGCCGAACTCAATCGCCTCGTCCCGGATGGCAACGCGGGCACTGGCGAGTTCTTCGACTCGCCCGCTGCTGAGCCGTCGGAGTAAGATTCATGAGGTCGATCAGTGCGTTCCGAAACGGACGATGCGGCCATTGGCGCTAACCAAGGGCTGGTCACGTTGCGGCTCACTGCTGGCGACGAGGTGTGTCGGAGCGATAACGAGTACTGATGAGCCGAAGCGATTCGACGTGACCACTGCACGGCCGGCGATTGAACGGGCGAGTTGGGTCGTCCTGGTCCTGGCGTTGCTGTGCGCTGTGTTTATCTACGGTCTGAATCTTGCAATCAGCGGCGCAGAGAACATTGCGCACGCGCCGCGTGCTCTTGGAAACATTCGCTTGTTGGCGAACATTGAACCGGCTGTGTTCGTGCTCGCGACCATCGTGATAGGGCGTTTCCACCCTCGAGCCGACACGATTCGGGCGCTACGCGACACGGCCATTGGCCCCTTCTTGCCGATCCTCATGGGGGTATCGTTCGCAATACTCGTGTGGTTTGTGGGCTCGGCTCCCGACTACGGAGAGGCGGGGATCGGGATTGACGACTTTCTGATCACCCATTCGCCGGGCATAGTCCTGGCGGTCGCATTTCCGCTGATCTGGATGCCGTTGTTTCCCCGCATGACCGCGATCCTGGCGGGGTTGATTGCTGGACCCCTCATCTTTGCAATGTTCGGACATTGGTTCTTCGAGGAATCCCTCAGCCACGATGACGAAGGCTGCGGCTATGGTCCGTTCCTGTTCACCTTGACGGCAGGACACATTGCCTTTGTGCTACTGAGCCGCAGCCATTGGCTGTGGTTGGCGCCGAGTGTCGCCGTGTCCGCCGCATTTCCTTTCGTATCGACACTGGGCACCCAAGAGACATTGCTTGTGCTGTTTGCGGTGACGCTGGCTGCATTCAGCCTCGTAACGCTGTGGAACAGGAGACGAATCGAGGCGCGACCGCTGACCTGCGCAATAGTGGTCGGTCTGTTGGCGGCGGGATTGGCGGCTGTCGGAGCTGACTTTGGTTCGGCGTGCGGCTATTTCGCGTGATGATCTGGCAAGGCGGCGAGGTCAGATCTATCGGGCTGCAACCATACCCTCCACATTCGCGCTGATACTCAGCCGGATATGGAGTGCTCCAGGAACGCACCGCCTAACTTGTCGCGGAATCTCGGCGCAGCGTCACGGAACAGTAGCGCGCCGGCTCTCGTTCAGACTTTAGACACGATGAAAGCCCACATACATGGCCGGAGAGGAGGGGGTCGCCGCCATTGCCTGACCCCTCCTCCTGGCCAATGGGCGCTATACGCGGCCGGCGACGAGTCTGCCTCCAGGTGCTTATCGGCTCGAAGGCTACACGTACGACTCTTGCTGCGTCGTGTTTGACGTGCCTTCGGGCGAGTCTGTATCGATATCTCACAGCAACCTGCATCCAAACATCATTGCTGAGCGAGATCAGGAGTCCATCCACAGGGTCTGGGACAACCAATACGGAGTTGCACTGCACGATGCGGAGGACAATGGGAGTGATTGTCTGAAGTGGCCCCACGTGGCGCCAGTTTGATCGTTAGAAGTGGCCCCACCTCCGACCGATCCAGTGACTAGGCTCGGGTGATCGTGAGTTACCCGCAGCGAAGGACGAGGAGTTGTCGAAGGTGGAGTTGTTTGAGCGTATTCGACGAGACCGACGAGCAGAGGCCGTGTCGATCCGCGGCCTCTCGCGCCGCCACCGGGTGCACCGGCGGACGGTGCGTCAGGCGCTGCGTTCGGCGCTGCCGCCGCCGCGCCAGCCGTGCGCTCGGCCCGCGCCGCAGCTCGGCCCGCACCGTGAGACGATCCGCGAGTGGCTGGTCGCCGACCTGAGCGCGCCGCGCGAGGGACGCGGGGCGACCGGCGGTCCGCAGCGCCGGTCGGCCGTGCAGACCAGGGTCGGCGCGTCGTCCTCCAGCGTGCGTCCGGCCAGGTCCGCCGCCCAGCGGTCGGCGGCGACCAC
>DAOUKQ010000009.1:0-2098 GCA_034421135.1 Dehalococcoidia bacterium
GAGATCTCCGATGGCTCTATCAGCGCGACGGATGTGACTTCAATGACGAGCTGACCAACTCGATACCGGCCGTCTTCACGCGCCTGGGGTCGGCGCCAGCGACGAAACGTCAACGTCAACTCGCCGCGAGCGATTGCTTCCTGGTCGGCCTGGCGAAACTGCATCGCAGGGCGCTCCCGTTCCGAACCACTCTAGATCGCTTGAGTCCCCGACAACTGGATCGAGTCCAGACGGAGCAGATCCCGCAGCTCCTTGATCGATTCAATCGGCTCAGATCGAGTCTGTTCGAGCCACAGTCGCTCTACCTCCTCGGCGCCGAAGTCGTGCAACAGCGTCCAGGCCATCCCGCGCGTGGAAAACTCCGGGTCGCTGAGCAGACCGGGTTCGTACGCCTCCAGAAACGCGCGAGCAAGGCGTGGATCGCGGTCGAAGCAGCCCACCCAGAGCGGCATCCAGTCATATGCTCGGACTCCGACCTTGGCATCTCCAAAGTCGATCAGCGCCTCGATCCGCCAGCCGTCCGCTGTCGGCGCACAAAGCACGTGGTCCGCGCCGAGATCCCCATGCACCACCACCCGAGCCTCTCGCCGGTCGGCGAGGATCGCCTGGTCGAGAAGCGATTCCAGCGGCTGCACGATGTTGGAGCTCAACACGCCCGCCTCGGTAAGCTCGTCGAGCGCAACGCGCCGCCGTTCGTCCACGACGTCAGCCCAGATCCGTTCGGTCGAGGCGCTGCCAATCCGGCTGACATCCAGCCCGTGTAGTGCCCGCACGATCCTGCCAAGCTGCCTGGCGAGCGAGACAGCGTCTTCGTCCCGCAGCTCCCCGCGAATCTCCGAGTAAGGTCGTGCCCCGCAGTAGCGGGTGATCAGATACGGCCAGACAACTCCCCCGCCATCTGCGATGCGCCCGCAGCCCACCAGCTCTACCGTCGGAATCTCTACTTCCGACGCCAGCGCCTCGAGCAGTTCGCGCTCGAATTCGAATTCCTCCCAGAACGGACTGTAGATTTTCAGGGCAAATGACCGGTCCAGCAGGAACACGGCATTCGTGTTGGCGCTCGCCGGATGAAGTTCTCGGTACGTAATGCCCTCTCGAACGCAGATGTCGTCGATCAGACCCTGCCAGACGTCGGGATCGTTGTAGACCCGCGTCCAGTGACCCCAATCATCAATCTGAATCGAAGGCAACATGCGCTGAGGTTCCTCTCCATTCACATCCTCTCGTCCTGGAGCCCGATACGGGACGAGCACAAAACGCCGAGTCACCTACAGGCCTTCTTCCTCGACCCAGCCGAGAACTTCCTCGGCGAAGCGTTCTGGCTGCTCCGAGACGACGAAGTGCCCTGCTTGTTCGATGTAGACGAGTTCCGATTGCGGGAGCCTGCTGTGCAGGTCCTCAGCGTTTTCCGTGTGTCCGACGAGATCGTCTGCGCCGTAGAGCAACAGAGCCGGGCAGTCGAATCGACCCCAGTAGGAGTCGACCGGCGACCGCTCCATCGCTCCCATGACCATCTCACGATCACTCGGAGTCGTGCGAGCCAAGTGAAAGAGCCACTCGGCGCGCTTCGGGTCCCGAGTGGAAAAGTTGGGCGCGCAATAGGCCCGTTCGAAGGCCTGGTTCCATTGCCCGGCGTTTGCTTCCTCCGCGCCGACCGTGGCGGTCTGCATGTCGGCGCGATCCGCTCGCGGCGGGAACTTGCCGCCACCGGACCCGATCACGACCCCATCCGGGGAGTAGTCGCGGGCGATCACCTGCGCAGCCCTAGCGCCCCAAGCGTGTCCGATGACGATGAGCCGACCCGTCCGATGCGGCTCGGCCAACTGCATGGCGGCTTCGGCGAGTTCTTCGAAGGAGTAGGGCTGGTCGGGCGCCGGGCTCTGGCCGACGCCCGGCGCATCGAGTCGGATCACCCGGCCGATCTCGGCCAAGACCGGTACGACGGAGTCCCAGGTGTGCAGACTCTGACCCGCCCCGTTGAGCACGAGGAAGGTCCGTTCGCCGTCGCCTTCGACCACCGTATGGATGGAGGCCGGTTCAATGCTCACTGGTCACCGCCGAAGGGTCGGCACTGCGTTGCCGACCGACTGGCAGCAGA
>DAOUKQ010000010.1:0-86969 GCA_034421135.1 Dehalococcoidia bacterium
CTCCCAGTCCCCGACTTGTTCGGGGACCCGCTCGGCTCCCCGTCTCGCACCTGGTAGATCCCCGGTAGTGCCGAACGGGAACGGGTCCCCGAACAAGTCGGGGACTGGACCGGGTCGGTTTACGCGCCTCCTCGGGGAGAGGGCTGGGGTGAGGGTCTGTCGCAGCGCCTGCTATCTGGTCATCTCACTTCACCAGGAGCCCAGAGGGCCCTCACCCTAACCCTCTCCCGCCGGGAGAGGGGACCGGAGCCCGTGAGTCACCCGCGTCGCGTGCGGAGCGCTACAGCACGCCTTCCCAGGCGGCGATTTCTTCACCTCGGTAGTTCTCTTCGACTCGGATCGACTCGCCCAGCACGGTGGTTGGGCGGGACTCTGCATTCCATGCCGGCCAGGAGACGTCGTCGGTCGAGGGATCGCCCGTGCGGGCGAAGGCGAGCCAGGTGTCCATGGTCAGCTCGGCCAGCGCGTTGGCCGCAACGCCTTCGCCCGCGAAGGCCGAGGCAACCGTGTGCGTGCCGAACACGAAGGGGATGTCGAGCGCGTGGCACGAGCCGAGCGCGCCGTCGAGCATCGGCGACTTCCAGTCGAACAGGTAGCTCCAGGTCTGATCGCTGTGCTGCGCTTGCGCGTCGAGCAGGCGTTGCGCCGGGACACGGAAGAGTTCATCGCCCGATGCGGCGGTCTGGATCTCGTACGGCGTGGTCAGTTCGCCGCGCGCCTCGCGAGCGGCGCGGTAGATGTCGTAGAGATGGCGTCCGTCGCCGTGCAGCCCGTCCATGACCGCGATCGCATCTTCCTCATTCGGCGGCTGGGTGGGTACCATCGCCGCGAACAGCTTGCTTTCTTCGTCGAGGCAGCCGATCAGCGCCGAGACGCCCGCTGCCTGGCCGGCGCGAACCGCCTCTATCGGCATCGCGTTCAGGAACTCGCCGTCGATGATCGGACGGAACGGCATCTCGGGCTGCTTGCCGCCTTCCATGGCGACGTAGAGCATCTGCTCTTCGAGCTTGGCCTGCGCCTCGAGGATGTCCTCCACCGACGCGGCCTGCAGCGCCTGCGTGTCGTCCGCAGCGACGCCGAGCAGTTGGCAGAACTGCTCGCCGTGATCGACGGCCTGCACATCCTCGATGCCATGGTGTCCAGCGCCGGATTGCGGGATGGCCTTGTGGAACAATCCCTGCGCTTCTGGTGATCCCATCAGCGAGGCGACCGACATGCCGCCCGCCGACTCGCCGAAGATGGTGATGTTGGCGGGGTCGCCGCCGAAGGCGGCGATGTTGTCGCGCACCCAGCGCAACGCGGCGACCTGATCGCGCATACCGAAGTTCGACTCTTCCAGCCCCGGCAGATGCAGGAATCCCAGCGCGCCCAGGCGGTAGTTGATCGTGACCACGACCACGTCGCCGCGCGAGGCCAGCATTGCGCCGTTGTAGATCGCGTCGCTGCCGGAGCCGATCGTGAATGCGCCGCCGTGAATCCAGACCATCACCGGACGCGCAGCGTCATCGGTGCCCGGCGTCCAGACGTTGAGGAAGAGGCAATCCTCGGACTGCTCCTGCGGGCTTGCTCCGACCATCGCGTCGAGCGCCTCGTTGGGAATCTGCGGGGCCATCGGACGGAAGGACTCGCAGTCGAGCACATCGTCCCAGCCGGGATGCGGCCGCGCGACGCGGAAACGCAGGTCGCCCACCGGCGGCGCGGCGTAGGGGATGCCGCGGTAGACGCTCAGTCCGTCCTCGGATGACCCATGAACACGTCCGGCTTCGGTCTGGATGATGGCTGCCATTTCGGCGCTCCTATCAGCTCTGCTGCGTACTTGACGCGCAGGCTACTGCGAACCCACGAGCGGCGCGGTGCTGAAGACGACGCGGAAGGGCTTGCAATAGATGATCACCGAGTTGATCTCGCCGGGATCGAGGTCGGCGGGCAGGACGTAGTTCTGATTGCCGACGTTGCCCTTCAGCCGGGCCAGCTCGACGTAGCCTGCATCGGCGATGTCGCCGCGCCCTTGGGGATCGGGATGCGGGCTGACGAGCACGAACAGGGCCGGCCCGTTGGTCACGCGGAAGTCTTCGAAGCGGAGGACGTGGGAGCCGTCTTCGAGCTGGTAGAGGGTGGCCGATCCCTCGCCCTGGTGGAAGGCGTCGCCGTCGACGAACCCGCCCGTCTTGAGCGCGACCACATCGGGCGCCTGCATCGCCTCGGGCATCGCCTCTTCCACCACGATCTCCAGCTTCGACGCGGCCGACATCATCACCGTCGCCTCGTCCTCGGTCAGTTCTTCCGGAATCGTGGCGTCGGCAGCGAGGGGGAACGCCTCGTCGACGACGGTGTCGAAGAAGAGGGGCCGAATCAGCCAGCCGACGAGCAGCAGCAGCGGGATCGCGGCGGCGATCATGCCAGCCAGCGCGATGCGGCCGTTCCTGGTGGTCCAGAGCCAGGTCATGAGACGTCGGACGAGCTGAATCATGCGATCCTCCCTTGCTGGGTCCTGTCCTGGCTACAAATGTATGCAGAATGCGGCGCGGCGGGGATTAGGCTCAGAGGGTAATCAAATTGGAAGGGTTGGGGACGACATGACCGCAACCGTTGGCAACACCGGCATCAGCATCGACGCGCTGTCCCGGCTCGACCGGCACCTGCTGGAGCGCTACATCCAGCCGGAGAAGATCGCCGGCTGTCTGACGCTGATTTCACGGCGCGGCGAGATCGCGCATCTCTCGGCGATGGGCAGCATGGACCGCGAGCGCGGCAAGCCGATGGCGACCGACACGATCTTCCGCTTCTACTCGATGACCAAGCCGATCACGTCGGTGGCGCTGATGCAGTTGCATGAGCGGGGCATGTTCCAACTCACCGATCCGGTGCACCGCTTCATCCCGCAGTGGCGGGATCTGCAGGCGATGTCCGATCCTGAGGGGCCGGTCACGGATACCTGCCCACCGGCGCGTCCGATGTCGATGCGCGACGTGCTCTCGCACCAGAGCGGGCTGACCTACGGCTTCATGGAGGTCATGGGCGCAGGACTGGAACACGCCTACAACCAGGCCGAGGTCTACTCGGCCGGAACGATGAAGGGTCGCGACCTGCAATCGATGATTGACCGCCTCGCAGAGCTGCCGCTCAAGTTCTCGCCGGGGGACCGCTGGAACTACGGCGTCTCGACCGACGTCTGCGGCTACCTGGTGGAGACGATTTCGGGTCAGCGCTTCGACGAGTACCTGCAACAGCACATCTTCGAACCGCTGGGCATGGTCGACACCGCCTTCGACGTGCCTCCGGAGAAGATCGACCGCTTCGCCGCCAACTACGAGCGCGGCCCCGACAGGCAGTTGCGCCTGCTCGATGATCCGGCGACGAGCCACTACGCCGAGCCTCAGACCTTCTTCTCGGGCGGCGGCGGCCTGGTCTCGACGGCACAGGACTACCACCGCTTCTGCCAGATGCTGCTCAACGGCGGCGAGCTGGACGGCGAGCGACTGCTCGGTCCGAAGACGATCGAGCTGATGACGATGAATCATCTGCCCAACGGCGAAGACCTCTCGCAGCGAGCACTGGGCGGCTTCTCCGAGACGGCCAACGACGGCGTCGGTTTCGGCCTCGGCTTCGCCATGATCGTCGATATCCCCCGCACCCAGAACGTCGGCTCAATCGGCGAGTACTACTGGGGCGGCGCAGCCAGCACGATCTTCTGGATCGACCCGGCCGAGGACATGATCGTCATCTTCCTGACCCAGTTCATGCCCTCCGGCACCTTCAACTTCCGCGGTCAGATCAAGCAGATTCTCTATCCAGGTCTGGTGGACTGAACGGCTAGACTGCACTCCAAATTCGAACCAACCGAATCTGGAACAGCGATGGCCGATGTACCTGACACTCTCCCGACGTATGACCAACTTCCCTTCAAGGCCGGGAATCCGGCCAAGACAGCCTGGGGGCTGTTCGGCGACGACGACCAGGTGGGGATGTTCAACCTGCAGACGCCGGACAAGATTGTGCAGGCGGCGTCGCTGATTCGCAAGGGCGCGATGTTCCCGATGAACTGGGACCAGTCGCAGCCGTCGCCGCCGCTGTACAACCGCGGCGCGGTGCGGCACACGGTGATGCGCCGGGCCGGATTCGGACACCACGGCGACGACGTGCTGGACAACTTCTACACGCAGCAGTCGTCGCAGTGGGACGCGCTGACCCACGTCGGCGACTTCGAGCACGGATTCTGGGGCGGGGTGACGAACGAGTGGCTGTTGGAGAACCGGGACGCGCCCAAGCTGGGTATCGAGCACTGGGCCAAGCGCGGCATCGCCGGTCGCGCGGTGCTGCTGGATGTGGGCCGTTGGTTCGAGTCGCAGGGTCAGCCGTTGCCGATGGACGAGTATCGTCCGATCACGGCGGACGAACTTGAGGCTTGCCGCGCGGCGCAGGGCGTCGAGCTGCAGCCCGGCGACGTGTTGCTGATCCGGATCGGCTGGATCGGCTGGTACGAACAGACCGACATGATGACGCGCCAGGCGCTCTCGCAGATGCCCAATCTGGCGTTTCCGGGACTGGGCTGCTCGGAGGACATGGCGGCGTACCTGTTCGACCACCATCCTTCGGCTGTCTGCTCGGACAATCCCGCGCTGGAGGCCTGGCCGCCGCCGAACTTCGCCGACCCGGACGGCTTCCTGCACCACTGGATCATCGGGCGCTTCGGCATGGCGATCGGCGAGATGTTCACGCTCGACGCGCTAGCCGACGACTGCGCGGCGGACGGCGTCTACGAGTCGTTCTTTGCGGCTGCGCCGCTCAACGTGACCGGCGGGACCGGTAGTCCACCGAACGGACTCGCGATTAAGTAGTCGGCGGTACTCTGAAAGGGAGACCCGCTCGGGCGCGCGGGGCGAGATTCCCGCCTGCGCGGGAATGACGAATCAGATCGAGGACACGACCGACTCGAAGAGAGCGCTGACATGACCGACTCGAAGATCGAGATCGTCCAGGGCGACATCACCAAGCAGGATGTCGACGCGATCGTCAACGCCGCCAACAACCATCTCTGGATGGGCGCAGGGACGGCCGGCGCCATCGTCAGGGCGGGCGGGCGTGAGATCGAGGACGAGGCGATCCGCCAGGGACCGATCGAAGTCGGCGAGGCGGTGGTGACCGGTCCCGGACATCTGCCGTGCAAGCACGTGATCCACGCCGCGGCGATGGGCCAGGACCTGCATACCTCGGCGGACAAGATTCGCGCCTCGACCGACAACGCGCTCAAGCGGGCCGAGGAGCTTGGCCTCGCCTCGCTCGCCTTTCCCGCGCTGGGTACCGGCGTCGGCGGCTTCGACTACGCGCAGGCAGCCGAGATCATGCTGACGGTCTGCTATCAGCACTCCGGCGCAGACAAAAGCGTCCGCACGATCCGGTTCGTGCTGTTCGATCACAAGGCGTTCGAGGCATTTGAGCAGGTCGCGCAGAATCTCGAGTCGGCGACGGAAGTCTCACAGTAGCTCCGTCGCCGATGGACCCAATGGAGGTCAAATCATGTCTCGCCGGATCGATCATTGCGAGTTGCAGGTCAGAATGGAGCCCGCTGCGGACGAGTGGACCCGGGTGAGCGGCTTGAGCGAGGCCGCATGGACCGGGTTCGCTCCGGCCGGCTGCGGCGTCGATCAAGGGCGCATCATCGCCCTTCCCGACGAGCCCGAATCGGCATTGCTGGATCCGGACGCTCCCGATCGGGTGTGGCGATTGGTCGATGACGGCGGGGAACCCCTGTTTGAGTTCACTGGTTATGTCGATGACCGGCGGCCTCGCAAGAAGGGCCGCATCATCCTCGGAATCAGTACGACGCCCGATTTGTTGGGCGCATGGGTTGAGCTCCAACCTGCCGCAACGGCCGGCTGACGCGTACGCATCAATCGAACAATCGCGGCTCGCGGATACAATCGCTTCATGCCGCATTACACCCGCTCAGGAGACGACGGCTCGACCACGCTGTGGGGCGGCGGTCGCATCCCCAAAGACCACCCCCAGCCCGAGGCGTACGGGGCGATCGATGAGGCGTCGTCGGCGCTCGGCCTCGGTCGGGCGCTGTCGACCGACCCGCGCACGAAGGAAATCGCCATCGATATCCAGCGGCGCCTGTACATGATCATGGCCGAGCTGGCGGTCGCACCAGACAAGCCGATTCCGGACGACTTCGCCACACGCAGCGATCACGTCGATGAACTGGAACGCTGGGCGGCTGAACTGGAAACGCTCGCCCCGCCGCCGAACGAGTTCGTCCTGCCCGGCGGCTCGCCGGGTTCGGCGGCGCTCGACCTGGCGCGGACCACGATCCGTCGGGCCGAGCGTGAAACGGTACGCCTGCGCGGACACGGACATCCGGTCAACAAAGACACCATCCGTTATCTGAACCGAGCCTCGTCGGTGCTGTTCGACCTCGCTCGCTACGAAGAGCAGCAGTCCGGCGTTGAGGCGATTCGCTCGCGTCCGGCGGACGGGCAATCACGGTGAGTGCACAGTGACCGCCATGATCTCCACGCCGCTCGCGATGATCTCCGACGACGCGTCGCTGAAGATCGCTCAGATCTCGACGGAGAACGATGCCTGGCAAGCGCAGGTCGAGACGCGACTCGACATGCGCAGCGAAGGCATGGTGTTCATGTGGCCATCCTGGTCGCCAAATGGAGAACAGATCACGGTGTCCGCGTCGTCCCAGCGTCAGGAAGAGCCAAAGCTGGAACTGTGGCGCGTACCCCTGAGCGAAGGTCCGGCCGATGTGGTCTACCGCAACCCGCGCGACGGTCGGCAGATGATCGCGCCGGGTCTGGCCCATTACGTCAACTGGGCGCCATCGGGGCGGGCGCTGGCGGTGGTCGGCAACGTTGGAACCGGATTGGCCATCAACCTGGTCGCCGCGAGCGGACAGGGGAAGCCTCGCCGCCTCGTCGACGGCGCGCCGATGTACTTCTCCTGGGCGCCGGACGGTCGGGCGATCCTGGTCCACCGAGCCGCCCAATTGGTCCTCTTCGACCTCGCGTCGTCGTCCGAGGGTCCGCTCCAGGTACAGCGCGTGCGGCCCAGCTTTCGCTCCCCGGCATGGTCGCCGGACGGCGCGTCGATCTACTTCGCCAAGCCGCGACCGGGCGGCGGCGCCATACTCGTCCGCGCCAAGCGGGCCGACGTCGCCTCGGGCAGCGAGCATGACGAGTTGATGGAGCTGACCGGACCGGCATCGTTTGCCGTCTCGCCCAGCGACGAGCGGCTAGCAGTACTCACGCTTGGTCCCGGCGACTCGGAGGGCCGCAAGCTGACCATCCTCGATCCCGAGACGGCCGGGCAGGCGCCGATCATCGATCGCGCCATGAACGGCGTCTTCTGGGCGCCCGATGGTCGCTCGCTGTTTGCGTTTGAACCGCAGCCGTCGAGCACGATGATTGGATTGACCCGCTACGACCTCAACCGCAACGGCGAGTTCGCCGGCAGCACGAGGCTGGCTCGCTTCCAGCCGTCTGCCGAGTTCGCCACGATGCTGAACTTCTACGATCAGTTCGCGCACTCGCATCAGATCGTGAGTCCCTGCGGGCGCTGGATCACGTTCGCCGGACTGGCGCTGGGCAACGGCGGCTCCGGTCGGCGCGGCTTTGGTCCGCAGAACGGCTGCTATCTGGTTCCGACGGATGGCTCGGAAGCGCCCCGCCGGATCGCGGCGGGCAGCATCGCGTTCTTCCCTCCAGGCAACAAGGAACCGGCAGGCTGACGCTCATGGCATGCACCACCGAGTCGGAGCTCTTACTGCGAACCAACGACCTGCGCGTCACGCGGCAACGGCTCGCGGTGCTCAAAGCGCTGCGTCACTCCGACCAGCACATCACCGCGACCGATGTGTACGAACGCGCGAGAGACGAGGCGGAGGACCTCAACGCATCAACGGTCTATCGCACGCTGACCCAACTCCGCGACCTGGGACTGGTATCGCAGACCGACCTCGGCGGCGGCGAGCGGACGTACTCGTGGCGATCCGAGCGGCCGCATCATCACCTGGTCTGCACCGAATGCGGATCGATGAGCGAGCTACCGCACGATCTGTTCGCTGCGTTCGCCACTCAACTGGTTCGAGAGTTCGGTTTCGAGGCGCATCCCGACCACTGGGCGGTCTATGGGCGCTGCCGCAACTGCGTCGGCGCTCAGGGGAGAGCGGAAGGGGAGAGCGGAGACCATGACTGACACTCCGGCGGCGCTGACTCGCTATCACGACGCCGTTCAGGCTGAGATGCGCGCGGCGTTTCCATCGGTCTCGCTGCCGATTTACGACATGGGCCGCTACGCGCTGGGTTGGCTCGACGAATCCGGCGGACCTGCCAGCGCTTCCGGCAAGGGCGCTCGCGCGGCGCTGACGATGCTTGGCGCCGAGGCGATCAGCAACGATGCGCAAGCGCTCAAAGGCGCGACCGCGGGTGCGGCGGCCGTCGAGTTGGTGCACAACTTCTCTCTGGTTCACGACGATGTGCAAGACGGCGATGTCGAGCGGCGCGGTCGCCCGACGGTCTGGAAGCTCTGGGGCGTAGCGCAGGCGATCAATACCGGCGACCTGATGCGCGAACTGGCCGACGCCGCGTTGCGACGCGCGCTGACGTACGACGCGTCGCCCGAATCGGTGCTCGAGGCGATCCGACGCCTCAACCAGGCGACGATGCTGATGATCGAGGGTCAATACCTGGACCTGACGTTTGAGCAGCGGCTCGATGTCGAGGTCGAGGAGTACCTGGCGATGGTCGAGCGCAAGACCGGCGCGATGATGGGCGTATCGCTGGCGATCGGCGCGACGCTGGCCGGGGCGTCGCGGGAACAGGCCGACACCCTGGATCGGGCGGGGCGCTACCTCGGGCGCTGTTTCCAGATGCGCGACGACTGGCTCGGCATCTGGGCCGATCCGGACGCGCTGGGCAAACCCACCGACGCCGACATCCGCCGGCGCAAGAAGTCGTTCCCCATCCTCTACGCGCTCAGCCATGCGCCCAGTCAGGCCAGGCGTGAGCTGACGGAGATCTATCGCTCGGACACCGGCGGCGCGGACCTGCCCGATTCCGAGGTCGATTGGGTGCACAATCTGCTAGGCGAAATCGGGGCCGACACCGCCACCGATCGCGCCGCTCGAGACGAGTACGAAGCGTTCCGCAGCGAACTGGCAGCCTGCAATCCGAGGCCCGACGCCGTCGCCGACCTCGAAGCGCTGGCGCTCTTCACGCTCGAGCGCGACCGATAGCGTAGCCGCATGACCAGATCGAACTTCCCCATCGCCGATGAGGCGCTGACGGACGCGATTGCACGGGCGACCGATTGGTTGATTGACCAGCAGGACCCGGCCGGTTTCTGGTGGGGCGAGTTGGAGTCGAACGCCTCGATTACGGCCGAGTACCTCCTGCTGACCCACCACCTGGGTATCGGCGATCGCAAGCAGTGGGATGGGATCGCGAGGTACCTACGAGCGCAGCAGCGGCCCGAGGGGTTTTGGTCGCAATATCTCGATGGCCCGGGCGATGTATCGACTTCTGTCGAGGCGTACTTTGCGCTCAAGCTGGTCGGCGACGACCCCGACTCGGCGCACATGACGCGAGCGCGCGAGTGGATCCTGGAGCAGGGCGGCATCGTCGGCGCTCGCGTGTTCACCAAGATCTGGCTGGCGATGTTCGGCGAGTTCGACTGGGATCGTCTGCCGGCCATGCCGCCCTGGATCAACCTGCTGCCCTCGTGGCTGCCGATCAATCTCTACGAGTTCGCGAGCTGGGCGCGGGCGACGATCGTCGGCATCACGGCGATCATGACGCTCCGCCCGACCGCCGTGCTGCCCGCCGGCGCAGGCGTACCGGAGCTATGGGTGAAACCGTCCGATCGGCGCAAGTTCGCGGTACCGCCGCCGAAGAAACCGTTCTCGGCCCAGGGGGCGTTTTATGTCGTCGACATGCTGCTTCGATTTCTCGACCGCAACCACATCCGACCGTTCGAGCATCGCGCGCTGGCCTTCTCCGAACGCTGGCTGCTCGACCGCCAGGAGGCGGACGGCTGCTGGGGCGGCATCCAACCGCCATGGGTCTATGCGATCCTCGCGCTGCGGGCCATGGGCTATTCGCTCGACCATCCGGTGATGCGGCGCGCGCTGGCCGGCTTCGACCGCTTTACCTGGAAACGGGACGACTCGTCCGGTGAGCGGATCTGGACCGAAAGCTGCCAGTCTCCGGTCTGGGATACCTGTCTCGCGGCGGTCGGACTGCTGGATGCGGGACTCGATCCGCAACATCCGGCCCTGCAAGGCGCCGCTCGCTGGATGCTGCGCGAACAGGTGCTGGCGGGCGGCGACTGGCAAGTCAAGAATCCCGACACGCCGCCTGGCGGCTGGGCGTTCGAGTTCGACAACGACGTCTATCCCGATGTCGACGACACGGCTGTGGTGATGATGGCGCTGGAGCGCATCCCGCTGGACGGGTTGGAGTCCGAACGGCAACTCGCGCTGGATCGCGGCTTGCACTGGATGCTCTCGATGCAGTCCTCGAACGGCGGCTGGGGCGCGTTCGATGTCGACAACGACAAGACATTCCTCGCCGAGATTCCCTTCGCCGACTTCGGCGAATTGCTCGATCCACCGACAGCCGATGTCACCGCTCACGCGTTGGAGTACATCGGGCAGCTCGGCTACAGCGGACAGTACCCGCCGGCCAGCCGAGGTCTGCGCTTCCTCTACGACCTGCAGGAACCGGACGGTTCGTGGTGGGGTCGCTGGGGGGTCAACTACATCTACGGTCTGGGCGCGGCGCTGCCGGCGCTGGCCGCGCTGGGCGAACCGATGTCGGCGCCGGCGGTCCGCAATGCGGTCGAGTGGTTGTTCCGCCACCAGCTCGCCGATGGCGGCTGGGGCGAGTCCTGCGACACCTACGCCGATCCATCGCTGCGCGGCCTGGGACCGTCAACCCCGTCGCAGACCGCCTGGGCGCTGATGGCGCTGATCGCCGCCGGCGAGGCCGAGCACGAGTCGGTCGCGCGGGGCGTCCAGTACCTGATCGACCGTCAGCGCGAGGACGGTACCTGGGACGAACCGCAGTTCACCGGCACCGGTTTCCCGTCCGACTTCATGATCAACTATCACCTCTATCGTCACTACTTCCCGCTCATGGCGCTGGGCCGATACGAGCGGGCCAACGCGCCGGGCTAAGTCGCCATAAGTCAACATGAATCAGGGTTCTCGCTTGGGAGCGGTTACCATGACTGCCTATTGGATCGGCGTTGCGCACTGAAAGGGGGGCAGCATGACCACGACATCAACCGGGCAGGGCTCCGGCGCCGACGTTGAGATGCATCAGTTGCCCCGCGACCTGCGCAGCGGCGATCGGACGATCCGCCTCCGCCACCTCGGCGCCAACGATGGCAATGCGTTGCTCGATTTCGGCCGCCGGCAACCCAACGAAGACCTGCTCTTCCAGGAGCGCGACATCACCAACGTCGCCGACATCGGCGACTGGATTCACGAAACCGAGGCCGGTCGCATCCGCTCCGTCGTGGCCGAGGAGGACGGCCGGATCATCGGCTACGCGACGATCGAGCGTGGACGCCTGCGTTGGACGCGCCACGTCGCCGAGA
Organism: Dehalococcoidia bacterium; assembly: GCA_034421135.1. GTDB lineage: Bacteria > Chloroflexota > Dehalococcoidia > Bin125 > Bin125 > Bin125. Next base: position 11,611 of record DAOUKQ010000010.1, read on the forward strand.
TTCGCGTGATGGTGGATGTCTCCGCGCGCCGCGTCGGCCTGGGTCACGTGCTGCTTGGTCTGGCGTTCGAGAGCGCGCTCTCCGACGACGTGGCCAAGATCATCGCGCAGATGACTCCCGACCAGGTCGGCGCGCGCAAGATCTTCGAGCGGCTGGGTTTCGTCGAGGACGCGGTGCTCACTCGTCACGTTGCCTCAGCCGACGGCGAACTGCACGACCTGGTCGTGATGCGCTTCGACACCAAGCAACGGCTGCTCTGCAAGGAGTGCGGTCAGTACGTGCTCACGCTTATCCCGTTGCAGGGCAAACAACTTTGCTGGTCCTGCTACGAAATCCTCGATCTCGAACTTGGAGCGGGATAGGCGATCCCTGCTCCCATTGCAAGGAGAATGACATGGCAGATCATCGAGACCATACGTACAAGATCGTCGAGCTGGTCGGTTCGTCGCCCGACGGCGTCGACCAGGCCATTCGCAACGCGATCTCCCGCGCCGGGGAGACGCTGAAGAACCTCGACTGGTTCGAGGTCCGCGAAATCCGCGGACCGATCCAGGATGGCGAGATCGGCTGGTTCCAGGTCAAACTGGGTGTGGGCTTCCGCATTCTCGACCCGGCCGACCTGGAAGACGACTAACGGCACAGAGCGGCAGACAGCTACAGCCAACGGCTGGCATCGATCGCCGATGACTACCTCCAGCTCCGAGACCGCATTCGCCGGCGGGCCGGCCGAGGCGCTGCGCTGGTGTCAGCGCTATACGCGGCGGCACGGCGAGAACTTCACGGTGGTGAGCTGGTTCCTGCCGCGCGCATTGCGTGCGCCGATGTTCGCCGTCTACGCATTCTGCCGATTCACCGACAACATCGGCGACGACCCCGACTCGACTACGGACGAGCGGCTGGAGCGGCTCGATCTGTGGCAGTCCGACCTGGAACTCGCCTTTGGCGGCTCGCAGCCGCAACATCCGATCAACATCGCGCTGCAGCATGTCGCCGAACGCAAGCCGTTGCGGGCCGGCCCGTTCCGTCGGCTGATCGAAGCCAACCGCGTCGATCAGCGCAAGCGGCGCTACGAGACGTTCCAGGAATTGCTCGCCTACTGCGATCTCTCGGCGAATCCGGTTGGCGAAATGGTCCTGCAGCTCTGGGACATCGACACGGAGACCGACGAGGGCCGTTACCGGGTCGATCTCTCCGATGCGACCTGCTCCGCGCTACAGATTGCGAATCACTGGCAGGACGTGCGCCGCGATTTCCTCGATCAGGACCGCCTCTACCTGCCGATCGATGAGTTGGACGGTTTCGGGCTGTCCGAGGAGGACATCGCCGAGGGAATCCGCAGCGGTCAGTGTCCGGACGCCTACCGCGAGATGATGCGCTTCCAGGTCGACCGCGCCGAGGCCTACTTCCGCAAGGGCGAGCGCCTGATCGATGAGGTGCCGCCCGAACTGGCTATCGATCTGAAGCTCTTCACCGACGGCGGTCGCGCCGTGCTCAAGGCGATCGAGCGGCGACGCTACGACACCTTGAGCCGTCGGCCGCGAGTGGGCAAGTCGACCCGCGCCTGGCTCGCGTTGCGCGCATTCGCTCAACTGAAACTACCCTGACGCCACCATGCTCAGACGAATCGATCCACAGGTCGCCGACGCCTACCGGGAGTGCCAGTCGTTCACGCGTCGGCGCGCGACCAACTTCTACATCGCGTTCTCGGCGCTGCCCGCGCATAAACGACGCGCCATCTACGCCGCGTACGCTTACGCGGGCACCGTTGACGACGCGGTCGACGACGCCGGAACCGTGGAAGCGCGTGCCGACGCGCTGCACCAGGCGCACGGATTGCTCAATGCGGTCTACGACGGCGGAACGGCTGAGCCGGCCTGGCTCGCGACCGGGCTCGGAGACGCCATTCGGCGCTTCGACATCCCGCGCGAGCACTTCGAAGAGCTCGTGGTCGGCATGGAACACGACCTGACCGTCACGCGCTACGAAACCTACGCCGAGCTGGAGCAGTATTGCTACCGCGCGGCGTCGGTGATCGGTCTGATCTGCATCTGCATCTTCGGTTATGACCGGACGCAGACGCAGCTCGCGATCCAATCCGCGGTCGCGATGGGCAAAGCGCTTCAGATCACCAACATCATGCGCGACGTGAAGGAAGATGCCGAGCGCGACCGGATCTATCTCGCGCAGGAGGACATGGCGCGCCACGGGGTCGGCGAACAGGACATCCTGAGCGGCAACTACAACGATCCGTTTCGCGAGCTGATGGCCGACTACGCCAAACGCGCCTACGCGCTCTACCACGAAGGCGACCGATTGATCCCCTTGCTGTCGGGACCTCGCAGCCGGGCTTGCTGCAACGGACTGCAGGGCGTCTACCGGATGATTCTGGACTCGATTGTGGCTCGGGAGTACGACGTGTTTAGCCAGCGCGTGTCGCCTTCGCGAATGGGCCGAGTCGTGCGATTGCTGGAGCTCTGGATGATGGGCGCGCTGCCCAACATCGCTCGCGTACGCTGAACTCGCTGTGAGCAGCCACGATCATGAACCCTCCGTCGCCGTCGTCGGAGCCGGCTTGGCCGGGTTGACGGCAGCGCTCGATCTCGCCGACGCCGGACGCCGCGTGACGCTCTTTGAACGCCGACCCTTCGCCGGAGGCAAGGCCTACTCCTTCGACGATCCCAATCACGATGTCGTGCTGGACAACGGCCAGCACATCACGATGCGCTGTTGCAGCGCCTACCAGGCGTTCCTCGAACGGATCGGCTGCGCCGACATCGTCCGATATCAGCCGAATCTCGAGGTGGCGGTGATCGACCCCGAGTCGCGCGGACGCCGGGTCAGCGTGCTGGCCGGGTTGACCGCGCTGAAAGGGCTGCCGGCGCCGCTGCATCTGGCGCCCTCGCTCGTCGGCTACGAGCACCTCGGCGCCGGGGAGAAGGCGCGGCTGGCGCTGGCGCTGCAACCGATCCAGCGGATGAGCGAGTTCGAGCGCCTGGCGTTGGATCGGCAGTCGTTCGCCGACTGGCTGCGCGCCCACCACCAGTCGGAGCGGGCGATCGACCGGTTCTGGGATCTGATCGTGCTGCCGACCTGCAACGACCGCAGCGAAGACGTTTCAGCGACGCAGGCGATCCAGGTCTTCCAGGAGGGCTTCAGCCGCGACCGCGACGCGGCCAACATCGGCCTGTTCACGCGCGGCCTGAGCGAAGTGGCGGATGTCGCCGTTCATCGCCTGCGGGAACGCGGCGCGCGCGTCGAGTTCAATGCCGGCGTGCGCGGAATCGCGACCCGGGGATCGAGCGTCGCCGCCGTGCATTACGGGCGCGACCGGGCGTTGGAGGCGGGCGCAGTCGTACTGGCGCTGCCGCCGCGCAAGGCGTTCGGGCTGATTCCACTCGGCTGGCGCAGACGCGAGCCGTTCTGGAGACTGAACCAGCACGAAGTCAGCCCGATCGTCAATGTTCACATGCAGTGGGACCGGCAGGTGATGCGCCGCGACTTCGTCGCCGTGCTCGATCCCGACGCGCAGTTCATCTTCAATCGTTCGCAGATGCACGATTGGCGGACGCCTCCGCACTGGATCTCCGTGTCGCTCAGCGGCGCGCACGAGCTTGTCGGTCTGCCTCAGCGAGCGATTGTCGAGCGGGTCGAACGGGCCGTGCGGCGAGCGTTGCGACGCTCGGCCGACGCGACATTGCTGGCGGCCCGCGTGGTCAAAGAGGCCGACGCGACGTTCCGGCCGACACCGGGCATGAACGCGCATCGCGTGCGACCGAAGACGCCGATCGAGGGCCTCGTCCTGGCCGGAGCGTGGACGGCGACCGGTTGGCCGGCGACCATGGAATCGGCCGTGCGCAGCGGCCACGCCGCCGCAGCGGCGATCCTGGAATCCGAGGAGCGAGCATGAGCAGTCGTCAGCGAAACCACTCCAACCCGCACTTCGAAGATCTCTTCGCCTATTGCCGCGCGCTCCGCGTCGGCAATCTGATCCATGTCAGCGGCACGGCCGCCGTCGAGCCGGACGGCAGCGTGACGCCCGGCGGCGTCGGACCGCAGACGGCGCGCTGTCTGGCGATCATCGAGGCTGCGCTGGACGACCTCGGCAGCTCGCTTGCCGACGTGGTCCGGGTGCGGATTTACATCACGGACATCAGCCGCTACGAGGAGACGGCCGAGCACTTCCGGGCGGCCTTCGCCGACGCGCCGCCGACCTCGTCGCTGGTCGAGGTCAGCGCTCTGATCGACCCGGAGATGATGGTCGAGATCGAGGCCGAGGCGATCATCGACGCAGCGGACTGAGATCGTTCCGCTCGCGAATGCCGTTCGCGGCCGCCCACAGGTGCGGCTCGGAGGCGAGCAGCTTGGTCAACTGGTTCGACGAGCAGCCCAATAGCGCAGCGCAGTCGGCAACCGACCCGTCGACCGCCGCGAACAGATCCAGCAGCGGCCCAGCACCGGTCCAGAATTCCCGATGCCGAGCGCCCACGCGTTGCTTGCGCGAGACTTCGCCCGCAACCGTGCGAGGCAGTATCCGTTGGAGTTCTGGCGGCGGATGGTAGGCATCGAGGACCAGCTCGGATCTGACCTCCAACGCGATCCCGCGGCGCAGCCGAGCCAGGGCCGCCGACCGATTCTGATGCTGCGAGCGCCGTTCCGAGGCGTAGCCGACCACGCCGGTCGGCTCGTGGGTCAGGCGGACAGCGGAGTCGGTCTTGTTGCGGTGCTGTCCGCCGGGCCCTGAGACGCGGAAGCGCTCGAACGCGCATTGCGCCAGCAGTTCGTCGTCCGCGAGCGCCAGCCAGTTCATACGGGCCAGTTCGTGTTGGTTTGCTCAGACATCGACGGTCGCCGGCGGCGGCGCGAGCTCCGACGACTTCGGGATCTCGAAGCTGATGTACTGCCAGTCGGAGATCGTCGTGTGGGTCACGTGCGACGCTAGCTCGTTCAGGAGCACCAGTCCCAGGTCGCGCAGTTCATCGCTCTCCGCCTCGATCAGATCCGGCGGCAGGTCGGGCATCTCGATGTCGCGCGCCTCCGAGCGATCGGTGACCATCACGTCGACCGTGCTGTCGTCGGGCGACAGCTCGATCCGCAAGGTTCGATCCGGCTCGCCCTGGGCGGCGAGATGGGTGAAGACTTCCTCGAGGCACAACTCGAGCTGGTTGGCGGCGCGCAGCGGCAGACGCATCGACTCGGCCGACTGCTGCGCGAACTCGAGCACGGCGGGCAGTTCCTCCGCGTCGGCGCGGCCGCGCCAGCGGAAGCGCTTGCGAGGAGCCAGCCGGAATAAGGCTGTCAGTGTCACAGCCAACACGGAGGAGGCCGAGATCGAGTTGCCCGCGATCGGCTCCAACGCATCGGGAATCTTATCCATGAAGAACAGTCCATTCTGCGCGGCGAATCCGCCCCAGAACGCGACCCCGATGATCAAGGTCGTGCGCCCGTTGATCCCGCCCGAGACTGCGAGCTGGAGACCCATCACGAACAGCAGCAGCATCGTGACGAATGTCACCGCGCCGATCGCGGCCAACGGCAGGTCCAGGACGAACCCGGTCACCACCGGGAAGAAGGCGATCACGATCATCAGGCCTGCGCCATACAGAGCGACCCAGCGTGAGCCCACGCCGATCACCGGGATCATGCCGGTCGGCGACGAGTAGGTCGTGTTGGGCGTCGTGCACATGATCCCGGCCAGCGCGTTGCCGACCGCGTCGGCGTTGAGCGCGCCGCGCACCGACTCGTAATCGATCCTGCGGAAGTTGCGCTGCGATACCTTCTGCACGGCGATCGCGTCGCCGACGGTCTCGAACGTGCCAGATAGCGTTGCGATCACGAACGCGCCCAGCACGGCAAAGGCCTCTCCGGTCAGGGGAAAGGTCGGCGCTTCCCACTCGCCGATCGGGAACCCGACGATGGCCGCCTCGCTGGTCTGGGTGAAGTGCCAGTCGCCGGTGGCGAGGGCGGTCAAGGAACCGGCGGCGAGGCCGAGAATCGGCGACCAGAGGCGGTAACGCGCCGGAGCCCAGACGATCATCGCGATCATCACGATTGCCGCCACGGCGCCGATCAACAGGAACTCGGACGAGCCTTGCTTGCCCTCGACGAATGCGCCCTGCCACTGATCGAGAGCGATCGGAACCACGAGCACCGCCACCGACATGACCACGACGCCGCCCACGGTGGGCGTGAAGATCGTGCGCAATACGCGGAAGAAGTGGGCGATCAGCCACTCGGTAGGCGCGGCGATTAGCGCCAACGCGGCGACGAAGCCGATGCCGGCCAGCTCGATGGCATCCATCGTCGCCGCGAAGAACGCGCCGGAGGTGCCCATGAACAGCATGTATCCCGAGCCGACGCGGCCCAGCCGGATTGCCTGGACTGCGGTGGAGAGTCCCGCCGTGAGCAGCGTCGCCGAGACGAGGAAGGCGGCCTGATCGAAGGTGACGATGCCCAGCGAGCGCATCAAGATCGGCAGGAAGATCGCGCCGGAGATGACGAACAGCGCGTTCTGCAGCCCGAGTCCGGCGGCAATGGCGAGCGGCGGCCGCTCGTCAACCGCATAGCGCAGGGGCGTTTCTCGTTCTCGCATGGCGCGTAGTCTAAGGTGAGCAGTCGCATCCGCAGCGACGCAGCGACGCAGCGAGCACAGAAAGTCGACCGAGGCTTCCCATGGCATCAGGACTGACCGCCAGCGTGAACGGACTAGATCTGCACTACGTCGATCATGGAGGCAACGCGCCGATCAGCGCCGTCGCGCTGCACGGCTTCGCGCTCAACTGCCACTCGTTCGACGAGGTTGCGCCCGCGCTCTCCGACCTGCTGCATTGGTACGCGCTCGATCAGCGCGGACACGGCTACTCCGACCGCGCCGCCGAGCTGTCCGACTACTCGCGCGACCACATGGCCGGAGACGTGAGAGGGTTCATCGACGCGCTGGGCCTCGACCGTCCGGTCGTGCTGGGACACTCGATGGGCGGCATGAACGCGATGACGTTCGCCGCTCGGCATCCCGAGCAGCTTCGCGCCCTGGTGCTGATCGACGTGGGGCCCGGCGTCAGCGTCGACGGGGTTCAACAGGTGCGCCAGTTCGTGCAGGGGCCGTACGAGTTGGACTCGCTCGACGCCTGGGTCGATCTCACGCACCAGTACTATCCGTTCCGATCCAAGGAGGGCATTCGCAAGCGGCTGGAAGTCTCGCTGCGGGAAACGCCCGAAGGCAAGATGGCCAAGATGTTCGACGAGCGTTTCCGCGAGGCGGACTTCCGCGGCGTCGCCGACGGACGCGCCGGCATCTGGGAGACGGCCAATGCGCTGTCGGTGCCGACGCTGCTGTTGCACGGCGAGAAGAGTCCCGTGCTCAAGCGAGAACAGGCTGAGGAGTTCGCCGACCGGGTGCCGGTCGTGCGCCTGGTTACGATTCCTGAAGCGGGCCACTCGGTCGCCGGCGACCAGCCCGAGGCGTTCACGAACACGGTGCGAGACTTCCTTGACGATGTCCTCTCGTAGCCCATCGTCCGGCGGCGCACGGCGGCGATCGTCGCTGTTAATCCCGATCATCGGGGCAATCATCGGATTCGTCGCCGCGCTGTTCCTGCTGCGCGAGTTGGACATCTTCGAGGGCGACCCGGCTCCGGCCGGCTTGCAGGTCAACGAGTCGTGCGACTATCCGGTCGGCAGCTACTTCGACCAGCTCTGCAATCTCGTCGCCAGGACGACGGTCGAGATTCAGACGGCGATCGATCCGGAAACAGCGACGACCTGCGTCGAGGACAACGTTGACTGCCGACTGCATCGGGAGAACCTGCGTCAGGGCTTACCGAGCAGCGAGCGCTTCCGCGACGCGCTCTTCGATCTCGAACCGCCCGAACGGGCCGGGGACTGGCATGAGCGCTATCTGCGAGCGGTCGCGTTCCTGCACAGTGGCTACAGCGCACAGTTCTCAGCGTTGCAAGCGGACGACCGAGACGCATTCCTGGAAGCCCACCAGGAAACCGTCGAAGCCGCGTCGGACGCCGCCACGCTGTTCGAGGACTTCAAGATCGCCTTCACCGACGAACGCTCGCCGTAAGCGACCACGCGATTGTTCCCAGTCCCCGATTTACTCGGGGACCCGCTCGGGTCGCTGTTCCGTGTCTGTTGCGACTTCGGTGGTGCAAACCTGGAGCACGCCCCCCCTCGGAGACATCATCGGCACTCGGCACTCGTCACACCTCGCCGCTCTGTAGGGGCGACCCTCGTGGTCGCCCACGTGCCGTTCTGGCCAGGCGACCTGGTGCTTGTTGCGGATTTTCTGGTCCCCTCTCCCCGAGGGAGAGGGTTAGGGTGAGGGCCCTCTGCGCCGATAGATGCGGTCCCTACCAGATACGATCACCGCGCCGGACCCTCACCCCAGCCCCACCGCCTTCGCGGGGGCAGGCTTCACCCCGAGGAGACCTGCGCGTAAACCGACCCGGTCCAGTCCCCGACTTGTTCGGAGCCTGCCCCAGACTTGTTCAGGGGGACCCGCTCCCGTTCGGCACTACGGAGGCTCTACCAGGTACGAGACGGGGAGCCGAGCGGGTCCCCGAACAAGTCGGGGACTGGGAGGAGCGCGCCATCGCATTGAAGCTCGCGATTTACGCTCAAGCCTCCAGAATCGCCTTGAGCTGGCGGAGTTCCTTGCTGAGCTGACGTTTGAAGAACATCTTTGAGAGCGGTCGGAGCAGGGTGAACATGACGGTGGTCATGATGTGATCGCTGCCGGCGGTCATGGCGTTGGTCACGATTGTGCTGGAGCCGGCGCGCTCCAGCGTCAACAATCCATTGATCGCGAATGGCCCGTCCGACGACTCGATGCCCAGTCTCCGACCCTCGCGGAATTCGGTGATCTCGATCGTCATCGGCGACGAACGACCCTCGAAGGTGTAGGTCGCGCGAATCTGCGTCCCGCGACCGATGGCGCCCTCGCCGACTATCTCGGAGTCCGACATGCCGTCGACCCAGTGGTCCTGGTTCCTCACATCGGACACGTACGCCCACACATCGGCGACCTCGCGGTCAATCGTGATCGATGCGCTGGTGCTCAGACTGACCATTAGCCCTGCCTCGCCAGCGCTTCGCGCAGGTGCGCAATCTCCTCGCGCAGCATCCGCCTGGCGACGATGGCGCCAAGCGGTCGGAGGGGTCCCATGGCGAGCTTCATCAGCCGAGCGCTGGGATAGAGCGTGACGTGGTACTGCATCCGCGATCTCGAATCGTCGCCCGAGCACGTGATCACGGTAACGAACGGCGTATGGCCATCCGTGTTTTCCCACGACACGCGAGCAGGCGGGTCGAACTCCTTGACGACCATCGTCACGCCCAGCGATTTACCCCGTTCGGTTGAGGTGCCGACGATCTCGGAGCCGACGCCAACCTCGCCGCCGCCCACCACTTCCGAATCGGACATGCCGAAGACCCACTCGTCCTGATTGGGCACGTGGGAAACGAACGACCAGAGCTGATCCAGCGAGCAGTCGAAATCGGCTTCGATGCTAAACGCGGCGGACATCGGCTCGTCCTATCGGAACAGGTCCATCTCCGGCGGACGGACCAGAGTGGAGTGGTCGTACTCCTCGATCGGCACGTCGAGGCCGCGGACGACGGCGACCGGCACTTTGTCGAGCTTGTTCATCACCGGCTCGGCGGCCGATGCGAGTTCGTCCACGATCGCCATCTCGGTCACACGCAGGTCGTAACCCTCTTCGTCGACTTCGCCGATGTAGGAGCGTATTGGATTCATGCCGCTGACGCCGATCGCCACGTTCATCAGGCCGTTGCGCCAGGGTCGACCGAAGGTGTCGGTGACGATCACCGGCACATCGACCTGACCTCGGGCCACCAGGCCTTTGCGAATCTCTGCGGCGGAAGCCGAGGAATCGAGCGGCAGCAGCGCGACGGCCAGACCGCCGCCCACGTTGGATTGATCGACGCCGGCGTTGGCGCAGACCCAGCCGTGCCGCGTCTCGGAAAGGATCAGGCCGCGGGCCATCCGCACGATGCGCTTCGATTCGCGCAGCACGAGCTCGACGGCGCGGGCGTCTCGTTCCCAGTCCTCCGCCCAATCCTGCGCGAACTCGCCGGCGGTGACGTCGTCGAGATGTACGACTCGGCCTTCGGCTTTGGAGACGATCTTCTGCGTGACCACGAGGACATCACCCGCTTCGAGCGGGGTTTCCTGCGCGGTCAGCGCGACATCGATGAGTTCGGCCAGGTCGTCGCCGGCGACGACCTCGGGAATCCCGCCGACCGCGAATACCCGGTACTCGGAAGGTGGCGCCATCAGTCGATCCCCACCATGCGGACAGCCGCCTGCGTCTTGTAGCGCATGTTCATGCCGATGATCAGGGCGGTCAGGTCCTCGACGAACTTGGACATCGAGAGCGGACCTGCGTCGATCGGACGCAGATCCGGCATCTTCAGAACCAGATCCACCACCGCTTGCTTGGCATCGGCGTCGTCGCCGGTGATCAGTACGTCGCCCTCCATCGGATCCGCGAGCTTCTGCAGTTTGCGCGCGCTGAGGTTGTGGAACGCGCCGACGACCCTGGCGTCGGGCAGCAGCGCCTGCGCTTGTTCGGTCGCCGAGCCTTGCGCCACGTCCTCGATGCCGGGTACCCGATTCTCCATGGTCAGCGGGACCGCGGCGTCGATCACGAGCTTGTCGCCGATTGCGTCGCGAAGATCGTTGAGCGTCGCCTCGTGGCCGTCGAAGGGGACGACGATGATGACGACATCGGACTGCTCCACCACGTCGCGGTTGACGCCGCCGCCGGCATCGGCCGTCGCGCCTGCCTCGGCGACCGCGTCGCGGATCGTCTGCGCCGCGTCTTCGGCGCGTTCGATGCGCCGGGAACCGATCAACACCCGCTCGCCGGCCATGGCGAGTCGCATCGCCAGCCCCAACCCCTCCGGTCCCGTGCCGCCGATGAATCCTATGGTCGCCATGCGCACTCCTGATCTGTGCCTAAACTGGAATGGCGGCTCGCGCCGCACGCACGATAGCAAGGCTAACGCCCAACACGCTCAGGCTCACTCGAACCCGTGTCCAGCATCAGCACCGCTCCGCCAACCAACGTACCGTTTGTGATCAAGCACCCGATCGAGCCGGATGCCGAGCCCGCGGTGCGCCTGCGCGATGCGCGGCTGTCCTATGAGACGAATGAAGGGGCCGCGCTTGAGGCGGTTGCTCCGACCACGCTGACCATTCGCGCCGGCGAGTTCACGGCGCTGGTCGGACCGTCGGGCTGCGGCAAGACGTCGTTGATGCGTATCATCGCCGGTCTGACGGCGCCGTCGGGCGGGGAGATCATGGTCTTCGGCCAGTCCCCACGCGACGCCCAGCGGCACAAGCGGCTGGGCCTGGTGTTCCAGGAGCCGGCCCTGCTCGCCTGGCGCAGCGTCGAGGACAACATCCGTCTGGGCCTGCAACTCAACCCGAAAGAGACGCACTCGACCGCCGAGATCAAAGAGTTGATTGAAATCGTCGGGCTGCGCGGCTTCGAGCGCTACCGCCCGGCGGAGCTTTCGGGAGGCATGCAACAGCGGGTCGCGCTGGCCCGAGCGCTGGCCATCGATCCGCCGCTGTTGCTGCTCGACGAGCCGTTCGCGGCCCTGGACGAGATCACCCGCGAGCAGATGCGCTATGAGTTGCAACGGCTCTGGGCCGTCTCTCACGACCCGACGGAGCCGCCCAGATCGGCCATCTTCGTCACGCATTCCGTACCCGAGGCGGTCGCGATCGCCGACCGCGTGCTGGTGATGTCGCCGCGACCGGGACGGATCATCGCCGACATTCCGATCAGCGCGCCGCGGCCCAGACGCCCCGAGCACGAGCACTCGGACCGCTTCATCAACGACACCGCCATCGTCCGCGCCGCGCTGCGCTCACCAACCACGACCGCCGTTCCGCTCGACGCCGCCTGAGCACCACCATGATCTCCGAACCGATCCACGACCTGGACGCATTCGACGCACCCGAGCGGCGGCGGTTTGCGCCGTCTCCGCCCGATCTCCGGCCGTTGATCGGCTGGGTGCTGCCGCCGCTGATCGCGCTGCTGTTGCTCGCCGTCGCGGTCGAGCTGTGGGTCCGCATCGGCGACGTATCGATCTGGCTGATGCCCCGTCCGACGGCGGTGATTGAGAACTTCTTCGTCGACTTCGGACGCTACTTCGGCGAAGGGCTGAAGACGCTGGGCGTGTCGTTGGGCGGACTGGCGATCGGCACGGCCGCCGCGACCCTGCTCGCCGCCGGGGTTGCGCATTCCAGCATCCTCGAACGCGCCGTGCTGCCGATCGCCATCATGGTTAAGGTCACGCCGGTCGTGGCGCTGATTCCGCTGTTCATCATCTGGTTGGGACACGGCTGGAACCCGAAGATCGCGATTGCCGCGCTGATCACCTACTTCCCGGTTCTGATCAACGCAATTGCCGGATTCCGCGATGTCGATCCACGGATGTACGATTTCTTCCGCTCGGTCGATGCATCGACCTGGGAGATCTTCCGCCACCTGCGTCTGCCGGCGGCGGTGCCGTATCTGTTCGCATCGCTGAAGATCTCGGTCACGCTCTCGCTCATTGGGGCGGTGGTGGCTGAGTTCTTTCTGTCCGGACAGGGCGGACTGGGCGCCGTGATCTGGATTGAGCAGAACAATCTGCGCCTGGAGCAAGTCTTCGCCGCCGTATTGATGCTGACCGTGATCGGCGTGACGCTATCCACTGCGGTGGTCGTCGCCGAGCGACTCTTCTCCTGGCGCCTCGACCAACCCGTGACCGCCTCGTAAGCTCAGCCACTGGAGCCACCATGACCACTTCCGATTCGTCCCTCGACGACACCGACAACGCCGAGAACACCGACTACCGGCTGCCCCGGCAGCGCGAGGCGCGGCAAGCCGATGCTGTCGTGATCAAGTTCTCCAACGATGGACTCGTGCTCGAACTCGAAGGCGACGACGTCGATCTGGGCACCGACCTCAAGGTCCGCAACGAGCACCGGTTGATCGCCGAGTTCCGACGCGACGCGGTCGACGGCTGGTGGTTCAAGTCGTCGGTCCTCGCCGAGCCGAAGCAGGTTCAACCCGACGCCTGACCCGTTCTCCACCGGGAACTTGCCCGAATTCGCGGGCATTCATAAGCTGGTTATCGGTCGCTATCGCTGCGGTAACCCCGTGGAGGCGGCTCCGGCTAGCCGGCCCGGCCATGAGATTCGTCCGGCATCCGACCAGCCAGGAAGCCTACCTCCATGCCCCCGTTCGACGTTTCCATTCGCACACCGCTGCTGTGGTTGACTGCCGTTCTCGCGGTACTTGCCGCCGGTTTCGCTGTCGCCTGCTCGGGCGACGACTCAGACGACCTGCTCTCGATGACCTACATGGGCGGCTTCGTCCCCCAGGCCAATCTGCCCTTCGTCGCTGTGTACGTAGCCGAGGACCAGGGATTCTTCGCCGATGAAGGACTGGAAGTCGACATCCAGCACGCGGGCTTCACCGGCAGCCACAAGAGCCTGATACTCGCAGGCGAGATCGATATCACCACGTTGCCTGCGTCCGAGATGCTGCAGGTCCGCGCCAACTCCGGCGCGCCGTACGTCGCGGTGATGCTCTTCGGACAACGCGGCGACTTCGGCTACGCCGTGCTCAACTCCTCAGGGATTTCGTCGCCGGCCGATTTCGCCGGTCGCAATGTCGGCTTCAAGGGCATCGTCCAAGCCGAGTTTCACGCGATGCTCGCCGCGCACAACCTGACGACCGACGACATGAACATGATTGACGTCGGATTCAATCCGGTCGTCCTGGTCGAGCAGCAGGTCGAGGTGTACCCGGTCTTCCTCTCGAACGAGCCCGACAGCCTGTCGCGCAATCTCAACCAGGAGATCACCGTCTTCGAGGCCGCCGATTACGGCGTGCCGACACTCGGCGTGGTCTACCTGGTGACCGAGGAGTTCCTCGAGGACGAGACCAACCGCGAAAAGCTCGAGCGGTTCTTGCGCGCCACCGTCCGCGCCTTCGAGTTTGCCGCAGAGGACCCGGCCGCCGCGATTGAGTCGACCGAGAAGTTCCTCGCCGAGGACCCGCCGCCCGACCTGGTCCACGAGCGATTCATCCTCGACACGGAGCTGGAGAACGCGCTCAGCGACCTGACCCGCGCCAACGGCGTCGGCTGGTTCACCCAGCAGCAGTTCCGAGCGCTCACCGATGTCCTGATCGAGTACGGAGCACTGGAAGACGACATCGATGTCGAAGCGGCCATCGATCGCTCGTTCCTCGAAGAGATTCACCGATAGGGACGGTCGGTCGGCGATTCACCCCGCTCCCTTTGGAGACCCGAGCGTAAACCAGATCCGGTCCCCTCTCCCCGCGGGAGAGGGTGAGGGTGAGGACCCTCGGTGGCCCCGATGAGTGGCGATGACCAGATAGGCAGAGGCCGCCGGACCCTCACCCCGGCCCTCTCCCGGAGGGAGAGGGAGTAAGACCCCAGCGACTTATGCACAGGTCTCTTTAGGAAGTGGGGACCGGAGGGATCGAATCTAGCCGCGGCTGCGGAGGAACTTTTCCTGGCCGGGGGTGGGCTTGTCGCCCGGATAGTGCAGCTTCTTGAGTTCCGGGCGACGCGGGAAGATATGCACCGCGTCCCAACCGCAGGACTGCTCGCAGAGACGGCAGCCGGTGCAGTTCTTCTCGATCACCACGGCCTGGCCGAAGAAGTCGGAGGCCGACTCGGTGAAGTCGAGTTCGAGCGCGTCGAACGGGCAGACGTTGATGCAGATTTCGCAGCCTGAGCCGATGCACTTGTCGGCGTCGACCTGCGCTTTGGGCCATTCCTTCTTGGCGAACTTGCGGCAGATATCGCCGTCTTCATCGAGGATGCACTCGACCGGGCAGACCGCGCCGCAGGCGCCGCAGTCGATGCAGAGGGCCGGGTCGATGTAGTGAATCGCATTGCGCTCGCCCCAGATGGCGTTGGTAGGGCAGCGGTTGGTGCAGGCCGTACAGCCGATGCACGTTTCAACGATTTCGTATGACACGACGCACTCCTCTGCGTTCCCACTACACGCTCATGCGATTATATCCGCCGCGTGAAACGACATTCAATCAACGGCAAGACCGCGCGTCCACCTGGGGCATATGCTCCTATAGTGAGACTGAGGCGGTCGGGATTGGTATCGACTATGCGCAGATTACGCCCGCGCGGGCCTCGCGTCGTCCTTGGATTCTCCATTGGGCTGCTCCTGATTACGATGCTGGCCGCCGCCTGCAGCGACGACACGCCCACGGTTGAGGATTCCGAGCAGGCCCAGTCGGAGCAAGCGGACGCCGCTGCACAGCCCCAGCAGGAACAGCAAGCGGAACCGATCGACGCCGCCCAGCAAGAGGGAGCCGAATCAACGGCGCAAGAGCAGGCCGCTGCACAGGAGCAGGCCGCCCAGCAGCAGTCCCAGGCCGAGCAAGAGCCGGCCGAGGAACAGGCCGACGCTCAATCGACCCAGTCCGAGCCAGTCGCAGACGACCCCGATCGTGACATCCTGATCGAGGGCGAGCTGTTTGCCTCATCGCTGGGACCGGACGAGGACGAGCGTCAGTTCCGCTTCCAGGCGGCGACCGGCGCCTGGCTGCGCGTCCATGTCGACGGCAAGGGCGGCATGGATCCCGTGGTCACGCTGCTCGATCCCGACGGCGTTGAAGTGGCCGTCAACGACGATCTCT
Source organism: Dehalococcoidia bacterium (assembly GCA_034421135.1). GTDB lineage: Bacteria > Chloroflexota > Dehalococcoidia > Bin125 > Bin125 > Bin125. The sequence continues at coordinate 27,330 of DAOUKQ010000010.1, forward strand.
CAACCACCAATCGCGACTCGCTGCTGATTGCCCAGGTACCCGTCGAGGGCTTGCAGTTCATCCGCGTGCAGCCGTTCGACTCCAACAGCCGCGGCGATTTCGTCATCCAGGTACAGACGCTGACGATCGGCGCGGACGACGACAACGCCGTCATTGCCGTTGGTACGAGCGCCGACGGTCGCCTGAACACTCCCAACGATGTGGACGTGTTCGAATTCCAGGTCGAGGCCGGTCAGCAGGTGTTCGTCCAGGTCGACGGCGACACCGGAGTGGATGTCTTCGCACAGCTCCTGCAGCCGGACGGCAACCTCGTCCAGATCGACGACGACGGCGGACATGGTCTGGACTCCGAGATCTATTTCACGGCCGACACGGCCGGGCTCTGGCGAGTCGAAGTCTGGCCCGCGGTCAACCGGGCGGGGCAGCGCCAGTTGATCGGCGCGTACCGGGTCACGGTTCGCGAGGGTCTGCCGACGAGTGCCGTGAACGACGCCGTCGCCTCCGACCTCGCCGCTGCCGCGCTGACCTTCCTGCAAGCGCTTCGCGACGGCGACGCGCTCACCATCCTGGCGCTCGCCGGACCGGAGGCGCTCACGATCTGGGGCTGGGACGACGACAGCGACGTGGGCCGCGACATCCAGAAGATCCAATCGATCGATCTCGGCGGCGAGATCCTGCAGACGGCGTCCTTCGGCGATGTCCTGAATCCCGCTCGGGGCCGTGCATACCTGCAGTTCAGCGAGGATGACTGGATGCGATTCGAGCTGATCCAGCTCGGCGGCCGCTGGCTCGTCGACGATTGGGCACACAGCATTGGACCGCCGGGTTCTTGATCTGTTCACGATCGGCTCCGCTGGCCCAGACTCCAGCTGCTGATATCGTCACTGCGTATCCACAAAGTGAGCGCCTCGCAGCAGGTGGAGCGATTGCCATGACCGATCAACAGAACGATGCCGACGGCCCGCTTGACGCCGTGATCGTGATGACCAACGGCGCCGATGCCGAGTGGTCGAATCACCGTTCGGGCATGTCGATCCAGTTCGGCGTCTCGGGCGATCTCTCCGGCTCGGAAGAGGTCTTCATGACCCGGCAGAAGATTCCGCCCGGGATGTACTCGACGCCGCACTGGCACGTCAACTGCGAAACGGCGATCTACATCCTCCAGGGACCGGTCACGATGGCTTACGGCGAGCAACTGGAGCATGTGCACGAGTGCGAGAGTGGCGATTTCCTCTACGTGCCGCCGCGATCGATCCACCAGATCAGTAATCCACGCGACGATCGCGACGCCGAGGTCGTGCTCTGCCGCAACGCGGCGGAAGAGATCGTGGCGGAAGTGGACATCCCCGGCGCGCCCGGCTGCTCGCCGGCTGAGTAACCGGTACGCGCATGGAGTTGGTTCCCCGCTGGAACCTCCGTCATACCCGCGCTTGGCGCGGGTATCTCGCCGCAACGAGCACCGACGCACGTTCCCATGGCGGCGAGCTTGCCGCGACAGGCGCGGCAATGTCGGAATGCTCTGGGCCCGAGAAACGCAGTGTGTACAGGTCCTGGCCGCGCTGGCAACTGCTTGGCCGGCTTAGCCGGCGGCCATCGCCAGCGATCGCGAAGCGTGTAGCTGATTCAGGTACTCGAGCATCGTCGGGATGGCGGTGTGCGCGCCCGCGAGCGCGGTGACCACGAGGTCGGCGCCGATCACGTTGTCGCCGCCGGCGAACACGCCCGGCCTGGATGTCCGGCCGTGCTGGTCAACGATCACCTCGCCCCAGTCGTTCACGTCGATGCCGGAGTCGGCGTAGAGTTCACGACCCACGTCATATCCGACCGCGACCACGAACGCGTCGCAGTCGATTACGAATTCCGACCCCGGAACCGGCGCGGGACGGCGGCGGCCGCTCTCGTCGGGCGCACCGAGGCTCATCCGCACGCATTCAACCCCGACCACAGCGCCGTCGCGTTTGACGAGGCCGACCGGCGTGGTCAGGTACTCGAAGATCACGCCCTCTTCGCGCGCGTGGCGGCGCTCTTCCTCGCGGCCCACCATTTCATTCTCGGTGCGCCGATAGAGCAGCGTGACCTGGTCGGCGCCGAGACGCACGGCGGAACGCACGCAATCCATCGAGGTATCTCCACCTCCAACGACAACCACCTTGCGTCCCACATCGGGAGTGGACCGCAGGACGGTCGGAAGCATCGTGTCGCCGAGGTTGGCGCGGACCAGGAACTCGGTGGCGCTGTACACACGCGCCAGTCGCTCGCCATCGAGACCCAGTCGCTTGCCGACGCTCGCGCCGTGCCCGAGGAACACCGCGTCGAAGCGGGACAGTTCGTCCCAACCGATGTCGACGCCGACTCGAGTGTCGAAGCGGAACTCAACGCCCGCCTCGCTCAGCGCATGGACTTTCTCGTCAACGATGTCCTTGGCCGTCTTGAAGTTGGGAATGCCGTAGCGCAACACGCCTCCGGCGGCGGGCCAGGATTCGAATACGGTCACGGCGTGACCGGCGATCCGCATCTGCTCGGCGACGGCCAAGCCGGCCGGCCCCGAGCCGACGACGGCGATGCGCTGTCCGCTCTCGTGCTCCGGCTCGAGAACGGGGAAGCCGCCGCGTTGCTTCCGATCCCAATCGCCCAGGAAGGCTTCCAGCTTGCCGATAGCGACGGGCTTCGCATTCTTGCCGATCACACACGATCCCTCGCAGAGCGCCTCTTGCGGACAGAGACGCCCACAGAGTTCCGGCATCTCCGATGTCCGGCGGAAGACGGCTGCTGCGTCGGCCAGTTTGCCGATCTCGAGGTAGGCGAGCGCGCCGGGAATGTCATTGTCAACCGGACAGGCTTGGGTGCAGGGCGCGGCCGGGCATTGGATGCAGCGCTGAGCCTCGAACATCGCCGGTCCTGCGGTATAGCCGTAGTAGACCTCGTCCCAGTTGCGGACGCGGTCATGCGGAGTCTGCTTGGTCACGTGATGCGGGGGAATGCGTAAGCGCTGTCGCCGATCGATCGGCAGGCCGGCGCGCGTCAACTGCTGTTTCTTGGCCCGCTGCTTGCCCCGCTGCCCGTTCTGCCGTTTGGTCTGCTGCGGCGCTGCCGACTTGCCTGCCTTGGGCGGCGGTTCCGGCTCGCCGTGGTTGGAATCGATCGTCTCGTCCGGCATCTCAGCCCACACGCTCCTCGCTCTGAACCGTGCGACTACAGCTTCTACGGTTCATCATACGTCCGATGAGCCCGTCTTTGCCTGCTAGCCTCGACTCATGCCCGACGACGCAGCGCAACATTTCGTAAAACCGGACGAGATTCGTCTGGCTCGTCAATTCGGCGTCCTGGCCAAAGGCAATGAACAAGCCGTCCGGCTTGACCTTTGCTGCTTCCTGATCGGCAGGATCGTCGATCCGGCATTCGACCAGATCGGGGCGGTGGCGAAACTGGAGCAACTCGCCGCCGAGGTGTTACACACGCCGACTTCGACCGTCGCGGAGCGTGTGGACAGTCTCTGCCGCGTACTGTTTCAGCAACACGGCATTCGCGGCGACACCGACACCTACTACGAGCCGATCAACTGCTGCCTGCATTCAGTGCTCGAGACCGGCCAGGGCATGCCGATCACGCTCGCCGTCCTGATGATCGAGGTCGCCAGGCGGGTCGGGCTCGATCTGCAAGGAGTCGGCGCGCCGTTTCACTTCCTAATCAAGTACCAGGATCCTGGGACGAACGAGGAGCACTACCTCGATCCGTTTCACGGAGGCCGGGCGATTGATCAGCGCGCCCTCGCCGAGCGGTTGCGCGCGACCAGCCAGGGCGCCGGCCCCAACCCCGAGTCGTTCCTGGCGGCGGTCACCAAGCGTCAGATCCTGCAGCGCATCCTGACCAACCTCAAAGGCGCGGGCGTGCGCAAGCGCGACTACCACGCCGCGATTGCGGCGACCGACTTTCTCCTGGCGCTCTCGCCCTGGTCGCTCGACGATCGCCGAGATCGCGGGCTGCTCTGCTATCAGACCGGCCAGTACATCGAAGCCCTGGACGATCTGCAGCAGTATCACGAGCATGCCACGGACGCACCAGACGCCGCTCGGGTGGCCGATTTCATCGAGCGCGTACGCATCCGCATCGCCGAGGGCGGCTGACACGGCTTGCTCCACAGGGGGGCTGGTTGTCCGCAGCAACCGCCGACTGGCAATCCGGTATATTTAGGCATACGGTCGCCGAGAATGCTGCAATCGGAGGCCGGATCTCATTCTTCATCCGATCATCTCGCAGCATGGGAAACAAAGGGGAATGGCCAACGCGACAGCCCTGCGCAGCGTTAACGGGGCTGTGTTGAACAGCGATGCGCCTACCAACGCCTTCTGTCACGTGCACGACGAGCTTCGGTATCGCACCGAAGATGGACCGTCGTTCCGAGACATCACCGATGAGGTGCGCGAGATCGTGCATCGATCGGGAGTCGGCTTCGGACAGGTCTCGGTGTTCTCGCAGCACACCACCGCTGCCATCATCTTGCAGGAGCACGAACCGCTGCTGCTTGACGACCTCCGTGATCGGTTGATCGCGTGGGGTCCGCCCGGCGTGTACTACCGCCACAACGACTTCGAGATTCGCACCGTCAACATGCACGAGAACGAGCCTGAGAACGGCCACTCGCACGTCCAGCACATGATGCTGGGCACGTCCGAGACGATTCCCGTGCTTGCCGGCGACCTGCACATCGGCGAGTTCCAGTCGATCTTCCTGGTCGAGCTCGACGAATCGCGCAATCGCCGCGTCAGCGTGACCGTGCTCGGAGTCTCGGGCGAGTAGTCCGCGCCTCAAGCGAAGTCCGTCAGGACACCCAACCAGCGACCGCCTCGGCCTCCGGCCGGGGCGGTCGTTCGTATACTCGTCCCATGTCCTCCGGCGGCCCTACGACCTTCGATCCGCTGGGCGTAGTGCGGCCGACGCTCGTCACGCCGCTCGCCCGCATCCTCGCCGACCGCATCCAGCAGTCCGGTCCGATCACGTTCCACGACTGGATGCAGGCCTGCCTCTATCACCCGCAACACGGCTACTATCGTCGAGGCCAACCGACGGTCGGTCGCGACGGCGACTTCCTCACCAGCCCCGAAGTGCATCCGCTGTTCGGCGCGGCAATCGGGCACAGCGCGGCGGCGTCATGGAAACAGCTCGGCCGGCCCTCGCCGTTTCGCATTGCCGAGATTGGTCCCGGAACCGGCGCGCTCGCCGAGTCGCTCCTGCGACACCTGCACACGACCGAACAAGACCTGGCGGCATCGATTGAGTACACACTCGTTGAGCCCGACCCGCTCAATGCGTCCACGCAGTCCCAGCGACTCCACTCGCTCGCTGAGCTGACCTCGATCGCCGATGTTGCGGACCTCAACACGGATCAGCACCTGATCGTGGCCAACGAGTTGCTTGACGCCTTGCCCGTCCACCTGCTGCGCTTTGAGGAGGGTCTCTGGCGCGAACTGTTCGTCGATTACTCGTCCGGCGGAGGCTTCCGGACCGTTGGATCCGAGCCGAGCGACGACCAGTTGCTCAAGCCTCTGCAATCGCTCGCTCCGACCGAGTACCAAGTGGTCGAAGTCGGGCCTGAGCGGAGTTCCGTCGTCGCATCGCTGGCGGGAGCGCTCGCAGATCGAGGGCTCATGATGTTGTTTGACTACGGCTATCGCCGAGAGCGGCTCTACGCCCCGTGGCGTCGCGACGGCACCTTGATGACCTTCCGCCGACACGTGCCCGGCGACGACCCGCTCGCGCATCCGGGCGAACAAGACATCACCGCTCATGTGGACATCGACCAGATTTCGGAAGCGGCTCGCGCAGCGGGGCTCACGCTGTTGCCGACACTCAGCCAGGCTGAGTGGTTGCACAATCTGGGCGCAGCGGTGTTGCCGGCGGTCGCCGAGGCCGGCAGCGACACTGGCGCTTACCTCGCGGCTCGACGCGCGGCCGAGACGCTCACCGATCCCAGCGGACTGGGACGGATCGCGGTGATGGGTTTCAGCCGGAGGACAATCCCCGGGTTGCCGGGCTGGGAGACGACGTGATCGAAGCCGGCGACCAGCTTCCCGACACCGGCCTGCGTCTGCGCAGCTATCTAGGGGGCGGACCGTTGCTCGTCCTGTTCTACACCGAGGCCAACACGCCGCTTTGCACGCAGCAGCTCTGCGCCTTCCGCGACGACGAGCAGATGCTGCTCGAACTGAACGCCTCGGTCGTCGCAATCTCCAGCGACGCCGAAGACGATCAGGAAGACTTCAAGCGCGAGCACTATCTGCCGTTCTCGCTGCTCTCCGATCCCGACCTTGAGGCGGCCAGGGCATTCGGAGTAAACGACCCCGACAGCAAGCGCTCGCGACGGGCCGCATTCGTCGCCGACGCGGATGGCGTCGTGCAACTCGCGATCTCGTTCTACCAACCGAACAACCTCGACGACTATCAACGTATCTTTGAAGCGCTGGGACTGGATATCTAGTGTTCGCGTCTTTCGACCATCAGGCCGAGGCGATCCTCGAAGAACAGATCACCATCTGCGAGATCGCGGCGCCGACGCATCAGGAACAGGCGCGGGCCGACTATGTCCAACAGCAACTGGCGGCGCTGGGACTGACGGTGGTCCGGGACGAAGTCGGCAACGTGATCGCTCGGCATCCCGATGCCGAACCCGGTCCGGTTGTGCTGAGCGCGCACCTCGATACCGTCTTCGGGCCGGAGCAGGCAGTGACCGTCGCTCGACCGGGGCAGCCCAACCCGTATCGGGCAGGTGAGCCCGTCCCGGCGGACGAGTACCACGCGCCGGGAATCTCCGACGCCGCCGCCGGGCTCGCCGCGATGCTGGCGGTCGCTCGCGAGTTGTCGGCGACCAAAGCGGCGCGGCGCATCCTCTTCGTCGCCACGGTCGGCGAGGAAGGGCGCGGCGACCTGCGCGGCGCGCGTCACTTCTGTTCCTCTGCACTCGGCCGCTCCGCGCGTGCGTTCATCACGATCGACCATTCCGATGCCGCAGCCATCGTCCACAGCGGTATCGGCTCACGACGCTACAACGTTCAGTACCGCAGCAGCGGTGGACACAGCTGGGCGCACTTCGGTCGATACAATCCGGCCTTCGCGCTGGCTTCGGCGGTTGACCGCCTCGCCGAGACCCGGTTGCCCCACAGTCCGCGGACCACATACAACGTCGGCGTCGTGCGCGGCGGCGAGACGGTCAACGCGATTCCCGAGCTCGCCGAGATGGACATCGACCTGCGCAGCGAGTCGCCGGGCCAACTCGATCGCCTGGACGCCGACCTGCAGGAGATCATCCAGCGCGGCCACAGGCGCGAACTGGATCGCCGAAGCACGGGTGCGCTTGAACCGGTTATCAGCAGGATTGGCGACCGGCCCGCCGGCATGACGCCCGTCGATTCCGAGCTGGTCCAGGCAGCGTCGGCCGCGTTGCAGGCCGAAGACTTGTCGCCGCGCATGATTGCGGCATCGACCGACGCTAACGCGGCCATCGCCGCCGGCATTCCCGCCGTTGCGATGTGCTGGGGCGGACGCTCGGACAATCAACACAGCGTCCGCGAATGGTTCGATCCAACCGACCGCAGCCGCTCGCTGCGCGTGCTCGCGCGGATGCTGCTCGACCTCACCGGTCGGCACGACCGGCAGCCTGGATAGACTGATCGCATGCCCGACGACGACCTCCGCGCATACAGCGACATCGTGATCGATCACTTTCAGCATCCGCGCAACGCCGGGACGCTAGACGACGCCAACGCCGTTGGCGAGGACCGCAACCCGGTCTGCGGCGACCACATGAAACTGATGCTGCGAATCGAAGCCGATGCGATCGCCGAGGCTCGATTCCAGACTCGCGGTTGCCCTGCCGCGATTGCGACGAGCAGCATGGCGACCGTGATGCTCACCGGCATGGCGACCGGCGAGGCGGCCGAACTCAAGCGCCAGGACTTCGTCGATGCGGTCGGCGGATTGCCGAAGGCGAAGATTCACTGTTCCGTGCTCGCCGCGGCGGCGCTCAAGAAGGCGCTTTTGCAGTACCAGTCTCAATTCACGGCCGGCCAGACCGCGTGAACGAGCGACGCATTCCCCTCAACCAGTCGGTGCTCGATCTCCAGGGAGAGGGCGATAGCTCGCTCAACGACTGGTTCCTGATCGGCAGCTCGGTGTCGACGATCCGCATTTGCCTCGAGGACCCCGAGCACAACTCGCTCGCAGCATCGTTGATCGTGTTGGACGCTCAACTCTCGCTCGACACCGGGACCAGCGACCGACTGGACTCACGACTGCTGGCGGAAGGCGGAGTGGACATCGACGGCCGCGAAGGCGCAGCAGCGGCGACAGAACTGCACATTCCCAGGTTGCCTCGCGGCGCGCACACGGCGATGGCTGCGGCCAAGGCCGATCCGGCCTTCAGCGCGTCGGCGCGGCTGTCGCTCAACGGCGATGCGGCGGTGATGCTCGTCGGCGTTGCTCCCTATCCAATCCGGGCGCGTCAGATCGAGTCGGTCGTGCGCGGACGCCAACTCAACGATCGGATCATCGACCTCGCCGCTCAGACCGCCCGCACCGAGGCCCAGCCCTACGGCGTTGGCGACCTCACGAACTCCTCCGCCATCGACAATGTGGAGGATGCGGTCCGGCGCCTGTTCCGCCGTCTCCGCGACCGGATTGACGCCGACCAGATGCAGAAGCAGCCCCATGATCGCCGCTATCCTCCTCGCCGCCGGTGAGTCCTCGCGCATGGGCGAGCCCAAGCAGTTGCTCGACTGGCACGGGCGGCCCTTAATCGCCGCGCAGATTGAGACCTTGCTTGAGGCGGGATGTCGGCCGGTCGCCGTGGTCGTGGGCGCGCACGCACAGCAGGTCAGACCGGCGATTCCACCGCGGGCCGAGGTGCAGGTCGTTACCAATCGAGGCTGGCGCGATGGTCGCGCCACATCGATCCGGGCGGGCGCGCGCGCGATTCCGTCAGCGGTCGCTGCGGTGGTCGTGACCTCGGTAGACCAGCCGACTGTTCCCACGGTCGTCAACCAACTGGCGAGCGCCTTGCAGTCCGATCCAGACGCGCTGATCGCGGTGCCTCGTCACGACGGTCGCAACGGGCACCCGCCGATCTTCCATGCCCGGTTGTTGCCGGAGCTGCAGAGCGTCACCGAGCGCCAGGAGGGACTGCGGGAGGTCCGACGGCGTCATGCCGGGCGCACTATCTTCGTGGAGATGGACAACCCGATCGTGACGCTCAACCTCAATACTCGCGACGCATACCAGCGTGCGCTCGGACTCCTGTAAACTGCAGCTGGTGCAAGAATCTGGCGCAGCGTTGGCTGCGTAACGGTGGGTCGAGATTCCCGCCTGCGCGGGAATGACAGGCGTTCACCAGGTAACCAGGCTCCCAGCAGATAGAGCGGAAGACCAATGGCCACCCCGCTGAGACAGACGATCCAGGTCGGCAAGTACGTGGTTGGACAGCGGCTCCGGCGGGTCGAGCGCTATCCGCTGGTGCTGATGCTCGAGCCGCTGCTGCAATGCAACCTCGAATGTGCCGGCTGCGGCAAGATTCAGCATCCCACCGACATCCTGCGCCGGCGCCTGACCCCCCAGCAGTGCTGGGACGCGGTCGAGGAATGCGGTGCGCCGGTTGTCGCGATCGCCGGCGGAGAGCCGTTGATCCACAAGGACATCGTCGAGATTGCGAACGGGTTCACCGAACGCAAGAAGTTCGTCTACCTCTGCACCAACGCGATCCTGCTCGAGCGCAAGCTCGCCGACTTCGAGCCCAATCCCTATCTGACCTTCTCCGTCCACGTTGACGGCTACGAGCAGGACCACGACGACTCAGTCTGTCGCGACGGCATCTGGGACGTCGCGATCCGCGCGATCGAGGAGGCCAAGGCTCGCGGCTTCCGCGTGACTACGAACAGCACCTTCTTCCTCGGGGCGCAGCCCGACCGGATCCGCATGATGTTCGACAAGCTCATGGAGATCGGCGTTGACGGGCTGATGATCTCGCCCGGGTACCCGTACGAGAAGGCGCCCGATCAGGAGCATTTCCTCGCTCGCAACCAGACCAAGGACCTGTTCCGCGACATCCTCAACGACCCGCCCAGGCACTGGAAGTTCAACCATTCCGAACTCTTCCTCGACTTCCTCAAAGGTGAGATCGAGTACGACTGCACACCCTGGGGCAACCCGACCTACACCGTCTTTGGCTGGCAGCGTCCCTGCTACCTGATGGACGAGGGCTACGCCGAGAGCTGGCAGGAACTGATCGAAGAGACCGAGTGGGAGAACTACGGAGTCGCCTCGGGCAACCCCAAGTGCGTCGACTGCATGGTTCACTCGGGTTACGAAGCCTCGGCCGTGATCGACGCCACGACCAACCTCAAGGCCGGCCTGCGCAGCTTCATCGGCACGATTCGCTAGCCGTCTGAAGGGACACTCACAGTTTGAGTGGCACTCGCATCCTCTTTGTCGATGACTCCGGCAAGCCGTCTCCTCACGATGGCACCACCATGATGGTTGTTGGTGGTTTCTCCATTCCGTCTGAACATGTCCCTACCTTCAGCAGAAGAATTGCTGGAGCCAAGAGCCGGTTCTTTGGCCAACGCGGGGATCCTGGTCGTTGGGAGCTGAAGTCCACTGTCATCGTCCGAACCAAGAGCATGAGGCGAAGGAAGAACCGAGACTTTCTTGACGAGCTCATCCGAATTCTTGCAGACTCTCATTGCACGGTTTTCTCGGCGAGTATCGACAAGGGCCGGATGTTTCACGATATGAGCATCCAGACAACAATGCCTCTGCAAATGCAGGCGTTGCTTGAGCACTTTGATGCTGAGTGCCGGGCGTCTGGCGAGACTGGAATGGTGGTCTCTGATTGGTCCAGTCACCATCTCGATGCCCACGCTAGTAGCTGCGTGGCGACGTACACCATCTCTCGGCGGCTACAGATTCATCCCACCCTCTACTTTGCAAACTCTTCGGGATCCCATGCCATTCAAGTTGCTGACATTGTCGCAGGTACCCGGCGACGGCACCTTGAGGGCGATCTGAGCTTGACGCGAATCGCTGAGACATTTGGTCGGGTTCGCTCGGCTGATGCGATCCAAGCAGGACGGACACACGCCGGTCGACAATTCAGAAATCAGATCCAAGTGTTTTAGTGATCTCGGTGCTCTCAGCACTGACCTGTTCTCTCTGATACTGTGTGATTAGCCAGACGGTCCGGTTAGTAGGCTCTGCCGAATACAACCGGAATACCGCTGGCGACAGGGCCCCGGCACTCACGGGGCCCTTTTCGTGCCCGGGCGACCGACGGAGAAACTCTGTCTCAGACGAACCGGAAGCGCACGCCGCAGAGCATCACGACCGACTCATCCTCCGACACCTTGAGGTCGTGGTGTCGGGCGGCGGTGACCACGTGCTCGCGATCCGGCACGGCGACATCCAGCCCGCCCAGACCTTCGCCGCGGCCGTCGCTGTCCTCGACAAAGCGCAGGACGGCGTCGTCCAACTCGATCGTCGGATGGCCGTCGGCGTCCGCCGAGACCGGCCGCTGGACCACCTCCGACCAGCGGGCCGCCATCGTGGCTGGATTGCCGCCTTGCAGCTCGGCGGCGGTCATGGCGCTGACGAACCGCGTGCGCCGCGACTCCAGCGCGTGCTCGCGCGGGCCGGCGGGGTTCCAGGGGCCATCAGGCGCGTCGCCGTCGCGGTTCCAGCGCAGCTCGGCGATGGCGCCTGGCACATCCTTGGGATGCAGTTGGATGCCGTCGGTTTCCTCGTTCGCTGAGTCCAGCACCAGCCGGATGCCGAGCGATGCGACGTGCGCGCGTCGCTCGGCGATGTCGTCGCACTGCATGATCACCATGTAGCCGCCGTCGCCGCCGCGACGCTGGATGAAGCGTCCGCCGGCCGTACCCGGCTGGAAGGGCGAGACGACCTCCAGGAATCCGTTGCCGAGCGGCATCAGGAAGTTGTGCAAACCGAACCGAGCCAGGCCGGGATCGCGATGGCAGACTTCGAGTCCGAAGACGCCGCGCAGATGCGCCTCAACATGGTCAAGGTCCTGCGCGACGAGACAGATCTGGCGCATTCGCAGCATCTCGGACTCCTCCCGCTAGCGGCCTGTGAAGACCGGTCGTCGCTTCTCGACGAAGGCCTTGCGCGCCTCGATCGAGTCTTCCGTTTCGCCCACGCGACGCATCCGATCCGCCTCGCGCCGGACTGCCTCCGACAGCGGAATCGTGAACGCGTCGTTGAGGTTGTTCTTGATCTCAGCAATCGCGCCAGGATGCGAGTCCCGCAACTGAGCGGCGACTTGCAGGACGTTGGGCATCAGCTCCTCGGGGTCGAACGCCCCGTTGGCGAGTCCGAGTGACATCGCCTCCTCCGCGTTGACGCGGTCGGGCAGCAGGTACATCTCCCGCGCCTTGCCCATGCCCACCAGCCGCGGCAGCAACCAGGTGCCGCCGAAGTCGCCCGAGAAACCGACCTTGAGAAACGCCGTGTAGAGGTACGCCGTGGTCGACATGTAGCGCAGATCGCAGGCCAGCGTGATCGAACAGCCCGCGCCGGCCGCGCCGCCATTGATCGCGGCGATGGTCGGCTTTGGCATCTGGTGCAACAGCACCGAGGCGCGTTCCTGGTTGGTCAGCGAGTAGATGCTCTGCTCGAGGTTGCGGATATCGCCGCGGCCGGTGTCCTTGAGGTCGCCGCCTGCGCAGAAGAGCCGTCCGGATCCTGTCAGGATCACGACGCGCACATCGTTGTCGGCGGCCGCGGCCTCGCAGGCCAGCGGCAGCTCGTTGAGCATCGTGCCGTTCAGCGCGTTCAACGACTCGGGTCGGTTGAGCGTGATCGTGCAGATGCCGTCTTCCACGTCGTAGAGCAGGGTTTCGTACATGCAGGACCCTCTTCGCCTCTGTCTGGGGACTGGTTCGATGGGTTCCAGTCTACCTGCCGAGATATGGGCCCAACGACGTCGGAAAACCCTCTTCGCAGGGATGAAGCGTTGCATAACCGCGTCCTGTGCGCCAGGTACTGGCATAGACTGATCGGGATGCTCACAATCACCGCCGCGCTGCCCTGGGAATCGAAAGCCGCACGAGCCGGTCAGGCGATCGCCGGCCGGGGCCGGGTGCGCATCATCACCACCGGCGTTGGCCCGGATCGGGCGAGGGATGCCGCCGAGGAGGAGTTTGAGCGCCATGAGCCGACGCAGGTGATCAGCATCGGCGTCGCCGGCGGACTGACCAACAACCTGCGGCGTCCGTCGATCACGATCCCGACCAGCGTCATCCGCCAAGGCGACAGCGCGGAGTTCAAGCCCGACGACGACCTGCGCAAGCAGGTCGTGCGCCTGCTGAACCAGGCCGACATCTTCTGGCAGTCGGTGACCAGCATTACGACGCCCAAGATTCTCTTCACGCGGCCCGAAAAACAGGAAGCCGCCGAAACCGGGGCCGAAATCGTCCAGATGGAAGACGCAGAGTGGGCCGAAGCATGTGAACAGGCCGGCATTCCCTTCCTCTCGATTCGTGTCGTGATGGATGCGCTGGACGACGACATTCCCAACGAGGTCGTCCAGTGGCGCGGCAAGCCGTCGGCGCTGGACATCGCGGTCGGCGCGATTCGCCGTCCCGGATTGCTGCCCGAACTGCTGTCGCTTGGCATCCAGCGCCAATCGGCAATCCAGGAACTTGAACGCGCCATGACGTTGATCATTCCCGCGATGACGCCCGAGCTGATCAGCGCTGACGTCGACTAGCCCACGAACTGAGCAACGTGAAACGCGCGCTCGTCACCGGCGCGAACGGCTTCATCGGCGCGCATGTCGTACGCGCCGCGCTCGACGCTGGCACGGAAGTCCGGGCCATGGTTCGCGGGGGCAGCGATCAACGCAGCCTCAATGGGCTGCCGATCGAGATCGTCCACGGAGACCTCACCGACCCGGCGTCGCTCGCCAAGGCACTGGCAGGTGTCGACACGCTGTTCAACGTCGCCGCGCGATACGACCTCAGCCGCCGCGCCCGAGCCGACGCCTATCGAGCCAACGTCGACGGCACGCGCAACCTGATGCTCGCCGCGCTCCGAGCGCAGGTTGACCGCGTTGTGCACACATCCTCCGTCGCCGCAATCGGACCGCCCCATGACCCCGCTCGTCCCGCCGACGAAACGCAGTGGGCAACAGTCGAGGATGCGCCAGGACCGTACGAGGAGACCAAGATTCTCAGTGAGCGCCTGGTGCACGAGCTGGTCGAATCGGAGAGCCTGCCTGCGGTCTGCGTGCTACCCACCGCGCCGATCGGTCCGCTGGACCTGAAGCCCACGCCCACGGGACGGTTAATCCGCGACTCGGCGTCGGGATCGATGCCCGCGTACATTCGCACAGCGGGCCTCAACATCGTCCACGTCCACGATGTCGCGGTCGGCCACGTACGTGCGGCCGAGGTCGGACTCGTTGACGAGCGCTACATCCTCGGTCATCTGGACGGCAACCTGACGCTGCGACAGATCATCGAGCGCGCCGCAGCAGCCGGCGGAGCGAACCCGCCTCGCCTGGCGATTCCCTCGTCGCTGGCCTACGCCGCCGCCTTCGTGGACGAGTACCTGGTCAGCGCGCTGACCCGTCAACAGCCCAGGGCGACCATCGCCGGCGTGCGACTGGCCCGTCAGCGCCAGTTCTTCGACCCGACGAAGGCAATCGAAGAGCTGAAGATGCCTCAGACCGACCTGGGAGACGCATTCGGGGACGCCGTCGACTGGTTTCGTACACTCAGTGAATGAACACTCACAGCCAACCCCCGACCGTACTGATCACCGGCGCGAACAGCGGCATCGGCAAGGCCGGAGCGACCGAGCTGGCGCGTCGCGGCTGGCACGTCTTCGCCGCCGCCCGCTCGCTCGAACGCGGCCAGGCCGCCGTCGCGCAGATTCAGAAGGACAGCGGCTCAATCGCCGTCGAACTGCTGGAGATGGACCTTGCCTCGTTCGATTCCGTCCGGCGAGCTGTAGACGAACTGCTTGAGCGCACCGAACGGCTCGATGTCCTGGTCAACAACGCCGGTCTCACGCTCGACCAACGACAGCTCACCGGCGACGGCCTCGAAACGATGATGCAGACGAATCACTTCTCCCCGGTCCTGCTCACCTCGCTGCTGCTGCCCACGCTGCTCGAGTCGGACGATGCGCGCGTCGTCAACGTCAGCTCGCGCGTCTACGAGCGTGTGGATGCGATGCCGCTGGACGATCTCAACTTCGAGCACTATTGGGGCGGTATCCGACCGTACTGCGCGACCAAGCTGGCCAACATTCTGTTCACGAACGAGCTGCATCGTCACACACACGAGCTTGGCCTGGCCGCCTTTTCCGTCCATCCAGGCGTCGTGGCAACCAACTTCCTGCAGAACTTTCCCGCTCCGCTGCGAGCGGTCCTCCGCGTTGCCCGTCCGCTGTTGCGCAGTCCCGAGCAGGGCGCGGCGCCAGTCGTGGAGCTTGCGACGGACCCAGGCCGGCGCGCCGACGCTGGAGCCTACTTCGACCGGCACACGTTGACCCAGCAGCAACCACAAGCCAGCGATCGGCAAACCGCCGAGCGCCTGTGGCAACTGACCAACGAGATCACAGGTGCGGAGTGGCCAGGAACATGAGCATCAACAATCGCGACGACCTGATCGCCGAGCTTGAGCAAGACAGTGAGGAATTCCAGGCCGCAGTCGCGCAATTGCCCGAGGAGGCCTTCGAGCGCGGCGTCTACGAACAGGGCTGGAACGCACGGCAGCTGCTCGCCCACATCGCCGCGATTGAGTGGACCTATCCCCGCCTGATCGAACGGGCCGAGCAGCGTGCCGCAGGAGACGATGTCCCCCAGGGAGGCGGCGCCGGCTTCGATATGGACGCCTACAACGCCAAGCAAGTCGAACGCCGAGACGATCAGCCGGTCGAACAACTCCTCACCGAGTTCCGCCGAAACCGAGCCGAGACGATCGACGCGATCCGAGCGGCCGACGAAGAACTGCTCAAGCAGCCGACCAGGTCAGCGGGAGGGGTCGAGGGAACCCTGCTCGACGTGCTTGAGGGCGTCGCCGTGGGTCATGTGAGGGAGCACGTCAACGATCTGCTCAGAGGGGCCCGTTCGGGTTGAACGCTTAACATGTCTCAAAGGACCATTCCAGTAAGTGTCAGTCGCTGGGGTCGATGTAGAACCGGAATGAAACGTCCGTACTCTCGTAAACTTGATTCTCCGA
This sequence comes from Dehalococcoidia bacterium, assembly GCA_034421135.1. GTDB lineage: Bacteria > Chloroflexota > Dehalococcoidia > Bin125 > Bin125 > Bin125. Next base: position 43,577 of record DAOUKQ010000010.1, read on the forward strand.
AACTTGCGTGTACATAATCCAGATCGCCCAGATGTCGATCCACTGCTGATCCTGATGGCTTAAGCGAACGATGGGCAGACCAGCCTCAAGCAACTCTTCCGGGTAGATTGATGCCTCATGGACCTGTGGAGCTTGAATCAGAACACGTTCAAGATGCATTGTCAAATCGCTTATCTCTTCTCGCTTCCTGGACGGACAGTTGGCCAGTGACTGTTCCAACTGTAGTGTCGCGTGGTCAAGAGACTCACGAGCCTCTTGAGCCTCAAAAGCACTTCGATTCTCCAGGGTCATCGCGTGAAACGAGGCAAGAACTCCTTCTGTGGCGGCCGCCGCCTCGGCTCTCCGGAAGGCCTCGAGGACGGTCTTGGCTGGCTTCCGTCCGTAATGTTCCAGCCATAGCTGCGGGTCGATTGGTCCCAAGTCACTGGTTGGTCCCGTAACTATCTCGTCCGCTCCTAGAAGAAGCAACGTCCCAGCACTCTTCGCTTCCAATGGAACGATCACAGTCAGGTGGGTACACCTCGTTCGCATTTGCCGGACTAAGCGAATTGCTGCTTCACCCTCACCGCCCAAGGTGTTCAGGAACAGGTGCAGAGATTCACAGTCCCCGATCTCAAGGAGAATGTCTTCAATATTGACGGCGCTCGGGGTGAGGATCTCGGCATCAACGACAATCACACGACAGTCGTATCGAGACTCATACTCCTCTAGCAGGCTGCTGACGGCTGTCTAGCGCCTCGTCCTCCTGTTGGTCACCACCCTCAGAATCGAACTCTGAGGCCTCATCCGTACAGTCCGGCTCGCTCACGCAGCCTTCCGTTTCTTTTCCTTTAGCCGTCGCTCGTTTTCCAGTCGGCTCTTTCGCCACTGGGGCGCTATCTGCTTTCTCCAATAGGAGTCGCTCAAACTCGGCGCTCGCGCCGGCGCCCTTCTCGTTCCCGTGGGTTGACTTGCCATCGCACACCTTCTCTGCGTCGACAGTATCCGGAAATAGTCATCCCCGCCAGCTACTGACGCGGAAGCTGCAGGCCTCGAGTCGCGATGATGTTTCGCTGGATCTCCGACGTGCCCGCCGCGATCGTGCTGGGGACCGTGCTCATGTAGGCGCGGCCAATGCGGGCGGCGAGCGGGGCGTCGGGGTCGTCGGGGTCGATCCGCTGCGAGTGCAGGCCCATCATGTTGACGCCGAAGTGGGACACCCGCTGGCCGAGCTCGGAACCGAACATTTTCGACATCGACGCCTCGTGGTTGGGAACCAGATCCTGCGACTGCATCCAGACCACGCGGTAGGAGATCAGCCGGGAAATCTCCGACTCGATCATCAGGTTGGCGAGTCCATTGCGGACACCCGGGTCGTCGATCAGCTTGGCTCCGCCGCGACGGCCGGGGCGCTCGGTCGCATACTCGGACATCAGCTCGATGCTCTTGCGCGAGGTCGCCGACCAGGCCACGCCCGAACGCTCGAAGTCGAGCAGCGTCGCCGCGACGTACCAGCCGCGGTTGTACTCGCCCATCATGTTCGAGGCGGGCACGCGCACGTCGGTGAAGTAGACCTCGTTGAAGCCGTGCTCGCCGAGCATGTTGATCAGCGGACGCACCTCAATGCCCGGAGAGTTCATGTCGAGCAGGAAGTAGGAGATGCCGCGGTGCTTGGGCGCTTCGGGATCGGTGCGCGTGAGCACGTGGATCCAGTCGGCGTGGTGCGCGCCCGAGGTCCAGATCTTCTGCCCGTTGATTACGAAGTCGTCGCCGTCGCGCACGGCGCGGGTCTGCAGACCCGCCAGGTCCGAGCCGTTGCCCGGCTCCGAAAAGCCCTGCGCCCAGTAGGACTCGGCGTTGGCGATGCGGGGCAGGTGCTCCTGGCGCTGCGCCTCGGTGCCGTGCAGCATCAAGCAGGGGCCGACCATCGAGATGCCCTGGCCGCCCGAGCCGGGCGCGCCGCGGTAGGCGGCTTCCTCGCGGTAGATCATCTGCTGGATGTGGCTCGCGCCGCGGCCGCCGTATTCCTCCGGCCAAGCCATGGTTAGCCAGCCCTTGGACGCCGCCCGCTTCTCGAACGCGCGCTCGGCCTCGAAGTGCGCGTCGTCGCCGGGTTCGTTTGCCCCGGAGGCGGGCACCCAGTTGTTATCGATGAAGTCCACCACTTCCGTGCGGAAGTTCTCGTCGGATTCGGTGAATTGATAGTCCATTGTCGGCTCCTCGGCGTGATGCACTCGTCAGCGACTTGCTCGCAGGCGCACAAAGTATAGACAATCGCCTGCGAACGGCCCGATACGCTGATCCCACATGCCCGACTTTGCCGCGCACACCTGGGATGCCGTCGTGATCGGCGCTGGTCCGGCCGGCGCGACGGCGGCTCGTCGGCTCAGCGCAGCCGGCGCGTCGACTTTGCTGATCGAGAAACAGGCGCTGCCGCGCTACAAGGCTTGCGGGGGAGGCGTTCCCGCACGAACGATTCAACTGCTCGACGATCTGGACATCTCGCCGGTCAGCGAGGGCTATGTCGACACCATCGATATCTCCCGCCTCGGCCGGCATCAGTTCCGCAAGACATCCGATCAACCGCTCGCCTGGATGGTGATGCGAGACCGCTTCGACCAGTTCCTCACCGACATCGCGGTGGAAGCCGGAGCCTGTATCCAGGACAAGACGCCGGTTCAATCGATCACCACTCGTGCGCAGCATTACGACCTGGAGACGCCAGCCGGTACGGTTCGAGCCCGGCACATCATCGCCGCCGACGGAGCCACCGGACCAACTGCGCGATGGTTGAACATCGGCGCTGCCCCAACGCGCAGCGCGGCCTACGAGGTCGAGGTGGCAGCGCCGCGCCCCGCGCTCGAGCACTGGCACGGGGCGGCCAACGTCGATATCGGCTACCGGCCGTGGGGCTACGGCTGGGTCTTTCCCAAAGCTGGCAAGCTCTCCGTCGGTGTGGTCAACGCGCCGAAACGCGGGCGCTCAATCCGAAAGCACACCGACCGCTATCTCGAGCGTCTCGGCCTCAGCGCCGCTGAAGTAATCAAGGTCCAGGGTCATCCGATTCGCTACCGCCGATCGAGCCGAGAACCCGTCGCGGCAGGCCGCACGCTGCTGCTCGGCGACGCCGCCGGTCTCGCCGACGAGTTCACCGCTGAGGGCATCGCCTACGCCGTGCATTCGGCCAACCTCGCAGCAGAGGCATTGCTCACATCAGACGAACCCGCTGCTGTCTACACAAGATCGATCAACCAGGAGATCCAACCCGAGCTCAACGCCGCGAGAACCATCTCCCGTCTCTATTACTGGTGCGTCACCACCTGGCCCTGGCTCGCGCTAAAGACATCCAAGCACGTCGACTACCTCTGGCGAGCCTTCTTTCGAGTCATGCGCGGCGACTCCACCTACGCCGCCGAGCTCTCGAGAGTCCCTCTGATCCCCTCTCCCTGAGGAGACCAGCGCGTAAATCGCTGGGGTCTTACCCCCTCTCCCGCGGGGAGAGGGGGCCGGATCTGGTTTACGCGCAGTTCTCCTGAGGGAGAGGGTTAGGGTGAGGGCCATGCCGTGGCTAGTGCTGGATCACCTTGGGGTCGGCCTCATCGAGTTCGTTGGGATCTTGTTCCTCTTCTTCGTGGCCCCGTCACTCGTTGGCGCCGTCGCCGGCACTTGGATCATGTGGGGGAAGGATCGGAGCCTCTTCCTCGGCTTTCTGATGGGCTTCGCCATCGGCGCCGCGGGCACGGCGATCGGATGGGGGTTAGTGGTATTGGTCAGCCATCTTGCGCCCTACTTCGTCGGATTGACCCTGGAGGTCGCCGCACTCATCGCGATCGCGAAGCATCTGCCAAACGGCGAACCGGACACTTATCTGAGACCAACCGCCCCGCCCAAACCAGACCGAACAGACCCTCACCAGTGACCCGTTGCCGGGTGCTAGGGTGAGCGCCATGCCCTGGCTCGTTCTGGACAATCTTGGAATCGAGCCATGGCAGTTCTTTGCACTGCTATCTATCTTCTTCGTCGGGATTCCACTTGCCGTCGGCGTTGGCGGCTACCTGCTCATGTCGAGCCTGGGACGCAGCCGCAAACTCGGGTTCTTTCTGGGTACATTGTGGGCGGCGGGCATCATCGCTGCGCTGGCGATTGAGTGGCTTGGCGAGGGCGTAGCGCTGATTCTTGTTGTGGCCGCTGTCGTCTGGATCTGCTGGCAGTTCCGACAGCGAGGTCGTGACCCAGATGACCCGTGACCGAACAGGCTCCTGTCGGTCACTACACTGAACACACCAATCGGAGCGACATGTCCAACCGCGATGCCCACACCTCGACTCAGACCCTGGTCCGTTTCCGCCTCCCGGACCCGCCAGAGCGTGAGCCGGACGAAGTGACTTCCTACGACTTCGTCTATGAAGACGGTGTGACCGCGTGCTTGAAGTGGCACTTCGGGCATCCGGAGTCGACCCTGGTCAAGGCAGACAAGTGGATCGCCGCTTACGTCGGCTACCGGCCGCTGCGCCGACCCGACCTCTTGGTCGCATTCAACGTCGATCCCGAGCTCTACCGCGAGCAGAACGGCTATGTGATCTCGGACCAGGGCAAGCCGCCCGACTTCGTGCTGGAAGTCGCCTCGCCGAGCACGGCCGAGGTAGACACGGTCCAGAAGCGTCAGGAGTACGCGTCGCTGGGCATCCGCGAGTACTGGCGCTTCGACCACACCGGCGAGTCGCACGGGACGCGCCTGGCCGGCGATCGGTTGGTTGGCGATCGATATGAGCCAATCGACATCGTCGAGATCGCGCCGGACATTCTGCAGGGCGAGAGCGAAGCCCTGAACCTCTGGCTTCGCTGGGAGGACGGCGAACTGGGCTGGTACGACCCGGCCACCGGCGAGCACATCCCCACCTTCGACAGCACCCAGGCCGAACTCGCCGCCGAACGCGAGGCGCGCCAGGCCTCCGAAACCAGGGTCCGCGAGCTGGAAGCCGAACTCCGCCGCCTGCGGGAGTGAGCTTCCCAGCTCGACGCGTTCCCGCCTCACGAGGATGACCCGCGTGGAGCTCCCAAACATCGCCGCCGCCTGGCTCGTCCTGGACCATGGGTCGGACGTTGCGATTTTCGCATCGATCGCTGGGATTTTCCTGGGTATCCCACTGGTCGCCGGCGTGATCGGAGCGGCAATCATGTCTCGTCTTGGGCGACGGTGGCAGGACGGAATGTTGTTCGCGGCGCTCTTAGCCCTCCTGGTCGTCGTCATCGTCCTGTTCGGGACCTGAAGGCTGAGTCGATGCCACGCCGACGCCGCACACCCAGACCCCTCCGACCCACCGCGATCATCAACCGCCTGATCCGCGAAGCCCCCCTCACGCCCTGGCGCGCCACCAACGACCCCGTCACCGAACTCGTCCTCACCCTGCTCTCGCAGAACACCTCCGACACCAACTCGGGACGCGCTTTCCAGGCACTACTCAAGCGTTATCCCGACTGGGACGCCGTGCTCGAAGCGCCGGTTGAGGAACTGGAGGAGACGATCCGGCCCGGCGGACTCGCCAGAACCAAGGCCCCGCGAATGCAGGCGCTCCTGTCCCAGCTCCGCGAGCGGCTCGGCCCCGAGTGGGACGCTTCACGGCTCGAAGACATGCCGATCGACGAAGCCAAGCGGTGGCTGACCGAGCTGCCCGGCGTCGGACCCAAGACCGCCGCCTGCGTCCTGCTCTTCTCGCTCGGACGTCCGGCGCTGCCAGTCGATACCCACGTCCACCGAGTCGCCATCCGCCTCGGACTGATCGGCGCCAGGGTCGCCGCCGTCCCGGCCCACGACATGCTGGAGGCGCAACTGCCGCCCGACAGGTACTACGACTTCCACGTCACCCTGATCCGCCACGGACGCCGCGTCTGCCACAAACAGCGACCGAGATGCGGCGAGTGCGTGCTGCTGGATCGCTGTCCGGGAGCGGACGATTTCATCTACGGCTGATGCCGAAGTTGTAGCCTCATCTCGGTCTCAAGTCAGTACGAGGAGTCGAGTCATGAGCGCCATTGCAGAAACCACTGCCGGAACCGTCGAGGGAAGCGAAGAGAACGGACTCTGCGTCTTCCGCGGCATCCCCTTCGCCGCGCCGCCGGTCGGCGAGCTCCGATTCAAGCCGCCGCAACCCGTCGAGCCCTGGGACGGCATCCGCAAGGCAACATCCTTCGGACCGATCTCGCTGCAAGCTCCGAACGAAATGCTGGAGGGCCTGCTGCCGCCCTCCGATCCGCCACAGCCGCAGAGCGAGGACTGCCTCTACCTCAACGTCTGGACGCCGGGCGTCGACGACGCCGCGCGACCCGTCATGGTCTGGATTCACGGCGGCGCGTTCACCATCGGATCGGGCAGCGAGGACTACTACAACGGCGCAAACCTCGCATCCCGAGGCGATGTCGTCATTGTCACCATCAACTACCGACTCGGCGCGCTCGGCTTCCTCAATCTGCCTGCGCTGGGCGAGACCAACTTCGGTATGCGCGACCAGGTCGTTGCGCTCAAGTGGGTCCAGGCGAACATCGCCAACTTCGGCGGCGACCCAGGCAACGTCACCATCTTCGGCGAGTCCGCCGGAGGCATGAGCGTCGCCTCGTTGATGGCTTCGCCCGAAGCTGCCGGACTCTTCCATAAGGCGATCCCGCAGAGCGGGGCCGGACACAACGCCCTCACGGTCGAGGAGACCAACGCGACCGCGCTCAAGTTCTGCGCGGCGCTGGGAGTCGACCCCGACGATGTCGACGCGCTCATGGCCGCCGATCCTGCCGACATCCTCGCCGCCTCGGTCGCAGTCGATCCGATCGCCAGCGCCGAATCAGCCGAAGACATGGCCGACGCCGGCGCCTCCCCGACTCCGCAGATGCCATTCCAGCCGGTGATTGACGGCTCATTCCTTTCCGTGTTGCCAATCGACCACATCCGCCAGGGCTCGGCCGACGGCATCGCGACGTTGGTTGGAGCGCTCGATGAAGAGTTAAAGCTGCTGGCCGCCGCCGGTCCGGCTGAACCGATGACCGAGGAAGCGGCGGTAGCGGTCTTCGGGATGATGCATCCTGATGGCGAATCGGCTTACTCGACCTACCGCGCAGCACGGCGCGAACGGGGTGAGGACGACTCGCCGAACGAGATCTTCGTCGCGGCGATCGGCGACGTGATGTTGCGCGTCCCTGGTCTGCGGCTGGCCGACGCGCAGACCATGCGAGCGCCGACCTACGCGTACCTGATCGACTGGAAATCGCCCGGCATGGACGGCGCGCTCGGCTCCTGTCACGCGCTCGAGCTGCCGTTTGTGTTTGGTACGCACGAGACGGTACCCAAGTTCGCCGGCACGGGACCGGAGGCCGATGCCTTCGCCGAGGCGACCATGGACACCTGGCTTGCATTCGCCCGTTGCGGCGACCCAAACAGCGATGCGGCCGAGGCTCCGATCTGGGACACGCAGAGCAAACCGATCATGGTCTTGGGTCCTAATGTCCGAGTCGAGCACGACTGGCGAGGCCAAGAACTCAGCGTCTGGGATCACGTCATCTCGTAGCACCTGAATCCAGTAAGCATCGAAGCAAAGGACCGACCCACATGCCACTCACCCCAATTCGCAAGGACCAACTCAGCAAAGTCGGCGTCGGCGTCCAGCGACCCGAGGATGTCGTCGTCTCCCGCGACGGCCGCGTTTGGATGTCCGACCAGGCCTCTGCCGCTGCCGAGGCGCTGCCCGATGGCACGCTTAACCGCGTCGGCAACGCCGGCGGATCGCCCAACGGCAACAACATGGACGCCCAGGGCCGGATCATCATCGCCAACGTCGGCGGACTCGAAGGTGACGGAGGCTCGGGGCCCGTCCAACGACTCGACGTCGACACCGGCGAGATCGAAATCCTCGCCGACCAGATCGACGGCATCCCGCTGGTCGCCTCCAACTATCCACACGTCGACTCGCAGGGTCGCATCTGGGTCACGCACTCGACCTCGCGCTCCGGCGGCGCCGCCTTCTCCGGCGATCCTGACGGCTTCCTCTTCCGCATCGAAGCCGACGGCTCACTTACGATGCTCGCCACCGAGATCGAGTTCGCCAACGGCATCACACTCGATCCCCGAGAAGAGAACGCCTACGTCTGTTCAACCACCGGCTGCCACGTATTGCGATATCCAATCAACGAGGACGGTTCCCTCGGCGAGCCCGAGGTCTATGGCCCGCAACTCGGCAAGACCGTCCAAGACCTGGCCGCCATGCGACCGCTCAGCGCGGAACAACGCGGCGAGCTTGGACTCACCGATGGCTGCGGCTTCGATCAGGAGGGCAATCTCTGGGTCACGCTGCCGATGTCGAACAAGGTCGTCGCAATCACGCCGCAGTTCGAGGTCGTCACCATGATCGAAGACCTCGAAGGCGACATCATGCAAGCCCCAACCAACGTGAGCTGGGGCGGAGACGACATGTCCGATGTCTACATCGGCTCAATCCGTAGCGACTACGTCGTCCACGCCAAATCCCCCATCCCCGGCGAGCCCCTGATCCACCAGCGCTAACCCACAGCCTCGTCATACCCACGCTTGCCGGGGGTATCTCGATGCGACGTGCAGTTCGTTCGCAACCAGGAAGCTCCAGCATGCGCAGCCGCCTCTGGCCTCGCGACCGGCTCGCCATCGCGATCCTGCTCTACGCGATCTGGATCCCGTTCATCGTCGTGCTGATTGACAACGTCGATGACAACCAGGATTCCAACGGCGCTAGCGAGGTCCGCACCGAGGACGAAGAACCAAACGACTTCGCCGAGACGGTCGGCTGGACCTGGGGCGTGCTCTGGATCGGCTACGCATCCCTGGCCGCCTGGCTGGCCCGGATCAAGGGCCGCGACCCAATCCGTTGGGGCCTCGCCAGCCTGCTCACCTTCATAGCGCTCTTCCCCTTCCTCGCCGTCGCGCCCGAACGTAAACGGGAGTGACACGCTATCTGGCATACTGCGCTCAAACTCCGGCACGGAACTGAAGGAACTCACATGCACGATCTCATCATCCGCAACGGACTTGTCGTCGACGGCACCGGCGCACCGGCCCGCAAGGCCGATGTCGCCATTGATGACGGCGTCGTCGCCGCCATCGGTGAAGTCAACGACCTCGGCCGCGAAGAAATCGACGCCGAAGGCCTGCTCGTCACGCCGGGCTTCGTCGACATCCACACCCACTTCGACGGACAGATCACCTGGGACCCGCTGCTCACGCCGTCCTTCTGGCATGGCGTCACGACCGTCGTCATGGGCAACTGCGGCGTCGGCTTCGCGCCGGCCGCGCCCAACCGACGCGACTGGCTGATCGGTCTGATGGAAGGCGTTGAGGACATCCCCGGATCCGCTCTCGCCGAGGGCATGGAGTGGGGCTGGGAATCGTTCCCCGAGTACCTCGATTTCCTTGACAAGCTGCCCAAGGCGATCGACATCGGCACGCAGGTCCCGCACGGCGCAGTCCGCGCTTACGTGATGGGCGACCGCGGCGCACGCAACGAGGACGCTAATCCCGAGGACATCCAGGAGATGTCGGCCATCGTCAAGGAAGGCCTTGAAGCGGGAGCCCTGGGATTCTCCACGTCTCGCACGCTGGCTCACCGCGCAATCGATGGCGAGCCCGTCCCGGGAACCTTCGCCGCCGAGGACGAACTGTTTGGCATCGGTCAGGCGCTCAAGGAACTCGGCACAGGCATCTACGAGGTCGCACCGGCCGGCGTCACCGGCGACGACGCCAACGCGCCCGAACTCGAAATCGCCTGGATGCGCAAGCTCTCGGCCGAAATCGAGCGACCCGTCAGCTTTGCCATGGTCCAGTTCGACAACGAACCGGACGCCTGGCGAGACGCGCTGGACCGCTCGCTTGAGGCCCTGGAAGACGGCGCAGAGCTCTACCCACAGGTCGCAGCGCGTGGCATCTCAATCCTGCTGACGCTGCGCGGACGTCACCCGTTCATCCACGCGGCCAGCTACCGCGAGTTGGACGACCTCGATTGGGCGGAGCGAGCCGAGGCCATGCGCGACCCCCAGCGCCGAGAGAAGATCCTCAGCGAGGTCGAGGCTCCGGACGCCGCGCTCGGTTTCATCATGTGGGACAAGCTCTACCCGATGACCAACCCGCCCAACTACGAGCCGACAGCGGACCAGTCGGTCGCCGCGCAGTCGGAAGCCGCCAGCCAGACGGCGCTCGAGTTCGCCTACGACTTCCTCAGCCAGGGGGACGGTCAGAACGTCCTCTTCGCGCCGCTCTTCAACTACGCCAACGGCAACCTCGACGCGACACGCGAGATGATGATGCATCCGCGCGTGGCCATGGGGCTCTCCGACGGCGGCGCGCACTGCGGCGTGATCTGCGACGCATCAATGCCCACCTTCATGCTCACCCACTGGACGCGCGACCGCAGCCGTGGCGAGACCCTGCCGCTTGAGTGGACCGTCAAACGCATGACGAGCGACACCGCTGAACTGTATGGACTCGGTGACCGTGGCACGCTCGAAGTCGGCAAGAAGGGCGACGTCAACGTCATCGACTACGAGGCGCTCCAGCTTGAGCCGCCGCAAGCCGTCCACGACCTGCCGACCGATGCGATGCGCCTGATTCAGAAGTCGCGCGGATACGTCGCCACGATCGTCAGCGGCGAAGTCATCAGCCGAAACGGCGAAGAAACCGGAGCCCGACCCGGCCAACTCATCCGCGGCGCTCGCTAACGCCGGGCACCCGGCTGCAATCGTGTAGGGGCAGCCCTTGTGGCTGCCCCTCGTGCCTCTGTCTGGGAGCGATTATGACCGGTTCCGCCATCAACCGCATCGTCACGCAGCGCGTCGTGCATCAGTTGGTGACGGAACGCCTTGTTGCGCGCGTCTACGACAACCCACTCATCAGCAATGTGGAACGCGGAGCCTACGTCGAATGCATGATCGAGCTTGCTCTGAGCGACACGCGTCCGCCATGGTCGCTCACGGACACATGGGCCGCATGGGACCTGCAACAGGATGAGACTGGCGCCCGCATCGAGGTCAAGCAGTCTGCGGCGCTGCAGACCTGGACCGCTGTGACTCCGGGGAACTCACCGCCCAGCTTCGACATCGCGCCCCGCACTGGATACTACGAAGATGGCGGAGGCGGCTGGGTCGAGCCCCTCACCCCCTCTCGCTTTGCCGACCTCTACATCATGGCCTGGCACTCGGAGCGCGACCCGCGGGTCGCCGACCACCGGCGGCCGGATCAATGGCAGTTCTTCGTCGTCCCCGAACACAGGCTGCGATCCGGCCAAAAGCAGATCAGCCTCAATCCTCTTGCAAGAATGGCCCAGCCGGTCACCTTCGAGGCGCTGGTTCCAGCAGTTGAAGAAGCTCTATTGACCTTGCCGATCTTGAAGGCTGACGCTGAGTCGGGGGATAGCTGAGCGCTCAGAGGACCAGAATCCGAAGGCGGCCTTGCGCTATGATAAGAACACTTGTACTATCTCTAAATGCTGCAACTCTCCCTCTTCGATCCCAATCCGGCGACCGCGCGTCCATTGACCCAGGGAACCGCCGATGTCATCTATGCCGATTCGTCATCAATCCTCGCCCGTCCGACGGGACGCCTTGCCGACCTTGACTTTGTGATCAACCCGTACCAGGGCTGCACGTTCTCTTGCACCTACTGCTACGCGGCGTTCTTCGTTGCCGAGGAGGAGCAGCGGGAACGTTGGGGACAATGGGTGCGGGTCAAAACCAACGCGATCGCCAAGCTACGCAACTCGCGGCGCGACTTGCGCGGCCGGACCGTACTGATGAGCAGCGCTACCGACCCGTATCAGCCAATCGAGAACCGGCTGGAACTCACACGGTCACTGCTACCAATCCTCGCCGAACGAGGCGCGCATCTCGCCGTGCTCTCCCGCAGCCCGCTCGTCACACGCGATATCGACCTGTTCAATGAGTTCGCTCACATCAACATCACGCTCAGCATCACGACCGACTCGGACGACATCCGCAAACGATTCGAGCCGCAGTGCGCCAGCATCGACCGTCGGTTCGCCGCGCTGCAGGAGCTGAGCGACGCCGGTTTCCGCACCAGGATCAATGTCGCGCCGCTACTCCCGCTGGCGGACGTTCAGAGCTTCGCCGAACGGATCCTGGACTCCGGGGTGTCGCGCGTCCACATCAACACATTCCACGAGTCGAGCGGACCGTTCGCGTCGGGCACGCGACCGCCGGCGCTCCGGCTCGCCCGCGAGATGGGCTGGACGGAGGAGCGACGCGAGTGTGTGATGGAGGAACTGCGGAGCTACCTCAATCAGGAAGGTCGGAGGCTGGCCGCTTGAGCTGCTACAGACTCGCGTAGACCGCGTCGATCATTGGCTTCCAGCGCGGATCGGCCCCCAGACCTGCCGACATCTGGTTCATGACGTAGCCGAAACCGATCTCGGCGTCGGGATCGGCGAAACCGAGTGAACCGCCCGCGCCGGAGTGTCCGAATGTCCGTGGATTTGGTCCCCACTCGTAACGACCGCCGGCTGTGCTGAGAATGAAGCCCAGCGAACGGCGGACCAGGAAGCCGAGCACCAGGTCCTCGCGCGCCGCATGTTCCGTGGCGCCGCAGGCCTCGATCGATTCGGCCGTGAGCAAGTCGCCTCCGCCCTGGGCCAGCGACGCGTAGATCGTGGCCATGGCGCGTGCGTTGCCGTGGCCATTGGCGCCTGGCAGCTCGGCAGCCCGCCATTCGCGCGAGTTAACGGTTCCGGCCAGTCGCGGCGCAGCCAGACCAAGCGCTTTCGCGGCCAGGTTGTCCTGCGCGGTCACGCCAATTGGCGGAGCGCCCGGCGCAGCGATCAGGTCTGCAGTCCGATCATCCTCGGACTCCGGCAATCCAATGTAGAAGTCGACGCCAAGTGGTGCGGAAATCTCTTGCTGGACAAACTGACCGCAGCTCAGGCCGGTGATCCGCCGGATGACCTCACCAACCAGCCAACCGTAGGAGATGGCGTGGTAGCCCATGCCTTCGCCGGGCGTCCACATCGGAGCCTGGCGCTCCAGTGCGCCGACCATGTAGTCCCAGTCGAGCGATGCGCCGTCGGGTAACTCCTCATCGATGCCGGCCAGACCGGATTCGTGAGTCAGCAGGTGTCTGACCTTGTTCTCAGATTTGCCCGCCTGTCCGAACTCGGGCCAGTAGTCGACCACGGGGCGCTCGACATCGAGCTCGCCGCGGTCGACCAACATCGCCGCTGCGACGGCGGCGATGCCTTTGGTCGACGAGTAGACGTTGGCGATCGTGTCGCGCTCCCAGGGACGGGTGCGGGCTTCGTCGGTAAAGCCGCCCCAGAGGTCGACGACGGTCTCCCCGCCGACGATGACGCAGAGCGATGCGCCGACTTCGGCGTGGTCGGACCAATTGGCGGCGAAGGCGTCGCGAACCGCGCCGAAGCGCGGGTCGCAGTGTCCTTGCAGTTCGATGTCGGGCATGAGGCGCGGCCCCTAGTCGGCCGAGACCGGCTCGGCGACGGCGCGTCCCGAGAGCTCTTCCGGCAACGTGGCTTCGAGCTCGTGCAGGGCCGGCAGGACCTCCGACGCGAACAGCCTCATGCTGCGCTCGGCCGTCTCGGCCGGCATACCGCCGGAAACGCGGAAGTTCATGATCATCTCTTCCGCGGCGGTCACCTGCTGAATGTGCTTGAGCTTCTCGATCACCTGGTCCGGCGTGCCCCAGGCTTGCGGGGTCGCCGCGTATCGGGCGCGCTGCTCGGGAGTGGTTTTCTCGTTCGTCTTGCCGAACTCGGCGTAGTACTTGTAGCCCTTGGTCGCCGCGAAGCGCGCGGAGTCGGAGAAGTTGTAGTGCCGCTCGACGCTCTCCTGGAACTCGCCGGTGTGCTGCACCATCACGTCCCACGCCTCTGCTTCGCTGTCGAAGCAGGCGACATTTGCGACGACAGTCGGCTGGCGCGGCTGCCAACCGTTGTTGACGCGAATCTCATTGAAGCGCTGGACGTCCGCCTGGTATTCGTCCCACTTCTTCGAGTTGGTGAACAGCATCCCCAGACCGGCGTTGGCCGCGATTTCGAGCGTCTCGGGCGAGATCCAGGCGACGCGCATCGAGTCGAGCAATTGCTGCGGGTTGCGCGGACGCGGACGGATCGTGGTCTCCGGAATCGTGTAGAAGTCGCCTTCGTGCGAGAAGTACTCCTGCGTCAGACCCTTGCGCACGACTTCAAGCGACTCCATGAAGCGGTCGCGCGACTCGCCCATTGGCGAGCGGAAGGCGTCGAACTCGCGCTTGGCCGCGCCGCGTCCCAGGCCGAGCGTGAGCTTGCGGCCCTGGAGCATGTTGTCGAGAACCGTGATCTGCTCGGTGATCGCGACCGGGTCATACCAGGGCAGCACGATCACCATCGTGCCGAAGTCAATGCGCTCGGTCTTGCCGGCGAAGTAGGTCAGGTTCTGCAACGCGCCCGAGGTCATGATGTAGGGCGAAAAGTGGTGGTCGATGCACCAATAGGAGTCGAACCCCAGCGGCTCTACGAGGCCGCCCAGGTGCAGATCTTCCTCGTAGATCTGCTGGTCGCTGACTGGCATCGCTTCGGTCACGGCGTGAGCCTCGAAGCGATCCCAATCGGTGTAGTTCTGGAAGTTGAAGTGGACGCCAACCTTCATCGGACAAGCCTCGTTTCAGCGGTGGGGGTTCATGCGCAGCCTGCGCGGCATCTGCGCGGGGCACGTGAGGGATATGCGCAAGATACGCTAAGCAGGCCGGCGGCGTCAGGGCGACCGGTCCTGCTTGTGGTGAGCCGGGGACGGGGAGCGACTAGGCGAGGACCTCGTCGAGTCGCTTGGCGAGGTCGCTCTTGGGGCGGAAGCCGACGATCTGGCCGGCCACTTCGCCGCCCTTGAAGACGAGCAGCGTGGGGATGCTGCGGATGCCGTACTCGGTGGCAATGCCCGGGTTCTCGTCGGTGTTCAGCTTGTAGAACGCGACGCGACCGTCGTACTCCTCGGAGAGCTCGTCTACGATCGGCGCAACCATGCGGCAGGGACCGCACCACGGGGCCCAGAAGTCGACCAGCACCGGCAGGTCGCTGTCTTTCACGTCGGCCTGGAAGCTTGCGTCCGTCACTTCCTGTGGCTTACTCATTTGAATCCTCCAAGCAGTCTGAAATCGATCAGGTTCTCACTCGTCAAATGTACCGTATTGGCCGAACCGATCGGCAAGCCCCTAACGGCGCTCGTAGCGCCAAGTGTCGCTCACCTCACCCTGGGCGGGCGCATGCTCCGATACATCCTCGGCAGCCTCGGCATCCTCATCCGGAGCCGTTCCTGCGAAGGCGTCGCGAATCTCGTCGACGACTCCCGACTGCACGACGCTGCGCGCCGAGCGGATGCCGCTGGTCACCGCCTCGGCGTTCGCCCGACCGTGTCCGACCAGCACCGCGCCGTCGATTCCGAAGAGCGGCGCCGAACCGACCTTGGCGTAGTCCCAATGCGAGCGCAGGCTGCGGAACGCGCCGCGCATCAGCCAGGCGCCGGCCATGTGCAGCATGTTCGCTTCGATCGATCGCCGCAGTTCGCCGAAGAGCTGTTCCGCCAAGCCCTCGGTCAGCTTGACCGCGACGTTGCCGGAAAAGCCGTCGGAGACGATCACGTCGGCGACGCCGGCGACCATCTGGTTGGCCTCGATGTTGCCGACGAAGTTGGGCTCCTGACGCGCCAGCAGTTGATAGGTCTCCTGGTGCATGCTGGTGCCCTTCAGCTCCTCCTCGCCGACATTGAGCAGTCCCACGCTGGGATTGCGGTGTCGCAGCACGCGCTCCACGTAGGCGCGACCCATGGTCGCGAACTGGCAGAGGTGTTGCGGTCGCGCTTCGACATTGGCCCCGACATCCAGTAAGAGCGAGGTCGTGCCGCGGCCGTTACGGAACAGCGCGCCCAGCGCCGGACGAACCACGCCGGGGATGCGACCCAGGGTAAACAGCGACCCCGCCATCACGGCGCCGGTGTTGCCGAATGAGAGGAAGGCATCAGCGGAACCGTCGGCGAGCAACCCCAGGCCGACCATGATCGACGAGTCCCGCATCCGGCGCACCGCCGTGGGCGATGCGTCCATGGAGATCGCCTCCGATGCCTCCTGAATCCGCAGATTGCGCTGCGGCGCAGGCATCAGGCTGCGAATCTCGCGCCCCCGGCCGACGAGGATGATGTCGACATCAAGCTCTCGTGCCGCGCTAAGTGCGCCGCGCACGACCGCTGCCGGCGCATGGTCGCCACCCATCGCGTCGAGCGCCACCGTGATCGGACGTCCTGGTCTGCCCTTCGAAGTGTCCGCCATCAATCTCTCCCGACTCAGAGTTACGTCCAAGCTGTGCTACTCGTCAGGCTCCGCCTCGGCCTCGACGCTGCAGCGGAAGCCTTCGATCAACGGCAATGCTACGGACTCCGGATCTTCCTGATCGAGTACATGGATCACGAACTCGCGGCCGCTGTCGCTGCAGTACCAGGCGAACGAGCGAATCATCATCACGCCCTCCCCGAACGGGGTCTCAGTCTCGCCGGTTCGCGTCGGTTGTCCATCGACCGGGGACGCATCGGCAAAACCGGTCACATTCTCGATCCCCAGCGAGTCGCGCAGCGACTGGGTGATGGCCGTGTCGCCGTCGTAGAAGGCTTCGCCCAGCACTTGCCAGGTCAACACCGCCTTCAGCGCGGTCGTGGTCTGGAGGACGAAGATTCCGGCCTGTTCGCTGGGCGGATTGTCGGTCGGCTGGCCAAATTCCTGGACGATGTCGGCGGTGTCGTAGTCGAACACGAAATCGAACCGCTCGTATCGTCCCGGTCGAGCAGTGATCTCGGACGGCAGGAAGAAGGAGCCGATGGCACGCTCCAGCGCGTCGGACACCGCTTCGTAATCCTCCATCACCGCGCCGGCGCGAAGCAGGATGGCCAGGTCGTGCGCTCGGACCAGGATCGCGTGCCAGCGGACCTGGAAGCCGCCGGTGGCGCGCCGATCCTCTTCCCAGTTGAATCGTTCGGCCTCCTCGCCGGTAATCGTCGTGGTCGGCTCGATCGACGAGAACTCGATGTTCTCCAGATCGAGGCGCGACCTGATGAACGCCTCGGAGTCGGAATCGTCGTCCGCATACACGTCGACGCCGATCAGCGCTCGACCGGTTTCGGAACCGAACGTGACCCGATCGATGCCGTTCGACGTCGGTGCGCAGAAGGGCGAACAGATCAGCTCGATCGAATAGCCGTAGGTTGGGTTCGTGTAGCGGCGGATGATGTCCTCGGCTGTCTCCAACGGCGTGACATCTCGCTCTTCCTGGTCCGCCTGCTGCGAGTCGTCGTCGCGGTCCGCCTCGGCCTCTTGCGACTCCTGATCGGAAGACTGCGACTGTTGCTGCGCGGCATCGGACGAGTCTTCCTCAGCGGCCTCCTGTTGCTCTGCCTGATCGTCCGATCGACTCGCTTGTTGATCGGTTTGGGCCGCGCTCTGCTGCTGCTGGGTCGGCGCGGCCGGGCGGAAGAATTCGTTGGATTGCACATGCTCATTGGGATTCTCGGCGCAGGCGACGAGCGCAACTGCAGCGAGCACCAGCAGGCTGAGCGCCACGGTCAATCGCGTCATGCTGCCTCCCGCGCCACCACGATCAGGCGATCTCCCTCGCCTGGCTCGTCGAACTCCCACGATCCGAACCACTCGACCGCAACCAGACCGGACTCGGCGAGCAGTCCAGCCATTTCCCCTGCGGTCAGGTTCACTCGCAAGGGAAATCTCGATAATGAGCGGCGGACCGCACCTGACTCGCCAGCGGCGTCGTATTGATACGTGATCCAGGCAATCGCCAACGCGCGATCGAGGGCGCTGCCGCACGTTCGCTCAAGGGCCAGTTCCTGGGTAGCGTGCTTGGTCACCCACTCGCCCGACTCCGACTGTCTCACCCACTCCAACTGCATCGGCCGCGGTGTGGGATCGACATCGTCGGGTCTCGGCGCGGTCCAGTCGACCAGCAGCCTGCCTCCCGGGGCGAGATGCGAACGCGCAACGCGGAGGGCGGCGAGTTGATCCGCTCTGCGCAGTAGATGTTGGAAGGTCGAGAGGCCAATCAGCACAAGCTGAAACGAC
This sequence comes from Dehalococcoidia bacterium, assembly GCA_034421135.1. Taxonomy (GTDB): domain Bacteria; phylum Chloroflexota; class Dehalococcoidia; order Bin125; family Bin125; genus Bin125. The sequence continues at coordinate 61,674 of DAOUKQ010000010.1, forward strand.
TCGTCGAGCGCCAGGTTGCGCATATCGCTACGGACCACGTTGACTCTTGCCTCGCGCATTCGTTGTCCGCCAAGTCGCAGCATGGCGTCAGATGAATCGACTGCCGTGACCTCGCAACCCGCCTCGGCGAGCGGCACGGCGATTCGACCGCTGCCTGCGCCAAGCTCCAGCACCTGTTGCTGTTCTGGTTGATCGGAAACGAGATCGAGGATCATCTCTACGTCATCGGTGAGCGGGGCGAAATCGAGGTCGTACCAACGGGAGATTGCGTCGAGGGCGCGTTCCTGGTCGTCGGGCGACCAGTTGAGAGGATCGTGCAACATGGCCTCCACTCGACCGCGACGACGATGAAACTCAGCCTATCAGCGTATCCACGAAGGACCGCGACTCGAAAGAGAGCTTGCTTGATACGCTGACTGCATGACCGACACGCCTACCGCGCAGGACCTGGTTGCACAGTACGTCCGCGCCGTTCCCGACTTTCCCGAGCCCGGCATCCTGTTCCGCGACATCACGCCGCTGCTGGCGGAACCGGTGGCGTTTGCCCGCGCGCTCGATTGGCTCTGCGAGCGCTGCGATGGTTCCGACGCGGTTGTCGGCGTGGAGTCGCGAGGCTTCATCCTCGGCGCGCCCGCAGCGCAGCGGCTGGGTCTGCCCTTCGTCCCGATCCGCAAGGCGGGCAAACTGCCGGCAGATACGATCGCTCGCTCCTACGATCTCGAGTACGGGTCGGCGACCATCGAGATGCACACCGACGCGCTCGCCGCCGGCCACCGGATCGCGCTGGTCGACGACCTGCTCGCTACCGGCGGAACTGCGGAGGCGGCCATCCAGCTGCTCCTGCAATCGGGCGCCGATATCGCCCGCGTCGCGTTCCTGATCGAGCTCGAAGGGTTGAACGGGCGCGATCGGTTGCATCCGCATGAGATTGATTCGATGCTCGTCTACTGAGTCCAGCAAGGAACGCACCATGGCCAACGACCAGGGCACTGATCAGGCGACCGCGCAGCTAGCCGTGATTGGCGGCTCGGGCTTCTACCGGATGCCCGGCCTCAGCGACGTCGAGGCCTGGAGCACCGACACGCCGTTCGGCAGCCCGTCAGACGAGATCATGATTGGCACGCTGCACGGGAAGCGAATCGCGTTTCTACCGCGCCATGGCGTTGGACACCGGCTGATGCCGCACGAAATTCCGGTGAGAGCCAATATCTGGGCGCTCAAGGCGCTCGGCGTGCAGGGCATCCTGGCCGTGTCCGCCGTGGGCTCGTTGCGACAGGAGATCGTGCCCGGACACATGGTCGTGCCCGACCAGATCATCGACCGCACGCGAGGCGCGCGTCCGACGACATTCTTCGGCGATGGCATCGTCGTCCATGTCGGCTTCGCCGACCCGTTCTGCGCCGATCTCAGCTCCCGTCTGGTCGAAAGCTCCGGCCGCATCGGACAGACGGTGCATGCCGGCGGCGCGTACATCGCGATGGAGGGTCCGCTGTTCAGCACGCGCGCCGAGTCGCACATGTATCGCTCCTGGGGCGCGTCGATTATCGGGATGACGGCCGTGCCCGAAGCGAAGCTGGCTCGCGAGGCCGAGATTGCGTACGCCATGCTCGCAACGGCGACGGATTACGACGTGTGGCACGAGTCCGAAGCGGATGTCAGCGCCGACGCCGTGGCCCAGGTCGTCGCGCAGAACGTGCAGAACGCGCAACAGATCATTGCCGATCTGGCCGAACACCTGCCGGAAGACTGGACATCGACCGCGGAGGGTGCGCTGCGCGGCGCGATCATGACCGACCCTCAGCGGATTCCGATGGAAACGCGCGAACGCTATGCGCTGCTGATCGACGGTCGATTGTCGTGAGCCAGGGCGACAGCGCGCGTCGGGAGATCGATCTCGCAGTCGTCGGCGCCATCGCGCTGGACGAGATTCACAGTCAGGCCGGCGACATCGACCAGCTGCTCGGCGGCTCGGCCGTTTACTCCTGCCTCGCCGCATCCTTGCTCGCGAGATGCGCGCCGATTTCCGTTATCGGCGACGATTTTGATCGCGACCTCTTGCGGCCGCTGTCGGACCGCGATGTGCGTCTCGACAGCCTGCTTGAAGCAGAAGGGCCGAACTTCCGCTGGGGTTGCCGCTACTCGGAGAGCGGCGATTTCCGCGAGACGCTGTACACCCACGCCGGCGTGTACGACTCGGCGCCGGTCGTCGTCAATGAACAGGTGCGGCGCGCTCGCTACGTGTTGCTAACCGCGGGCAATCCCGACCAGAACCATCGCGCGATGGAGCAGATGATCGCGCCCGAGCTGGTGGCGATCGACACGATCGAGCGCGAGGTCGCCGAGCGACGCGACGAGTTCCGCGCTCAACTGCGATACGCCGATCTGATCTCGATCAACACGTTGGAAGCGGCGCACCTGATCCAATGGCCGGGCAACGAGGCTGATCCCGAGTTGCCTCTGGCTGCATGGCGCGAGATTCGCGAGCTGGGGCCGAGCGTCTTCATCCTCAAGAAGGCGTCGCAAGGCATCGAGATCTTCCAGGAGGGACGCCGCACGCTGGTCAGCGCGGTACCGGGGATCAACGCCATCGATCCGACGGGCGCGGGCGACTCGTTCCTGGGCGCGCTGCTGAGCGCACTCTCGCGCGACGACGATCTAATCCAGGCGACAGTCTGGGGCTGCGCGGTCGCCTCGTTTTCTATCGAGCGTTTCGGCATAGAGGGGATCCTGAGCGCGTCCGCCGATCAGGTCCGGGGCCGTATTCCGTCGATCACGGTCGAGGACATCGCTATGTCGGCAATCGGGTCGGCGGCTAGTGGGCAGAGCAGTTAACGTTGGGCCATGGCGCTGTCTCTGCGACTCGGCGACGCGAGCGAGTTTGTCGAGATTCGGCGTGCGTACGACCGCGACTACCTGGCGAACCTGCTGCGCGCAGATCGCTACAACGCGGCGTACGCACTCGCGCAGCTCGACGATGAGGCGTGGATGGACGCGGAGTTTTATGTCAGCCGCACGTCTGACGGCGAGGCGGTGGTCTGCCACTCCCACGGCGGTCTCGGTTTTGCGACCACGCTCTCGGGTCCCGAACAGGGCGTGCGTGCGATCCTCGAACTGCACCCCGGATTCCCCACGACATTCGCCATCGCCGGCTTGCACCACCGCGAGGCGCTTGAGACCATCTACACCTTCCGCCAGGTCACGCGGATGCTGCGCATGCTGGTGACGCGCGACTCCTTCCGTCCCGTGAACCTGCCGGCGCAGCCGATGGTCGGCGCGCACGTCGATCTGCTCAATCGGCTCTACAACGCCGAAGGCGATCCGACGCACTACCGGCGCGAGCACATCGTTGACGGCTGTTACTGGGGCGTCGTCGATGAAGAGCGGCTGGTCGCAGTCGCCGGCACGCATGCGATTGGACGCACGCACGGCATCGCGATCCTGGGCAACGTGTTCACCCATCCCCGATTTCGGGGTCGCGGCCATGCGACCACCGTGACCTCGGCGGTGACGGCCGCCTTGCTGGAGCAGGTTGACGAAGTGGTGCTTTCGGTCGACCCGGACAACATCCATGCGGTCCGCGCGTACGACAGACTCGGCTACCGGCAGGTCGGTGAAATCTATGAAGCGTCCGCAACGCGACATACCAGTACGCTGATTACCGCTATCCGACGATGGGCCGCGCGACGCCGCGGCCCCGACGGGGAGCGGGAGGTCGTCAGCACGTGAGCCGACAGGTGAGCCCGACAGGCAGCGATATCGCCGATCCACGGCTGGCCGAGTACGGCGAGCAGCGCATTGCCTGGGCGGCTCGCGAAATGCCCGTCACGGCGCAGATCCACGAGCGCTTCGCGCGCGAGCGACCGTTTGCGGGCCTGCGGATCGCCGGCTGCCTGCACATCACGTCCGAAACCGCAAATCTCGCCCTGGCGCTACAGGCGGGCGGCGCAGAGGTCACGCTCTGCGCCAGCAATCCGCTCTCGACGCAGGACGATGTCGCCGCCGCCCTGGTGGAGCGAGCAGGGATCAGCGTCTACGCGATCAAGGGCGAGTCGAACGAGACCTACTACGAGCACATCCACAAGACGATCGACGCCGGCCCGCAGATCACGATCGACGACGGCGCAGACCTGGTGTCCACGCTGCACAGCGATCGTCGCGAGGCGCTGGACGCGGTCCTGGGCGGATGCGAGGAGACCACGACCGGCGTGATCCGCTTGCGGGCAATGGCCGCCGATGGCGCGCTCGCGTATCCGATCATGGCCGTCAATGACGCCGCGACCAAGCATTTCTTCGACAACCGCTACGGCACGGGTCAGAGCGCGCTGGACGGCATCATCCGGGCGACCAACATCCTCCTTGCGGGCAAGTCGGTTGTGGTGGCCGGTTACGGCTGGTGCGGCCGCGGCGTGGCCTCGCGAGCCGATGGACTTGGCGCGCATGTCATCGTGACCGAGGTCGATCCGCTGCGGGCCCTGGAGGCCGTCATGGACGGCTATCGTGTGATGCCGATGGCGGACGCCGCAGCCGAGGGCGACATCTTCATCACAACGACCGGCGATGTGCACGTGATTGACGCGCCGCACTTTGCCCAGATGCGGTCGGGTGCGATCCTCGCCAACGCCGGACACTTCAACAACGAAATCAACCTCGACGCGCTTGCGGAGATCACGGAGCAACAGCGCGAACTCAAGCCCTACGTGACCGCGCACACAACCAGCGATGGACGTGAATTGCTGGTCCTGGCCGACGGCCGCCTGGTCAACCTGTCCGCCGCCGAGGGACATCCGGCGAGCGTGATGGACATGTCGTTCGCCAACCAGGCGCTGGCGGTCGAGCATCTGCTCCAGGCCGACCCGGCGCTCGAGCCTGGCGTCCACAACGTTCCTTCAGCGATTGACCAGAACGTCGCGCAACTCAAACTGGCGAGTATGGGCGTGGAACTCGACACACTGACGGCAGAGCAGGTTCGCTACCTCAGCTCGTGGGATGAGGGCACATGACCACATCTCCGCAATCCACCGCGCACGACCTGAACATCGGTGGTCTGTGGACCTCGGAGTCGGTCACTGAAGGCCATCCCGACAAGGTCTGCGACCAGATCTCCGACGCCGTGCTCGACGCCTGCCTCGCCGGCGACCCGGAGTCGCACGTCGCTTGCGAGACGGCCGTCTCCTCGGACTTGGTGATGGTCTTTGGCGAAATCACGACAAGCGCCGCCATCGACATTGAGCAGATTGTTCGCTCGACGCTGCGCCGAATCGGCTACACCGACCGTGCCTGGGGCATCGACGCCGACACCTGCAAGGTGATCCTGTCAATCAACCGTCAGTCGCCCGACATCAATGCCGGCGTGCGGGGATTGGCCGGCGAATCCGCACAGGGCAGTGACGATCCCTTCGACCGACACGGCGCCGGCGACCAGGGCATGATGTTCGGCTACGCCTGCGACGAGACCGAGAGCCTGATGCCGCTGCCGATCGAGTTGGCGCATCAACTCACTCGCCAACTGAGCGTGGTTCGCCGCAGCGGCGACGTCGATTGGCTGCGACCGGACGGCAAGGCGCAGGTCACGGTCGAGTACGCACACGGTCGGCCGAGCCGGATCGACACCATCGTGGTCAGTACGCAGCATGCCGAAGACGTTTCGCAATCCGAGATCGCGTCGGCGATCCGGTCGCATGTGATTGATCAGGTGATTCCCGAGGGGATGATCGACGATCGCACCAACGTGTATGTGAATCCGTCGGGGCAGTTCATCGTCGGCGGTCCGCTCGCCGATGCCGGCCTGACGGGTCGCAAGATTATTGTCGACACTTACGGCGGCATGGCCCGTCACGGCGGCGGCGCGTTCTCGGGCAAAGACCCGTCCAAGGTCGACCGCAGCGCCGCCTATGCCGCTCGCCATGTGGCGCGGAGCATCATTGCGGCGGAACTCGCAGAGCGGGTTGAAATCCAACTCAGCTACGCGATCGGCAAGGCCGAACCGACCAGCCTGGCGCTGGAGTCGTTCGGTACCGGACGGCTCTCGAACGATGCATTGACCTCATTGGTCGGCGAGCAGTTCGATCTCCGGCCCGCCGCCATCATCCACCACCTTGATCTGAAGCGCGCAATCTACCAGCAGACCGCCGCCTACGGCCACTTCGGACGCCCCGATCTCGACTTGCCCTGGGAGCAAACGGATCACGCCGATGCGCTCCGCGACGCGGCGGGCCTGGGCGACTGAGTCAACGCAACCCACCGACTGCCTCGCGCGAGGCTACGCGCAGGCGCGACGGACTCGCCGGCCTTAGCGCTTGGTGTACTGAGGCGCCTTGCGTGCCCGCTTGAGACCCGGCTTCTTGCGCTCCTTGGCTCGCGGATCGCGAGTCAACATGCCGGCCTGGCGGAGCGGGCGGCGAAGCGTTTCGTCGCTGGCGAGCAGCGCGCGGGCGATACCCAGGCGGATCGCCCCGGCCCAGCCGTTGACGCCGCCGCCGCTGCACTTGACGACCGCCGAGAAGCTGTTCTGCATACCGGTATGTCGAAGCGGTTCCTCGATCAGGCGTCGCTGCTCGGGGCGCCGGAACAGGTCCTCCGCCGGCTTGCCGTTCACCGTGATCTGGCCGTTGCCCGGGTAGAGCCGCACGCGCGCGATCGACGTCTTGCGGCGTCCCAGTCCGAAGTAGTAATGCCCTGTTGCGGTTGTCATGGTCTACTCCGCTCCCTGGGAGACGATCTGTCCGGTGTGTGGGTGGTCGGGGCCGGCATACACGCGCATATGGCGGTACTGCGTGCGGCCCAACGAGTTCTTCGGTAGCATTCCGCGCACGGCGTGCTCGATCACGCGCTCCGGGCGCTTGGCCAGCATGTCCTTGAGCGAGGTCTCTTTGAGACCGCCCAGATGGCCGGAGTGCCGGTAGTAGATCTTCTGCTCGAGCTTCTTGCCGGTCACGGCGACCTTGCCGGCATTGACGACGATGACGTAATCGCCGATGTCCTGCGACGGATGAAAGGCAGGCTTGTGTTTGCCTCGCAGCAGCGTCGCGATCTGGCTCGCGACCCGGCCCAGTGGCCGATCAGCCGCGTCAATCACGTGCCACTGGCGCGGGACCTGGTGCGGTCCCAGAACGGTGGTCGACATCCTTCAATCTCCCTCACGATCCCATGCACAGGGTGGTTCGTCTTGTGGTGAACGCATCGGCTGCGGACATGATCCGGTGTAGGCGACCTCGGCCAGCACGAGTCCACAGGCCGGAGCGGTCGGGCCCATCGAGCCCGGCTGGGCTCGTTCGACGTCGAGACGAAACCGCTCGGTCGTGACTCGACCGCGAGCCACATCGACGATCGCCCCAACCATCCGTCGCACCTGGTGTTGCAGAAACGACTCGGCCTGAAACGTCAGCAGGATCGAGTCGCCGCGGCGTTGCATTGACGCTTCGTCGAGCGTCCGAACGGTCGACCGCTCGCTGGTCGGCGGTGTGAAGGCGGCGAAGTCGCGCCGCCCTTTCAGAATCGAGAGCGCCTGCTGCGCTGCGTCGTCGGCAATGGGCGGAGCGACCACCCAGGCGAACCGCTCCCAGAGCGGTTGGCGCTGCGGGGCGAGCCGCAGCCGGTAGTGATACGTGCGGGAAACGGCGTCCCGGCGCGGGTCGAACTCGTCGGCTACTGCGCTCGCCGATTGCACTGCAATCGAGGCTGGCAGGAAGTGATTGAGTCCACGAACCCAGCGGCGAGCGCTCATCTCGTCCGCGCGCCAGTCCGAGACGAACGAGGCCACTTGCCCCGTCGCATGCACGCCGGCGTCGGTCCGGCCAGCCAGGGACACCGGCGTTTCCACGCCGGTGAGCGAATGCAAGGCTTGTTGCAGCGCGCCCTGAACGGTCGGTTGATTTGGCTGCCATTGCGACCCTGCGAACTCCGTGCCCTCGTACTGCAGTAACAGCGCCCATCGCCGGCTCACGTTCACGCACCGAGCTACTCGGCCGAGTCTTCTTCGGCGGACTCGTCCGCGGGCGCCGGCGCGGCGCGCTCGACGAGTTCGATGTGCGCCATCAGCGCGCCATCGCCTCGCCGCGGTCCGAGCTTGATGATCCGGGTGTAGCCTCCGTTGCGCTCGGCAAAGCGCGGCGCAATCTCGTCGAAGAGGGTGCGCAGGACCTTTCGGTCGGTCAGCACCGCGCCGGCCTGTCGGCGAGCATGGAGGTCGCCCCGCTTGCCCAGCGTGATCATCCGCTCGGCTACGGGACGGATCGTCTTGGCCTTTGCTTCCGTGGTCACGATCGCCTCATGACGCAATAGGTCGGTTACTTGGTTACGCACCAGCGCCGAGCGATGTGATCGGCTGCGACTCAGCGCGCGTCCGCCTTTCCGATGCCGCATCCGTCCACTCCTTCAATCGCGCCGGCCTGTCGCCGGCGCGAGCCGAACGACGCTTCGCCGACTCGGGGGTTGGTGTTGTGCAATCTCGCTTACTCGTCGTTTCCCGAACCGGCTTCTCGCAACGCCTCGAGAAGCGCCGCTCCGAGCGATCCGGTGACTTCAGGATCTTCTTCGCTCTGACCCACCTGCTCCGACTCTTCGGGCGCCACCGTGCTGAGCGACGGCCCGGTCGCCGGCTCGTCCGCGGGAGGCGGCAGCTTGGTCAACACGTCGTCGCTGCTGGGTGCGAAGACGCCGTCGCGGGCGCGACGCACACGGGGGTCATCGTCGTCGATCAAATCCATCTCGAGCAGCTTGTCGATCAGCTCGATGTAGGATTTCTCACCGAAGTTGCGCAGCGTGAGCAACTCGTCGTCGCTCTTTTCGAGAATCTGACCGACGAGCATCAGGCCGCTGCGCTTGAGGCAGTTGTGAGCGCGAACCGAGAGGCTGAGATCCTCGATCGGCATGTCGTACTGCTCCGCGCTGAGCCCGACACGCGCGTGAGCGGGGAGTTGACGCGTGGTGATCGGCTGGCCCATGGTCTCGAACAGTTCGAGCTCGGTACGCAGCGACCTGGCCGCGGCTTGCACCGCGTCGACGCCGGAGATCGTGCCGTCGGTCCAGACCTCGATCAGGAGCTGCTCGTACTCGCTGCCGCGACCGCCTGAGGCCGGCAGCACCTCGTACGAGACCTTGCGCACAGGCGTGAACACCGCATCGAGCGGAATCACGCCGAGCAGGTGCTCGCCATTCTTGTTCCGTTCGGATGGGCGGAAGCCGAAACCGGTCTCGACGTCCATGACGACGTCAAGCCGGCCGCTGTCGCCGTCCAGCGTGGCCAGGTACAGGTCGGGGTTGACGATCTTGTAGTCGCCGGGCACCTCGATGTCTCCTGCGGTGACTTTCTGGGATCCGGTGATCCTGAGGTGCATCTCCGCCGGACGATCGGCGAGCGCGTGGATGCGTATCTCGCGCAGGTTGAGCAGGAACTCGGTCGTGTCTTCCTTCATCTCCGGGATCGTTGAGAACTCGTGCTGGACCTGGTCGATCCGCACGGAGGTGATCGCCGCTCCGCGGATACCGCTGAGCAAGACGCGCCGCAGCGCGTTGCCTTCGGTGTGCGCGAACCCTCGGGTGAGCGGCTCGACCGCGATCCGAACGTAGTCGTCGCGTTCTTCCTCGATCGAGAGCTTGGGAGTTTCGGTAGCCAAGATCACGTTCTTGTGTCCCTCCCTGGGACTGTGTGGCGCCGGATGGGCTTTAGCGCGAGTAGTACTCGACGATGGCGTTCTCGTCGACTCGCATGTCCAGGTCTTCGCGGGCAGGTACCGCAGTCAGCTCGCCTTCCAGTTGAATCGGATCGATCCGCAGCCAGCCGGGAACCTCGCGCGAACCCTGCCAGGTGCGCGCGTTCTCGTAAAACTTGCTCTTGCGGCCGCGATCGGTCCAGCCGATCGTGTCGCCGATTCGCGTCTCGATCGACGGGATATCCGCCTTCTTGCCGTTCAGCGTGATGTGACCGTGGCGCACGAGCTGACGCGCCTGTGCGCGAGACTCGGCGATGCCCAGCCGGTAGACCACGTTGTCGAATCGCAACTCGAGCATCTGCAGCAGGTTTTCGCCGGTCGCGCCGGGTCGGCGGTTTGCCTCGGCGAACATACGCCGAAACTGCCGTTCGAGCACGCCGTAGGTCTTGCGAACCTTCTGCTTTTCCTTGACCTGTTCGCCGTAGTCGGAGATCTTGCGGCGGCGCGGTGATCGCTGCCCGGGGGGCTGGTTGCGACGCTCGATCGCGCACTTGGGGCCAACGCAGCGTTCGCCCTTGAGCATCAGCTTCTCGCCGGCTCGGCGACAGATGCGGCAGACGGGTCCGGTGTAACGAGCCATGGACGGTTCTCTCTGTCGGTCGGTTCTGGAAGACGGTGTGTCGTCGTGGGTGGCGCCTAGACGCGGCGCCGCTTGCGCGGGCGGCAGCCGTTGTGCGGGATGGGCGTGACGTCGCGGATGGACAGCAGGGTCAGGCCCTGGGCCTGCAGCGCGCGCACGGCCGACTCGCGACCCTGTCCTGGTCCCTTGACGTAGACATCGACCTGGCGCATCCCGTGGCTCATCGCCTTCTGCGCCGCATCTTCGGCGGCGAGCTGGGCGGCGAAGGGCGTGCCCTTGCGCGACCCGCGGGTCGCGGCGGTGCTGCCGGCCGAGGCCCAGGCAACCGGGTTGCCGGCCAGATCGGTCATCGTGATGATCGTGTTGTTGTACGTCGACTGGATGTAGGCGCGACCGTGCGGAACATTCTTGCGTTCGCGGCGGCGGCGGGCGCGTTCTCGTCGTTGGCTGGTGCTCATCCCGTTCCCCTCTTCGTTAGCGCTTCACGGCGCGGCGGCGACCGGCGACCGTCTTCTTGGCGCCTCGGCGCGTGCGCGCGTTGGTCCGCGTGCGCTGACCATGCATGGGCAGGTTGCGACGGTGCCGCTGACCTCGGTAGCAGTTGATGTCGATCAGGCGCTGGACGTTGCTTCTGACCACGCGGCGCAGGTCGCCCTCGACGACGTAGTCGCGGTCGACGATCTCGCGGATCCGCGCCAACTCCGCGTCGGAAAGTTCGCGAACCCGCGCCTCCGGATCGATGTTGGCCTTGTCCACGATCTCTTTCGCGCGGGTCGCCCCGATGCCGTAGATGTAGCGAAGCGCGTAGGGCGCTTTCTTGTTGTCGGGAACGTCCACGCCCGAGATTCTCGCCATCCGTCGCTTCCTCTCGAATCCGGCCGGTCAGGCCATGCGCAGCGCTGCTCGGCGCCGCTGGGGTCAGCTAACTCTTAAACCGATACACGACCCGACCTCGGGTCAGGTCGTACTCGGACAGTTCAACCAGCACCCGGTCACCGCGCAGGACGCGGATGTGATGCTGTCTCATCTTGCCCGCCAGGTGGGCGAGGACTTCATGGCCATTGGGCAACTCGACTCGGAAGGTTGCGTTGGGCAACAACTCCTTGACGACGCCTTCGACCTCGATCTTGTCTTGCTTGGGCGGAGGCGACGGCGACGCAGCGCGCCGATCCCGTCGTCCCGACCTGGTCTTCCGATTTCTCGCCACCAAACCCCCGTTGCTATCGCGTTCTGTGCCGGTTGGCCTTCGTTGCCGGTAGCCTCATACCGGCGCTGTCAGAATCTCTGCCGGTCCGTCCTCGCGGAGCGCGACTGTGTGCTCGAAGTGAGCCGAGAGACTGCCATCGGCCGTGACGACGGTCCAGCCGTCGTCCAACACGGCGGTAGCGGGATCACCGATAGTCGCCATCGGCTCGAGGGCGACTACCATCCCGCGACGCATCGTCATTCCAGAGCCGCGCCGACCGTAGTTGGGCATACTGGGCGGCTCGTGCATATCGCGGCCGACGCCATGCCCCACATACCCTCGGACGACTCCGTATCCCGCTGATTCTATCACTTCCTGTATCGCTGCTGCGATATCGCCTTTACGCACGCCGACACGCGCGGTCGATATTCCCGCTGCCAGCGACTCAGCCGTGACATCGAGTAGCCGCCGGGCTTCAGCCGAGATGGTCCCCACGGCGATGGTTCGCGCCGAGTCGCCGACCCAGCCGCCGATGGTGGCGCCGAGATCGATCGACAGGATATCGCCGTCCTCCAGCACCCGCTCAGTCGCAAATCCGTGCACGATCTCGTCGTTCACCGAGGCGCAGATCGTGTGCGGAAATCCCTGGTAGCCGAGAAATGTGGGGATCACATCGAGCCGCTCGTACTTATCCAACACGTACTGGTCCAACTCCGAGAGCTTGCGTCCCGGTTTCACCATGTCGGCCAGTTCTGCCAGCGTTTCGCCCACCATCCGGCCGGGCACGCGCATCTGCGCGATCTCGTCCTCAGTCTTGAGGATGACCTGTCGTGGACGCTGACCGTTCGCCATCGGGATTCTCTGATCTAGGTTCGGTTAATCGCTCACAGCCTCGAGCGCAGCCAGCAGCTCCTGGCCGACTGCATCGGGAGCCTGTTCGCCGTTGACGGTCGAGAGCTTGCCCGCCTCGCGGTAGTAGGCGACCAGCGGTTCGGTCTGGTCGGCGTAGACCTGGAGGCGGTTGGCGATCGCTTCGGGCTTATCGTCGTCGCGTTGGATCATGTTGACGCTATCGCAGCAGGGACTGTCCTCGTCGAGTGGGTTGAAGACCCGGTGGAAGACGCTGCCGCAGGTGGCGCAACTGATCCGACCGCCAAGCCGGCGGGTGATCTCCTCGTTCGAGACGTCGATCAGCACCGTCACGGCGATTTCGTCGCCCTGTTCGGACAACGATTCGTCCAGCGCCCTGGCCTGTTCGACCGTGCGTGGAAAGCCGTCGAACAGGCAGCCGGCCCTGGCGTCGTCGCGGCCGATCCGCTCAAGCAACATGCGAATCGTGACGTCGTCCGGGACCAGCTCGCCCTTGTCCATGAAGGTCTTGGCCAGATTGCCCAGCTCGGTGCCGTTGCGTAGATTCTCGCGGAACATGTCGCCGGTCGAGAGATGGAGCAATCCGGTGCGCTCGGCGGTTTGCACGGCCTGGGTGCCTTTGCCGGCGCCCGGCGGTCCAAGCAGGATGACGTACATCGTCTTGTCGGTCATGGCTAGCGAATAAACCCTTCGTAATTGCGCATCAGCAGTTGCGCTTCAATCTGCCGCATCGTGTCCAGCGCGACGCCGACCACGATCAGCAACCCAGTGGAGGAGATCGTCAGCGCCGTCGAGTCGGGAATGAACTCGGTCGCCAGGAACGGCACCACGGCGACAAAGCCGAGGAACAACGCTCCCGCCCAGGTGATCCGAGCCAGTACACGGTTGATATAGTCCTGCGTTGGCCGTCCCGGTCTGATACCGGGAATGAACCCACCCTGTTTCTGCAGGTTCTCGGCCAGGTTCTGCTGCTGGAAGGTCACGAAGGTATAGAAGAAAGTGAATCCGACCACCAGCACGAAGGACAGGGCCCAGTACGCCGGACGACCGGGCGAGAGGTTGAGCTGAACCCAGTCGGCGGCGCGAATGATCCAACCGGGACGCTCGCCGAGCGTCTGACCCTCAGCGATGTCCGGTGTGAGCGGGTTATCGACGGGATCCTCGTGCGTCTTGATCTCCGAAATCGCGACGAAGTTGCCCTCGCGATCGGCGAGGCGGATCGGATCCTCGGATATCTCATTCGCATCGATGCGCCAGGCGTACAGCGTGTCGCCACTGATCGGATCGGACGTGGTCTCCACCTGGGTCAGCACATTTGAATCGGAGTTCGAGTTGATCCGATCGAGGACGCCCTGGAAGGTGTCTTCTTCCTTGTTCCATTCAATGATGCCCTCGTTGACGACAAACTCGCCGGAGCCGTCCAGGTCGGGTAGTAACGTGGCGAGCGTCTCATCGGCGTCCTCGCGCGAGAACGGCAGCTCGACCGCGACCTGGGTCTGCGCCTCTTCGCCGGCGGCGCCGGTCACCCAACCGGCCAGCACCGAGGGGAAGATAATGATCGAGAACGCGAAGATCAGTGGGATCATGCCGGCCGAGTTCACGCGCAGCGGAATGTAGGATTGACCGCTCTGGCGGTACATCCTCCCTCCTCTGAACACCGATCTCGCGTACTGGACGGGAATGCGCCGCTGCGCCTCCTGGAAGAACACGATCAAGGCGACCAGCGCAATCGCAATCGCAATCACGACGGCGATGCCGGACCAGCCGATGTCGGACAGGCGGACCGAGTTGAACAGCGTGGGGAAGCTGGCCACGATGCCGGCGAAGATGATCAGCGAGATGCCGTTGCCGACGCCCTTCTCGGTGATCAGTTCGCCCAGCCAGATCAGGAACATCGTGCCGGCGGTCATGGTCATCAAGGCCGAGATGGTCGGCAGCCACTCCTCCGCGCCGAAGCCGATGCCGGTGATCGCGCGGGCGTTTTCGAGCAGCAGCAACTGTCCGTAGCCCTGGACCAGCGACATCGGCACGGCCAGCCAGTAGGTGTAGAGCTGAATCCGGTTGCGGCCCGACTCGCCTTCCTGCGCCAGCGCCTGGAGTCGGGGGACGACGGGCTGCATCAGGTTCATCACGATCGACGCCGTGATGTAGGGATAGACGCCGAGCGCGACGATGGACAGGTTGTCGAGCCCGCCGCCCGAGAAGAGGTTGAGGAAGCCCAGGACCGGGTTGTTGTCCAGCGCGTTTTCGAGCTGGGTCTTGTTGATGTCGGGGATCGGTACGTGCGCGACCAGCCGGAAGACCACCAGCATGGCCAGGGTGAACGCGACTTTCTGGCGAACGTCCGGCTGCCGCCAGGCGTCGACCAGGGCCTGCAGCAGCTTAGGCCTCGTCGGACCCGTCGCTGTCTGGGCTCTCTGCATTGATCACCTCGACGCTGCCGCCTGCGGCAACGATCTTCGCTTGAGCTGCCGGAGAAATTCGTTCCACGCGCAGATGCACGGCAGCGGTGATTTCACCACCGGCGAGCACCTTGAATCGCTGGGTCGCGCGGCGGAGCAACCCCACCGCGACGAGCGATTTCGCTTCGACCGTATCACCATCGGAGAAGCGGCGATCGATGTCGACGACATTGATCGGGTGCGCTTCCACCCGGAACGGGGCTTTGAAGCCTTTGCGCCGGGGCAGCGTGCGCATCATCGACATCGCGCCGCCCTCGAATACCGAGTTGTAGTCGCGACCCGAGCGCGAAAGCTGACCCTTGAGGCCGCGTCCCGAGTAGGTGCCCTTGCCCGAGGCGTTGCCCCGGCCGACCCGCTTGCGCTTCTTGCGCGACCCGGGCGCGGGCTGCAGATCGTTCATCCGCAAGACCATCAGGCCTCCTCGACTTCCGTCACCGTGACGAGATGGGAGACTTTGTGAATCATCCCCCGCACATCCGGCGTATCTTCTTTGAGCGTGCTCTGACCAAGCCGCCGCAAGCCGAGCGAGCGGATGGTGTGGCCCTGATCGGAGCGGTAGCCGATGGCCGACTTGGTATAGGTGATCTTGATCTGGGCCATGATCTGTTACTCGCTCGCTCCGGCAGCGACGGCCTCAGCCTCCGCAGCCTGGGCCTCGACTGGCGCTTGCGGCTCGGCGGGCACGCGACCGGCGAGTCGCAGCCGCTCGCGGCGGACCTGGACCGGGTCGCGCAGTTGCTCCAGCGCGCGCTGGGTTGCCTGGACGACGTTGACCACGTTGTTCGAGCCCAACGACTTGGACAGCACGTTGCGCAGGCCGACCGCCTCCAGCACGGCGCGGACCCCGCCGCCGGCGATGACGCCGGTACCGGGCGCCGCCGGCTTGAGCAGCACCTGCGAGGCGCAAAATCGCGCCGTGATCGGGTGGGGGATTGTGCCGTTGCGAATCGGCACGCTCACCATCTCCCGGCGGGCGATGGTCGAACCCTTGCGGATCGCATCGGGTACTTCGTTGGCCCGGCCAATGCCGATGCCGACCTGTCCATTGCCATCGCCGACGACCACCACCGAGGTGAACGAGAATCGACGACCGCCCTTGACCACCTTGGCCACGCGGGAGACCGAGACGACCTTCTCGATGATGTCGTCCTGCGGTTCCTCGCGCTCGCGACGCCGGCCTCGCCCGCGTCCGCCTTCTCGCTGTTGCACCATGTGTCGCTCCTGATCCTCGACTCCGGAATCCGTCGACCCTAGAAGACGAGTCCCGCCTTGCGCGCGGCCTCGGCCAGAGCGCGAACGCGTCCGTGATACTTGTACCCGGCTCGGTCGAAGACGACAGCGGAAATGCCGGCCTCTTGCGCCACCTGAGCCAGTTGACGGCCCACCGCTCGCGCGCTGGCCTGCTTGCCCGAACCGTCGTCTTCGGTTGCCGCAGCAGCGCCGGAGCCGAGGTCCGAGGCGCTCGCCAACGTCACGCCGGCATCGTCGTCGATGACCTGACCGTAAATGTGCCGGGCAGATCGGAAGACGCACAGTCGCGGGCGCTGCGCGGTTCCATGCACGCGCTTGCGCACGCGCAGGTGCCGACGTTTGCGCGCGGCCCGATTAGTAAGCCGCTTTCTGCGAATCGTCATCTCATCATCTCCACATCAACGCCGCGCTTCGCGCTCGCCCGAGGGCTAGCCGATCGCGCTCTTGCCCTGCTTGCGGCGCACCCATTCGCCCTGGTAGCGGATGCCCTTGCCCTTGTAGGGCTCGGGCGGACGCACCGCGCGAATCTCGGCAGCCTGCTGGCCGACGACCTGCTTGTTGGCGCCGCGCACGTGTACGAGCTGGCCCTCGACGGCGAACTCGATGCCGTCGGGCGGGTCCTTGCGCACCAGGTGCGAGTAGCCCACACGCAGCACCAGCGTCTTCCCGTCCATCTCGGCGCGGTAGCCCGTGCCTTGGATTTCAAGGGTCTTGGTCCAACCTTCGGACACGCCGGTGACCATGTTCTGAATCAGCGACCGAGCCAGGCCGTGCTGCGAGCGATGCTCGCGCCGGTCGCTGGGTCGCGTTACGACAATCTCATTCTCGCCGAGGGAGATATGCAGATCAGGATGCACGTGCTGGTCGAGCTCGCCGCGCGGTCCTTTGACCGACACGTGGCCCGACTCGATCTCGACGCTCACGCCCGAGGGCACCGCGACGGGCAACCGGCCAATTCGACTCATCGTCCCGCTCCCGTCCTGATTGCTGGATCGATTACCAGACGAAGCACAGCACTTCTCCGCCCACGTTCTCGCGGCGCGCCTGGGCGCCGGTCATGACGCCGCGCGGCGTCGTGAGGATCGCGACGCCGAGACCGCCGTACGGCCGCGGGATCTCTCGCTTCTGCACGTAGACGCGCAGTCCCGGCCGCGATACCCGCTTCAGACCGGTGACGACCGAGGAGCCTTGCTCGTCGTAGAGCAGTTCGACATCAATGTCGCGCCCGGCGCGGCCGATTCGTTCCCTGACTTCGAACGAGCGGATGAAGCCTTCCTCTTCGAGCACGTTGGCGATCGAGATCTTCATCTTCGACGCCGGTATCTCTACTCGCGGATGGCCCGCGTGGATCGCGTTGCGAATGCGGGTCAGCATGTCGGCGACGGGATCGGTAACTGGCATTGCGAATCCTGCCTGCTAGCGCAGTTCCTGGCTGGTCTGGCTGTTGTCGTGGTTGGTGTTCTGCATGTTCTGCATATCGGTCGCTCACTGCGTCCGCTCGAAGGGGAATCCAAGCAGTTCCAGCAGGCGTCGTCCCTCGGCATCGTTGCGCGCCGTGGTGATGATGTTCACCTGCAACGAGCGCACCTGATCGACGTTGCCGTAGTCGATCTCGGGGAACACGATCTGCTCGCGAATCCCCAGCGAGTAGTTGCCGCGGCCGTCGAACGCGGTCCGCGAGACGCCCTGGAAGTCGCGGATACGAGGCAGCGCCGCGTTGATCGTGCGGTCGAGGAACTCCCACATCCGCGCGCCGCGCAGCGTGCACGAGACGCCGACGTTGTTGCCGGCGCGCAGCTTGAAGTTGGCGATCGACTTCTTGGCCTTGTTGATCACCGGCTTCTGTCCCGTAATCGTGGTCATGTCGGCGACGCAGTTCTCCAGGATCGCCGCACCGCCCTGACCGAGCGCCTCGCCGACGCCCGAGTTGACCACGACCTTTACCACTCGCGGAACCTGCATCACGTTGTCGTAGCGGAACTCCTCGAAGAGTCGCGGCGCGATCTCTTCGTTGAAGCGCTGCTTCAGCCGCGGTGCGGCGCCGTTGGTGTCGCTTGCGTTCGTCGTCATCAGTCGATATCCCCATCGCATTTGCGGCAGACGCGAGTCTTGGCGCCGTCCGCACGCTCTCGGAATCCGATGCGCGATGGTCGGTCGCAAATCGGGCAGACCACGGCGACATTCGACTCGTGCAGCGGCGCTTCACGTTCGACGATGCCGGCCGGCGCGCCCAACTGCGTCGCCTGCATATGCCGCTTAACCATGTTCAGGCCGGTCACGATGACCCGGTCCTTGCGCGGGAGCACCTGGCGCACCTGACCGCGGCGCCCGCGGTCCTTGCCGCTTCGCACTTCCACCAGGTCGTCACGTTGCACTCGTCGCATCTAGACCACCTCCGGTGCGAGCGAGACGATGCGCATGAAGTCGCGCTCGCGCAGTTCCCGCGCTACTGGACCGAGAATGCGCGTCCCGGTTGGATTCTGTCCGTCGTTGCCGAGAATCACGGCGGCGTTGTCGTCGAAACGGATGTAGGAGCCGTCGACCCGGCGGTACTGCTTCGCCACTCGGACGATGACCGCCCGCACGACCTGGCCGGCGCGAATCTCACGGTTGGGATCGGCCTGCTTGACCGTCGCAACGATCGTGTCGCCGACCGACGCGTAGCGGCGCTTGGTGCCCCCCAGCACGCGGATGCATTTGATCACCCGGGCGCCGGAGTTGTCGGCGACTCGCAGGGATGATTCCTGCTGGATCACTCCGAATCCTCACTCCCCGCGACCACCGGCGCCTCGTCGGGCGTTGCGGCCTCTTCCAGCGACGGCGCGCCGATCTCTTGCGGCTGGATGTCGGCGACTTCGCGGCGCTCGAGAATCTCGACCACGCGCCACGACTTGCGCTTCGACAGCGGCCGACATTCTTCGATCACCACGCGATCGCCAATCTTGCAATCGTTCATCTCGTCATGCGCCAGGTATCGCTTGCGCCGGCGCATGACTTTCTTGTAGAGCGGATGCCGGACCGTGCGCTCCACGTGGACCGAGACGGTCTTGTGCTGAGCGTCAGCGACGGCAAATCCGACACGTCGTTTGCGGGCCATCGGTTACGCTTCCTCGCTCGGCGAGCCGTTCGCCGGCTCGGACTCTGGATCGCTCTCAGGTTCGGTCTCGTTGGCGTCGGCGACTCGCGCCAGAGGGGCAATCGGCTCGCCGCGAGCCTCGGCCAACTGACGTTCGCGCAGAATCGTGCGCAGACGCGCGACCTGTTTCCTGGCCTGGCGCATCGCCATCGGGTTCTGGAGCTGTCGGGTTCCGCTCTGGAACTGCAGGTTGAACACCTCGCGGTAGGCTTCGTTGATCGCATCGCCCAACTGGGCGTCGGTCATCGCGCGGGCTTCGTCGGCCAGTGCGTTTGCCATTGCTACACCACCTCCGCTTCTCGCACGACCACGCGGGTCCGCACCGGCAGCTTGTGGCTGGCACGGCGGAGCGCTTCGCGGGCGTCTTCTTCCGGGACTCCGGCGAGCTCAAACAGCACGCGACCGGGCTTGACGACGGCGACCCACTTCTCGGGAGCGCCCTTGCCCTTGCCCATGCGCGTTTCCGCCGGCTTTTGGGTCACCGACTTGTCGGGAAACACCCGGATCCAAACTTTGCCGCCACGGCGGACGTAATGGGTGATCGCGCGACGCGCCGCCTCGAGCTGGCGACCGTCGATCCAGGCCGCGTCCAGCGACTGCAATCCGATGTCGCCAAAAGCGACCGAGTTGCCCGACTGCGCCATCCCGCGGCGTCGGCCGCGGTGATGCTTGCGCCACTTGACTCGTCTCGGTTGAAGCATCAGCGGCCTCCCCGTCCACCGGCGACCGGCGGCTCAATCGCCTGGGCGGGGCCGCCCGGCGCGTCCGGCTCGGCGCCGAAGGGCAGAATCTCACCCTTGTAGATCCAGACCTTGACGCCAATCTTGCCGAACACCGTGTTGGCCTCGGCAAATCCGTAATCGATATCCGCCCGCAGCGTGTGCAACGGGACTCGACCCGCCATCTCCTGCGCCTTGCGCGACATCTCGGCGCCGCCCAGGCGACCCGAGATGATGATCTTCGCGCCTTCGGCGCCCCGCTGCATCGTCCGCTGCACGGCCTGCTTGATCGCGCGGCGAAATGCGATCCGCCGCTCCATCTGCTCGGCCACGTTGCGAGCCACGAGCTGCGCATCCAGTTCGGGCACGCGAATCTCCGAGACATCCACGCGCAGCTTGATTGGCCGCGCGATCAACCCTTCGAGCGACTTTCGCAACTCTTCCACATTCTGTCCGCCACGACCGATCACGATGCCCGGCTTCGCGGTGTAGAGCTTGACGCCGAGCTGATTCGCATCGCGCTCGATGTCGATGCGCGAGATCATCGCCTCGCGCAGACGTTCGTTGATGAACTTGCGAATCTTGAGGTCTTCGGCCAGCAGCTCCGCGTAGTTCTTCTCCGAGTACCACTGCGAGCGCCACTCGTAGATGGTGCCGATCCGGAAACTGGTGGGATGTACTTTCTGTCCCATGGCGTGATCCGTCCCCTGCCCTATTGGTCGTTGCCGTCGGACACGACGACGGTGATGTGCGCGGTGCGCTTGAGGATTCGACCGACCCGGCCGCGCGCTTTGGCCCGGAAGCGGCGCAGGGTACGACCATCGCCCGCGTGAATCGAGTGGATGTGCAGGTCGCGCGCGTCGAGCCCGTGATTGTTCTCGGCGTTCGCGACGGCTGAGTCGAGCACTTTCGCCACGTCGCGCGCGATCGGCTTGGGCGTAAAGCGCAGTTGCAGCCGGGCATCTTCGACCGGCATCCCGCGCAGTCCCTGCATGACCAGGCGGACCTTGCGCGGCGAGGTGCGGACGAACTTGGCGCTGGCCTGTACTTGCATCAGCGCACCCGCGTTCCACGGTCGGAACGACCGATGTGTCCGCGGAACGTTCGCGTGGGCGCGAACTCGCCAAGCTTGTGACCGACCATGTTCTCGGTGATGAAGACCGGCACATGGCGCCGGCCGTCGTGCACCGCGATCGTCAGTCCGACCATCTCGGGCACGATCGTCGAAGCGCGCGCCCAGGTCTGGATCACCGTGCGCGCGCCCGCCGAACGTACGCGCTGCACTTTTCTCATCAGCTTGTGGTCCACGTATGGACCCTTTTTCGTCGATCTCGACATCGCGACAGACCTCTACGTCTTCCTTAGCGCCGTCGACCACGTCGGCGAACGATGTACTTGTCCGATTGTTTCTTGCCCCGCGTGCGGCGGCCAAGCGTGTACCAACCCCAGGGCGACTTGGGACCGGGCAGACCGATTGGGGCCTTGCCCTCGCCGCCGCCGTGGGGGTGGTCGACCGGATTCATCACCGAACCGCGCACCTGCGGTCGTCGGCCACGGTGGCGATTACGTCCGGCCTTGCCCAACTTGATGTTGGAGTGTTCCACGTTGCCGACCTGGCCAATCGTCGCGTAACAGGCCGAGCGCACGCGCCGCATCTCGCCCGAGGGCAGTCGCAGCAGCGCGTAGTCGCCTTCTTTGGCCATGATCTGCGCCGATGCGCCGGCCGAGCGCACCATCTGCGCGCCGCGACCTTCGGTCAGCTCGACATTGTGGACCTGGGTTCCGTTGGGAATCGCCGACATCGGCAGCGCATTGCCAACTCGAATCGGCGCCTCGGGGCCGGACATCAGCCGGTCATCGACCTGGAGGCCACTCGGCGCAACGATGTAGCGCTTGACGCCATCGGTGTAGAAGATCAGTGCAATCCGCGCCGTGCGGTTGGGGTCGTACTCGATCGCGGCGACACGGCCCTCAATGCCGATCCGGTCGCGCCGCTTCCAGTCGATCACGCGGTAGCGGCGCTTGTGGCCGCCTCCGCGATGGCGGACGGTGACGCGGCCCTTGTTGTTGCGTCCCGACTTCTTCTTGAGCGGAGCGAGCAGGCTCTTCTCCGGCTTCTTCTTCGTGATCTCCTCAAACGTGTGGCCCGAGGAGTTACGGCGTCCGGGCGAGGTGGGCTTGAAGTTCTTGATCGGCATGTCAGACCCCCTCGAACAGGCGGATCTCGTAGCCGTCGGCCAACGTGATGATCGCCTTCTTCCAGTCGCGCTCGCGACCCGGTCGCCCGCGACCGATGCGCCGCGTCGCGCCGCGCACGTTGATCACGTTGACCTTCTTCACTTGCACCGAGAACGCGATTTCAATCGCTTCGCGAATCTGCAGCTTGTTGGCGCGCGGATCGACCTCAAAGACGTACTTGCCGTGTTCGGCCAGCTCAGTCGATTTCTCGGTGATGATCGGTTCGCGCAGCACGGCGTATGGATGAATGTCTTTAGGCATCGTTCGCCCCCTCATCCGCCGCGTCCGAGCCCACGGCCCACATCGCCTCGCAGCGACGCAGGGCGGCCTCGGTCATGATCAGGTGGTCGTGCGTCAGGATCAGGTAGCTGCTCAACGTCTGCGCGGGCATCGCCTGGATGTTGGGCAGGTTGCGCGTGCCTCGGACCAGCGCCTCGTCGACACCGTCGGACACGACCAGCGCCGTGCGCTCGATGCCGAACGACTTGCAGAGCCCAGCCATCGCCGAGGTTTTGGCGTCGAACTCCACGTCCGGAGCCGCGACCAGCACGCCGCCTTCGGATGCGCGTTGCGACAGCAGCGAGCGAATCGCCAGCCGGCGCATCCGCTTCGGCAGGCGTTGTCGGTACGAGCGAGGATGAGGGCCGTGCGCCACCGCGCCGCCGATGCGGGTCGGCGAAGACGGCGTACCCAGGCGCGCGCGACCGCCGCCCTTCTGCCGCCCGGTCTTTTTCGACGCCTGGCGAATGCCGGAGCGGTCGAGAGTCGAGCTATTGCCCTGACGCGCGTTCGCGCGTTGCGCGGTCACCGCCTGATGTATCACGGCGAGGTTCGGCTCGATACCAAAGACCGAGTCGTCGGCATCGATCTCGCCGGCGGCGTTGCCTTGCGCGTCGATCAGCGGAAGTTTCATCGTTTGCCGCCTCGCCGCTTGGTCTGCCGAATGCGGACCAGACCGTTCGTCGCGCCCGGCACCGATCCCTTGACGAAGATCAGGTGCCGATCCGCGTTGATGTCCACTACTTCAAGGTTCATCGAGGTCGTCGCCTTGCCGCCCATGCGACCGGCCATCCGCGTGCCTTTGAGCACACGACCCGGCGTCGTGCCGGCGCCAACGGAACCGGGCGCGCGGTGGCGGTCGCTCTGACCGTGCGTGCGCGGTCCGCCGCGGAAACCGTGGCGCTTGACTACGCCGGCGAAGCCCTTGCCCTTGGAGACGCCCTGGATATCAACCCGGTCGCCGGCCGAGAACACTTCGCCGGCGTTGACCACCGTGCCGACTTCGACGTCGGACAGTTCATCCTCTCCGGCCCGAAAGACGGCGAGATGCTTGAGCGGGCCGTTTGCGCCGGTGTGACCGCGTTCGGCCTTGTTGATGCGCCAGGGCGGCGCTTCGCCGTAACCGATCTGCACGCCAGTGAATCCGTCGCGCGATTCGGTCATGATCTGGGTGACCGGGCAGGGTCCAACCTCGAGCACGGTGCAGCCCACGACCGCGCCGTCCTCGCCAATGACCTGGACCATGCCCAACTTCTTACCGAGGAGTCCGGGTATCGCCATGATTACAGCTTGATTTCGACGTCGACACCTGATGACAGCTGTAGCCGCATCAGAGAATCGACGGTTCGGCCGGTGGGTTCGATGATGTCGATGATTCGCTTGTGTGTGCGAATCTCGAACTGCTCGCGCCCGTCCTTGTGAACGAAGGGCGATCGAATCACCGTGTACTTGCGGATCTCGGTCGGCAGCGGAATCGGTCCGGCCACGCCGGCGCCGGTCTTCTCTGCGGTGTCGAGAATGTGCGCCGCCGACTCATCGAGGATGCGATGATCGTATGCCTTGAGCCGGATGCGAATTCGCTGCTGAGCCATGGTGTCGTCTCTCTGCCCTGGGGCTGCTTTCGTCCGCTGCTATTCCAGGATCGAGGTGACGGCGCCGGCGCCGACCGTGCGACCGCCCTCGCGTATCGCAAAGCGCAGACCCTCCTCCAGCGCAATCGGCGAAATCAACCGCACGCTCATCTGCACGTTGTCCCCAGGCATCGCCATCTCAATGCCCTCCGGCAAGCCAATCTCGCCCGTCACATCCGTCGTCCGAATGTAGAACTGCGGCCGGTAGCCGCTGAAAAACGGACTGTGACGCCCGCCCTCGTCCTTACTCAGGATGTACACCTCGGCCTCGAACGCCGTGTGCGGCGTAATCGAACCCGGCGCCGCCAACACCTGACCGCGCGCAATCTCCTCGCGGTCGATCCCGCGCAGCAGACAGCCCACGTTGTCCCCAGCCTCGCCCGTCGGCAACGTCTTCTTGAACATCTCCACGCCGGTCACCACCGTGGTTCTGGTGTCCTTGATCCCGACAATCTCGATCTCCTCGCCCGAGTTCACGATCCCACGCTCGATCCGACCCGTGGCGACGGTACCACGCCCCTTGATCCCGAACACGTCCTCAATCGGCATCAGGAACGGCTGCTCCACCGGACGCGGCGGCGTCGGCACGTACTCGTCCACCGCATCCATCAACTCCCGAATCGAGGCGTACTCCTCCGCCTCCGCATCCGCCGACTCGCTGCTCAACGCCGCCAGCGCCGAACCGCGAATCACCGGCACGTCGTCCCCGGGGAACTCGTAGTCCGAGAGCAACTCGCGCACTTCCAGCTCGACCAGGTCCAGCAGCTCCTCGTCGTCCATCATGTCCACCTTGTTCAGGTAAACCAGAATCCGAGGCACCCCCACCTGACGCGCCAGCAAAATGTGCTCCCGCGTCTGCGGCATCGGTCCGTCCGGCGCCGCCACCACCAGAATCGCCCCGTCCATCTGCGCTGCGCCCGTAATCATGTTCTTGATGTAGTCCGCGTGACCCGGCGCGTCGATGTGCGCGTAGTGCCGACTCTCCGTCTCGTACTCCACGTGCGCAATCGCAATCGTGATGCCGCGAGCGCGCTCCTCCGGCGCGTTGTCAATCGAGTCGAAACTCGAGAACGCCACGTTCTCGCTGGTCAGCGCCAGCGTCTTCGTGATCGCCGCCGTCAACGTCGTCTTGCCGTGATCCACGTGCCCAATCGTGCCCACGTTCACGTGCGGCTTCGTCCGCTCGTATACCTGTCGCGCCATCGTGAAGTCTCCTGCCTGCGTCTTGCTTGCT
>DAOUKQ010000011.1:0-1720 GCA_034421135.1 Dehalococcoidia bacterium
CTGGATGAACTCGATCAGGTCGCGCCCGATGACTGGTCGGCGTCCTTCTCTGCCCTCGGCCTGTCGGAGCGAATGCTCTCGGCGCTGACCGCGCTCAAGTTCGAAGAGCCCACCCCGATCCAAGCACAGTCCATCCCGCTGATGATGAACGGACGCGACGTCGTCGGGCAGGCCCAGACGGGCACCGGCAAGACCGTCGCGTTCGGATTGCCGGCTGTCGAAATCTGCGATCCGAACCTCGGCGAATGCCAGGCCATCATCCTCACGCCCACGCGCGAACTCGCCCAACAGGTCGGCTCCGTGCTCGACTTCTTCGCCCGCGCGGGAGGGCTTGAGGCCACCGTCCTGATGGGCGGACGCCGGCTCTCCGACGACTTCGCCAACCTCGAGCGCCGGCCCCAGATCGTCGTCGGCACCCCCGGCCGAGTGATCGACCACCTCGAGCGCCGCACTCTGCGCCTCAACCACGTCCGCATGGCCGTGCTCGACGAGGCCGACCGGATGCTCGACATCGGCTTCTACCCCGACATGCGCCGAATTCTGCGCCGCAGTCCCGATAACCGGCAGACGGCGCTGTTCTCGGCCACGATCCCCACCCCGATCAAGTCCCTGATCCACCAGTTCATGCACGATCCGGAGCACGTCCACATCGCCCCCGAGGTCGCCACCGCCGAGGGCATCAACCAGCGCTACTACGAAGTCGCCGACCGGGACAAGATCCGCGCCGTCGAGGAGCTCCTGCCCGAGCTGTCCGGCCGGACCCTCGTCTTCTGCAACATGAAGGTGACGGTCGACCGGCTGGTTCGCCGTCTCCTAGACAAGGGTCTCAACGCCGACGCGATCCACGGAGACCGTGACCAGCGCAAGCGAGACCGCGTTATGGGCCAGTTCCGCTCGGGCGAGTTGCAGTTCCTGGTCGCGACCGATGTTGCCGCGCGCGGGCTCGACATTCCCGACGTCCAACACGTCGTCAACTTCGACCTCCCGCAGACGCCCGAAGACTACGTGCACCGAGTCGGGCGGACAGGTCGGGCGGGCGCCGAAGGGTCGGCCATCTCCTTCGTCGGAGAGTGGGACTTCGACCAGCTCGAGAAGATTCTCAAGCTGGTCGGGGATGAACTGCAGCGTGGCGAGCTTGGGTTGTACGGGTCCGGCTAGTCAGCTCAGCGGATCTGCCAGCCCGAGCTCTGCCACATCCGGCGTGCTTCGCTGTGGATGTTGGGTCTTGCCGCAATCAGTCCCTTGACCGACGGTTCAGCCTGGTTGAACTGGAGTGGTTTGCCGTCGATGTCGGTGACCGTCGCGCCGGCGGCGGCCAGCAGGGCCGCACCCGCCGCCAGGTCCCACTCGCTGCGACGTCCGGGAGTGAAGACGAGACAACCCTTGCCCGTCGCAAGCAGCGCCATCCGATACGCGATCGAGCCGACCGGCATCACCTTCGTGCCGTCGGGCACCGGAGGCAGGTCGCCATAGTGCCACTCGCCGCGTCCGACCAACATGTAGCTCTCCGACAGCGATGACGCATCCTCGATGCTGAATCGCTCATCGTCCGAGTCGATGGTCGCTGCGTACATTTCGTCGGCGTCGGGGTTGTAGACGACGCCGAGCACTGCCTGGCCGTTGTAGGCCAGCGCGATCGAAACGGCGTACTCGGGAACGCCTTGCAGGAACTCGCGCGTGCCGTCCAGCGGGTCCACAATCCAGACGCGGCGATGCAGCA
>DAOUKQ010000012.1:0-62138 GCA_034421135.1 Dehalococcoidia bacterium
AGCTCACCGTAGTGCCCGCGTCCCAGGCGGAGGTCCTGATTGAGGCTGCTGAGTTCTTCCAGGCAGTCGTTGCTGAGCTTCCACTGATCCGGCAGGCGGAGTCGGATCGGCCAGACATGCGCCGGCAGCACCGACAACTCTGGTTCTCGCGTGAGTGTGGTCGTCATCGCCAAACTCCTGATGGCCCGTTCGACCCAGCCTACCGATCAGGACGCGCGCTCCGTTGGTGGATCGCTACAGCGCCGACGTGACCTCGCGGACGGAGTCCTCGACGATGTTGAGGATCTCGTCGACCTGTTCCTCAGTGGCGACCAGCGGCGGGGCGAGGAGGTAGCCGTCGTTGCGGACGCGGCTGATCAGGCCTCGACGCTGGCAGGCCTGGAGCAGCTTGGCTCCCATGCCGTCCGAGGCCGGGAAGGCTTCGTCGGTTTCAGGATCCTTGAGGATGTCGAAGCCGCACATGAATCCGAGGCCGCGGACGTTGCCGATGTGCGGATTCTCGGTCAGGCGCTGGAGGCCGGAGAGGAGCTGGTCGCCGCGAGCTGCGGCGTTCTCGACCAGGTTCTCGTCCTCGAAGATCTGCAGGTTGCGCAGGCCGACCGCTGCGCCAGTCGCGTGGCCGGAGTTGGTGTAGGCGTGCATGAACTTGCCGGGACCCTCGGTGATCGTCTCGTGGACTTCCTTCGACCAGATCGCCGCGCCCATCGGCACGTAGCCCGACGTGATCGCCTTGGCGATCGACATCATGTCGGGCTGGACGTCGAAGTGTTCGAGCGCAAACCACTTGCCGGTGCGGCCGAAGCCGGTGATCACCTCGTCGGCGACGAGCAGGACCTCATAGCGGTCGCAGACCTCGCGCAGGCGAGGGAAGTAGTCGTCGGGCGGCGGGTAGACGCCGCCCGCGCCCTGGACCGGCTCGGCGATCACGGCCGCTACGGAGTCGGGGCCTTCCTGCTCGATCGTGGCGACGATGTTGTCGATCATCAGGTTGCCGCTGTCGATCCGGCCGCCGCCGGTCGGAGTGACGTCAGGCGTGGTGGCGTTGATGATGTCGGGCACGGGACGGCCGAACTGCGGTTTGAAGACCTGCATCCCGGTCGCGGCGGTCATGGCGACGGTGTTGCCGTGGTAGGCCTCAACGCGGGTGATGATCTTCTGCTTTTCGGGGCGGCCTTTCTGGATCCAGTAGAAGCGCGCGGCCTTGACGTTGGTCTCGTTCGACTCGGAGCCGGAGTTGGTGAAGTAGACCGCCTGCATATTGTCGTAGGCGAGCTCAATCACCTTCTTCGCGAGGCGGATCGCAGGCTCGTTGGTGTAGCCCTCGTAGGAGTTGGAGAAGCCGAGTTTCGACATCTGCTCCTTGGCCGCTTCGCCCAACTCCTCGCGGCCGTGACCAACAGCGACGTTCCAGAGCGCGGAGAGCCCGTCGATGTAGCGCTTGCCGTCGGCGCCGTAGATGTAGATGCCCTCTCCGTGCTCGAAGAGCACCGGCTCCTGGTGGAAGTCGGGGTGGAAGAGCGGATGCACCCAGTGGTTCAGGTCATCCTCGACGAGTGCGCGGTATTCGGCGTTGTCCATGAGTCGGCTCCGGAGGGAATTGATGATTCGACGATCTGAGGCTATTGGCTGAATCGGTAGTGGGATACCTACTCGCCGGGGACAACGCGAAGTAGCTGTCGCGTGACGGCACGATCGTCCCACGGCTCGATGCGGTCGGCGTAAATCAACGTCGGTTCCGCGCCTTTGCCGGCGATTAGCACGAGATCGTCCGCTTGCGCGAGCGAGATTGCCTGTTCAATCGCGGCTCGCCGATCTGGTTGCTGGTCGAACGATTGGCCGCCGGCCTCAACGAAGTGATCGGCAATCTCCCCCACCATCTTGACCGGATCCTCGGAGCGCGGATTCTCATTCGTGATCACCGTGTGGTCGGCGTGTGTCGCCGCGGCTTCCGCCATGCTCGATTTACGGATCGGGTCGCGCTCGCCGGCGACGCCGAAGACGAGGATCAGGCGTCCGGCGACATGCGGCCTGAGCGTTCGCAGCGCAAGGTCGAGAGCAGGCCCGGTGGCGGCGGCGTCGACGATGACGGTGAAGGGCTGTCCCTCGTCGATTGGCTCCATGCGGCCAGGTACAGGTCGGAGATTGTTGATCGCCGCCTGCATCGCGACCGGTCCGACGCCGAGGGACCAGGCTGCTCCGGCGGCAAGGGCGGCGTTGCCCAGGTTGTAGTCGCCGGGTAACGGCAAGCGAGCGCCCAGCGCGCCGGCAGGAGTGACGACCCGGATGTCGGAGCCGCGAGCGTCCTGGGACGAAGCGAGAATGCTGACGTCCGAGGTGGTGTTGGGAGTCGCAGTGACCAGTGTTGTGTGTTGGTTGTGGCTGGCGCGAATGGTGTCGAGGAGGGGGTCTTCGGCCCTGACGACGGCCGAGCTGGTCCCCGAATGAATCGGGGACTGGAAATCATCGAGGGACTGGAAGAGTTCAAGTTTGGCTGAGAGGTATTGCTCGCGCGTGCCGTGGAAGTCGAGATGGTCGTCGGACAGCCCGGTGAAAACGGCGACCCTGGTGTTGATCTCGTCGGCCCGGTGCAGTTCCAGCGCGTGCGAGCTAACTTCGAGGACGGCGTGCGTGTCTCCCGAGGCGACCATTTCAGCGAGTTTGGCCTGGATGATGTCGGCCTCGGGCGTGGTCTCGCCGGTTTCGTTGCGAGTCCACTCGCCTCCGAC
Source organism: Dehalococcoidia bacterium (assembly GCA_034421135.1). GTDB lineage: Bacteria > Chloroflexota > Dehalococcoidia > Bin125 > Bin125 > Bin125. The sequence goes on from DAOUKQ010000012.1 coordinate 2,727, forward strand.
GTGGAACTCGACCCCACTGAGCAGACCGGTCGAGTGTCCGGCCGCGGAGAGCATCGCGTGGGTGAGGTAGGTCGTGGTCGATTTCCCGTCGGTGCCGGTCACGCCGACGACGGTGAGCTTGCGGGCTGGGAAGTCGTGGAAGGCGGCGGCGATCTGTGGAAGGGCGGCCCGCGTGTCCTCGACGCTGACGACGGCGATGTCGGGATGCGCGTCGGCGACTGGTTGCCACACTGGTCGCCGGTCCGATTGGACGACGAGCGCGGCGGCCCCGTTGGCGACGGCGGAGTCCAGATAGCTGTGGCCGTCGACGGAGAATCCGGGGATCGCGACGAATACGGCGCCAGGCGACACCGATCGGGAGTCCTGTGTGACGCTGCCGACGACGGTATCCCGCAAGCGGTCGTCATCGGACAAGGAAATCGAACCGACGATCTCGCGCAGCGGTTTGCTCGTCATGCGCTCGCTCTCTCGCTGGTAGGGCGTCGATTGCCAGGCCGCCTGTAAGCCGGGTTCTGTACCCGATCCCCTGTTGCCTGGAGCGTCGGGTGGCGATCATCCATCTGGGACGACGGTTACCCGCCGCCTCGTGCGACCTACCCGGAAGCGGCCCGGGACGGGCCATTGCTTCGCTATTTGGTCTTGCTCCGGGCGGGGTTTGCTCAGCCGGCCGGTCACCCGACCGCTGGTGCGCTCTTACCGCACCATCTCACCCTTACCGCCGCTCGCCACTGAAGGAGGTCGCGTGGTCAAGCGGGTTGGCGGTGTGTTTCTGTGCGCTTTCCGTCAGCTCGCGCTGCCTGGGAGTTACCCAGCGCCCTGTCCCGAGGAGCCCGGACTTTCCTCGATCCTCAGCCCGGTCAAACCTGACCAAGGACCGCGATCGCCCGGCGGCCTGGCGAGGTCTACTGTAGCGCGACGTTGGTCGTCTAGCGTCCGTCGAGCGCTTCGTTGGCGAGGGCGTCGGCGCGGCGATTGAACTCCCGCTTGACGTGCGTGGGCTCGAACTGGTCGAGCCGCTCGATCAAGCCGCAGAGTTGCTCGTAGAGCGGCTTGAGTTTCTGGTTGCGCACTCGATAGCGGCCTTTGAGTTGCTGGACGATGAGATCTGAGTCGAGGCGTAGCTCAAGACTGGTCGCGCCGTGGTCGAGGGCGGCTTCGACCGCGGCCATAGCGCCGCGGTACTCGGCCACGTTGTTGGTTGTGCGGCCGATCGTATCGCCCCAGGCGTTGAGTTCGACGCCCTCCTCCGAATAGAGGACCGCCCCAAAAGCGGCAGGACCAGGATTGCCGCGCGAAGCGCCGTCGGCGTAGGCGATGAGGTGCATGGGCAAGAGCTTACCGCTGCGTCGGATGGGTGGGCCGCTAGGCCTTGAGTTGGGTGGTGACCGAGTGGTCGAAGACGACGACTCGCTCGACGAGGTGCTCAACCAGCTCTCGTTGCTGGGCGAACGTGAGCGTGTTCCATTCTTCGCGGATTCGGTTGATGCGCTGATCGCGGCGACGGCGACGGTCGGCTTCGCGCTGCTGGGCGGCGGCTCGGTCGCGGATTTGCGCGAGATCGGAGCTGGCCGACTCCCACTCCGCAATCAGACCAGCGCCGGCGTCCTGCAGTCCAACCGGCGGCGGATCGCCGGAGGCGACATCCTCGAGCAGCAGGCCCAGCCGGCGGTCGATGCTGCGCAGGCGCGCTTCCGCGTTGGCGACGGCGACGACCGTCTCGGCGGCGAGGGCGTTGTCGTCGCGGCCGATGTTGAGCACGGACACTTCGCCGCCGTGGCGCTCTCCGCGAATGTGGGCGAGCACTTCCGCTTCGAGTTCGTCGGCCTGGCGCGTGTGATAGCTGCCGACCGATTGATTGGTGCGCGCCTCGGACTGGTAGTAGCGATACACGGTCTCTCCCGACTCGCCCTGGGAGTTGCGCCACTGCCGGCGGCGGGTGACGCCGATCATCCGGCCCTGATCCTCGCCGCACCAGACCAGACCGGAGAGCAGAAAGTCGGAGGGATGGCTGACGCCGGGAGCGGTGCGGCGTTGTTCCATCTGCTGGGAGACGGCGTGAAAGTCCGGCTCGGAGACGATCGCGTCGTGATTGCCGGGCACGCTGACCCCCAACTTGTCGTAGCGGCCGATGTAGACAGGGTTGCGTAACAGGTCGCGGATCGTGACCATGCTCCAGTTGCGGCCGCGGCGCGTCTGATAGCCGTCGGCATTGAGTCGCTGGGCGATCCGGCGGATGCCGAGACCGTCGTGGAGGTAGAGGCTGAAGATGCGGCGGACTACGGTGGCTTCCTCGTCGTCCACCTGGTAGCGACCGTCGTCGCCGACACGGTAGCCGTACGGAGGCCGGCCGATGGCCTGGCCGAGGCGGGCTTTCTCTTGCAGCCGCTGGCGGCGACGCTCGGCGTCGGGATCGGGATCGCTGTGCAATCGCCAGAGGTCGATCAGGGTGGACTCGTCGATCGGTCCCTCATCGAGCGAGATGAGCTGGACGCCGCGTGATCGGAGTTGCAGGATGGTGCGGACGGCCTCGGTCGCGTCGTGACCGAGATGATCGAAGCTCTGGGCGATGACGAAGGTGAATCCTCGGGCTTCCTCGTTAAGGTGCCGCAGCAATTGTCGCAGGCCCGTGCGTTCGCGCGGCGGCGCGATGTCGGCATCGAGGAAGGTGGCCGTGGGCTCGAACCCGCTTGCCTGGCAGAAGGCGAGGAAGTTGGCGTTCTGCTCGATCAGCGAAGGATGAGGCCGGCTCGCAGCGACGGGCACGCCGCCATTGCGATCAGCGCGATGCGCGTGATTGGCGGGTTGACTGAGATATCCGATAGCTCGCACAAGTGGATGTTATGTCGTTGCCGAGGGTTCGACTAGCCGACGCGCAGCAGGCATCCACAAGATGGACACTCCACGGCGCGGACGCCTCGGCGGGCGCGGCTGACGACGATCGTCGGCAAGGTAATCCGGCACTCGGCGCAGACCCCTCCGGCCACGGACGAGACGACGCGCGGGCGGCGACGACGGTACTGGTCGTAGACACCGAGGTCGTCCTGGAGCAGCTTGTCGCGCTGGATTTCGACCTGGCGCGAGAGCTCGTCCACCTGTTCCTGAGCGGCGTTGCGCTCGACAACCAACTCCGACTGGCGCGCGTTCCAGGCGTCGAGCGCGCTGGTGCGCAGGTCGTTCAGCCAGGCGGCTGCTGCGTGGGCGTCTTGCGCGTCGGCCTCGGCGCGATGCTCGGCATCGACCAGCGGCGGCAGTTGTTGTCGCTGGCTGTACAGGTCGCGCTGCAGCTCTTCGAGCGTGCGATGGTCGGTGATCGACCCGGAGTAGAGGCGCTTGTCGGTCACTTCAATGCGCCGCTCCGCGGTCTGGACGACGGCGTGGGCCTCGCGCACGGATTGGTCGGCGCGCCGCGCTTCTTCCTCCTGCAGTGCGATTTCCCCGTCGAGTTGGGCGATAAACGGCGGATCGGATATCTGGTCGACGATGTGCTGGAGCGCGCGTTTGGCCTGATCGCGCTCGATGTCGATGTCCTGGAGCTGCTGCATCCCCTCAAGGTCCATGGCGGCGGCTCGATTTCTGCTGGAGGTGTGGCGGCGATCGTCGGGGTCGCGTCGACCCGTCTGCATGAGTGTATGCCCGACCACTGCGATAGCCAACACGCCGAAACGCAGATGGGTAGCGAGCGACGGTGCGCTGATAGGCTTGGTTGACCATGATTGCCCAGGGCAGGATCGCCAATGACGCGGTCCGGCGGACGACTTCGCTGCTGATCAACGTCTCGACACTGTTGCAGGAGTCAATTGGCTCGGTGCGGCAGTACGAGGTGCAGTCGGCCAGCGGCGCCGGGATCGAAGCTCCGGTTTCGGGGTCGTTGCGTCTGTTGCGTACGGATCAGTCGGTGCTGGCGACCGCCGCGCTGACCACCTCGGTGACCGATGTTTGCGGCGGGTGTCTGCAAGAGTTGGAGGTGCCGTTGTCGGTGCAGTTCGACGAGGAGTACTGGCCGGCTTCGGACCCGACGTTCGGAGTTGCGATCGAACCTCCTCCCGAACGAGCCGGATTCGCAGCGACCGACGGCCAGATCGACCTATCGGAGGCCATGCGACAATATGTGGAGATGGGACGGCCCATGAGTCCGCGATGCGGATCGGACTGTCCCGGACTGGCAACCGACGAAGAATCGGAGACGCGGCTGGACGACCGCTGGTCGGCATTGGCTGCGTTGAAACTTGAGATTGAACAGGACCGCGACGACTAGGACGGTTCGAGAACCGAGGGAGCACACACGATGCCACCGCTACCGAAGCGCAAGTACGCCAAGACTCGACAGCGACTGCGTCGCCAGCACCACAAGGTGCGCCGGCCGAAGCTGGTCTCCTGTCCCGAGTGCAACGAGACGCACCAGGCGCATCACATCTGTTGGGCCTGCGGCTCGTACCGCGGCCGCAACGTGATCGAGTTGGAGGATTAGCGTGTCGGAGGCGGTCCCGGCGACCGCGTGGCTGTTCCCCGGCCAGGGCGCGCAAGAGGTGGGCATGGGCCGCGACCTCCACGACGCCTACCCCGAGGCGCGCGAGATATTCGAGGAAGCGGACGAGGCGCTGGGACGATCCCTGTCGAGCGTGATTTTCGAAGGCCCGGATGGGGTCCTGCGCGAGACGGTCAACACGCAGCCGGCGATCCTGGTGACCTCGCTGGCGGCCTGGCGAGCGGCAGCCATGGCCGGCCATCCGGCCCTGGACGCTACGCCGACCTGCGCGGCGGGACACAGCATGGGCGAGTACTCGGCGCTGGTTGCGGCCGGGTCGCTGTCGGTGTCGGAAGCGGTGCGGTTGGTCGCCAGGCGCGGCGAGCTGATGCAAGCGGCCGGCGAGCAGCATCCAGGCACCCTGGCCGCCGTGCTGGGCATGGACGAGGCCGATGTCGAAGCGGTCTGCGCCGAGACGGGCGCAGAGGTCTGCAATCTCAACGCGACCGGACAGATCGTGGTCGGCGGGACCGTTCCCGCCGTTGAGCGGGCAGCGAAGCTGGCCGAGGAACGCGGCGCGCGCCGCGTCGTGATGCTCAACGTGGGCGGCGCCTTCCACTCGTCGCTGATGTCCCCGGCGGCGGAGGCGATGGCTCCGATCATCGCCGAGGCCGACGTGTCCGATCCGGTCACACCGGTAGTCGGCAATGTCGAGGCCGCGTTGCTCTCGACCGCGGACGAGGTCCGCGCCGATCTGACCGCGCAGATTCGTCGCCCGGTGCGCTGGCGCGACACGGTACTGAAGATGCAGGAGATGGGTGTCACGCGATACGTCGAAATGGGACCGGGCAAGGTGTTGACCGGCCTGGTCCGCACGACGCTGCGACCGCTCAAGCTTCCCGACATGCCGGAACTCGTGAACATCAGCGATCGGGAGAGCCTTGGCGGCTAACGCGAGGCGAGCGCCGATTCGCCCGGATGCTGAGGACAATGCCCGGGTTCGGGCGTTCTGCGCCCTGTTCGAGGCGGAGTTCGGGATCGTCCGGGCGACGGCTACGTTGCAACGCTCACACGGCGTGATCCCGATGTCGCCCGAGCAGGCGGAACGAGCGGCGCGGCTGGTCGCCGGCGTGATTCAGCATCGCGAGGCGCTGGACTCGCTGATTGAGGAAACGGCGGATCGATTACCGCTGGAGGAAATGGCGCTGGTCGACCTGACCATCCTGCGCATTGCGCTGTATGAGATGCTCTTCGATAATGGCGCGGTACGCCCGAACACTGCGGTCCGGCAGGCAGTGTCGTTGGCCAAGCGATTCGGCGACGATGGCAGCCGCCGATTCGTGAGCGGCGTTCTGGGCGCGGTCACACGGAACCGTCTGCAGGCTGGGACTGCGGAGTAATGGAGGACGGCGGCATGGCACTGTTTGATCGAATCAAGGACATCATCGTCGATCAGCTCTCGGCCGATCCGGATGACGTGACCCCGGAAGCGTCGTTCGTCGACGACCTGGGCGCGGACTCGCTCGACCTGGTCGAGCTGATCATGTCGTTCGAGGACGAGTTCCGCGACGAGGTGCCGGACCTGGAGATCTCGGACGAGGACGCGGAAGGGATCGGCACGGTCCAGGACGCGATCGACTTCCTGGTCGGCAAGGGCGTACCCAAGGAGTAACGCGCGGATTCGCGTTATGGGAGCGGTCGGAACGCGTCCCGCATGAGCGGCGGAGGCGGACTAATCGGGTACGCTGACTGCCGATGAACATCTTTGGCGTTGGCATTCCCGAAATCCTGGTGGTGTTGCTGCTCGCAGCGCTGATCTTCGGGCCGGGCAAACTCCCTGAGATCGCCGGGCAGTTCGGCCGGGCGATCCGTGAGTTGCGCGAGTACGCGCGCGATTTCCGCGACGAGTATCTGACCGACTTCGAGGAAGTCCGCGAGGAGTTCATCGAACAGCGCTTCGAGTTACAACAGATCGACGCCGACATCCGCGCCGACCTGGAACAGGCGCAGGAAGATGTGCGGGGCGCGGTGCGGGACGCCGAGACGATGACCGAAGACGCGATCGAAGCGGCTCGCGACGGCGGAGACGAAGCGGGGTCGGAAGCAGCCGTTCCGGCGGCCACGAGCGGGTCGGGCGGCGTGACCGAGTCGGAGATGCGGCAGACGCGCCGAGTGCGGCGTCGACCGGTGGTGCGTCCGCGACGCGCGACTGCTGCCGCCGCCACAGCTGGCGGCGCGACCGACAGCGCTGAATCGGCGGAACCGGCGCGGCCTTCGAACGTGATCTCTCTGAACCGGCGGCGACGCGAACTCGACGGCGATGAACGCCGCGATCGCGACGCGCAGTAGCGGAACTCAGCGAAACCAAGAGCAACGAAGAGGAATGCGACCGCATGCCGGCAGTCTCAAGGCGAGTGGTTAGCTGCTGATGGCGACACAACCCGTCCAAAGCCCCGATCTGCCGGAACCGCCGGATATTGCCGACCTCGACGTGGTCGCCGGCGAGTATGGCGATCTGCCGCCCGATCAGCCCGAAGGCGGCGACCTGACGCTCGGCGAGCATCTCAATGAGATTCGCCAGCGCCTGACGGTCGCAGTGCTGACGCTGATCCTGACCACGGTGATCACGCTGGTCTTCGCCTCGACGATTCTCGACTATCTGCTGGAGCCGGGTCGCCAGGCGCTGCCCGAGTTCCGGCCGATCTACACCGAGCTGCTCGGCTTCATCGGCGCGTACATCAAGATCTCCCTGATGCTCGGCCTGGCCGGGGCGATGCCGGTGATCGTCTATCAGATCTACGCCTTCATCCATCCCGGACTGACGCGCAACGAGCAGAAGTGGATCATGCCGATCGTGGGACTGGCGACGATCGCCTTTGCCTGCGGCGGCGCGTTCGCGTTCTTCATCGGCTGGCCGCCGGCGCTGACCTTCCTGCTCAACTTCGGCCAGGACATCGCCGATCCGCAGGTGCGGATCAACAACTACATCGACATGCTCACGCGGTTCGTGATCTGGACGGGCATCGTGTTCGAGCTGCCGCTCTTCCTGATGGGCCTGGGCGCGATTGGCCTGGTCACCTCGAAGAAGCTCTTGGGCATGTGGCGCTGGGCGATCATCGGCGCGTTCCTGCTGGCGGCCCTGATCACACCGTCCATCGATCCGGTCACCCAGACATTCGTCGCCGTGCCGACCCTCGGTCTGTACATCCTCGGCATCGTGCTGGTGCGTCTGGTCGAGAATCGGACGGTGATCCCCGTGATCGAGTCGGACCTCGATGACGACGAGTCCGAGGATCAGGCGACGTAGGTGGAGTTGATCAACTCGAAGATCGTCGGGTCTTACCCCCTCTCCCTGTGGGAGAGGGGACCGGAGTGGGATTACGCTCCCAGTCCCCGACTTGTTCGGGGACCCGCTCGGTTCCCAGTCCCGTATCCGGCAAGAACGCTATGACGCGGAATGGGAACGGGTCCCCGAACAAGTCGGGGACTGGGATGGACCAAGGCCCGGATCTGCGTTGGTCGTAGACTGCCGCTATGGATGCTCAGAAGGTGGCGACGCTGAATGCGATGATTGCGAGCTGCACGGCTTGCCGGTTGCATGAGGGGCGAACGCAGACCGTTCCGGGGAACGGTGATCCTGAAGCGGAGCTGATGTTCATTGGCGAGGCTCCGGGGGCGAACGAGGATCGCCAGGGACTGCCGTTCGTCGGACGCGCGGGGCAGTTGCTCGACGATCTGCTGGCCGGGATTGAACTCAGTCGAGACCAGGTGTTTGTCGCCAATGTGCTCAAGTGCCGGCCGCCCGACAATCGCGATCCGATGCCGGACGAGATCGGCTGCTGCGAGGTCTACCTGCGCGAGCAGATCGAAGGTATCCGGCCCAAGTTGATCGTGCTGCTGGGACGGTTCGCGACCCAGTACTTCCTGCCCGATGCGAAGATGGGCGAATCGCGCGGCCAACCGTTCCGCGCTGGTCCGTGGTTGATCCTGCCCGTCTACCATCCCGCCGCGGCGTTGCGTAACGCCGGCCTGATGGAGACGATGCGCGAGGACTTCGCCCTGATTCCGCCGCTGCTGGCCGACGCCGAGCGGCCGGAGATCACGGCGCTCCAGATTGGCCATTCACACGGCCCGCCAGACGATGACGATTCGCAGCGATCGCTGCTCTAGCTCCCGTACATGGATTGAGGTGAACGTGGCTGGCCTATCGGACGTAGCCGAAGGCGTGCTCCGCGTCGTGCCGCTTGGTGGATTGGGCGAAATCGGCCGCAACATGATGGTGTACGAGACGGCCGAAGACCTGGTGATCGTGGATGCCGGGCTGCTGTTTCCCTCGGAGGGGATGCACGGCGTCGATTACATCATCCCCGACGCCTCGTACGTGCTGGAGCGCCGCGACAAGCTGCGCGGCTACCTGATCACGCACGGGCACGAGGACCACATCGGCGCGTTGCGTTTCCTGCTGCCGCAACTGCAAGCGCCGATCTACGGCTCGCCGCTTGCGCTGGGGTTGATCAGTTGGCGGCTGGAAGAGTCGGGCATCCTCGACGCGCACATGATCGAGGCCGGAACCGGATCGAGTTTCAATTTCGGCACGATCTCGGCGGAGTTCTTTCCGGTGGCGCACTCGATTCCCGACGCGTTCGGCATTGCGCTGCGCACGCCGGCCGGACTGGTGGTTCACACCGGCGACTTTAAGATCGACCACACGCCGGTGATGTCGGAGCCGACCGATCTGCAGCAGCTCGCCGCCTATGGACAGGAAGGCGTGCGGCTGCTCTGCTCCGACTCGACCTATGCCGACAAGGCGGGCGTGACGCTGTCGGAGACGGTCGTGGGCGAGGCGCTGGAACAGATCCTGCTGACCGCGCCGGGGCGCGTGATCATCGCCACATTCGCCTCGCAGATCGCGCGGATCCAGCAGATCATCGACGCGGCGGAGGAATCGGGGCGCGTCGTCTTCGCTACGGGGCGCTCGATGGAGAAGAACATCGAGATGTCGCTGGAGCTCGGATATGTCGCGGCCGACGAGCGGCGCTTGCGGCCGATCACCGACCTGGGGTCGGCGCATGACGAGAACACGGTGATCATCTGCACCGGCGCGCAGGGCGAACCGATGGCAGCGCTCTCGCGCATGGCGACCGGATCGCATCGCGACGTCGCGCTCAAACCAGGCGACACGGTAGTGTTGTCGTCGTCGCCGATTCCGGGCAACGAATCGGCGGTCAACAACACCTTGAACAACCTCTTCAAGCAGGGCGTCGACGTGTACTCCGTCGGCTCGGGACACGAGCATGTCCACGTGCGCGGTCATGCCGCGCAGGAGGAATTGAAGACGGTCATTTCGCTGACCGATCCGCAGGCGTTCGTGCCGATCCACGGCGAGTTCCGGCACCTCGTGCTGCACGCCCGGCTGGCCGAGTCGATGGGCGTACCGGAAGACGGCCTGCACATCCTGCTCGACGGCGACGTGCTGGAGTTGACGGCGGATACGTCGGAGGTCGTCGACCAGATTCCGGCGGAGTACGTCTACATCGACGGCGAGAACGTCGGCGGTGTGGATCGGTCGATCATTCGCGACCGGCGGCGATTGGCGGACGATGGATTCCTGCTGGTCGCAGTGCCGGTCAACATGGAGACCGGCGCAATGACGGGCGAGATCGAAGTGGCGTCGCGGGGATTTGCCGAGATTCAGGCGGCGGAGAGTCTGCGCGCAGGAGCAGCGCAGGTAGCGCGCGACGTGTTGCGGTCGAAGCCGAACGCGACCAAAGCGACCACCTGGGAGAAGCGCAAGCGGCAGGTGCAGCAGGAGGTCTCGGCCTATCTTCGACGCGAAACGCGTCAACGTCCTATGGTGATAGTGGTGGCAGTGCAGGTCTGAGTCGCGATTGCAGCAGGCGCAGCTGCGATCCGGACCTCGCCCGGGGCGAACCAACTGGCGTATGGCGACACGCAGGGCTTCGCGTCAGGCGCTGCCTGACCGCATTTCCGTCTGGCTGACGACTCATCTGCGCCACGTGTTCAGCGCGGCGTTGATCGCGTTCGGCGTTCTGTTGGCAGTCTGGGTGGCGGCTGGCTCGCTGCCGTTGGACAACCAGCGCGAGCTCGCCGTGCAGACGTTCGGCGGCGGCGCGTTCCTGATTGCGTTCGCGCTGGCGCTGGCGGGCGCGATGCTCGGATCGCCACGCCTGCGGCAGGCGCTGACCGGACGTCGCACGGTCGCGCTCCGCTTCACCGGGAGCGGGCTGGCCTTGCTGGCGTTGTGGGGCATCGCAGGGGCGGTCTCGGTCGATGCGTCGCTCGGCGGCGTCTCGCTGGCGCAGTACGGCGCAGGCGGACGGGTCGGGGGATGGCTGGACACGCCGATTGGCTGGTTGGTGATCGTGATCGCGTTGGCCGCGTCGTTCGTGTTGATCGCGCCCGGTCTGACGAAGCGGATGCTGATGTCCGCCGGTGACGCGATCAAAGCCTGGTCGAGGCAGATGGGCCGGGAGATTCGCGAGAAGGGTCCGCTGGCGCTGGCGTCGGTGGGTCGCGGACTGTGGCGGGGATTCCGGTGGGTGTTGCAGCAAGTGTGGTCGCTGATCGTCCGGATCGGTCGCGAGGTGCGGGATGCGGTACGGCTGCTGTGGCAGAGCCGATCCAACTCCGATCCGCCTGCGCCTCCTCCGACGCATTCCGCTATGTCGCTGCGCGAGCCGTCAAGACGACCCATGCCGCCGGCACCACCTGCTCAGCCGCCGGCTGAGGATGCGGAGCAGGCCTGGCCGCCGATGGCCGAGTCGGACGAGCAGCCGAATCGGCCGATTGAGGCGCCGGTGGAGCCGCCGTCCGAGTCACCGCAAGCTGCCGAGCCGCCGTCCACGCTGCGCACGCTGGATCGGACGGCCGCCGACGGCTGGCGCCTGCCGCCAATTGGCCTGCTCGATGCAGACCCCGCGATGACGCTGCGCAGCGGGGCAGAGGAGCAGGCGCGGATTATCGTCGAAACGCTGGCTTCATTCGGTGTCGACGCGAGCGTCACGCAGATCAACGAGGGTCCGGCGATCACCCAGTTCGGCGTCGAACCCGGCTGGGAGATCAAGACTCGCCAGGTCGCAATCAAGGATGCGACCGGCGCGCCGGTGCTGAACGAACACAACCGTCCGTTGATGCAGACCGAGGAAGTGTCGAGGACCCGGGTGCGGGTGAACCGGATCACGCGGCTCGCCGACGACCTGGCGCTGGCGCTGGCCGCGCCGTCGATCCGGATTGAGGCGCCCGTGCCCGGTCAGCCGATCGTCGGCGTGGAGGTGCCCAACGCCGACCGGCGGGTCGTGGCGCTGCGCGGATTGATCGAGTCGGAGGCCTTCGTCAAGACAGCGGAACAGGGCGGCCTGCCGATCGCGCTGGGTCGCGATGTCCGCGGCAATCCCGTGATCGCCGACCTAACGCGGATGCCGCATGTGTTGATTGCGGGCGCGACCGGATCGGGCAAGTCGGTCTGTATCAACACGGTGATCTCGTCGCTGCTGATGCAGAAATCGCCACAGGAAGTGCGGTTGATCCTGGTCGACCCGAAGCGCGTGGAGTTGACCAACTACGGCAGCGCGCCGCACCTGGCCTTCTCGCACGTGGTGACCGAGCCGGACGAGGTGGTCTCGGTGCTGGGCGTGGTCGTGGCGGAGATGGATCGGCGCTACCGGCAGCTTGAGGACCACAAGGCCCGCAACATCGTCGCCTACAACGCGCTGGATCACGTACAGAAGCGGATGCCCTATTGGGTCGTCGTGCTGGACGAGCTGGCCGACATGATGATGGCCGCCGCGGCCGAGGTCGAGGGTCAACTGGTGCGGCTGGCGCAGCTCGCCCGCGCTGTGGGCATTCACCTGGTGGTGGCGACGCAGCGGCCGTCGGTCGATGTGGTCACCGGATTGATCAAGGCCAATTTCCCCACGCGGATCGCATTCGCCACGACCTCACAGACCGACGCGCGGGTGATTATGGACCGAGTCGGCGCCGAGAAGCTGATGGGCCGCGGGGACATGCTCTACATGTCGTCGGACACGATCAAGCCGCGCCGCGTACAGGGCGCCTACGTGTCCGATGCCGAGATTGAACGGATTCTCGAAGCCTGGAGCGCGCCGAGTCAGGCTCAGACCGAACGCAGCTCGCTGGACGAGATGCTGGAAACGCTATCCGAGGAATCGCCGAGCGCAGCGGTCGAGGCGGAAGCGCGCGCCGCGCAGGCGGATCTGCGGACGTTGACCTCGACCCTGGAAACCGCGCTGGAAGCCGACGCGCACGTTGAGCCGGATGCGCCGGATGTAGCGGATGTAGCGGATGAGCCGCCGGACATCGTCACCGAAGCGCCTCCCGACGACGAATCCCTGTTCATCGAGTCGGCGTCGGCGGATGCAGCGGAGCTGATCCCCGGCTCCGGGAACGCGGAACCCTCGGAGCCGTTTGATTCGCGGCTGGCCGAGGCGACCGAACTCGCTCGTGAGTACCAGCGAGTCTCGCCGATGCTGTTGCAGCGGCGGATGCGGATCGGACGTCCGCGAGCCGAGCGGCTGATCGACCAGTTGGAGCAGACCGGCGTGATCGAAGCGTCGGACGGCGGCCGCTCGCGCCGGGTGCTGACGCGAACGAAGTAGCGATCAGGCGTCGACCGCGGCCGCTTCGGGCTCGTCGGTGAGCGCGCTGAGCGGTTCGTCGTCCCCGTCCGGCAACAGGCTGATGCGCTGAGGTCGCGGGCGGCCTCGCTCCTGCTCGAACTCGAGGAACTCGGGCCAGCGGAAGAGGAACATGCGCTCGCGACGGTCCAGGCCGCGGATCCGCCGAGCGCCCATGTTGACCCAGAATTCCTCACCGATGTGCCGCTCGACGTCATCGCGCAGGGCCTGGGAGACGACGATCGAGCCGCCTCGTCCCTTGGCCATGATCCGTGCGGCCATGTTGACCGTGCGGCCCAGGATGTCCCCGCCGGGGCGCAGGATGACATCGCCTCGGTGCACGCCCATGCGGACCGACACGGGCCAACTCGCGCCGCGCAGCGCGGCAAGCTGGGTGACCTGATCCTGGACGCGAGCGGCGCAGCGGAGCGCGTTGAGGCCGTCGGCGAAGGCGATCAGGAAGCCGTCGCCGGTGAGTTTGACCTCGAACCCGGCGTGCCGGTGCAACTCCTCGCGCACGATCTCGTTGTGCTCGTCAATGACCCGTTCCCAGTGCAGATCGCCGAGTCGCTCGGTGAGATTGGTGGAATCCTCGATGTCGGTGAAGAGAACGGTCAACGACTCGCCCTGTTGCGGCAGCAGCGCGGCGGTCACGGCTCGACCGCAGTTGGGGCAGAAGGAGGAAGCCGGAGGCGGCACCTCGCCACAGAACGCGCAGGCGCGCGCTTCTTGCTGCTCGGAGCGTCCGCCCAACCAGGAGGGCGGCGCGTCAACATTCGCCTGTCGCCAGCGTTCCGGCTCGCTACCTTCTGCCACGAGTGCACACTCTCAACACGCCTGCCACCACAGGCGCGCACGATGCTAGCAGCGCGGACGTGGAAGCGTCGCGTTGACGGTATCAAGAGTGACGGAAGACGGCAAAGAAGCAATCCACCGGTTTGGTCCGTTAACGCTGGCGTGACACTGGTTCGCGCCGCTTGAGCGGCCGCCGTCGCCGGCCGTAGGCCTGGTCGCTCCATTGCTGCAGGTCCTCGCCCAGCGCGGCCTGATCGCGGCGCAACTCGATGATCTGGTCGCGCAGAGCGGCGGCCTTCTCGAATTCGAGGTCCCGCGACGCCTGCTTCATCCGCGACTCGAGTTCGCTGATCATCCGCGCGATCTGGTCGGGCGTCAGGTCTTCTGGCACGTTGGCGCCCAGCTCGGCGTTGTAGGCGGGACTGTCCTCAGCGACCGCGCGCAACTCGAACTCTTCGCGCACCTGGTCGGCGACATCGCTGGCGATATCGCGGATTTCCTTGACGATTCCGACCGGCGTGATGTTGTTCCGGAGGTTGTACTCGTGCTGGGCCTGTCGACGTCGATGCGTTTCATCGATGGCATGACGCATCGAGTCGGTGATTCGGTCGGCGTAGAGGATGGCGTGCGAGTTGACGTGTCGGGCAGCCCGGCCGATGGTCTGGACCATCGTGCTTTCGTTGCGCAGGAAGCCTTCCTTGTCGGCGTCGAGCACGGCGACCAGCGAAACCTCGGGGAGGTCGAGGCCCTCGCGCAACAGGTTGATTCCGACCAGACAGTCGAACACACCGAGTCTGAGGTCGCGCAGGACTTCGACACGCTGGAACGCATCCTGCTCGGAATGCAGGTAGTAGGTGCGAATGCCGACTTCGCGCAGGTAGTCGGCGAGGTCCTCGGCCATCTTCTTGGTCAGCGTCGTGACCAGCGTGCGTTCGCCCCGTTCGGCGCGGGTCTTGATTTCGCTGACGAGGTCGTCGATCTGCCCGTCGGTGGACCGAACTTCGACCTCAGGATCGAGCAGTCCGGTCGGGCGAATGAGCTGTTCGACGACCTGTTGCGAGTGGTTTTGCTCGTAAACAGCCGGTGTCGCGGAGACGAACACGACCTGGTTGATGTGTCGCTCGAACTCGTCGATGTTGAGCGGGCGGTTATCGATCGCGGAGGGTAGCCGGAAGCCGAAATCGACCAGGGTTTGCTTGCGCGAGGTGTCGCCGCCGTACATGCCTCGGACCTGCGGGATGGTCATGTGCGATTCGTCGATGAAGAGCAGCCAGTCGTCGGGGAAGTAGTCGAGCAAGGTCCAGGGCGTGGATCCGGCGGCGCGACGGGCGAGGTGTCGTGAGTAGTTCTCGATCCCGGGGCAATAGCCGGTCTCGCGCAAGGTCTCGAGGTCGTAGCGGGTTCGCTCTTCAAGTCGCGCCGCCTCGAGGATGCGGTCCTCGCGCCGCAGCTCTTCCAATCGCTGCGCCAGTTCGGCCTGGATGTCCTCAACGGCGGCGGCCATGCGTTCGTCGGTGGTGACAAAGTGTTTGGCCGGATAGATGTCGACACGGTCGCGCTCGGCCAGGATCTCGCCGGTCAGCGGGTCCAGTTCGACGATCCGCTCGACCTCGTCGTCCCAGAACTGCACGCGCACAGCGAGATCTTCATACGAGGGATGAATCGTGAGCGTGTCGCCGCGAATGCGGAACTTGCCACGACTGAGCGTCATCTCATCGCGCTCGTACTGCTGGTCGACGAGGCGGCGGAGGATCAGGTTGCGCGAGTACGACTTGCCCTGCTCCATGCTCAGGACCATGCCCTGATAGTCCTCGGGCTCGCCCAGACCGTAGATGCAGGAGACGGAGGCGACGATCAACACGTCGCGACGCTCAAACAGCGCCCGCGTTGCGGCGTGGCGGAGCTTGTCGATCTCCTGATTGATGTCCGATTCCTTGGCGATGTAGGTGTCGGAGCGGGGAATGTACGCCTCGGGCTGGTAGTAGTCGTAGTAGGAAACGAAGTACTCGACCGAGTTGTTGGGGAAAAAGTCGCGGAACTCGGTGCAGAGCTGCGCGGCTAGCGTCTTGTTGTGGGCCAAGACCAGCGTCGGCCGGTTGAGCTGGGCGACGACGTTGGCCATGGTGAAGGTCTTGCCCGAGCCGGTGACACCGAGCAGCGTCTGGGCTCGGTGTCCTGCCTCGATGCCGTCAACCAACTGTTTGATGGCGAATGGCTGGTCTCCGGTGGGCTGATAGTCCGCGCTGAGTTCGAACGGCTTTGCGTTGCGGATCGGGGCTGAGACAGTAGTCATGGCAAAGAGCTTAGCGGGATTTCCGCACTAATGGGCTTGTTCGGAAGTGTCAGCTACGGCCCAGTGCCGATGTGTTCGAGCACGGCGCGCAGCAGATCTTCGGTTGTCTGCGGTGCGGTCAGATCTGGGGCGCTGAGCACGGCGGCGATCCAGCGGTCGGCATCGCGCCTGGTGTAGCCGAGGCCGACCAGGGCCTCGCCTGCATCCTCGGCGATCGCGTCGGTCGCGCGGACCGGCCGCCGGGATCGGGCGTCGAAGCCCTCGTCGACGAGCAGCGCTTCCTCGGTAACCTTGCCCTTGAGATCGGCGATAATCCGGTCGGCCTGGCGCGGTCCGATGCCCGGGAGCTGCGTCAAGGTGCGGCGGTCCTCGGCCTCGATCGCCTGGGCAATGGTCGAGACCGAGGCAGCCAGCGCCTGCTGCGCCTTGGCGACGCCCATCTGCGGCACGCCAATCAACTTGCGGAAGAAATCGCGCTCAATCGGTCGCAGAAAGCCGATCAGCACCGGAACGGGCGCGCGGTCGGGGACGTGATAGTGGGTGTACAGATCGAGTACCGCAGGTCGCGCGTCTTCCAGAGCCAGCCAGACGGCGGTGGGCAGGAGCACTTCATAGACCAGACCGCCGGCCTCGGAGCCGGTGTCGAGCTCGACGCTGCGGCGATCTTCGTGCCAGTCGACGGCTCGGCCGCGAATGCGCGAGATCATCGGACCTCCAAGCCCGCCACAGATGCTCCTTGCGCGGTCATCAGGTGATGGCAGTAGGCGACGGCGAGCGCGTCGGCGGCGTCGGCCGAGGCGTCGAGCTCGGCCAGTCCGAGCTGCGTCATCAGGGCGCGCTTGACCGCCGACTTCTCCGCGCCGCCCATGCCGGCGACCGTTTCCTTGACCTGTCTCGGCGGGTACTCCCAGACCGCCACGCCGCCAGCGGCGGCGGCAATCATCGCGGCGGCCTGCGCTTGCCCCAGCATCACGGCGGTCTTCACGTTCTTGTGGATGAACGGCCGCTCCACCGCGACCGCGTCGGGACGGTGCTGCTTAATCAATTGCGAGACGCGCCAGTTGATGTGATTGAGCCGCTCGGCCAGTGAGCCGTCGGGCGGGCTGATCGTGCCCCAGCGCAGGCTTGCCGCGCCGCCGGGGAGGGTCTCCAGCAACCCCCAGCCGGTTGCGCGGAGTCCGGGATCGACGCCGAGGATGCGGGTCATGTTGCGAGTCTACGCCTCCACGAGCGCGGCGTCGGGGAAATCGGCGTTGGTAAACACCCGCTGGACATCGTCGAGGTCTTCCAGTAGATCGATCAGCCGCAGCAGCTTGGCGGCCTGGTCGGTGTCGACCGGGACCGTATTGGTCGCGCGCATCACGACCTCCGCCGAGGCGACCGGCGCGCCGAGGTCCTCGACCGCGCTGCGGGCGGACTCGAGGTCGGAGGGCGCCGTGATCACCTCGACCAGGCCTTCGTCAACCGCCACGTCCTCGGCTCCGCCATCGATCGCGGCGAGGGCGATGTCGTCCGGATCGGCGCTCTGGTCGACGTCGATCGCGATCACGCCCTTCTGCTCGAACAGCCAGGCGACCGCGCCCGATTCGGCCATGCTGGTGCCGGCGCGGGTCAAGGTGGCGCGGACCTCGGCGACGGTGCGGTTGCGGTTGTCGGTCAGCGAATCGATCAGCAGCGCCGCTCCGCCCGGTCCGTAGGCCTCGTAGCGGATCTCCTCAAGCTGGGAGCCGTCTGCGCCGCCCGAGGCCCGCTCGATCGCGCGATCGATGTTGGCGTTGGGCATGTTCGACGCTTTGGCCCGCTCAACGGCCAACCGCAGCGCGGAGTTTTCCTCGATCTTCGGACCGCCGGCGCGCACGGCGACAGCGATCTCGCGTCCCAGTTTGGTGAAGAGCTGACCGCGCTTGGCGTCGGTGACGCCTTTCTTGCGTTTGATCTGCGCCCATTTGGAGTGTCCGGCCATGCTCGAACTCCCGTGCGAACTTACAGTGAAAGCCAGGAATCCTCAGTCTATCGCGCCGTTCAGCAGTGCGTCCGCATCGCCCAGCACGTTCGCTGCGTCGGCCAGCTTGGCGTGGAAGGTGAGGTCGTTGTGCAGGGGCGTGACGGTGACTGATCCTTCAAGTATCGCGGCGACATCGGTGTCGGGCGCGATTTCGGCGCCAGGCCGGAGGACGAGCTGCCGGTGAGTCGCGCCCTGTTCGTCGATCCGATCAATCACGCGAGACGGAGACACGTCGGCGACCGGCGTGACGCGGATGCCGGTGAACTGCGCCAGCGGCAGGTCCGGCGCGTTGACGTTGAGGAACTGGATTTCACCGCTTTCGAGTAGCCGGCGAGCGATGCGTCCGGCGACGATCGCGGCGTCGCGGAGATGCTCTTCCTCAAAAGACCAGAGCGAGGCGGCGACACTGGGCAGCCTGCGCAGATAGCCCTGCATCGCGGCCATCACGGTGCCGGAGTGGAGGATGTCGCGCCCCACGTTGGGTCCCGGGTTGACGCCGGAGACGATCATGTCAATGTGCCGCGGCGCCAGGTGCCGGATCCCGTGCAGGACAGCGTCGGTCGGCGTGCCGTTGACCTGGTAGGCGTCGATGCCGTCGATCTGCGAGTGGGCTCGCTCGGCTTCCAGTTCCTGGCGCAGTGTGAAGGCGGCCGACATGCCCGACTGGTTGAAGGCGGGCGCGACAACCAGCACGTCGGCGAACTCCGAGACTGCTTCGGCCAAGCGCCAGAGTCCGGGCGCCTCAATACCGTCGTCGTTGGTAGCGAGTACAAGTGGTCGTTGGGTCATGGCGGGAGGGTATCAGTCGCCGGCCAGTTCCCTGCGTCATCCCGCTTAGCTCCTACTGGAACGCTTACTGTCACTTACTCGAATCACAGCTGTGAGAGTGTGTTCGACCATCCCGGGCAGGGCCCGACAGATGGATGGACGGCTACTGGAACAACTACTGTCAACTACTCGAATTACAGTGTTGCGAGTAAGTGCGCGCCGCTTGCCGGATCAACCGTCGACCGTGACCAGCTACTCGAAGGTCTACTTTCAGCTACTCGAATTACAGCTGTGAGAGTGTCGCGTGAGTGCTCAACAGTGCCATCTAGTGCGGTCGCAGCGTCCAATAGGCCGTCGGGTCCTTCGGGCTCGAACCAACGCGGACGACGAGCCCGGCCGATTCGAGCTCGGCGAGATAGCGTAACGCCGTCGGCCGCGCAATTCCGGCAAGCTCCGCGAGCGCCCCGGTGCGAAGATCACCGGCGGCTTCGAGCAACGCATAGAGCTGCCGGGCGGTGGGCGAGAGCGTCGATACTGCCGACAGGACATCGAACGCACCCGACATGACGATCTCGGTACCGCCGGCGGTTTGTCTGATCGTCGGCCGGCGTAGGCCACGAGACTCCATCACCGCAACCATTCTGCGCAGACCTTCTCCGAGCTCCTGCCCATAGGCGAGATCGGACATCACACGGGCGATTCTCGGGTTCCGGGCGAAGCGGCGCACATTGGTCAGATCGTCGGGCGGGCTGACACCGGGGAATCTGCCAGGGCTGGAGACCTCCATCCGATCGTCGAAAATGCTAACTCGAATGTGATCGCCGAAGTTGCTGTACGCGCGATGGATCACGGCGTTGACCAGCGCTTCAATCCAGACCTCTTCGGGAACGATCGGGAGCCACTGGAACAGACCGTCCGCACCAAGCGCACGGCGCGTGGGCATCAGTTCCCGGATCGCATCGCGCGCAGCATCAATCTGGCGCGGCAGCGTGCCCTCGCAGGACACATCCTGAACGATGTTCTGACTGCCGCCGGTCCGGCGCTCGGCGCCTTCGTAACGAATCACGCGAACCCAAGCCTGGGGGAACGCGCGCTGCGGCGCTGCTCCGAAGAGCAGTATCGCAGCCGCGTACGGCTGGTCGGCGGGGTCAACCAAGGCTCGCGCACGCAGCAGTCGCGCCGGCTCGGGATGCCCCAGGAGCTCGGCGTACTCGGCGACCGCCGCGGCATTCAATTCCGAGGCGCTGAATGCTTGCGACCCACTCACCTCGAAGGTCGTATCCCCGCGGTCGTATTGCAACTCCAGGCGCTGACTGAAGCTCAGTTTGCGGTTCGAGTCGCCGACGCGCAGGTAGACCTCGTCCTTGGTCGTGGCGTGGACCTGTTCGCCGGGAATCACATCGATGACGAAGAGATGGTCATCCTCTCCACGCTGATTGACGCAGGGGATCAGATGGGAGGCGTAGCGCACGTGTGGCTGGGTGCAATCCAGACCGGTTTGAAGCCACTGATTGTGCAGACGGGGCGACCCGTCAACGCCCTCGCAGCGCCCGTCGTAGACGCCGATGACCAGCGTGCCCCCATCCGCATTGGCCAGCGCGACCAGCGACTCGGCCAGTTGCTGCGGCCTAATGCGCGCGCTCTTGCGATCAAACCACTGGTTCTCGTGCTCGGACAGCACGAGGTCAACCACCTCGTGCGGGCCAAGGGTCTGCAATCGCTCTACTGTGAGGGACATGGCGTTACTCTACAGCACTCGCATAATGTTAGTGTAAGTATCTACGGGTGGTTGCCGTTCAGCCACTCGGATGCCGAGGGGATGCCGGCGAGCGATGTGGCCTCGCGGACGCTGCGGAGCGTGGCGGCGGCGACCGCTTCGGCGGCCATGGTTCCGGCCAGCATGAGCATGGCGGGGATGCTGGTGACGTCGATCTCGCCGGTCGCCAGCGTGAAGATGGTGTCGCCGTCGCCGGGGGTGAAGACCGGATCGATGGTTCGCGCGAGCCCGGCCGAGCCCATGATCGAGACCCGCTTGGCGGTCCCCTTGTGCAGCTTCGCGTTGGTTGCGATCACGGCGAGCGTGGTGTTGGTCCCGGCGCGATTGGCGGAGAAGCTGGATCGCGATTGCTGCATCTCCTCAAACTCGGCGACGCTGCGGTCGAGGAGCGCCCGCGACGAGCGCGACATCGCGCCCGCTTGGTCTCCACGAGCGCCGGCCGCCAACTCGCCGCTTGAGGAATCGACGATATCGCCGACCGAGTTCGTCGCGACCAGCGCGCCGACGGCGAGGCCCGATTCGTGGATCAGCGAGGCGGTACCGACTCCGCCCTTGAGCATGGTGTTCGGGATTCCGGCCTTGGCGACGGTGCAACCGGTCCCGACACCGACCGTTCCCTGATCCAGCGGACCGCTGTCAGCGGCGGACGCAGCGGCGTATCCGCACTCGCCGCCGGGATGAACGGGCTTGCCGATACCCAGGTCGAAGACCACCGCTCCCATGACTAACGGCAACGGGGCGAGTTCGGGCATCAGCGGCAGGCCGGCGCCGGTCTCCTGTAGGTATCGCCGCACGCCCTCCGCGGCGTTGAGGCCAATCGTGCTGCCGCCCGTGAGCAGGACTGCGTGTATCTCCTGGATAGCGTTCTCGGCGACGGCGAGGTCGGTGTCCAGGGTGCCGGGCGCACCGCCCGGCTGAAACACGCCAGGAGTCACGCCGGACCGGGTCAAGACCACCGTGCAGCCGGTTGCGTTGTCGAGGTCGGTGTAGTGGCCGACTTCAATGCCCGGCACGTCGGTGATCGCGTCGTGCGGTCCGGGGTTGGTCCTCGGTTCAGTCATGGATCACGACTGGCGGCTTGGGACGCTTGTCCCACTGGAGCTGAAACACGTCGGTGCGGGCGTAGTGACCGGCGGAGTCGACCCAGCGCTTCGACTCGATCGTCGATTCGAGGTCGATCTCGGCGTAGATGATTGTCTCCTGGTCGGTGACCGGTTCGATCAGGTACTTACCGCCCGGCGCAATGATCGCCGAGCCGCCCGATGCGTGCCAGAACGGTTCCTCGGCAAGCGGCGTGCCCGAAGGCAGGAGGTCAGCCGACATCGTCTCGCGGGCGACAATCACGTAGCAGGCGTTCTCGTACGCGAGATGTCGAGTAGCGGCGTCGATCACGGGATGGAGTTGTTCCCAGCCGGGCCAGACCGAGGCGTGGACCTGGATACCCAGGGTCGAGAGCGCGTAGCGAGCCGGCGCCATCTGGTGCTCGTAGCAAATCAAGCCGCCAAGCCTGCCGACCTCGGTGTCGTAGACATCAAGGTCGGAGCCGTCGCCGTAGCCCCAGATCAAGCGCTCCGAGAGCGTCGGCACGAGCTTGCGGTGCTTGCCCAGCAGCGAGCCGTCGGAGCCGATGTAGGCGAGTGTGTTGTAGATCGTGCCCGCGTGCGGTTCTCGCTCGTTGACGCCAATCACGACATGCGCGCCGGCGTCGGCGGCTGCCTGGGCGATGCGGTTCCAGTCGTCGCCGGGGATCGAGATGCTGTGCTCGAAGGTGCGCTGGTAGAGCTCGCTGAACGCCTGCCGTTGATTCCCTTGACCGTGGTAGTAGGGATATGAGGGAATCCAGGTCTCGGGGAAGACGATCAGGCTTGCGCCCTCGCGACCGGCTTCCTCGATTGCGGCGACGGCCTTGTCGACGCCTTGCTCGCGGGTCAGACCCGGGGCGCGTTGGACGGCGGCGGCGAGATAGGTCATGCTTCACATCGATTCACGAGACCTCAGCGGGGATCGAGCGACCAGAGGCCGTAGCCGCCGGTCACGGGGACGACGGTGCCGGTAATGTAGCTGGCTGCGTCGGAGAGCAGGAAGGCGACCGCGCCGGCGACTTCGTCGTCCGCTCCCAGGCGTCGCATTGCGGTGTGCGCTTCGACGCGAGCTCGGTACCAACCGGGCATCGGTTCGGTCAAGGGCGTGTCGATAAAGGCCGGGGCGACGCAGTTGACGCGGATCGGCGCAGGCAACGCATGGGCCCACTCGGCTGCGAGGGTCTTGGTCATCGCCTCGACGGCGGCGCGGGTCATCGAGTAGGCCGCCTGACGGGGCAGCCCGAATTCCGCGCCGACACTCGAGATCGTGACGATCGAACCGCCGCGTTCCACGTCGATCAACCGCGATGCGAAGTTTCGGGTGAGAAAGAACGTCCCGCGCTGGTTGATGCTCTGGATCTGGTCGTATTCCTCGGGCGTGATCCGTTCCCCGCGCTGGAGGATCGGCGAGACGCCGGCGACATTGACCAGCCCGGTGAGCGGGCCGATGGTGTCTTCAACGTCGGCGAGCAGCGACTCCTGATCTTCGACCGCCGAGACATCGGCGCGAAACGCCCAGGCCTGGCCGCCGTTCTCGCGAATGCCCTGGGCGACCTCTTCGACCTGCGACACCGTTCGCGCGGTCACGGCAACTTTTGCGCCCATCTGCGCGATCAGCTCGGCCGCCGCGCGCCCGATCCCGCGTCCCGCGCCGGAGACGAGTACGACCTGTTCTTCCAGGGAAAACGGGGATTTGCTCATGCTTGCTGCCTCAGTTCTTGCGTCTCATGCGTCTCATGCGTCTCATGCGTCAAATGCGGGCTGCATTGCCGAGGCGTTCATCGACCGGATGGATGATCCTCAAGTGCGACGGTATCGCGGACGTGAAGATACAACCAGATCAGATCGCGGGCGGCGGCGGTGATCTTGTCGATCGCGTCGATGAAGACTTCGAGCTGCGGCTCGTGAATCGCGAGCGCGTGGGTCATCAGCACGCGCCGGCGCTGGTTGAGCACGATCAAGGCGACCTGGTCGGGATTCATCCGCTTGTCCGGAAGCCAGTCGAGCTTGTGCGTCAGCGCCGAGGATTGCTTGAGCCCGTCGGCCAGCTCGAGCAGCACGCCCTGATCGACCTTCTGCACGCGCTCGATGCCGTTGGAGATGGCCAGGACCGCTCCGGCGAACTGCCGCCAGTCCTTTCGCGGGATCTCGCCGCGGGCGGCATCGACATCGGCCAGCGTGGGCAATTGGAGGTCGCGCAGAAGCTCGTCCGACGAACGCCCGGCGGTGAGGATGCGGAAAGCGGCGACCGATGGGGCGGTCAGCTCGAAGTTGGTGAACGTGATCAGTAACGGCTGTTCGTGTCGGCGGCGCAGGGCGACGTACAGCGCCATCAGGTCCTGGGCTGCGTTCAAGTACTCCTCGACGATCCGCATACCGATCACCTTGCGGTCGTCGGGATCGGCGAGGGCCTGGGAGCGGAAGAGCGCCTCGGCGACGGTGCGGTGCGCCTTCGCCCCGAACTTGGCGTAGTTGTCGAGGAAGGCGACCTCAACCGCTTCCAGTGAGCGATTCCAACAGGGAGCGCACACGCGTGCGCGAGGATCGGTGTTGGCAAGATCGAATTCCTCGCCGCATCCCTCGCAGTTGGCGATCGCAATGTCGTGGCGGCGGTCGGAATCGGCCCGGTACGGCTGTCGTGGATACGGCTCGGTGGGTCGTCGCGTGCTCATCTGCGCTTGAGGGTACTGCGAACAGAGACTGGCGCGTCAATCGCCTTGGTCCAGTCCCCGCCTTGTGCGGGGACCCGCTCGGCTCCCCGCACAAGGCGGGGACTGGCAGACAGCGTGCCAGGGAATTCAGAGGATCGCGCAAGTCTCCGGCTGCGTTTCAGCTGCCATGCGCACTGATCTCCGTCTACAAACCTACTGCCTCGGTCTTCGTGACTTGACCGTCCGCGTTCGCTGGCGGACGGGCTGGCACCTGGGACAGAAGTGGGTGGCGCGGCCTCCGACGACGATGCGGCGGATGACTGCTCCGCAGTCGTCGCAGGGTTCGTCGGTGCGGCGGAAGACGCGGACGAAGTACTGCTGCTCGCCCTCGGCGCCGTCGACGTCGGTGTAGTCGCGGAACGATGCGCCGCCGTGGGTGACGCCGTCCTCCAGCACGCGGCGGATGGCAGCGTGCAGCTCGCGGCGTTCGGCGGGGCGGAGTGATCCGGCCGGCGCTTCTGGGTTGAGGCGGGCGAGGTAGAGGGCTTCGTCGGCGTAGATGTTGCCGATGCCGGCGATGTTGCGCTGATCGAGCAGGGCCGCCTTGATCGGCTGTTGCCGGCCCCGTAGCGCGTGCCACAGCGCTTCCTCGGTGAACTCGTCCGATAGCGGTTCGGGACCAAGTTCGGGCAGCGCCTCCTGCATCTGCTCGACCAGGTCGATCGTGCCGAACTTGCGCACGTCAACGAATCGGAGTTGGTCGCCGCCGTCCAGGTCGAACACGGCGCGAGTAAACGGCTCGTCCTCGTGTCCGGCGGCGCGGAATCTGAGCGAGCCGGTCATGCGCAGGTGGACGACGACGACCTGTCCGTTGTCGAGATTGAGCGCAAGGTACTTGCCTCGCCGGCTGACGGCGGCGAATACGCGGCCGCTGAGTTGCGCGTCGATCTCCGACGCTGAACGTCCACGCAACAGGCGTTCCGCGCCCGGATAGACCTGGAAACGCGCGACCCGGCGGCCTGCAATCAGCGGCTCCAATTGCCGCCGGACCGTCTCGACCTCGGGTAGCTCGGGCATGGCGCTGAACTAGTTCCGGTGCATGTAGGCGTCGGTCAGGAGTTGTCGGTCGAACCACTCGCTGCCTTTGCCCTCGGCGACCCATTCGTAGAGCGCAGCTTTGAAGATGCCCTCCATCGCCGCGACCGAGGCCAGAGCGATCCCGCCGAGGATGATGCCGACGATAATCGCGGCAACGGGCGCGATGAAGACCAGGATGACGACCGGAATCGCCACAATCAGGATGGCGAGCAGGTAGATGAGGAAGAAGGAGAAGCTCGCGGTGAGTTGCTCGCCCCAGGTCTGGCGCAGCAGGCCGCCCGAGCGTCGGATGGCGGAGATCGGCCCGACTCGCTCGACCACGAGGATGGGAATGACGAAGAAGGTGATGTAGGCCCAGGCGGTTTGCAGCAGCGAGATCAAAATGACCGCGATGATGCGCATGACGCCCTCGGAATTCTCGCGGGCCATGCTTTGCAGCGCCTGGAGAATGATGCCGACGGTACCGGTGATCAACGTCCAGCCGAGGATCGCCAGCCACATGCCGCGCACGGCGCGGATGCCGGACATGACGTTGGGATCGCCGCCTTCCAGTCGTTCGCGGGCGGCAGCGACGAGGGCGGAGTTGAAGAAGATGACCATAAACAGGCCGCCGAAGTAGGCGACCAGCGCGATGATGAGATCGACGACGTTGAATTCGGCGTCGCCCGTGCCGCCGAGCCGGTCGAATGTGCCGGTCGCGCCGAAGACGCCGGCGGCGACCGCGCCAACCAGGGCGGCGCCGATCGTGCCCATGATCGGGAAGAAGATCAGCTCGCGGTCGAGTTGCAGGACCTTCCAGGAGAGCTTGGTGATCTGCCAGGTGTTACCGATGGTGCGAAACATTCGACTGGTCCTTTCGGTGGTCCTCCTCAGTTGACCTCAAGCGGTTCCAAATCGCGCCAGTTGGGGGCGCTCTTGACCTCGATTTGCAGCGGCACGACCAAGCCCAGCGCGGCCGGCATGATTTCGCGCAGCAACTCTGCCAACGGATCGACTTCCTCGTCCGGGACCTCGAAGATCAGCTCGTCGTGGACTTGCAGCAGCATGCGCGACTTGAGCTCGCGGTCGCGCAGCGCGTCGTCGATCTCGATCATCGCCCGCTTCATCACATCGGCGGCCGTGCCCTGGACGGGCATGTTGACGGCCATGCGCTCGGCCGCGCTGCGACGCTGGAAGTTGTTCGACTTGATCTCGGGCAGGTAGCGGCGGCGGCCGAGCAGCGTCTCGGCGTAGCCGCGATCCTTGGTCGTCTCCTTGGTCTCCTCGATCCACGTGGCGACGCGCTCGAATCGGCCGAAGTAGGCGTCGATGAAGCTCTGCGCGTCGCGCCGCTCCATCCCGCTGCGCTGCGACAGACCGTGAGCGGAGAGTCCGTAGATCACGCCGAAGTTCATCATCTTGGCGACGCGGCGCATCTCCGGTTGGACATCGTCGATGCCCACGCCGTATGCGCCTGATGCCGTCGCCGCGTGAATGTCCTCGCCGTTGCGGAATGCGGTGATCAGGTGCTCGTCCTCGGAGAGATGGGCAAGAACGCGAAGTTCGATCTGCGAGTAGTCGGCCGAAACGAAGCGGACATCGCCGTTGGATCCGAGCGCGTCCCACGGCCGCGCGACGAACGCGGCTCGGATCTGGCGTCCCTGCTCGGTGCGGACCGGGATGTTCTGCAAGTTGGGCGACTCGGACGAGAGTCGTCCGGTCGCGGCGACGGTCTGGTTGTAGTCGGTGTGCACGCGGCCGGTGGAGGCATGCACCATGTCGGGCAGCGACTCGACGTAGGTGCTGCGCAGCTTGGTCAACTCGCGCCAGTGGAGGACTCGGTTGACGATTGGGTGACGGTCCACCAATCGTTCGAGTTGTTGCGCGTCGGTCGAGAAGCCCTGCGAGGTCTTGCGGGTCTTGGGCAGTTCAAGCTGCTCGAACAGCACCTGGCTGAGCTGCTTGGGCGAACCGATACGGAACTCGTGGCCGGCGTCCTCGTAGATTTGCGTGGTGATGCCGGCGATCTCGTCGTTGAGCTGCTGGTCGAGGTCGTCGAGGATCGCCGTGTCCAGCGTGACGCCGGCCAGTTCCATCTCGACGAGGATCGGGATCAGCGGCAGCTCCAGTTCGCGATAGAGCTGGTCGAGGACCTCGTTGTCTTTGAGTTGCGGCAGCAGCCGCTCGGCGAGGCGCAAGGTGATGTCGGCGTCGGCCGCCGCATACTTACCGGCTTCGGCCGCCGAGACGTCCAGCATCGACAGTTGATTTCGGCCCTTGCCGATCAGGTCCTCGATCGGGGTCATCTGCACGCCGAGCTCGCTCAGCGCGAGCGACTTGAGGCCGATGTGCGGCTTGTTGAGCACGAACGCGGCGACCATCGTGTCGTCGCGCAGACCGCGTAGTTGGATGCCGTGCCGTCGCAGGACCTTCATGTCGAACTTGGCGTTGTGCAGCAGTTTGGGCACGCCCGAGTCTTCCAGCACCGGGCGCAGCGCCGACTTGACCAACTCGTGGTCGAGCTGTGGTTCGTCGCCATGGTGTCCGACGGGGATGTAGCAACCCTGGCCGGGCTCGTCGGAGAGGGCGTAGCCGGCGATCAGGCAATCGATGGTGTCGGTTGAGGAGGTCTCCAGGTCAACCGCGAGCAGGGGCGACTTAGCGGCGCGTTCGACCCACTGCTGCAGCATGGCCTCGTCGGTGACGAGGTCGTAGTTTTCCACCGACGGTTGCTCGATGACCGGCGCCTCGCCCTCCTCTCCCGGAATCTGATCCATCAGCGTGCGGAACTCGAGCTCCTCGAACTTGGTGCGGACCTCGTCGCGATCGAAAGCGGTCACGTCGGCAGCGGTGAAATCGAGCCTCACCGGCGCGTCGTGGCGGATCGTGGCCAGTTCCTTGCTCATGTAGGCGCTGTCGCGGTCGGCGATCAGTTTCTTTTGCGTACCCGGGGGTTTGACCTCGTCGATGTGCTCGTAAATGCTCTCGACCGTGCCGTACTGGTTGAGCAGCTTGACCGCGCCGACCTTGCCTACGCCCTTGACGCCGGGGATGTTGTCGGACTTGTCGCCCACGATTGCCTTGTAGTCGATGATTTGCGGCGGATCGACCTCGTAGCGCTCGCGCACGCGGGCGGGGCTGTCGTAGGCCGTGTACTCGCTCTTGAACGGGTTGTAGAGGTAGACGGAGATGTCGTCGGTGACGAGCTGCAGCAGGTCGCTGTCCAGCGTGCAGATCCAGGTGTCGAATCCCGCCTCGGCGGCCTGATCGGCGAGCGTGCCGAGCACGTCGTCGGCTTCGAATCCCGGCTCCTGATAGATCGGTACCGAAAACGCCTCGGCGATCTCGCGGCAGCGCTGGATCTGAGAGGGCAAGTCCTCGGGAATCGGTTCCCGGTGCGCCTTGTAGTTGGGATCGATCTCGCGGCGAAACACGGTCGCGTCATCGACGTCGAAGGCGAATGCCGCGTGGGTCGGCTCCAGGGTGCGGAAGATGTGCAGCAGCGTCGCCGTGAAGCCGCGCACGGCGCCGGTCGGCTCGCCGGAGGAAGTCTGCAGGTTGGCGCGCTGCATGGCGAAATAGGCGCGAAAGATCAGCGCGTAGGCGTCGAAGATGACGATCCGCTTCGCTTCGGGAGCGTCGTCGGCTTCTCCGGCGAGCGCGGTCATGGTGGTCTGTTGTTCAGAGTCGGCGGTGTTGGTCGGCATGGAGTCGAGTATAGGAATGAACCCTCGGGGACGCGGTCCCCCGGTTGGGATACGCTGAGCAGCGATGGCAGAGTGCCCGGATGGGCTGCTTGGAGCGGAATCTGTGCCTGCTGATCGGATACTGGTTCGCGGCGCGCGGGAACACAACCTGAAGGACATCGACGTTGAACTGCCTCGCGACCAGTTGGTCGTGATTACCGGGCTGTCCGGATCCGGCAAGTCGTCGCTCGCCTTCGACACGATCTACGCCGAGGGCCAACGGCGCTATGTCGAGTCGCTCTCGGCCTACGCGCGTCAGTTCCTGGGGCGAATGGAGAAGCCCGATGTCGATTACATCGAGGGCCTCTCGCCAGCGATCTCGATCGACCAGAAGACCGGCTCGCGCAATCCGCGCTCGACCGTCGGCACCGTGACGGAGATCTACGACTACCTGCGCCTGCTCTTCGCCCGCGCCGGCCGACCGCACTGTCCAATCTGCGGCGATCCGATCTCGCAGCAGACCGTGCAGCAGATGGTCGATGCCGTGATGTCGTTGGACGAGCGGCGGCGATTGATGATCCTGGCGCCGGTGATCCGCGACCGCAAGGGCGAGCACAAGGGCGTGCTCGAGGATGCGCGTGGACGTGGCTTCGTCCGCGTCCGGGTTGACGGCGAGGTACTTCTGCTTGACGACGAGATCGAGTTGGAGAAGAACAAGAACCACACGATTGATGTCGTCATCGACCGCGTGGCGCTTCCCGGCGACGATGTCGAGGAAGACGAGCGCAACATCCTCGCCAACCGGCTCGCCGACTCGATCGAGCAGGCGCTCGGTCTAGGCGACGGCATCGTGCGCATCCGCCCGCTCGATTCGGACGACGACCTGATCTTCTCCGAGCAACTCGCCTGTCCGCGCGACATGTTCGCACTGGGCGAGATTGAGCCTCGCTCGTTCTCGTTCAACTCGCCGCACGGAGCGTGTCCGGACTGCACCGGTCTGGGCATCACGATGCAGGTCGATCCGGCGCTGATCATCCCGGACCGGTCGAAGTCGCTGGACGATGGCGCGATCGCGCCATGGTCGCGGTCGACGACCAACACCGGCTGGCATCGGCGGATGCTGGAAGCGGTCTTCGAGCAATTCAACGCGGACACTGACGTGCCGTTCGACGATTTGCCAGCCGAACTCGTCGAAGCCGTCCTCTACGGCTTGCCGGAGCCGATTGTGGTCGACTTCGTCAATCACCGCGGCCGGCAGCGACGCTACGAGACGCAGTTTGAAGGCGTCGTGCACAACCTGGACCGTCGACATCGCGAGACGGACTCGGACTGGTCGCGCACGGAGATTGAGCGGTACATGACGGCCGTGCCCTGCTCGTCCTGTAGCGGCGCTCGCCTGAAGGCGGAGTCGCTCGCGGTGCTCGTGGACGAGCGCTCGATTGTCGATGTGACCCGGATGTCGGTGTCGGACGCATCGCTGTGGGCGCACCGGTTGAGCGGAGAAACGACGCCGCTCTCGCCTCGCGAGATGGCGATTGCGACCCAGATTCTCAAGGAGATTCGCGAGCGTCTGACGTTCCTGGTCGATGTCGGCCTGGACTATCTGACGCTGGATCGCGCGGCGGCCACGCTGTCGGGCGGCGAGGCCCAGCGGATCCGCCTGGCGACGCAGATCGGGTCGTCGCTGATGGGCGTGCTCTATGTCTGCGATGAGCCCTCGATCGGGCTGCATCCGCTGGACGACGAACGGCTGATCCGCACGCTCAAGCGATTGCGCGACCTGGGCAACACGGTCCTGATCGTTGAGCACGACGAGGCGACGATGCGGGCCGCCGACTACATCGTCGATATGGGTCCCGGCGCGGGCGAAGCCGGCGGACGGATCGTCGCGGCCGGTCCGCCCTCGGCAATCATGGATGACGAGGGGTCGATGACAGGCGCGTATCTGAGCGGCAGGCGCAGCATCCCGATGCCGCCGCAGCGGCGACCGGGCAACGGCGACGAGCTGAAGGTGTTGGGCGCCACGGAGCACAACCTGCGCGATATTGACGCGACCTTCCCGCTGGGCACATTCATTTGCGTGACCGGCGTCTCGGGATCGGGCAAGAGCACGCTGGTCAACGACCTGCTGCACGCATCGGCGGCGCAGCAGTTGCACGGCGCGCGACGCCGTCCGGGCGCGATGCGCGGACTACAGGGATTGGCCGCCATCGACAAGGTGATCGACATCGACCAGTCGCCGATTGGCCGCACGCCACGCTCGAATCCCGCGACCTACACGGGTCTATTCACACCGGTCCGCGAGCTGTTCGCTTCGGTGCCTGAGTCGCGGATGCGCGGCTACAAGCCGGGCCGGTTCTCCTTCAATGTCAAGGGCGGTCGCTGCGAGGCCTGCAAGGGCGACGGCTACAACACGATCGAGATGCAGTTCCTGCCCGATGTCACTGTGCCCTGCGAGGTCTGCCAGGGCGACCGCTACAACCGCGAGGCGCTGGAGATTCGCTACAAGGACTGCACAATCGCCGATGTGCTCAACATGACGGTCGACGAAGCGGCCACGCTGTTCGACGCGCACCCGGCGATCTCGCGCAAGCTGCGCACGCTGCAGAATGTGGGCCTGGGCTACATCAAGCTGGGACAGCCGGCCACGACCTTGTCGGGCGGCGAGGCGCAGCGGGTCAAGCTGTCCACGGAGCTTTCGAAGCGTTCGACGGGGCGGACGCTGTATCTGCTGGACGAACCGACGACCGGTCTCTCGTTCTCCGATGTCGAAGCCCTGTTGCAGGTCCTACAGCAGCTCGTGGACGGCGGCAACACGGTCGTCGTGATCGAGCATCACCTGGACGTAGTCAAGAACGCCGACTGGATCATCGACCTGGGACCGCTCGGCGGAGACCGCGGCGGACAGGTCGTCGCGGCTGGCACGCCGGAGCAGGTGGCGCTGGAAGAGCGGTCGCACACGGGCCGATTCCTGCGCGATGTCCTGGCGCTGCACGGCTTGGGAGCGCCCGCTGAAGCGGCGGCCGCTTCCTAGTCGCGATCTGTCAACTTGGAAATCTTGGGACAGGTAAACATCAGTCCTTGCAGCAAACTCGTTGGGCTATTGCGAACAGTCGAATGCCGTCCTATAAGTGTTGTAGTCGCGTTCGCACCCCGGTCGACGCGACGCAGGACGAGTGGACGAGAGGATGAACCGATGACCTACGTAATCGCGGAACCATGCATCGACGTGAAGGACCAGTCCTGCGTCGAGGTTTGCCCGGTGGACTGCATCCACGCGGACGACGACGACCGCATGCTCTATATCTCGCCGGACGAATGCATCGACTGCGGCGCCTGCGAGCCGGCCTGCCCGGTGACCGCCATCTTCTCCGAGGACGACGTGCCGGACGAGTGGCAGGTCTTCACCGAGATCAACGCCGAGTGGTTCGACGACCCCGCCGGCGCCCGCGCCAAGGTCGCCGAGCTCGCCCCATAGCTCTTGCGCGCTTCGACGGCGCCAACAACACGACGCTGCCGCGCGCGGGCGCGCCGTTCCAGCGGTCGCCCGCCGTTACGCGGCAGCGTTGTTGTGTGCCTCCACTGATTCGGCGGCGGTCCCGTACGAGCGAACCTCGCAGACAGCAGCGAGCTAGAACCCCAGTCGGTCTCGCAGCGCGCCGACCAACTCTTCGATCCTGACTCGCTCCTGTTCCTGGGTGTCGCGATCGCGGATGGTGACGGCCTGGTCTTCGAGCGAGTGGAAATCGACCGTGACGCAGAGGGGCGTGCCGATCTCGTCCTGGCGGCGGTAGCGGCGGCCGATGGACTGCGTGTCGTCGTACTGCGTCGTCCAGAAGGGGCGGATTTTGGACCAGACATCGTGTGCGAGGTTGGCCACGGGCTCCTTGCGTGAGAGCGGCAGCACCGCGACGGTCACCGGCGCGACCCTGGGATGGAAGGCGAGGACGGTGCGGTCGTTGCCCTTTTCGTCGGGGGAGACGGTGTAGGCGTCGCAGAGCAGTGCCAGCATGATTCTGTCGACGCCGGCAGCCGGCTCGATTACGTGAGGGACGATGTGCTCGTTGGTCTGCGGATCGAAGTACTCCAGCCGCTTGCCAGAGGACTGGCCGTGCTGCGTGAGGTCGAAATCGGTCCGGTTGGCGATGCCCTCAAGCTCGTCCCAGCCCCACGGATACCTGTACTGCAGGTCGGTAGTACCGGCCGAATAGTGCGAGAGCTTTTCGGTCGGGTGGACATCCCGGCGGATGTTCTCGGGATTGACGCCCAGGTCGGTGTACCACTGCTCTCGTAGATCGATCCAGCGCTGGTACCACTTGTCGGACTCGTCGGGGTTGACGAAGAACTCCATCTCCATCTGCTCGAACTCGCGGGTGCGGAAGATGAAGTTGCCCAGCGTGATCTCGTTGCGGAACGACTTGCCCTGCTGTGCGATGCCGAAGGGCAGGCGTCGGCGGGTTGAGGTGAGCACGTTCTCGAAGTTGATGAAGATGCCCTGCGCGGTCTCGGGACGCAGATAGGCCTGCGAGCCTTCGTCGACAACCGGACCGACCTGGGTGCGGAACATGAGGTTGAATTCGCGCGCCTCCGTGAACTTGCCGATGACACCGCATGTCGGGCAAGCGGGACCCTTCAAGTGGTCGGCCCGGAAGCGACCCTGGCACTCCAGACAATCGACCATCGGGTCATGGAAGTTCTGAACGTGGCCTGAGGCCTCCCAGACGCGCGGCGACTGGATGATCGCCGAATCGAGGCCAACCACGTCGGAGCGCTCGCGCACGGTCGAGCGCCACCAGAGTTCCTTGACGTTGCGTTTGAGTTCGACGCCCAACGGACCGTAGTCGTACGTTGAACCAAATCCGCCGTAGATCTCGGAGGCGGGAAAGACAAAGCCGCGCTGCTTACAGAGCGAGACGAGGGTGTCGAGCGAGACGTCAGTCATTGGGGTCGCCTTTCTGGAGGGGCTATCGGCGGTTGCCAGGATGTCTCTGGAGCGTACGAGGGTCGTGAAGCTGGGGCAGCGAACGGCGATGCAGTCCGTTTGGAGACCTACGTGTCGATCTGCCGAGGTCGGCGCCCTCGCCTTCGGAGTCTGTCGCGTACACCACCTTCTGATCCCCTCTCCCCGCGGGAGAGGGGGTTAACTTCGGCGGGTAACGCGCGACTCTCCTCCGGTTGAGCAGCCCTATTCGGAGGGCGGGAAGATCTCGTCGATGGGACAGGAGAAGCCTGGCACGACATCGTCGCCATCAAGTTTGCCGTCTAGGTCGATCACTTCGACGCCAACATCGCTGCGATGGACGTCAACAGTTCGAGTCGCGGGCTGGACGATCCAGACCAGCCGCACGCCGTGGCTGAGCCACATCCGCGCTTTGTCATAGACCTCGTGGGACTTGTCGTTGGGAGAGACGATCTCGACGACCAGGTCGGGCATGGCCCTCGAATATCCGGGGATGCTCGCACCTGGGGCCATCCGCTCCGGAGAAAAAAACGCGATGTCCGGACCTCTGACGGTGTCCGGATCCCGCTCGATCAATACTCCGGCATCCCCGGTGGTGATCTCGCCTAGCTGGTGCTCTTCGACGAACAAGACGAGTCGGGCCGTGAGCTTCGCGTTGATCTTTCCATGGTCAGTTCCTGGTGGCATGGTTTCGTGCAGGACTCCTCGGATCAGCTCGCCGTGCACGCCTTCGCTGTGCAGGCGCAGGAGGTCGTCGGCGGTCAGCAGCTTCGGTGCGACGGTAGTCATTGGTCAGTCAGCCTTCTGTGACATCGTACCGTCTACGCTGAAGACCATTGAATCACGCGGAGACGGCAATGCGCTTTCTGATTGGGCTGCTGCTGGGATTGTTGATTGGCGCGGTGCTGACGATTCTCGCCACGGGCAACGCCGGTAAGGCGCTGCAGGAGCAGCTTCGCGAGCAAGCTCAGCGGGAACGGGCCACGGGTTCGCATGACACAGAAGACGGCGGCGGATCGGAGTGATCCACCGCCGTCTCTGATTGACTGTTCGGCCTAGAGGAACAGCGGACCGAAGACCACTGCGACGATCGACATCAGCTTGAGCAGGATGTTGAGCGACGGGCCGGACGTGTCCTTGAACGGGTCTCCGACGGTGTCGCCGACCACGGCGGCCGAGTGGGCGTCGGAGCCCTTGCCGCCGAAGTGACCCTCTTCGATGTACTTCTTGGCGTTGTCCCAGGCGCCCCCGGCGTTGGCCATCATCAGGGCCAACATCGCGCCGGCCGCGATCGAGCCAATCAGCAGTCCACCGAGGGCCTCGGCTGAAATCACCGCACCGACGAAGATCGGCACGATCACGGCAATCAGGCCGGGAATGATCATCTCGCGCAGCGCGCCGTCGGTGGAGATGGAGATCGCGCGTTCGTAGTCGGGGTCCTGCGTGCCGTCCATGATGCCGGGCATCTCGCGGAACTGGCGTCGCACTTCCTGGACCATCGACTCAGCCGCGCGTCCAACCGCGCCCATCGAGAGCGCCGAGAACACGAACGGCATCAGCGCGCCGATCAGCAGTCCGATCATCACCTTGTAGTCGAGCAGATTGAGAACGGCGGACTCGATGTCTCCCCAGACGGTGATCGCGTACGTAGCCAACAGGGCGAGCGCGGTCAGCGCGGCTGAGCCAATGGCGAAGCCCTTGCCGGTCGCAGCGGTGGTGTTACCGAGTTGGTCGAGCGCGTCGGTGCGTTCCCGAACTTCGGGATCGAGACCTGCCTGTTCGGCGATGCCGCCGGCGTTGTCTGCGACCGGGCCGTAGGCGTCAGTCGCAAGCGTGACACCGAGAGGCGCCAGCATGCCAACTGCCGCCAGAGCGACCGCGTAGAACTCACCCAGCTCGAAGGCGATCACAATGGCGACCACAATCGTGACGAGCGGGATCAGGGTGGACATCATGCCCAGGCTGAGCCCGCCGATGATGATTGGGCCAGTGCCCGACTCTGCCTGCGCGCTGAGGTTGACAGTTGGCGAGTAGCGCCGGCCGCCGAGGTTGAAGCCCTCGGATGACGTATAACCCTCGGTCACCGTGCCGATGATCTGCCCGGCAAGCAATCCAACAAGGATGGCGAAGAACAGATTCCACTTGTTGCCGTTGAGCGAATCAAGGTCGAGCAGCGCAATAGCGACAATCGCGCCGACGAGCACGAGCCCCGATGCGCCGAAGACGCCGGCCCGCAATGCCCAGAGCAGCCGGCCTTGATCGGCCTGCTCGCCGGTACGGACGAAGAATGTGCCGATCACGGCAGCCAGAATCCCGATGCCGGCAATCAGCATCGGCAGGACGACGAGACCGTCATCCCATTCCAGGGTGATATTGGCGGCCAACACCGTCGCCGCCAGCGCCATCGTGGCGACCATTGAGCCCACGTAGGACTCGAACAGGTCTGCGCCCATGCCGGCGACATCGCCGACGTTGTCGCCGACGTTGTCGGCGATCGTGGCGGGATTGCGCGGGTCATCTTCAGGGATGCCCGCCTCGACCTTGCCGACGAGGTCTGCGCCGACGTCAGCGGCCTTGGTGTAGATGCCTCCGCCGACGCGGGCGAAGAGGGCGATCGAGGATGCGCCGAACGCGAAGCCGGCCAGCGGCGTCACGCTTTGCCAGATCAGGTACATGATGACCAGGCCGAGCAGGCCGAGTCCGACCACGGTCATGCCCATCACGGTGCCTGAGCCGAAGGCCACGCGCAGGGCGGGATTGAGGCCCTCGCGAGCCTTGGCCGCGGTGCGGACGTTGGCCTGAACAGCAATCAGCATGCCGGCGTACCCGGCTGAAGCGGAGAGGATCGCTCCGATGATGTAGGAGATCGCCGTGGATGACCAGCGCTCGCCTTCACCTCCGAACGATCCTCCGAACTTGTCGAGCACGTCGAGGTCGATGAAGATCAGCAGAATCACAAAGACGACGGCGACGAAGCCGGCGAGGAAGGTGTACTCGCGCTTGAGGAAGGTGGCGGCGCCGGCCTGGATCGCGCGGGCGATCGTCTTCATCTGGTCGGTGCCTTCGTCTTCTGCGAGGACGTCGCGCACGCGCACCACTGCAAAGAGCAATGCCACGGCCGCGGCGATGATGGCGAAGATCAGGATTTCCATGCAGGTCCTCTCTCGATCAAATCAACCCCGTGCGGTACCGGTAACCAGGCAGAACGGACCGCTCCACCCGCGCGCAGGCTACCGTCCTGGCTATAACGCGGCAATTCAGTGATTTACAGCCCGCAGTGATCGTCATTCCAGGCTTTGCCTGGAATCTCGTTCCTACACATTGGCGTTTCCGGCCAGGCGAGATTCCCGGCTGGCGCAGGGAATGACGCGACTCAAGGACCAGTGAGAGTAGCGACCCCCAGCTAGAGATCCTTGACCGGATCCGGCAGATCGCCGTCGCGGGCCGCGTCGATCATCTGCTTGGCCTCGGCCGGCATCTCGACGCCCATCTGATCGAAGCGCTCTTCGGCCCAGCGGCCGATCTGGCGTGGATCGCGGTAGGCGTCGGGGCCGGCGCCTGGGCCGGGCGCACCGTACTGCTCCAGCACCTGCGACTCGGTCTTGGGCGTGGCGAACCGCGAGATCACGCGCGTCATCGCATTCGACGGGCACGCGTCGCAGGTCGGTACGACGGCGCGTTCCAGCGAACGGTGGAACTGCTCCTGGATGTGACCGCATTCCTCGCAGCGGTACTCGTAGATCGGCATCGGACAGCTCCTTCGAGGCTGGATTTCAGACCAAGTCGGCGGGCAGTTCAGGAGCGGCGCCGGCCGACTCGCGCCAGGCCGCGACCGATTCGGGATCGTCGGCATCGACATCGTCGAGCGTGTCGAAGCCGGGGAACGACAACTCCGTGCGCGAGCGGAATCGCGAAAAACGGGTCTGCAGCCCACTGCTCCGGCACTCCGGACAACCGGGCAGCGGATCGCTGTCCGCGCGCACTCGGCGCTGGAACACTTCGACGGTGCGGACGCAGTCGGGGCAGAAGTATTCGTAGATCGGCATGTTGCAACGCTCGCATTCAGCTTAGTCGTCGATCTCCGCGTCTTCGATAGCGTCGACGATGTGCGCTACCACGGATAGCCGCCCGCGTTGATCAGGCGCGACGACCATCACGTCGACGCGCACATCGATCTCCATTTCGTGTTCCGAGATCAGGCCGTGGGCCAGGCGCAGCAGCTGGCGCTGCTTGCGCGGACCCACCGACTGCGCCGCTTCGACGGCGAAGCGCTGGTCGCTGCGTGAACGCACCTCGACGATGACATGCGTCCCATCCTCCGAGAGCGCGATGATGTCGGCCTCGCCCCAGCGTCGGCGGTAGTTGCGCTCGACGATCGTGTAGCCGCGGGCTTCGAGGTAGCGGGACGCCAGTTCCTCACCGGCGGCGCCAAGCCGGCGGCGGTGATCAGGAGGCTGCGGCATCGAAGCTGAACCGGTGTTGTCGCAGCGCCGCCACGGGCGCGAATGAGCGCCGGTGCTCTGGGCATGGCCCATGTTCTTGTAGCGCTCGCAGATGCTCGGCCGAGCCGTAGCCCTTATGTCGCGCGAAGCCGTAGTGCGGATATCGCTGATCGAGTGCGATCATCCAGCGGTCGCGGGCCACTTTGGCGACGATCGAGGCTGCCGCAATCGAGGCGACGCTGGCATCGCCTTTGACGATCATCTCGGTCGGACAGGGCAGGCGCAGATCATCGCGTCCATCGCCGAGCACGACATCAGGCAACCGTTCAAGCTGGTCCAGCGTCCGTCGGAAGCAGAGCCTGAGCGCCTCCGAAAGCCCAAGCTCGTCGAGTTCGCGGGCGTGGACCCAACCGACTGCGCACTGAGTCGATTCAGCCTCGATCCGGGGCGCGAGACGCTCCCGCTGTTTCGCGGTCAACTGCTTGCTGTCGCGTAGTTCGCGCAGCCAGCGGGGACGCCGATCGAGCGGCAGGGCGACGGCTGCGGTCACGATCGGCCCGGCAAGCGGTCCCCGACCGACCTCGTCCACGCCGACGATCAGGCCTGCGCCACTGCGGCGATGGCGGAGTTCGCGTCGGCGTGTGGGGCGTTGTGTGCTCACGACTGGAGGGTAGAGCCACTCTTCGGCTTCCACCGAGGGGGGGGGTCCGGAAGGAAGCTACGAACTGCCTTCGACCTGGATGGTGACGATATCCACCCCGTGGAACTTCTGATGACGCACGGCGGAGGCATGATACCCGAGCAGCCGCAATGAGAGATCATCCGCCGAAAGAATCGGCGCTTCGTCGGTCAGGTACGCAAGCTGATCCTCGATGTTCCCCTGGCTCGTCGTGGCGACGAATTCCAACTCGACCATCCCCGGTTGAGGTCTGGCGATGACAACCAA
The DNA here is from genome assembly GCA_034421135.1 of Dehalococcoidia bacterium. Taxonomy (GTDB): domain Bacteria; phylum Chloroflexota; class Dehalococcoidia; order Bin125; family Bin125; genus Bin125. The sequence goes on from DAOUKQ010000012.1 coordinate 42,328, forward strand.
TCGCGTCTGCTCCGCTCCCGCCGCATGGTCGTCGGCCTGGCCTTCGTCCCGGACCAGCAGGGTGGCCAGCGTTTCCTCCCCGGCCGACCGCAGCCGCAGCGTCGACGGTTCATCCCATTTCAGTCTGGAGGCGAGAGCTGAGAGGAACTCATCGATCGCCGGCAGCGAAGCCATGTCCAGCGTCACTTCCAGGCGCGACCGACGAGTGCCCATCGCTTCGAGCAGCAGGGTCATGACGATGGCGACAATGGCTCCGATCGTCACACCGTTCCCGATCAGTCCGCCGATCTCATCGCCAAGCAGGTCGCTCATGAGCGGATGCCCGTGCAAGCCCAGGCCCAACGCGCTGGCCAGCGCCACCACGAGCGCGCGGCGCGGATCGAGTCCATCGCGCAAGATGGTCTGCCAACCACTGACGAAGAGCATGCCCATGGCGAGCATCAGGAAGGCGCCGAGCACGGGACCCGGCACCGAGAGCAAGAGGGCGGCGAACTTGGAGAAAAAGGCCAACACGACGGTGACCACGGCGACGCCGATTCCGACTCGGCGGGCGGCAACACCAGTGAGAGTTACCAGCGTTTGGCTGTAGGAGGCGTTGGATGCCGGCGGCAGGGTGGTGCTGAGGCCGGCGAGCATCATGCCAATCCCGCTGACGCTGACGAGGCCCTGGATCTGGCGGAAGTCGATCGCTCGCGGTCGTCGCCGAGACTTCTGCTGAATCACTATCCCGTCGCTGATCGACTTCAGCGTCAACACCAGGGTGAGAACTGCGAATGTCGGTAGGAGTGCCCAGAATTCCCGGTCAGGCGAGAGATCGAAGCCGAGATCGGGAAGGTCGGGGACGCCGAACCAGGCGGCGCGGGCGATTCTCTCTGTCTCGAACACGCCGAATGCCACTGAGACGGCGCAGCCGACGACGATACTGATCAGTGGCGCAATCAGCCGCCAGCGGCCGCTGGCCCGCAGTGTCACGAACACCGAGGTTGCGAGCGTCACGGCCGCAATCACGGGACCTGCGCTCAAGGCAGCGTCGGCGGGGACATTCTGGATGCTGTTGAACGCGATCGGCATGACGCTCACGGCGATCAGCATCGTCACCGTGCCGGACACCACCGGCGTGATGATGCGCCGCAGCGTCGGCAGCCAGCGAGCGAGGGCTATCTGGAGCAGGCTGCAAATGACCAACAGGCTCGCGAATGTCTCGGGACCGGCGGCCTCGACGGTCGTGGCCAGAATGGCGAGGAAGATTGCCGAAGACCAGGAGAGCACGACGTGTCCGGCGCCGAACAGCCGAAACCGGACGACTTGCAGAGCGGTCATTGCGCCGCAGGTCAGCATGCCGGCGAAGACGGCCCATGTCAGCCAGGTCTCGTCGAGTCCGGCGGCGCGAAATCCGATGGCCACATTGAGCACCGTCGGCGCGAGGACGAGTGCGGCGCCCTGAAAGCCGACGATGAGCGCCACGATCGGCGGACAAGCCTCTTCCGGCTCGTATTGAATGGGCTGTTCGGCGCTGCGGCTGGTCAATGGTGATCCAACTGTCACATCGTTACGTCTGGAAGTGTCCCAGTGGTCGGCGGCATGTCAGTGAGGTCCCGCTCAATCTCCTGAAGTGTGAGCGTATACGGCGAGTGATCTCTGCCAGGGAAGAGGAGCACGTGCGGCTGCCCGAACGACTCGCTGCTGGTCGATGCTCTTCGATCTTGTTCTCGATGCTGTTCTCGATGCTGTCCTCGATGCTGTTCTGGGCGCCCTTCACTCTGGCGCGGCGATTGGTCGCTGTTGGGGGGGGTGTGTGATTACTCTGTGTCTGACAACCAATTCGCTCAGCACGAGCTAGGAAGAGGATGCAGATGGAGTTCTGGAACTGGCGAGTATCGGAGCCGACGGGCATCACAGAGTTCGCTCGGCGGTCCGAAGCGCAGGGCTGGGACGGGATTGGCCTGGGCGACTCCCAGAGCCTGACCGGCGACCCGTACCTATGTCTGGCGCTCGCCGCTACGGTGACGGACCGGATCGGGCTTTCGACCTCAGTCACGAACCCCGTCACTCGTCACGCCTCGGTGGCGGCGACTTCTGCGTTTGCCGTCCAGCGCCTGTCGCAGGGCCGAATGGTGCTCGGCATCGGCCGCGGCGACAGCGCGCTCGCGCACCTGGGACGCGCCCCGGCGCGCCTCGGCTGGTTCGAGAGATACCTCGAACACCTCCAGACCTATCTCTCGGGCGGTGGCGTGCCCCTTGACGGTTCCGGCATCCCGGACGAGGCGGCGCCGCCGGTGGAGCGTCTCAGTCTGGCGCGCGCTCCCGAGACCAGCGCCATTCGCTGGGTTGAGGACGGCTCCGACGAACCGAAAGTGCCGGTCGAAGTCGCAGCCACCGGGCCTCGCGTGATCGGCATCGCCACCCGTCAGGCCGACCGGGTGATGCTCGCCGTCGGCGCCGATCCCAGGCGGATCAAATGGGGCATCGAGAGGGCACGGGCGGCAGCCCAAGAGGCCGGCAAGGACCCCGACCGCCTCAGCATCGGCGCTTACGTCAACGTGGTCTGCGACGACGATCCGGCCGCGGGCCGCGAACTCGGGCGTCCCTCAACCGGGCTGTTTGCGAGGTTCTCGACCATGTACGGCGATGTGGCAGGTCCGACAGACGAGAATCAGGATGAGGTCTTCCACGAGCTGCACAATCGCTACGACATGAACCTGCACGGACGAGAGGGCGGACACCAGATCACCGCCCTGACGGACGACTTCATGGATGGCTACGCCATCGTCGGTCCAGCCGACTACTGCGCCGAGAAGTTGGCTGCACTCGCTCAGCTTGGAGTGACGAAGTTCGGCATCGTCGGTCCGGATTTCGCCCGGCCGACCGCCGAGGCCGAGGCGTCCGCAGCCCGCTTTACCTCGGACGTGCTGCCGTTGCTGCGAAACTGAACGCAGACATTGGCTACCGGCGAGCGGGGACGACACTCGGCGTGACCGAAAGACCGAGAGACCAAGAGGCTCCTCATGGAAACATCACTGCTCCAACTCGAAGGAAAATCGGCGCTGCTCGTCGGCGGCGGCGAGGGGATCAGCCTGAGCACCGCCAAGCTGCTCGCCGAGGCGGGCTGCGGCGTCGCCGTCGCCGACATCAACGCCGAGCGAGCGATCCACGTGGCAGCCGAGGTCGATCTGCTCGGCCAACCGTCGGTCTCCCTCGTCGCAGACATGCTTGACGACGTAGAGGCGGCGAGGGTCTTCGAGCGCGCCGAACGGGAGTTGGGCGGGATCGACCTGCTGGTCACGATCATCGGCCAGGGGTCGTTCAATCCAATCACTGAAATGTCGATGGCGCAGTGGGACCGCGATCACCGGATGAACCTGCGCTACTTCTTCATCAATGCCCAGTTGGCCGCCCGATCGATGATCGCGCGAGGAGCGCCGGGCAGCATCGTCGGCATTTCCTCGGTTGAGGGCATGCAGTCGGCGCCCAATCACGCCTCCTACGGCGCGGCCAAGGCCGGCCTGATCAACCTCGTGCGGAGCATGGCGGTTGAGTTGGCGCCGCACAACATTCGCGTCAACTCGGTCGCGCCGGGCAGCATCGCGACGCCCCGGATCCCGGCATCGCCCGAGCGTGTCAAGCGAACCGCGGAGGGCCTGATTCCCTTCAAGCGGCTGGGCACCACGGACGAAGTGGCCAGGGCCGTGTTGTTCCTGCTCTCCGACATGGCTGCCTACGTCACCGGGCACACCCTGCTGGTCGACGGCGGCTGGATGGCGGCCAACACGATAGGCGTCCCTCCCATCCCGGAGGGCGGCGTGCTCGACGCCCGCAAGCGGGCGGATTGGTCGGGACTGGCGAAGCTCAGCGGAGTCCAGGCTGCGCCCAAGGACGGCTGATTGGCGCGGGTCCGTTCGCGCGTCATCCGGAACTCCAACCCACACTGATTCCCAGTCCCCGATGTATTCGGGGACCCGTTCCCTGTCTGCACCACCGGGGTTCCGGTAGATACGAGGCGAGGAGCCGAGCGGGTCCCCGAATACATCGGGGACTGGGAGCCGAGCGGGTCCCCGAGTACATCGGGAACTGGGAGACGGGATAGGCGTTTCGCCGCCGGTCACACAGTTCACCCAATCCTGACAATGGCGTTGCCAACTTACGATATGCTCGAACGTGTCCGAGGCAGCGTCGGCGCGGTGTCCTGTTGGCTGCTCGCGCCGCTATGAGAGATGGCGTCGATGGGTGGCTCCCGATTCAAGCGCAGCTTTCTGATCTATCTGTTGATCTTCGTCGTGCTGATCGTGATCGTTTTCTCGGTCTTCCCGCGCGGCGGTGGATCGAACGAGATCCCACTGGCCGGCGGTACCGAATCGCTGCTGGAGCGGATTGAGAACGATGCCGGGCTGATCGAAACGGTCGAGGTGTCGTCCTCCAAGGTCACCCTCGCGTACCGCGACGGCGCTCAGTCATTTGAAGCCAACCTGCCCGAGACCAGTTTCGACTTCTTCGACTTCCTCGCTCGCGAGGGCATCGACATCGGCTCGCAGGGCTTCCCTGACGTCGAGGTATCGGGCGGCGGCGGGTTCGGCTCGACGATCGCCGGCCTGTTCTTCAACCTGCTGCCAATCTTGTTGATCGTCGGTCTGATTTTCTTCTTCCTGCGCCAGGCCCAGGGCCAGGGATCACAGGCGATGTCGTTCGGCAAGAGCAAGGCCCGCCTGGTCACGGCCAATCGGCCCTCGGTGACGTTCAACGATGTGGCCGGCTGCGACGAGGCCAAGGAAGAGTTGCAGGAAGTCGTCGAATTCCTCAAGTTCCCCGAGCGCTTCGCCTCGCTCGGCGCGCGTATCCCGCGCGGCGTCCTGCTGGTTGGACCGCCGGGCACCGGCAAGACGCTGATCGCTCGAGCGGTCGCCGGCGAGGCCGGGGTGCCGTTCTTCTCGATCTCCGGTTCCGAGTTCGTCGAGATGTTCGTCGGCGTGGGCGCCAGCCGCGTCCGCGACCTGTTCGAGCAGGCCAAGCGCAACGCGCCCTGCATCGTCTTCGTCGACGAGATCGACGCCGTCGGGCGTCAGCGCGGCGCAGGCGTGGGCGGCTCGCACGACGAGCGCGAACAGACACTGAACCAGATCCTGGTCGAAATGGACGGATTCGACACCAACACCAATGTGATCGTCGTCGCCGCCACCAACCGGCCCGACATTCTCGATCCCGCCCTGCTGCGCCCGGGCCGCTTCGACCGGCGGGTCGTGCTCGATGCGCCCGATGTCAAGGGCCGCGTCGCCATCCTCGATGTCCACGTGCGCGGCAAGCCGCTGGCCGAAGAGGTCGATCTCACGACCATCGCCAAGGAGACGCCCGGATTCTCGGGCGCCGAGCTGGCCAACCTGCTCAACGAAGCCGCGATCCTCGCCGCCCGGCGGCAGAAGAAGCACATCACCCAGGCCGAAGTCGAGGAGGCCGTGGACCGCGTCATGGCCGGTCCCGAGCGCAAGTCGCGGCTGCTGGTGGGACGCGAAAAGGAGATCGTCGCCTTCCACGAGGGCGGTCACGCCCTGGTTGCGTCGCACATTCCCGGCCACGATCCGGTGCACAAGGTCACGATCGTCCCGCGCGGTATGGCCGGCGGCTACACCCGCTACCTGCCCGAGTCGGAGCACCGGCTGGCCGGCAAGACGTACTACGAGGGCTTTATGGCCTCCGCCCTGGGCGGCCATGCCGCCGAAGAGATTGTCTTCGGCGAGATGACCACCGGCGCTCACGATGACCTGAGCAAAGTCACCCAGATCGCACGGGCGATGATCACGCAGTGGGGCATGTCGGAGCGGTTGGGCGCGCGCACCTTCGGCAAGAAGGAATCAATGGTGTTCCTGGGCCGCGATATCTCCGAGCAGCGCGACTACTCGGAGACGGTGGCCGAACAGATTGATGAGGAGCTGCGCGAGCTCATCGATCGGGCCCGCGACCGCGCGCGGATGATCATCCGCCGCAACCGCGAGCAGCTCAATCTCCTGGCGACGCGGCTGATGGAGGTCGAGACGCTCGAGGGCGACGACCTGCGCGCAATCCTGGCCTGGCAGCCCGGCGATGCGATTCCCCAACCGACGCCTCCGCCGCCGGCCCCGGATCCGACTCCGCCTCCTCCAGCGCCGACGAGCGGGGAATCGGACGAGGAACGCGAACCGCTGATGCCTCCGAAGCCGGGTCTGGCCTGGGGCGGGAATCAGAACAGTTCCTCGCTGGAGTAACGGCGCCGCCGGACCGGACCGCGAGCGCTCTGTCGTCTTCATGCTTGACGGCTGTTCAGAGCGGATTAGGCTGGGTACTTCACGAGTAAGCACTCGCTCGGATTGAGCGTGATGCGAGACCAGAGATGAGCACTGACGTGTCCGATGTGTACGCCGTGATTCGCACAGGCGGCAAACAGTACCGGGTATCGCCGGGTCAGCGAGTGAAGGTCGAGCGGCTCGAGGGCGCTGCCGGTGATCGAATCACGTTCGACGACGTCCTGCTGGTCCAGGGCGGCGGCGATGTCGCGGTCGGTTCGCCGACCGTCGAATCGGCCAGCGTCTCGGGCGAGATCGTCGAGCAGGGGCGCGGTCGCAAGATTCGCGTCTTCAAGTACAAGAACAAGACCCGCTATCGTCGCCTGCGTGGACATCGCCAACTGCACACGGCCGTACGGGTGGACGAGGTCTCGCTGGGCGACCAGATCTGGACAGCGCCTGCGCCCGAACCGGCGGCGCCGGAACCGCCCGCCGCCGAGACTGAATCGCCCGAGGCGCCTGAGGCCGAACACGAGCCCGTAGACGAGCAAGCGACTGAACCGGAAGAGACCGTCGCCGAGGCGACTGAAGCGGTCGCCGACGACGATGACGAGTCCGAAGCACGCGAAGAGTAGGAACCTGTTATGGCTCACAAGAAGGGCGTCGGCTCGTCCCGCAACGGGCGCGACAGCAACTCCAAGCGACTCGGCGTGAAGCTGTTCGACGGCCAGGTCGTGCGAACCGGCGGGATCATCGTGCGCCAGCGCGGAACGCGCATCCACGCCGGCGACAACGTGGGCGTCGGCCGCGACCATACGCTGTTCGCGCTGACCGACGGCACGATCAAGTTCTCGCCGCACGCTCGCAACCGGCGCAAGAAGGTGTCGGTGATTCCGGCCGCCGTTGAAGCGATCGGCGAAGAGGTGAGCGCATGAAGACCGAGATTCACCCCGAGTACGTAGACGCGACGATCACGTGCGGCTGCGGCCACTCATGGCAGACGCGGGCGACCAAGCAGGACATCCGCATCGAGATCTGCTCGACCTGTCACCCGTTCTTCACCGGCGAGCAGCGCATCGTCGACACCGCCGGCCGCGTCGAGCGCTTCCGCCGCCGATACGGCATCACGGACGACGAAGACTAACCCGCCGCCCCACAATCAGGGCGCTGTGAACTCCGGCGAGTCCTCCGCCACGGCGGTCTGCCGTTGCGGGTTCATCTCAAACGCACTCACGTCGAGACGCAGACCGATGGCTGCCAGGGCGGAATCAATCTGATCCAGTCGCGAGCGATGCTGGACGTTGAGCACCCGGTCGACCTGCGGCAAGTGCCAACCCAGCCGTCGGGCGAGTTCCGCCTTACCGACCCCGCGGTCGCGCATCCCCTGGTAGAGCATCACCTTGACCGCAGTGAGCGTCGGCAGCGTCGCGTGCTCCGCGCCGCCCTCTCCGCTAGACGGCGAGGGAACGTCGAGCCGGCTGTACATGCGAGCGGCGATCGCCTCCTCCAACGCGTCGCCGGCACGGGCGATCGCCTCCTCGCGATCGTGGCCGAATGTGGTCAGTTCAGGAAAGTCGGGCGAAGTCACGAGCAGCGTGCCATCGTCCGGTTCAAGGATGATCGAGTAGGCGAGCATCATTGCAACTCCAGATCCTTCTTGATCTTCGCAACCAATCCCTTGCCGAGTTCATGGCGTCCCCCGTGGATCGGCAACTGACTGGTGCGACGACCGCGTCGGACGGTGACATGACCGCTCCCGCCCTGATGGTTGTCGAAGGTGCAACCCCGTTTCTTGAGCCAGCGGCGAAGCTCTCCGGCGTTCACGATCCCACCTTAGGCAACACATCAGTTGATGTCAACATTTCTGTTTACCTCTTCACCTTCACTGCCGTTGGCCCGCTGTCCATTGCACCGCGCCCAACTGCGATCAGTCTTCCGCCAGGTCTCGGTAGAAACAGGACCGTTCGCCCGTGTGACAGGTGGGACCGTGGGGGCGGGCTCGGACCAGCAGCGCGTCGACATCGCAGTCCTTGCGGATGTCGACCAGCTCCAGCACGTTGCCGCTGGTTTCGCCCTTGGTCCAGTATTCCTGCCGGCTGCGGCTCCAGAAGGTGACCAGTTGCTTCTCCAGCGTCATCTGCAGCGAGCGCTCGTTCATGTAACCGAGCATCAGGATGTCGTTGGACTCGTCATCTTGCACGATGGCCGGGATCAGACCATCGGCGTCGTACTTCAGCTCCGGGAGCGTGAGTTCAGAGGACATCGTCATAATCGGCGTGTTCCATTCGGATGGGGATGCCGGCGGCCTGCATCCGCCGCTTGACATCCATAATCGGGTGCGTGCCGAAGTGAAAGATCGAGGCCGCCAGGACCGCGTCGGCCCGACCCTCGGTGATGGCCTGGATCATGTGCTGAGCGTCGCCGGCCCCGCCCGATGCGATCACCGGCACACTGACGGCGTCCGACACCGCTCGCGTCAGCGGGATGTCGTAGCCGTCCTGGTGACCGTCGGTGTTCATCGAGGTCAGCATGATCTCGCCTGCTCCCCGCTCCACCACCTCTTGCGCCCATGCGACCGCGTCGATGCCCGTCGGCCGGCGACCGCCGTGGGTGTAGACCTGCATCGAACCGTCTGCCTCGGTGCGCGCGTCGATGGCGACCACGATGCACTGCGACCCGAAGCGATGCGCGCCCTCGGAGATCAACTCCGGCCGTTGCACGGCCGCGGTGTTGATCGTGATCTTGTCGGCGCCCGATTCGAGCATCAGCATCATGTCATCGTCCGAGCGCAGCCCGCCGCCGACCGTGAAGGGGATGAATATCCGATCGGCGGTGCGCCGGACCATGTCGACGACCGTGTTGCGATCTTCGTGCGAAGCGGTGATGTCGAGGAAGACGAGCTCATCGATGCCTTCGTGGTCGTAGAGCGTCGCCAGCTCCACCGGATCGCCGGCGTCGCGCAGTTCGACGAACGAGACGCCCTTGACCACGCGGCCGTTGTCGACATCGAAGCAGGCGATGATTCGCTTGGTCAGCACGTGTTCAGCATCGCTGTCTAGCAGGTCCGTTCGCGGATTCCGGCGGCAGCCGCGTTGAAGGCGTCGGGGAGCGTCAGTCGGCCGTCGTAGAGCGCCCGTCCCAATACGACGCCCGCCGCTCCGTTGGCGGCCAGGCGCCTGATCTGCATCGGATGCGCGATCCCGCCGGCGGCGATCACGGGCGAACGAGTCACGCCCGCGACTCGCGAGAACTCAGCCTCGTCGTGACCGCCCAACATGCCGTCCGAGGCGATGTCGGTGTAGATGAAGCGTCCGACGCCCAGGTCTTCGAGTTGAGGAATCAGCGCGACCGCCGGCAGCTCCGATGCCTCGGTCCAGCCGTTCAGGGCGACCCGTCCGCCTCGCGCATCGACCGAGACAGTCAGCGCCGCGCCGCAAAGGCGTACTGCGTTGCCGAGGAACTCACGGTCCGTGACGGCCGCTGTCCCGACGATGATCCGCGCGACGCCGACGTCGAGGTAGCGCTGCACCGTCTCCAGCGTGCGGATGCCGCCGCCGACCTGGACGGGCTTGCCGAGCGCGGCAATTTGCTCAACGACATCGGCATTGGCGGCCCGGCCTTCGCGTGCGCCGTCGAGATCGATCACATGCAGCATCTGCGCGCCTGCGTCGATCCAACGTCTCGCCGGAGCAGTCGGATCGTCGTCGAACACCGTCTCGCGGTCGTAATCGCCCTGGACCAGCCGCACGCAGCGTCCGCCGCGGATATCGATCGCAGGCAGCACGTCAATCATATTGGCCGGAACTGTGTTGGCCAGCGACTCAGCACTCATCGCGACGATCCGTTCGCAGCGTGCTCGAGCAGAAAGTTGCGATAGATCCGCAGTCCGTACGCGCCGCTCTTCTCAGGGTGAAACTGGGTCGCCGCGAGCCGCCCGCGCTCGACCACGGCGGTGACGTCGGTCCCGTACTCGGTCGTCGCGGCGACATCGTCGAGGTTGGCCATATCGCAGTAATAGGAGTGGACAAAGTAGAAGTGGGCGCCGTCGGGGATGCCATCGAACAACGGGGACGAGCGGCGCTGGCTCAGGCGGTTCCAGCCCATGTGCGGGATTTTGCGACCCTCCGGCAGCCGCACGACGCGACCGTCGAGCACATCCAGGCACGGATGCTCGCCGCCTTCCTCCGAGACTGTCATCAACGCTTGCAGACCCATGCAGACGCCGAGGAATGGCCGGTCGGCGGCGATGTACTCGCGGATCGGCTCGACCAGTTCGCGCTCGCGCAGGTTGCGCATCGTGTCGGCGGCGGCGCCGACGCCGGGCAGGATCACGACATCCGCCTCGTCCATGGCGGCCGCGACCGACGCCACCTCAGGACGCGCGCCGACCCGCTCGACGGCCCGCACCACCGAGCGCAGGTTGCCCGCGCCGTAGTCGAGGATGATTACGTCAAGCTCGGCCAACTGCGGATCGCTCATGGGCCGAGCGTATCAGCAGGATTTCTGCGCACTTCGTTTCTATAGTGAACTCGATGTCAACGGAATCAGCATCCCGGGACGCCGAGGTCATCGTCGCGCGCGACCGAGTTGAGTTGCTGCGCGCCGAGATCCTGCGCCACAATCACCTTTACTACATCCAGGATTCACCCGAGATCACCGACGCTGACTACGACGCACTCTTCGGGGAACTCAAGAGCCTGGAGACCGACTACCCGGAACTGGCCTCGGCCGACAGTCCGACCCACACCGTTGGGGCTGCGCCGGGTCGCACGTTTGCCGTGGTCGAACACCGCTTGCGGATGCTCTCGCTGGGCAACGCCTTCAATGCCGAGGAACTGCTCGCCTGGCGGCAACGCGCCGCCGACCTGCTCGATCTCGAGGAGTGGACCTACGTCACCGAGCCCAAGATCGACGGTCTCGCGATTGCGCTGGTCTACGAACGGGGCCGCCTGGTGCAGGCGGCGACGCGCGGCGACGGTCGCGCCGGCGAGGACGTCACCGCCAATCTGCGCGCCATCGACGCCGTGCCAAACCAACTCTCCGGCAGTCCACCGCCGCGGTTCGAGGTCCGGGGCGAAGTGTTCATGCCCAGGGCCGGGTTCGAGGCGATGAACGCCGAGATCGCTGCGGCCAACGACGAGCGGCGCGCCGAAGGTCGAGCGCCGCTGACGCTGTACGCCAATCCGCGCAACGCTGCGGCAGGATCGGTTCGCCAGAAGGACGCCTCGGTGACCGCGACCAGGCCGCTCAGCATCGGTATCTATCAGCTCGGCTGGTCCGACGACGCCGTCACGCCCGACACGCACTGGGAGACGCTGGCCTGGCTCTCGGAGTTCGGCTTCCCGACCTCGCCCGAGGCGGCGCGTCACGACGGCATCGAGGACGCGCTCGCCGCCTGTGAGCGCTGGACCCAACGGCGCGACTCGCAACCGTTCGAGATGGATGGGGTCGTGGTCAAGGTCGACGACCTCGGCCTGCAGGCCGACCTCGGCATCGTCGGACGCGAGCCGCGCTGGGCCATCGCGTGGAAGTTCCCGCCGCAGGAAGCATCGACCGTGCTCGAACAGATTCTGGTCAACGTCGGCCGGACGGGCAGCATCAATCCTTACGCGCGGCTGCGACCGGTCCGCGTCGGCGGGGTGCAGGTCACGAACGCGACGCTGCACAATCTCGACGACATCCGCCGCAAGGACATCCGCGAGGGCGACACGGTCGTGATCCGGCGCGCGGGCGAGGTGATTCCGCAGGTCGTCCGTCCTGTGCTCGAGCGCCGACCCGACGATTCGGTCGAGTGGGACATGCCGAGCGTCTGTCCGGGCACGACCTGCGGCGAAGCGCGTTGCACGAACGAACACTGCGGCGGAGCGCAGGGTATCAAGGACATCTGCGAGGGCGTCTGGTGCGGCGGCGGCGTTTCGCGCAAGGACGACGACGCCGACTGCTACTGCGACAACCCTCGCTGTCCCGCCATCGTCCAGCGCGCGCTCGAACACTTCGCCTCGCGCGGCGCGATGGATGTCCGCGGCCTGGGCGAGAAGATGATCCGCCTGATGCTGCGCGAAGGCGTGATCACGGACGCCGCCGACATCTACGCCATCCCCGACCGGCTCGACGAACTGGCTCGCGTGCCCGGCCTGGGACAGGTCAAGCGGCGTAAGGGCGAGGATCACTTCGAGGTCGGCGATCGCTTGCGCAACCTCTCTGCGGCGATTGAGCGGTCGAAATCGCGCGGACTGACCAGCCTGCTGGTCGGACTCGGCATCCGGCACGTCGGCGGGGAAAACGCGTCGCTGCTGGCCGACGAGTTTGGATCGCTCGACGCGATCCTGCTCGCGCCCGCCGAGACGCTGGCCGCCGTCGACGGCGTCGGCCCGATCATCGCGGAGAGCATCGTCGACTGGGCGCTGGACGGCGAGAACTGGTCGCTGGTGTACCGGCTCCAACAGGCCGGAGTCGAGGACGAGATCGAGCGCAAGGCAGCGGAGCAATCGGAGACGCCGCTGGAAGGGATGCGCTTTGTGCTCACGGGTCGCTTCGCCGCGCTGACGCGCCCGCAGGCGGAGGCGCAACTCAAAGCGCTCGGCGCAGGCGTCGGATCGTCGGTGAGCAAGAACACCTCAGCCCTGTTCGCCGGAGAATCGGCCGGCTCCAAGCGGACCAAGGCCGAGTCGTTGGGCCTGCCAATCTGGGATGAAGATCAGCTCGTGAGCGTGTTCGAACAACCCGGTCTCGCACGCGAGTGGCTCCAAGCGCATCAGGAGACCGCTGGGTAATCACGTTCCGTCCCCTCTCCCCGCGGAGAGTTGTGCGTAATCGCATTCCGGTCCCCTCTCCCGGCGGGAGAGGGTTAGGGTGAGGGCCCTCCTCGACCCAGGCAGGCCCCATGACCAGATCACGAGCGGCACCCGGACCCTCACCCCAGCCCCCCGTGTCAAGCACGGGGCAGGCTTCTCCCAGAGGGAGAGGGGGTAAAGCCCCTCGATTTACGCGCAACTCTCCTCGGGGACTGGACCGGGTCGGTTTACGCGCAAGTTTGACAAGGCCGGAGCGGAACTTGCGGGTAGGGGATTGACGTTCAGGTGGTACCGGCGACTTGGCGATAACGAGTACGCTGGAATATGTCGTTTCGGAAGTCCCGCCGGGGCGTATCGTTGACGGACGATCTCTATCGTTCGCATAGACGCCGTGGGAGCTTGAGGAGTCCTGATGCGTTGGTCGCCGTTCGGCTGGTTGGCGCGACGATTCTCGCCCGATGTTGGCATTGACCTGGGAACCGCCAACACCCTCGTCTATGTGCGAGGCCGCGGGATCGTGGTCGACGAACCCTCGGTCGTCGCAATCAACCGGATCGACAACTCCGTCCTGGCAATTGGCAAGCAGGCCAAGACGATGGTCGGCCGCACGCCGGCGCATATCGTCGCGATCCGGCCGTTGCGCGACGGCGTCATCTCCGACTTCGACGTGACCGCGCGGATGCTGAATCACTTCATTCACGAAGCGCTGCAACGCAGCGGGATCGGGATCGGGCGTCCGCGCGTGATGGTCGGCATCCCGGGCGGCGCGACCGAGGTCGAGAAGCGCGCCATCTACGAGGCGACCCGATCGGCGGGCGCGCGCGAGGTGCATCTGATCGAGGAACCGATGGCAGCCGCCATCGGCGCCGGTCTGCCGATCTTCGAGTCGACCGGCAGTATCGTCGTCGACATCGGCGGCGGCACGACCGAGGTTGCCGTCTGCTCGATGGGCGGCATGGTCGTCAGCACCTCAACCCGGGTCGCCGGCGACGAGATCGACCACGCGATCATCACCTACGCGCGGCAGGTTCACAACATCCAGATCGGCGAAGCCTCGGCCGAGAAGATCAAGATCGCCGGCGCTTCCGCATTCCCCTTGCAGGAAGAGCGCGATGTCACCATCAGCGGGCGAGACCTGTCGACGTCGATGCCCAAAATCGTCAACGTCACGACCGTCGAGCTGCGGGATGCGATCTCCGGCGCAGTGTCATCGATTCTCGAAGCCGTCGTGCGCACGATGGAAATCACGCCGCCGGAGCTGATTCCCGACATCATGCAGCAGGGAGTGGCGCTCGCCGGCGGTGGGGCGCACCTGCCGGGACTCGATCGGCGTATGTCGCAGGAAACCAAGTTCCCGGTGTTCAGAGCCGACTCGCCGCTGACCTGCGTCGTGCGCGGCTGCGCCGAGGCGTTGACCGAGACGCGCGCGCTGGCGGCCGGCGACGGTCAGGTGCTGGCCGGCCGTCGCTGACGGCCGCCCTCGCGATTGGCGGGTCCCCATGCCCTTGATCGGCGCACTGGTCCGTCTACTGGGCGCGCGCATTCGCTGGATCCTGGGCATCGGCGCATTGATCGCCCTGCTCGCGCTACTGGGCGTGATCGGCTGGGCGGCGACGATCGAAGACACGGCCGCGACCGCGCTCAATCCGGTCCAGCGGGCATTCCGGCAGGCAGGCGAACCGATCTCGAACCTGCTCAACGATCTGGACGACTTCGGTCGGCTCAACACCGAGAACCGCGCGTTGCGTTCGCGCATCGAGCAGCTTGAAGCGGAGAATGCGCGTCTGCGCGAGCTGCAGGTCCAGGTCCGCGCCCGGCAGGCGTTGCTCGAAGTTCAGGCCGAGACCGACTCGGCGACCGTCACCGCGTACGTCACCACGCGCGACTTGACCGGTCTGCGCACGATCGTCGGCATCGATCGCGGATCCAACGACGGGCTGCGAGTCGGACTGCCGGTGCTGGCGAGCGGCGGGACGTTGATCGGCCAGGTGATCGATGTTCGTCCGAACACGGCGTTCGTTCGGCTGATCACCGATCCCGACAGCGCCATCCGCGTGTTCCACCAACCTTCGCGCAGCGAGGTCGTTGCGACCGGCGACACGTTGGGCAATCTCGAAGTCCGCATTCCCTGGACATCCGAGGTTGAGTTGGGCCACATCTTCGTCACTTCGGGACTCGACGGCAAGTATCCGCAAGGCCTGCCGGTCGGTCGCGTCTCGGCTGCCGAAGGCACGGTGCAGGACGCCTTCCGCCACGTCGTGCTCGAACCGATCGCGCCGCTGGGCCAGCTCGAACAGGTGCTGGTGCAACTCACGATTCCGCCTCCCGATCTGACCATCGTCGGGGCGGACGCCATCGAAGCGGACGCCATCGAAGCGGACGGGGGCTGATCGATGCCCTACCTCCGATGGCTGCTGCTGACTGGAGTGTTGTTCGTCCTGGTCGTGTTTCAGACCTCCGCGGCCCCGTCGTTCTCGATCTTCGGCGCAGCGCCGCAGGTCGTGCTGGTCTTCCTCTGCTGCTGGGCCATCGTGCGCCCTCCGATTGAAACGCTGGTCATGATCCCGATCGCGGGCATCGGCCTGGGACTGCTGGCCTACCAGGGCATGGCCGAGTCGGTCGCGGCGCTGGCGCCGATCGGGTTCGTAGCACTGACCTGGGGTCGGTACCGCGAATCGCGCCGATTCACACCGATCGCGCTCGAGTGGTCCGCTGCCATCGTGCTGATCGCCGTTGCATCGGTGCTGCACTTCACCGCTCATGCGATTGCCGTGGAGCTGAGCACGTCGGGGGTCAACTGGCTGGCGGCGCTGCGCACGGTGATGCTGGGCGGATTGCTGGGGAACATGTTGCTGGGCGCGGTCGTCTTCTGGTTTGTACGGATTCCCACATCGGGAGCCGCGACTATCCGGGCGTCTTCGGGATCGGCAGGGTTCTAAGTGCAGCGCCGACCGCGACCGGGCAAATCCGAGGGTGTCGCTCGCGAGTACGCGCAGCATCTCGATCGCAGCGACGGCTTTCCGGTTCGGGCCAAGGTCTGGATCCTGGCCGGATTCATCTTCCTGCTGTTCGGCATTCTCACTGTCCAGCTTGTCCGCTTACAGATCCTGCAACACGACGAGTATGTCGCCCGAGCCGCCAGCAACCGGGTGCGCACGGTCAATCTCCAACCCGCGCGCGGACTGATCTACGACGCCGACCGCAATCTCCTGGTCGAGAATGCGCCGGCGTATGAGATCAGACTCGTCGCCGCGGAGATTCCGGACAACGAGGTCGCCAATGTGTCGGAAGAACTGGCGGAGATGTTCGGCTTGCAAGCCTGGTCGATTGAGCAGGATATCTGGGAACGCAAGTACTCGAACGACCCGTTCCTGCCGTTGCTGATCCATGAAGAACCGACGCCCGCCCAGGTGATCGAAGTCACCTCGCGCCGCTCGACGCTGCCGGGCGTACAAGTGGAGACGACCTCGATCCGCCGCTACGAGCACGGTCAACTCCTGGGGCACATCCTCGGTTATGTCGGCAAGATCACCGAGCAGGAGTACGAGGAACTCTCGGGGGAGCGCTACCTCTACAGCGACCAGATCGGCCGAGCGGGGATTGAAGCGGCGTATGAGCGGCA
This sequence comes from Dehalococcoidia bacterium, assembly GCA_034421135.1. GTDB lineage: Bacteria > Chloroflexota > Dehalococcoidia > Bin125 > Bin125 > Bin125. Next base: position 58,992 of record DAOUKQ010000012.1, read on the forward strand.
GTTGCGCGGCACAGCCGGACGCCAGATTGTCGAGGTCGATGCCGTGGGCAACGTCTTGCGCACGCTCGACAATCAACCGCCGTCGCCGGGGCTGAGCGCGGTACTGACGATCGACATCGAACTCCAGCAGCGCGTACAGGACATCCTGACCGATCACATCGGCGCGTCGCTGTACGCATCCTCGGTCGTGCTCGACATTCACAGCGGCCAGGTCCTGGCGATGGTCTCGATCCCTAACTACGACGTCAACATCTACGAGGACATCTCCATCTCCGGCTACCAGGAGCTGCTGGACGATCCCGGCCAGCCGCTCAAGAACCACGCGATCCAGGATCAGTTCCCGCCTGGTTCGATCTTCAAGGTGGTCACGGCAATCGCTGGACTGGCAGAGGGATCGATCACGCCTGAGACGCTGATCTATTCGCCAGGGGTGCTTGAGGTCCACAACGAACTCTCGCCCGGAATCGTCTACCGGTTCGGCGACACGACGCAGGGCGTGTACAACATTCGCACGGCCCTGGCTGAATCGTCGAACGTCTACTTCTACTACGTCGCCGGCGGCCATCCGTACCGCAATCCCGAGAATCCGCCGCGTCATCCGGTGGAGCAGGCGCGGGTCGACGCGCTCGCGGAGGACGGCATCGTCGCCGGCGACGTCGAGTTCCGAGGCGCGGGCAACGAGCCGCTGGCGTACTGGGCGCGGGAAGTCGGCTTCGACGCCCCGACGGGTATTGACCTGGTCGGCGAGGCGGCGGGACTGATCACATCATCCGAGCAGAAGCTGCAGGCCTTCGGCGAGGAATGGCGCGACGGCGACACCTACAACATGGCGATCGGCCAGGGATTCACGACGGTCACTCCATTGCAGATGGCGGTCGCGACTGCGGCGATCGCGAACGGCGGGACGGTCTTTGAGCCGCGCGTGGTGAAGGAGCTGATCGATACCGAGGGCCGCGTCGTGCAGCCCTGGCAGCCGGTCGTGCGCAATCAGCTCGAGGTCGATCCGGAGATCCTGCGTATCGTGCGCGAGGGCATGGCGCTGTGTACGCTCGCCGGTACCTGCCACGACGCGCTCGTAGCCTTGCCCGAGATGCTGGTCGGCGGCAAGACGGGCACCGCCGAGTTCAATCAGGTTGGCACCGCCGTCTCGGGATCGGAAGAGGGTCCGACGCACGGCTGGTTCATCGCCTTCGCGCCGTTCGACGATCCGCAGATTGCGATTGCCGTGTTCTTCGAATTCTCCGCCGGGTACCTCGCCGCCGAGGCGGGAGGAGAGATTCTCAGAGCCTGGGCCGAGACCAGCGGCGCGCTCTCCAATGCGATGCCGCCGCCTTACGCGCGGATCGCGCTGACCGAGGAAGAAGACCAGCGTCTCTACGAGGCGATCCGGGAACGATCGAAGTAAGGACGGCCAATGGTTGGACATTCCTGGCGCCACTTCGATCCGCTGATCCTGATCGCGGCGCTCGCGTTGGCCGGCTACGGCGCGTTGGTGATCTACTCGGCCTCGCTGCCGCGAGGTTCGGAAGGCGTCGTGCTGTCCAGCGCCGTCCAGCGGCACATCATCTTCGCGCTGGTCGGCGCGCTGGCAATGGTCGCGCTGACGCGGGTCGACTACCGGCTGATCGACGCGCTGGGTTGGCTCGCCTACGGATTCGGCATCCTGGTGTTGATCGCGGTGTTGTTTCTCGGCTCCGAAGAGTTCGGATCGAGGCGCTGGTTCGATCTCGGCTTCACCGTGGTGCAGGCGTCGGAGATCGGCAAGCTGATGACGATCATCGGTCTGGGTAAGTTCCTGACCGACTATCGCGACCGGCTGCAGGAGTTCCGCGTCTTCTTGCTCTCGCTCGCCATCGCCGCGTTGCCGGCCGGATTGGTGTTCATCGAGCCCGACGCCGGCTCGGCGGCTGTGTTCCTGGCGCTCTGGTTGGTGATGACGCTCTTCGCCGGAGCTCGGCTTCGGCACTACGCGATCCTCGCCGCGATCGGTCTGTGCTTGATCCCGGTTGGTCTCGCTGCCGGGGTGCAGGACTATCAGCGCGACCGGATCCGGGCGTTCATCGATCCCGAGTCCGACCCTCAGGGAGCGGGGTTCAACGTGATCCAGGCCGAGACCTCGGTCGGCTCCGGCGGACTCTGGGGTCAGGGCTTGACCCAGGGGACGCAGACGCAGCTCGACTTTGTTCGCATTCAGACCACGGACTTCATCTTCAGCGTGCTCAGCGAAGAGCTGGGATTCGTCGGCGCGATGGCATTGTTCCTGCTCTTCCTCTTACTCCTCTTCCGAATGCTGCGGGTCGTCGGCAAGGCCGGCGAGCCATTAGGGCAACTCCTGGCAGTGGGCATGATCACGATGATCGCGATCCAGGTCTTCATCAACGTCGCGATCAACGTCCGGCTGATTCCGGTGACCGGTCTGCCGTTGCCGTTCATCAGCACGGGTAACTCGTCGTTGTTGATATTCTTCGTCGGTCTGGGCCTGCTGCAAAGCGTCCTCGCCTGGCAAGAGGACGCGCGTCGCGGCCCGACGCCGTGACGCATTGATCACGCGCGATGATCACACCCGATGATCACGCTCAATGCCGCCAACGAAGGGACTGCCGATGTCTGTCAGACTCTCAATCGTTCCCATCCAGGTCTCCGACCAGCAGGCCGCGCTGCGCTGGTACACCGAGAATCTGGGCATGGAAAAGGTCATGGACGACCCGATGGGTCCCGAGCTGCGCTGGATCACGGTCAAGCTGCCCGAGGACGAGGTACAGTTCGTGCTCGCCAACTTCGGCGCCTTCGATCCGGACGGCGCGCAGCCCGGGTCGAGCAGCGGCTACGTGCTCTGGACCGACGACATCCAGGCCACCTACGAGGACTGGTCGAGCAAGGGCGTCGAGTTCTCGGAGCCGCCCACCGAGCAGATGTGGGGTCACCAAGCCCTCTTCCACGATCCCGACGGCAACGGCTGGGTCCTGGTCCAGCGCCCGGCGGCGGGATCGTAGGATTTCCCCTCTCCCAGAGGAGACCGGCGCGTAAATCCGATCCGGTCCAGTCCCCGACTTGTTCGGGGACCCGTTCCCGTTCGGCACTACCGGGGATCTACCAGGTGCGAGACGGGGAGCCGAGCGGGTCCCCGAACAAGTCGGGGACTGGGAG
>DAOUKQ010000013.1:0-2167 GCA_034421135.1 Dehalococcoidia bacterium
AGCACCCGCTGGAGAAATCTCGCGACGAGGAACGCACCGGCACCGCCGTGGTGATTCGCCTCGACTCGCTTCAGGGCAGCGGCGTCAACCTGACCCGGGATTAGCGCGGCTGACCACGGCGTCGCTGGAGCGAGCGTCGGAACAGGCGGCCGCCGCCCAGACCCGCCATCAGCACGCCAATCCACAGAACGATCTGCTCCACAAGCCCGCCGAAATCCGAGAACGCCCAGCCGACCCACATACCCAGCCCCAACGCCGTCACCACCCCGGCCGTCGGCAGCCACCAGCGGCGTCTCGACTCCTCAACCCGCTCAACCTGCGCTGCGCCCCCAGCAGCCGCCGGCTCGGCCGCTGCTGCCGCACCTCTCTTGCGCCGCCGCCGAGGACGCTGGCGAGGCATCCTAGCGTCTCCGCCGAGCGAGATCCCGAGCCGTCGCGCCGCCTGAAGCCCTGCGCGCCCGCGGTCGCTGAACCGGCTCCTGCTGCACCGGCGGCGGTGGGCCTGCAACTCCGGGATCCGACTCACCTGCCTGCTCGGCCAGGCACGTCCGGCAGGCGAACTGCAGGGCCATCACCTCGTCGTCGATCCACACGTCGCCGCAGTCCGGTCCGCTCGCGGTCGTCGTTAGCCGCAGATGAAAATACTCGCCGCAGCGGTAACAGTCGGAGCGAGCGTCCGGCGCCGCCGGTTCGCCGCAGACCGAACAGGGCCAGATGGCCTCAGGCGAGGGAGCATCAGTAGTCATCGCGAGTAGAGTATCCGCTGTTCCATCCGCGCAACAGACGCCGCGTCGTTGAGATCGAGTTCACCGTCCCAGACCGCCGCTTCGATGTTCGCAAGCCATCGTCCGATCGCCGGTCCGGGTTCGACCCCAAACTCCATCAGCCGAGCCGCTGAGATCGGCGACCGAACCATTGATCGCCGCTGCCTGTAACGAGCAATCGCCGCGCCCGATGCGCCGCTCCAGACCCGTTCCGCCGCCAGAAGCGCGTCGTCAGGGAAGCCGCCCAGCAATTCAGCGATCGCCGACGGCCGCCTCAACGAGCCCAATGAGCGTCGGCATCCTCGAAGCTTCCCTCCCGCCTCAAGCGCCCGCCGTTCCCGCGCAGTCATCCCAACCGACCGCGGCAGCCAACTTGCAACGGCAGGATCACGCTCAAGCAGACCGATCGACGCCCAGAACAACTCTGGACTGTCCGAAGTGCGCTCAGCCACGGACGGCACAATCCAACGCGGTTCCCGCGACTGGGGAATCTTGAGCCCTCGGGCCAACTCCAGTGCGGTGGTTGAATCTGCTTCGTTCAGCAACAGCCGCCAGGCATCGCCGAATCGCCCTGCGCTCAAGCTCCGCAGATGTCGGCGGTCGCGTCTACCGTCCGCTGCTGTCCTCTGCTCGATCGTCCCGCCAATCCGAGACGCATACCTCGCAGCCCGTATCAGGCGCGTCGGATCATCCCGAAACGAGCGAGTATGCAGGGTCCGGATCAAGCGCCGCTCCAGGTCGCGCATCGTAAGTGGAGGATGGATCAGCTCCCCGACTCGCTCGCCCGAGAGCGCCACAGCCGCGGCATTGACCGTGAAATCTCGTCGCTGCAGATCGATCTCAATAGGCGCCGGAGACACGATAGGCAGCGCGCCCGGAGATGGATAGCGCTCGCTCCTGGTCCTGACCAGATCGACGCGCGTACCGTCCCGAAGTTGCACGCTCGCCGTGCCGAAACGGTCGTGAATGGTCGCCCGCTCCACGTCTGCCTCTTCCAGGGCAGAATGAAAGACGGCAGGATCGCCGTCGACGGCGAGGTCGATGTCCAGCACAGACTCCCCGAGCCTCTCGTCGCTCAGCAGTAGACCTCGAACCAGTCCACCGACCGCGTAGAGCTGAACTCGGTGAAGCGCGGCGGAATGACATAACGTATGAAGAAGTGAATCCGCGGCGGGGGAACGTTCGCGGACCGCCAGGAACAGTCGATCAGGGAGATGCTCGAGCGCGATGGACTGCATGGGGCTCAATACTTCTTCCTTCGTCTCCACCGTAGGCGCTGTAGCGTTCTCGGAGCCTTGCGCTTCGACGAAATTGATCAGCTGAGTAAACTGAGTTGGATATGTGCGCCGCCATGAACCAGCAGCTAGAGCAGCTTCAGGATCGGCTCCAGTACCGATTCTCGG
>DAOUKQ010000014.1:0-3710 GCA_034421135.1 Dehalococcoidia bacterium
GCCGCGCCGATCGTGATGTTCTGCTTGCCTTGCTCCACGGTCCCCAGGTACGTGCGATCGAGTCCCGCCGCCGATGCCAGGCGCTGCTGACTCCAGCCGCGCTGCTTGCGCAGCTCCTGGACGCGGCGCCCTAGCGCGCCCAGTTGAATGTCCAGTGTCGGACGCTCGCGCCTGATACCGAGCAACGCCCGCGCCGTGCGAACCGCTTCCGTCGGCGAGGACGAGACCAGGTCGGCCCCGCCGATCCCGCCTTGCTCCGCATCGGGGATCCCCGCGCCGCCGACGAAGACGACCGGTCCGTGCGCCAGCGCTTTGAGCCGCTCAGCCGCGTCCTGCGCCGTGCCGATTCGATCCGGGTGGGAGAGTGAGAGCACCACCAGATCGGACTCGCGCTCACGCACTAGATCGACCAGGTCCGCGCTCGGGGTGTCGGCGCCCAGGTGCACGACCGGCCAGCCGTCGAAGTGGAAGAGGTCGGCGATCATCCGCGTCGCGATGAAGTGCATCTCGCCGGCGACGGCTGCGACGACGACCTCTGCGGCGACGACCTCTGCGGCGATGTGTTCTCGGCGGCGGACGGCGTCGCGGATATGCCCCATTTGCTCGAGTGTGACATTGGTCGCCAGGTGCTCCTGGGCAATGCTCAGCTCTCCGTGCCTCCAGGCTTCGCCGACCTCAACCAGCGCCGGGGCCAGGATGCCCAGGTAGATGGCGTCGGCGCCGACGCCGCGCTGGAGCGCGTCCAGCACCACCCGCTCAGCCTCGCGGTCGTCGCCCGAAAGCAACGCTGCGGTGTACCGCTGGCACAGCAGTTGCGTCTCAGGTGGACGGTCCATTCGTTGGCAACCTTCCGCAGATGTCTGTCCTAATGATGAATATAGTTGACATGATGCGTTGGATTTCCATCTAATCTGCGGGACATACACCGCCAATGAGCGATATGTCCGTCCGGAAAGCGAGTCCGGACGAATCCCGAAGCACGATTGGGAGGTCAATACGCTCGGTGGATCAAGACGGACAACAAGACGGACAGGCAGTCTGAGAGTGGGTTGGACGCCCAGAGTGGTGGTGAAAGCCGGAGGTGTCGCCCTGATCGGGCTGCTTGCCGTGCTGGCGGTCGCCTGTTCGGATGACCAGCAGCCGCAACCCCAGCAACAGGTTCAGCAGGCCGCCGCCGAACAGCCGGCCGAGAACACTCAAGCGCAGGACCAGGCGCAGGATCAGGCGCAGCAGCAGGCGCAAGCGGAGACGCCGGGCACGATCGTCGACATCGCCGTCGCCGACGGACGCTTCGAAACGCTCGTCGCCGCCGTACAAGCAGCGGGCCTCGTTGACACCTTGCAGGGCGAGGGGCCGTTCACCGTCTTCGCGCCGACCGACGACGCCTTCTCCGCGCTGCCCGAAGGCACAGTCGCCGCGCTGCTTGAGGACATTCCGGCGCTGACCGCCATCCTGCTCTACCACGTCGTCGCCGGCGACGTCCGCGCCGCCGATGTGGTCGCGCTCGAATCGGCCGTCACCGTCCAGGGCGAGTCGGTTTCGATCAGCGTCGAGGGCGACAACGTGCGGATCAACGACGCGCTGGTCGTGATCGCGGACATCGTCGCCTCGAACGGCGTGATTCACGTGATCGACGCCGTCCTGCTTCCCCCGGAGAACTCGCCCAGCCGTGGGGTCGGCACGGTCAGCCTCCGCGCCGACCCTCCACTGGTTGATGGCGGCATCGGCACTCCGAGCGCCCATCGCGCTCGACGCTGTGCCATGCCGTATCGGTTCGCTCAACGTTCCTCTGCCTGACAAATTCGAGATACGGTAGCGACCGTGTTCAATCCTCGAACCTGAGCCGGGTCTCGCGCCGCCTTCCGTCCCGAGGGTACGAGCAGGTCGTTGAGCCGCCTGACGACGCCTCGCGCTCGGTTTGAGCTAGCGCCGCGAGTTTCCGCGTTCGCCGCCCTGCGATCGCCTGCGTCGGTAGGCGAACAGCAACGCAGAGAGCGCGACGGCCGCGGCCGCCGAGACCCATGAGGCAACGCCGGTTCCGCGCGCGAGCAGGCCTCCGCTGCCGGTTTTCGGCGCCTTCGGAGTTACGCGTTCCGGTTGAGCCGGTTCGTCCGTCTCCTCCTCCTGGCTGTCCTCGGAGCGTTCCTCCTCGTCCTCTGCCGCCTGATCGTCCTCGGACGCGGCTGGGTCCTCGTTCAGCTCGACATCTTCGTCCGCCGGTTGATCGTCCTCGTCCTCTGCCGCCTGATCGTCCTCGGACGCGGCTGGGTCCTCGTTCAGCTCGACATCTTCGTCCGCCGGTTGATCGTCCTCGTCCTCTGCCGACTGATCGTCCTCGGGCTCGGCTGGGTCCTCGTCCAGCTCGACATCTTCGTCCGCCGATTGATCGTCCTCGGGCGCGGCTGGGTCCTCGTCCAGCTCGACGTCTTCGTCTGCCGGTTGATCATCCTCCTCTACTGGTTCGGCCTCGTCGTCCGCTTCATCGGTCGAGTCGTCTTCATCCTCCACGGACGGAGGGTCCGGCTCGACCTGCTTGCCGTCCTCGAACGCCATCTTGACCCGCAGATTGCAGTTGGTCCATGAATGAGTACCGACGACGCTCTGGACGCTGAAGCGGACAGAACAGCGATCAGGGAACTGCTCGACCTGCACGTCGATCAGCCAGCTGCCGTCCGCCAGCACCGTCGTGCGCCCGATCTCCCGATCCCCGTGCCAGGCGATGATCGTCTCGCCCGGCTCAAGGGGTTGACCGTCGATTGTGACATCGCCCTTGAGGCCGTAGAAGCGGTGAGTCGGCACTTCCTGCCCGTCCACAGTTGCCGCAGCGAGCAGACCCAGCACGAGCGCCAGTAGGACGAGCAGCGAGCGCTGCATCGCGCGACGCGGCTTGTCTTCACGGTTCCTCACAGCGCCCCTTCTCTGCCGGATGTCCAACGCGTCAAGACCCTCCTGCATCGACTATTCCACAGATATAGATATCTATACATATCAATTGATGTAAATCATCGTGTGGCGGTGTTTCGATGAAGCTCTGCGCCCGTCAAGACGCGCGACCGCGCTCCGATGCGGCGCCCTCCATCCCCCATGCGCCCGGGCGAGGTTCGGGTTATGTTTCCCCCGCCCGTTCGCTCGTTGATTCCTCCTCTGCTCGCGCATATTGTTTACACGAGATTGCACAGGTTGGGGGGGGCACCGGTGTCGCTTACCGCTGCTCAATGGCGTAACGCCGCTCCGCATCATGCAGGGCTGCGGCTCGCGCTACGTCCGCTGCTCGCGATGCTGCTGCCGGCCCTCGCCGCCCTGATCCTGTTCGCTCCTCACGTGTCGGCCGAGCCTGAGAGCGCGGTCTGGTCGGCCACATTGACGGTCGCCGACCAGCAACACAGCCTGCTCGGCTGTCAGAGCGCAGTGCCGGTCGGTGGTTGCGACGACGCGTCGGTGCTGACCGAGGACGAGCTTGCCTACGGCGACGTGCGCGCCAGGGTCCTCAGCCTCGTCTGGGATCGCGAGGCCAACGCGGTCATCGTGAGGCTAGACATGGACTGGACGCAGATTCAGCGGGACCTCAGGTTGTACGTGGACGGCCTGGTACTGTCCCTCGACAATGCCGAGTACCTGGCGGACCAGCTTGACAGCGATCGGGCGCGCTGGCTGCTGAGCAACATCGGCGTCGCCAGCCTGGATTGGTCTGCCGGCGATACGGTTCGGCT
>DAOUKQ010000015.1:0-5121 GCA_034421135.1 Dehalococcoidia bacterium
CTGTCGCGGAGCGACTGAGGGGGTTCCCCCGCCCATTGCCGCACTTCCGCTCGCACTTCCTCCGTATGCTCGCCCAGCAACGGAGTCCTCGACCCAACCGGCCGCTCATCCCCGAACATCCAGGGAACACCCGGCATTCGCACCCGGCCGGCGCGCGGATGCTCGAAATCGAAGAAGAACTCCCGCTCCCGATGCGGCAGCAGATTCACCACATCGGCCAGCGTCGGAATCAGCCCAAACGGAATTCGCCACGTCTGCGCGTCATGGAACACGTCTTCTGCGGTGCGCCCGCGTGTCAGTTCGGCCAGCTCACCAGCCAGCGAGCGAGAGTTGGCCATCCGCGACCAGCCATCCGCGTATTGCGGGTCGTCCACCAGGCCAGGCTGCCCGAAGAACTGGCACATCATCTCCCACTGAGCCTGCGTAAGCGTGTTCGCCCCGACAAAGCCGTCCGACGTCGGCAGGATGAACGAGGGAGAAGGCCCGATATCCGCCCGCCGAACCCCGCTGTCGCCGGTGTAGTCGTAACGCTGCACCGGAAGCAGCGCCGCATTGATCGCCGCCTCAATCGCCGACACGTCAACATGATCACCGCGGCCGAGCACCCGCGCTCCATGAACGGCAATCAGCGAAGCGACCGCCGCGTACGCCCCGGTCAACGTCTCGGTGACCGACGCGCCCAACTGCACCGGTTCCCGGCTCTCACGACCGCAGAGATATGTGAATCCACCCAGCGCTCCGGCAACCAGATGGTTCCACCGCCAGCCCGCATACGGCCCGTCCGACCCGAAGCCCGTCACCGTCGTCAGGACCACTCGAGGATTCCGCGCCACCAGTTGCTCGTAGCCCAGTCCCTGCGCTGCCAGTTGCGGTTCCGTCTCGCCCGAGATCACGACGTCGGCATGCTCAAGCAAGCCCGCCCTCAGCGACAGATCGTCGGCGTCGGCCGGGTCGATCACCACGCTGCGCTTCGACGTGTTGGCGTAGAGGAACGGCGCGGAAGCCTCGATGTCCTCGGAGCCGGCGAAGGGACCGCGTCGTCGAGCGGAATCGCCCCCAGGCGGTTCCAGCTTGATCACGTCCGCGCCCAGGTCGCCCAACAGCTTCGCCGCGAACGGCCCCGCCAGCCCTTCCGAGATATCGACGACCCGTAGTCCGCCCAACGCTGTGGTCATAAGTCCCTCTTCCGCCTCTCAGTTCCCCGAGCGCTGCTTGTGCATCGGCAACTGCGTCGCCATCCGGTACTCGGCTGACTTGTAGTGCGCCTCGAATTGGGCGCGCAGGTCGTCTTCGTCTGCCGACGTGAACGACACGTTCATGACGTCGCACCAGACCGTCACTTCGTCTGCATCGGGACCCGCTTCGCGGAACGCGTTCCGCGCCGTGCGCTTGGCCAGTTGTTCGTGTAACCGATTCTTGAAGTTCGCCATGGCCGCGCCTCTCAGCCTCCAACCTAGACTCTGCCCAGCGTATGTGAAGGTCTGGAGTGAATCATGGTCTGGGAACCTGAGGTTGAGGAACTGCGCCGACGGACAGAACTGTCCAATCGGGGCGGCACGCCCGACCGAATCGAGCGTCAGCACCGCCTCGGCCGCCTGACGGTACGCGAGCGCATCGACCAACTGCTCGACCCTGGCTCCTTTCACGAAGTCGGTGCGTTGGCCGGACTCGGCGAATACGAGGACGGTGAGCTGGTCGATTTCTCGCCCGCCTCATACGTCATGGGCATCGGCAAGATCGACGGTCGCCCCGTCGCGGTCGGCGGCGAAGACTTCACCATCCAGGGCGGCTCCGCCCTCTTTCCTATGCAGCGCTCCAAGGGTGGACTTGGCGGCTTCTGCGAGGAGCTGGCGCTCGAGTACCGGATCCCCATGATCCTCCTGATCGATGGCGCCGGAGCCAACGTCGGCGCGACCAAGAAGATGGGCACCACATATCTGCCCAACGGCGCTGGCACGGGACGCTCCTTCGTCACCTCGATCGAAGCCATGCAGAACGTGCCAGTGCTCGGCGCGGTCCTCGGCGCGATCGCCGGCGGGCCCTCGGGCCGCGCCATGATGGTCCACTGGAGCGTGATGACCAAAGGCCGCTCAGCCATGTTCGCCGCTGGTCCACCGGTCGTGAAGCGCGGCATCGGCCACGAGGTCACCAACGAGTCCCTGGGCGGCTCCCAGGTCCACGTCCACACCTCGGGCTGCATCGACAACGAAGCCGAAGACGAGCACGACGCCTTCCGCCAGATCCGCTCAATGCTCTCTTACCTGCCCGACAACGTGAACGAACTGCCGCCCGCGGCGCCGACAGTCGATGCGCCCGAGGGCGCGGGCGAGGCCTTGATCGACCTCGTCCCGCGCAACACCCGCCGTCCCTACTCGATGCACAAGTTGATCTGCTCGGTCACCGACGGCGGCGACTTCTTCGAGGTCAAGCCCCATTGGGGCACCGCGGTCATCACCGGGTTCGCCCGCATCGACGGCCTGCCAATCGGCATCGTCGCCAACAACCCGCGCAAGAACGGCGGAGCGCTCGACCGCGACGGCTCCGACAAACAGACTCACTTCCTCGAGCTTTGCAACTACTTCCATATCCCCATCGTCTACCTCGTCGACGTGCCCGGCTTCATGATCGGCGAGCAGGCCGAACAAGAAGGAACACTGCGCGCCGGGATGAGAGCGATGTGGGTCGGGTTGCAGGCCTCCGTCCCGCAGCTAACGATCGTGATCCGCAAGTGCTACGGCATGGCCGGCATGGCGACCGGCAATCCCACCCGGCTCAACTACCGACTCGGCTGGCCCTCTGGCGAATGGGGCTCCATCCCCATCGAAGGCGGAGTCGACGCCGCCTACCGCCGCGAGATCGCCAATGCCGACGATCCCGATGCCAAGCGCGAAGAGATCGAGGCCGACCTGCGTCAATTGCGCAACGTCTTCCGCACCGCCGAGACATTCGGAATCGAAGAGATCATCGATCCGCGCAAAACGAGAAGCTACTTGCAGGAGTTCGTCGAGCGCGCCTACAAGGTGCTGCCCTACGAACTGGACCGCAAGCCGCTCTACGGCGTCCGGCCCTAGCCGCCCGCCGCTCTCGCAATCAGCACCGCGAGGCCAGCGATGAGGCAGTAGACAGCAAACGGAACCAGCGACCGACCACGGACCAGCCACAGCAGCGCCCGGATCGCAAGCAGCGCAGTCGCGAACGAGACCACCAGGCCCACGACCAGCGCCGCGGCCTCAACCGACGCCTGCTCATTGATCAACGCGGCCACCGCAAGCACACCCGCCCCGGCCAGCGCCGGCATCGACAGCCAGAACGCCCACCGAGCAGCAGCCTCTCGCGACTGGCCCAGCCCCATCCCGGCAACCATGCACATCCCCGAGCGCGAGATGCCCGGCAGCACCGCCAGGCACTGTGCCACGCCAATCGCCAGCGATCCGCGACCGCTCAACCGCCCGATCTCGGAACTCGGGCCGGCTCGACGCAATCGCCATTCGGCTCCTCCGATCAGCGTCCCGGTCACGAGCAGAAACGCGCCCGCCGCCGTCGCATCGCGCAGCTCATCCTGGAGCGACTCGTAGAACAATCCACCGACGATCACGATCGGAACCGTGCCGATCAGGCCCAGCCAGATCAGCCGACGCGGCCGCAGTCCTTCGATCGAGCCCTCGTCCGAGCGCAGCCTGGACATCACACCCCACACCTCACGCCGAAACGCCCACAGAATCGCCGCCAGCGTCCCGATATGCACGGCAACGTCGAAGTCGAGCCCCGGGTCGTTCCAACCGAACAGCCAGCGCGTCAGGACCAGGTGTCCGCTCGACGAGACCGGCAGGAACTCGGTCAGCCCCTGGACCACGGCAAGGACAATCGCTTCGACGATGCTCACGTAGACTCCGCTCTGGGACTAGTTCACTGTAGGAGCCGTCATGGACATCGCCGAGGTCATCCGCACCACCTTCGCCGCCCGACAGTTCACCGACGACCCCGTCCCCGACGAAGCGATCGAGCGCATGCTCGAACACGCCCGCTTCGCGCCTTCCGGAGGCAACCGCCAGGGCTGGCATGTGATCGTCGTCCGAGACCCTGAAATCCGCACCGCCATTGCTCAGGCCGCCGAGCGTCCGGCCAAGCGCTACATGGCAATGCAGCAGGCCGGCGAAGGCCCATGGAACGCCGCCTTCCCATCCTCAGTCACCGACGAGTCGGCCGCCAGCATGCCTATGCCGAGAAGACTGATGGACCCCTACATCGACGCGCCCGTGCTCCTCGCCGTCTGCGTCGACCTCGGCGTCGTCGCCTCCGTGGACAAGGAACTCGACCGCGTCGGCGTGATCTCCGGGGGCTCGATCTACCCCTTCGTGTGGAGCCTCCTGCTCATGGCCCGCGACCAGGGCTTCGGCGGAACCCTGACCACCATCCCCATCGCCAACGAACCCGAACTCAAACCGATCCTCGGCCTGCCGGACCATTACGCAATCGCCGCCTTCCTGCCAATCGGCAAGCCGGTCAAACAACTCACCAGGCTCAAGCGAGGTCCGGTCGAGGGCTTCACAACCATCGATCGCTTCGACGGCGAGACGTTCGGCGGGTAAGCCATAGAGTCTGGTGCCCGACCAATGGCGCGGACGACAACAGCGCCGCTGCTGGCAATCCTAATCGGACTGCTGGGCGCCGCGTTACTCGTCGGCATTGGCTCGGCAGCCGAACCCGTTTCCACCTTCTCGCTAGAGGTACGGGCGCGACTGCACGAGAGCGGCAGGCTCGAGTTTGGTATTCAGACCGAGCACGGCGTCAGGTTTCCGAAGGCCCGCTTTCTTCGAGCCAGCATCGAGCATGACAACTGGGTCGTCAGTTCGCCGGTCGACGTCAACGGATTCGAGACACGCGTGATCGCCCGCCGTATGGGCGACGGACGCACCGAGTTCGCGTTACGTCTGGAAGGCGTCAACGTCAAACCGCGACGGTCCGTGTTCCCAGCGGCGGCCTCCCGAGGACGCTGGTATCAAACACGGCCTGTCGTGGTTGAGCGCTTATCCAATCCTGAGTCCGCCGACGAGCGTGATCTGCTGGCCCGCGCAGCCGCGATTCGAGCCGATGCAACGACACCCGATCTGATCGGTCTGG
>DAOUKQ010000016.1:0-2585 GCA_034421135.1 Dehalococcoidia bacterium
GGAAACGCCGGTGGCGACGACGTGTCCCCGTATGCAGCGCCTGCGCGCGCGACTGACCTAGCGGGCCTGCCGCCGGCTTACATCAACGTGGGCACGCTTGACCTGTTCCTCGACGAGGACATCGCCTACGCGCAGGCGTTGCTGGCCGCCGACGTGCCGACAGAGTTGCGCGTCTATCCGGGCGCGTACCACGGTTCGCCGAGCATGGCGCCGGACGCCGAGATCTCCAGGCGTTGGACCAGCGACGAACTGTCGGCGCTCGACCGCGCCCTCAACGGTCCGCGCTAACCTGCCTCGGCAGAACGAGTCGCCGGAGCGCCGAATCGGAAGCGGGCCTGATGGATTGCGGAACTTTCCTCTTGTTGCAGTCTCCTGGGGCGCAGAACCATGCCGAGGTGTTCGCGCGAGCCACCGAGATGGCCCAGGCCGCGGATCGGCTGGGCTTCGACAGCATCTGGTGTGCCGAGCATCACTTCTCGACCTACGGCTACCTGTCGCGACCGCTGATGTTCGCTCAGCACCTCGCGGCTCACACCGAACGGATCCGGGTCGGATCGGCGGTTGTCGTGCTTCCGCTGCATCATCCGCTGGTCGTCGCCGAGGAGATCGCCACAGCCGACGTGCTGAGCGGCGGACGTCTCGATGTCGGGCTGGGACGCGGGTACCAGCGCTACGAGTTCGACCGGCTGGGCCACACGCTCGATGAGAGCCGGGAACGCTTCGACGAGTCGGTCGACATCCTGCTCAAGGCGTTTGCCGGAGAGCCGTTCGCTCACGAGGGCAAGTACTACTGCTTCGATGAGACCAGCATATTTCCGATGCCGCTCCAACAGCCACATCCGCCGATCTGGGTGGTCGGACAGAGCCACGAGTCGATTGCCGCCATCGCCGAGCGCGGGTTCAACCTGGTCTCAGGCGGCTTCGGCATCCCGATCGAGCGGCTGGCCGAGTTCCGGCAGACCTTTGAAGGGGCCATCCCCGATGCCGAGCAACGGGAGTCCGTCCGCGTGAGCACGCAGCGGCCGGTCTATGTGACGCACGACGAGTCGGAGTTGCCCGCGATCGTCGAGCAGGCGCGATGGAACATGCGCGTGACCCTGAGCCTGAGGCAAGGCCTGGCGCGCGTCGACCACGGTCAAGCGGTCGCCATCCCGCTGGACACGGAGCCGACAGCAGAGGAACTGCTCGACCGCTACTTCGTTATGGGAACACCCGACACCTGCATCGCCAAGATCGAGCAGCTCCGCGAGGTCATGGGCACTGACCACTTCAACGCCAACTTCTGGTTCGGCGATCTGTCCCAGGAACAGGTGCTGGGCTCGATGGAACTCTTCGCTCAAGAGGTCTTGCCGGTGATGAAGTCGGGGAAGTTCTAGGCTCCGCCGGTCACGTCGATCGTCACGCCCGTGACGAAGTCCGCGTGTGACGACGCGAGGAAACAGACCACGTTGGCCTGATCTATCGGCTCGGCGAGCCGGCCCAGCGGGGTTCCGGTGACGGCGCGCTCGCGCAGCTCAGCCGGACGGCCTTCCCAGTGACGGCGGATCCGTTCGGTCAGCGTCGCCGAAGGCGCAATCGCGTTCACGTTGATCCCCGATGGCCCCACCTCCAGCGCGAGCTTGGTCGTGAAGGCGATGATTCCGCCTTTCGCCGCTGCGTACGCCGAGGAGCTGCTGGCGCTCTTGCCGCGTCCGGCGATCGAGGCGAAGTTGACGATCTTGCCGCCGCCCTGCCTGGTCATGTGAGGAATCACGGCGTGGCAGAACAGGAAGGTGCCGCTGAGGTTGAAGTCCAGCACCTGCTGCCATTCCTCCATCGTCAGCTCGTCGGCCGTCGCCGCGGAGTTAGCGATGATCGTCGAACCACCGACGCCGTTGATCAGGATGTCGATGCGGCCGTAGCGGTCGATCACGTCGGCGACGACCGCGTCCACTTCGGCCTGTTCGAGCGCGTCGGCGCAGTAAATGGAGTGCTCGCCCTCACTCATCGCGTTGAGCGACTGTAGGAGGCCCTCGAGTGCTTCCTGGTTGATGTCGACGGCGACGACGTTCCCGCCCTCGGCGGCGATGATTACGGCGCTGGCGCGGCAGATGCCGGCCCCCGCGCCGGAGATCAGCGCGACCTTGCCTCGGAATCGCGCGAACGTGGCATCGGTCATCTCGTGCTCCTCTCCGGGCTCAGCGGCCCTCAAATTCGGGGCGGCGGCGTTCGCGCAGAGCAGCGCGCGCCTCGTCGGCATCGGCCGAGGTGGCGAGGATCGGCGAAGCGTTCGAGGTCAGCACCGCCGTCGTCTCAAGTGTGCTGTCCATCGCCGCCCGAATCACACGCTTGTTGATCCAAGAGACCATGGGCGGGTTGCGCATGATCCGGTCGCACAGGGCGCGAACCTCCGACTCCAGGTCTTCTGAGGGGACAAGCCGGTTGAGGACGCCCCACTCCGCCGCAGTTGGCCCGTCGAGGTGTCCGGTGAACGCGAACTCAAGCGCGCGACCCAGCCCGGCCAGGCGAGTCAGGTAGTAAGCGCCGCCGTTCTCGATGATCTGCCCGACCTGCTGGTACGCGATGAACCGCGTCTGCTCGCAGCC
>DAOUKQ010000017.1:0-32916 GCA_034421135.1 Dehalococcoidia bacterium
AGGCCACGGGAAGACGACCCGTTTGATAGGCGACAGGTGGAAGCCCGGTAACGGGTGCAGCTGAGTCGTACTAATGGCCGAATGGCTTGACCTGCCCTACGCCACGCGCAGCAACTGCAGCGCGTACCTTATGCGCAGCGCGATTTGCACCGTGCTGGCAGGCGCAGCGCAGCATCAGGCATGCGTCAACTACATACGTGCGCATCTCTTCACTGTGATCCCGCGTTGCGGGATAGAGCAGCGGTAGCTCGTCAGGCTCATAACCTGGAGGTCGTGGGTTCGAATCCCACTCCCGCTACCAAACCCATCGCAAACGGCCGATGCCCAGCATCGGCCGTTTGTCGTGTGTGCTGCCTTCTCCCGCCGGACGGGGTCAGGGTTATCCGGCGTCCCGATCAAGGCCCATAACCAGGTGGAAGCGCGCTTCCGGTTGAGCGGCGCAGCCGTCTGCAGGGATGTAGGGGCGACCCTTGTGGTCGCCCGCACTGACCGGTCGACGTCCGCTATCGCCGACCGTCCAGCGGTTGGCCGAGCTCGTCGTCGCGGGCGGAGAGGACGAACCGATCGCCGACGAGCACGTGCTCGGACATCACCGGATTGAGCAGCACCTCTTCTCCTCGCACCACCGCGATCAGACGCCGATTGCCCGCGCGATCCAGGGCCCACTCGATTGTCTGGCCGATCCACGTCGCCGGCACGGGGAACACGCCGATGCCGTAACTGGCGGTCAGAGGCAGGAAGTCGCTGGCCAGCGCGACCTGGATCATGTGGGCGAATCGCTCCGCGCCGTCCCGCTCCGGACGGATCACGCGTTGGGCGCCGAGCAGACGCAGGATGCGCTCGTGGCGGTCGCTCGACGCTTTGGCGTAGACCATCTGCACTTCGAGTTGCTGCAGGTTCATCATCGCCAGCACCGAGGCCTCCAGCTCCGCCGTGGCGACGACCGCGACGTCAACATCTGCGAGTGCCAACGCCCGTAAGGCGTCGATGTCGGTGATGTCGGCGATGCGAGCGTCGGTCACTTTGGGGGCGGTCTCGTTGACGTTGCCTTCGTCGAGATCAATGGCGAGCACGTCGTGGCCCAGATCGTCCAATGTCTCGGCCAGGTGCGCCCCGAACCGACCCAATCCCAGCACAGCCACCTGCATGTTGGCTCCTATCCAATCCTGACCTGCTCATTTGGATAGCGGAAGCGTTCCCGCGGCCGATCCGGAATCAGGCTGGTGATGACCAGCGGTCCCAGCCTGCCAACGAACATCATCAGGATCAGGATATTGGCCCCCGCCTGTGTTGCGGTTTGAGACGCGCCCTGCGTCCAACCGCAGTTGGCGAGCGCCGACATCACGTCGAAGGCCGCCGGCAGCATCTCAACGTTCGGGTCGACGGCGATGAAGAGCAGCAGACCGAACGCATAGCCACCCAACGCGATCAGGACCAGCGCGTTCGCGCGCAGCACCACCGAGGCGGGAATCTCACGACCGAAGGCCACGACCCTCGGCGATCCAACCAGCGCGGAGATGACCCCGAACGTCACCACCATGAACGATCCGATCTTGATCCCCGACGCCGTAGACGTGGAGGCGCCGCCGATGAACATCAGCATGATCATCACGAGCGATGTATCGTCGCTCGCCTGGTCGAGCGGGACGGTCGTCATGCCCGTGGTCCGGTTGACCGAGAGGAAGAGCGAGTTGACCAGCTTCGATCCCGCATTCTGGTCGGCGAACAATCGCGACCAATCGGCGATCAGGAAGAAGGCCATTCCCACGACCAACAAGAGGCCCATCCCGGTGAGCACGAGTTTGGTGTCGAGCGTCCAGCGTCGGCGCGGTTGCCGGACGTTGAACACGGTCAGGAACGACAGCGATCCCAGGAATGCGGATACGCCCATCACGAGCATCGGCCATACCGCGTGAGCCTGGCCGGCGAAGCTGTTGCTGCCGCCCATCAGATCGAATCCCGCGTTGTTGAACGCCGAGATTGCGTGATAGACGGACAGCCAGATCGCGCGCTCGGACGACACCCCGCCCGGTTGTGCAATCACGAACCAGGGGAGCAGCAGGATGAAGGTGATGAATTCGATCACCGCCGTGTAGATCATCACGCGCCGCAGCAAGATCGACGCGCCGGAGCCGTCGATTCCGGTGGTCATCAGTTCCAGCCCAAAGAACGCGCGTCCCCGCATCCCCAGACGCTGACCCGCGAGCACGATCAGCACGCCGGCGTACATCGTCACGCCCAGTCCGCCGAGCTGGAACAGCGCCAGCGTGATGAACTCGCCGAAGTGGGAGAACGTCTCCTGGGTGTCGAATCGGGTCAGACCGGTCACGCTGACCGCCGAGACCGACGTGTAGAGCGCATCAAGGAACGGGATCGACTCGCCCGACTCAGTGGCGAACGGCAAGTGCAGCAACGCGCCGCCGATCAGCATCACCACGCCAAACAGCACCACCACCATCCACGAGCGCGGCGTGATGCGGAATCGTCGACGCGGCGTGGCGCGCACACGCTCCGGCTGCAGACGCGCCCTGCGCAGGACCACATCACCCGGGCGTCGGCGATACCCCCGTTGCTGGCTCATCCACCGCCTCCCAAGTCGGAGTGTATGCCTCTCATTGCCAGTGATGGCGATGCGATTCTGTCTCTAACGACGAACCTCGGATCGCCGTTACCGTGTCACCATGACCGACCCGCCCGTTCGCATCCTCGTGATCTGCACCGGAAATCGCGCCCGATCGCAAATGGCGCATGGTTGGCTGCGACGGATCGGCGGCGACCGCGTCGATGTCGCCAGCGCCGGCACTGAGCCCAAGGGCGTGCATCCGATCGCGATCCGCGTGATGGCCGAGGTCGGCATCGATATCTCCGGGCACACCTCCGACCATGTCGATCGGTATCTCGACGACGAGTTCGACCTGGTCCTCACCGTCTGTGATTCCGCTCGCGAGTCCTGTCCCGTCTTCCCCGGGGCGAGACGCACATTGCACCGCTCGTTTGAGGACCCGGATGATCCGAACATGAGCGAAGCCGAGCTCGCCGACGTCTTCCGCCGCATCCGGGACGAGATCGGCGACTTTAGCCGTGACTTGCTCGAACGGGAGCTGGGGTAGCCTGCTCGCAGCGTCCAGGACACAGACGCAGACACAGGCGGGGAGGTCTGAGCAATGGTGATCGCGGCCGATATTCAGCGCGGCATGGAGGACAGCTCCTGGATCCGGCGGATGTTTGAGCTGGGCATCGAGCTGCGCCAGGAACGCGGCGCCGAGAATGTCTTCGATCTCTCGCTCGGCAATCCGATCACCGAGCCGCCGCCGGAGTTCTTCGACGAGTTGCGCCGAGTCGCCGCCAGCGACGCGCCGGGCTCGCACCGCTACATGCCCAACGCCGGTTACGTCGAGACTCGACAGGCCGTCGCCGAGGCGCTCTCCGACGAGACCGGGCTCAGCTACGGCCCCAACGACGTGGTGATGACCGTCGGCGCCGCCGCCGCGCTTAACATCATCATCCACTCACTCTGCGACCGCGAGGATGAGGTGGTGATCCTTGCGCCGTACTTCGGCGAGTACTTCTTCTACGCGACCAATCACGGCGCCACCCCGGTCGTGGTCGGCTGCGACGAGCAGTTCATCCCCAACCTTGACGAGCTGGCGAGCAAGCTCTC
This sequence comes from Dehalococcoidia bacterium, assembly GCA_034421135.1. GTDB lineage: Bacteria > Chloroflexota > Dehalococcoidia > Bin125 > Bin125 > Bin125. Next base: position 3,662 of record DAOUKQ010000017.1, read on the forward strand.
GGCGCGCACGCGCCTGGTGATTGTCAACTCGCCCAACAATCCGTCCGGCGCGATGTATCCGCAGTCGTTCATTGACGACCTCTCCCGCCTGCTCGATGCGAAATCGGCCGAGTTCGGGACCGACATCTTCCTGGTCAGCGACGAGCCGTACCGCAAGATCCTCTTCGACGAGCACGTCTACCCGTTCCCGCAGCGATCCTACGAGCGCACGCTCACGGTCACCTCGCACGCCAAGGACCTGGCGCTGCCGGGCGAGCGCATCGGCTACATCGCCGTGCATCCCGACTACGCCGCCACCGACAGCGGCGCCCAGTTGCTCGACGCGATGATCTTCTGCAATCGGGTGCTGGGTTTCGTCAACGCGCCGGCGATCATGCAGCACGTGGTGCGCAACTTGCAGACCGTCACGATCGACACAACCGACTACCGCGACAAGCGCGACTATCTCTACGGCGTGCTCACCGACTCGGGTTACGACGTGCGCAAGCCCGAGGGCGCGTTCTACATGTTCCCCAGGTCGCCGGTCCCCGACGAACTGGAGCTGGTCGCGGCGCTGCAGCGTCACGGCGTGCTCGTCGTGCCCGGCCGGGGCTTCGGCATGGAGGGCTACTTCCGCATCTCCTACTGCGTCGAGCAGCGGGACCTCGAGGGCGCAGCGCCGGGCTTCGCCGCCGCAATGTCGGAGTTGACAGGTCGGTAGACGGTCTCCGGCCGAGACATGGTCGCGGTGTAAGCTGAGAACTGGTCGGCCCTATCGTCTAGAGGCCTAGGACGCCAGCCTTTCAAGCTGGTAGCACGGGTTCGAATCCCGTTGGGGCCACTCCTCACCGCCGGTTCATCAGCAATCGCGAGAAGCAGCGCCGAGCCGCCCGCGAGCGGCTCGCTAACGACTCCCCAGTCCCCGACTCGTTCGGGGACCCGCTCGGCTCCGATCCCCTCTCCCCGAGGGAGAGGGTTAGGGTGAGGGCCTTCCGCGACCCAGGAAGGCCACACGACCAGATCACTAACGCCGCGCCGGACCCTCACCCCAGCCCCCCGTGTCAAGCACGGGGCAGGCTTCTCCCAGAGGAGACCTGCGCGTAAAGCATCCCGGTCCAGTCCCCGATTTATTCGGGGACCCGTTCCCGTTCGGCACTACCGGCGATCTACCAGGTACGAGACGGGGAGCCGAGCGGGTCCCCGAACGAGTCGGGGACTGGGAGCAGTGCGCCATCGCATTGAAGCTCGGGTTTACGCACAGGTCTCCTGAAGGAGAGGGAGTCATCCCCTTCCGCTCTCCTCGACCCTGCGCGGCGGGACCGCCAACGCCGTGCGACGCTAGGACGCCTCGTCTTCGGGGGCGAGGGCCATGGCCAGCCACGCGACCCTCACGGTGTCGGCGCAGACCATGCCGTCCTCGACTGTTGTCTCGAGCACCGTCCAGTGTGGATCGAGGCGGCCCTTGACGGCCAGGCGGACCCGATCGGCGTTCCTCGACGGGGCGGGCAGGCAGATCTCGACCGCCTCGGTCAGGCGGTTGTCGCGCCTCGGCAGGAAGGTGTCGCCGAGCAGCTCGATCGTGTTGTGACCGCGGCCGGGGTGATAGTAGATGTGCCAGATCTTGACCAGCAGCAAGGACGATCGGGCGACCACCTCGTAGCGCTGGCCGTCTCCGTCCGCGATCCAGCGCGAGCCGCCGGGCGCTCGCCGGACCAGCGAGGATCCTTCATCGAGGCCGAACACGCGCGTCGTCAGGTAGTAGCCGCGGGAGTGCGACTGAAACTGCTCGCGCACCGAGGCCGCGATCGTGCTCAGGTCGACCGATCCCGACGCGCCCGAGGGCTTGTTCGCACTGATCTCCCTGATTGAAACGGGCAGCGGCTGCATCCCGCCCTCGGAACTCCACTGGACCTGATTGCGCGCGAAGTTGGGCGGGTCCGGCGGCGGCTGGCTCGGACGCGAAGTGCTTTCGGGCGGCGGCGGAGGTGGAGGCGGCGGACCGCCGGTCGCGGTGACGCTGAAGCTCTGGTCGATCGAGCCGGCGGAGTTGGTGGCGGTCACGGTGACCGTGACCGTGCCCGCAGCCAGGTTCTGGACGGTCAGAGTCGAGCCGACCACGCCCACGCCGGTGACAGACGGGTTGCTTGAGATCGCCGAGTAGGTCGGCGACGTCCCGCTGAAGTACGGCGCGACGTTGATCTGCTGCGAGCCGCCGAGCTGGAGGTTGAGGTTGGGCATCGTGCCGACCCTCGTCGGCAGCGTCACCGCCGTCGTCAGCGTGGCGCAGGTCGCCGGAGCGCGGACAATGCCGACCGTCACCGGCATGCCGATCGTCCAGGGCGGCGTCGAAGTGATCGGAGAGCCGGATGAAAGCAGGGCAATGTCGCCAACGCCGATTGGCGCGCCAAGAACAGGCAGCGACAGATCTCCGGCACACAGTGTTGACGCCGCAAACCCGGTTGACGAGCTGCGTTTTATCAAGAACTGTACAAAGGCGGCGGCGCGATTATGCACCACACTGTCAACGGTGAAGGTCACCCCTCCCTCCGTGAAGGTGCGGGTGCCGTTGATGCTTCCGTATGCGCCTTGAGACCATCCATTCGTGTTGGAATTCGAAACTGGGTTGTTAGCGGGCGTGATCTCGGCTTGCCAGACGACGCCCGTCGGCAGCGGCGGCGCGAGCGAGGCGCAAGTCGATGGGGCGCGGACGAAGCCCACCGTCACCGGCGTGCCGATCGTCCAGGGTGGCGTCGTGATATGACCGATGGTAATGCCAAGCGACCCGGCTGGGGTCGTTCTCCCAGATATCGTAAGCGACAAGTCCCCGGCGCACAGCGTCATGTCGGCAAAGGTAGTTGCTGGATTGATACTGAGCGCAAGTGCAATGGCGTTGTCAGCGTCACTGTGCCTCAACCGATCGACGGTGAAGGTCGAGCCGCCCTCGGTGAAAGTCGCCCCGGGGGACAAGCTCCCGTAGCTGCTGGTATCGGTCGAGTATCCGGTCAAACCAGGCGAGCTTGAATCGCTGCCGGGCGTCATCGCGGCTTGCCAGACGATGCCGGTGGTGATCGAGGCGCAGGTCGCCGGCGAGCGGACGATGCCCACGCCGACCGCCACGCCGTTGGTCCAGGGCGGCGTCGCGGTCACACTGCTGTGGGTAATGGCAAAATCGTGCGAAGTAGCGGCATTGCGCGCTGGAATCGTCACTGCCACATCGCCGGCGCAGAGCGTGGCCTCGGCGAACGCAGTTGACTGGCTGACGCTCATCCTGAGCAGCATGGCGGTGCTGTCCGTGATGCCGGTGCCATTCCGGTGCGCGACCCAGTTCAAGGTGAAGGTCGCGCCGCTGTCGGTGAAGGTCCGGGCGCCGTCGATGGTGCCGTAGGCGCCGTGCGACCAGCCGTTGATATGCGACAGATGCCCCGCGTTGTGCTGAGCGGGCGTGATCTTGGCTTGCCAGAGGACGCCGTCGGGGTTGGCGGTCTGGGCCTGGGCGGCGGGCGAGCCGAAGGCGAAGAGCAGCGCGGCCAGGGCTCCGAGGGTGAGCGCGGCGAGGCTGAGCGCGGCGAGGCCGCGGGCGCTCAGGCGTCGGAGGTTAGAACGAGCATGCGAAGTGGGGGGGGGGGGGTACGCGTTTCAGGAGCTTGGCTGGCGGCACGTGATCTCCATTCAAACGGCAACGATCGGCCCGGCCACCGCGATCGCGCGGTCCACAGGCCACACGGATCGTATGAGAAACCTATGCGGTATGCAAGATGTTCGATTCGATAATCGTTCGCTATTGCGAATCAAGATATATGAGTTTACCTATTGCGTGATCGTGAGAATCCGGTGTTGCATCGCCGTCGGGTTGGGTCGGAGAGGGTCCAGCCCCTGGTTTATCCAGGGGCCCGCTTGGGGTTGCCGGAACCGAGCGGGTCCCCGAACGAGTCGGGGACTGGGAGCCCGAGCGGGTCCCCGAACGAGTCGGGGACTGGGAGCCGAGCGGGTCCCCGAACGAGTCGGGGACTGGGAGCCCGAGCGGGTCCTCCCGAACAAGTCGGGGACCGGAACCGGTCCCCGGTCGCGCTCAGTCCTTCGACCAGTAGCCCTGGTCGGAGGGGAAGACCGTCGAGGTTCGCGTGATCTCGATGTCGCCGTCCAGCGTGTCTCGCGCGGCGGACCAGACGGCGTAGTGGGGCGCCTCTCGATGCGCGCCCAGCGCCGCTTCGTTCTCGTAGACCTCGTAGAAGTAGTAGGTCAGGTCGTCCTCGGCGTCCTGGAGCACGTTGAACCGCAGGCAGCCAGGTTCGTCGCGCTCGGAGCCGAGCGCATCGACTTCGATCGCGTGGAGAAACCGCTCCAGCCCCTCGGGCTTGACCTTCACCTTGACCCAGATCGCGATGTTGCTCATGGATTGCGCTCCCGTTCGTGTCTCGTCCTGTCTCGTCCCGTCTTGTCTCGGCGGTCAGGCTACTTGCTGACTGCTAGCTTGTCCCTGACTCGTCCCATTCCGACGTACACAGCCAGGGAAGGCGGCATCGTGAGCAAGCTCTCGGAAGACCCACGCATCGACCCGCGGATCAAGACCATGTTCGGCGAGCTGGAGATTCCCGCGCAGCCCAGCGCCGCGAACCGGGAAGAGATCCTGGCGCAGGCCAACGCTCCCGAGGCGGTGGCTGCGCGAGAAGGACTCGCCGCCTTCCTGGCCATGAGCGACACCGAGGAGATCGCCTCGTCGGAGGGGTTGACGATCACGACGGAGACGTTCGTATCGTCGCCCGACGGCAACGCGATCAACGTCCAGTTGATCATGCCCGACTCAGCGGAGCCGCCGCCCTGCGTCTACTACATCCACGGCGGCGGGATGGCGTCGATGTCGTGCTACGACGGCAACTACAAGGCCTGGGGCCGGATTATCGCGCAGAATGGCGTCGCGGTGGCGATGGTCGACTTCCGCAACTCGGTCACGCCGTCGTCGGCGCCCGAGGTCGCGCCCTATCCGGCCGGCCTGAACGACTGCGCCTCGGGCCTGCGCTGGGTGTCCGAGCATGCCGAGCGGCTGGGCATCGACGCCTCGCGGATCATCATCGCCGGCGAGAGCGGCGGCGGGAATCTGACGCTGGCGACAGGGATGAAATTGCTGCGCGAGGGCGACATCGGCCTGGTCCAGGGCTTGTATGCGCTCTGCCCTTACATCGCCGGAAGCTGGCCGCGCGACGACCTGCCGTCGACGATCGAGAACAACGGCATCCTGCTCGACCTGCACAACAACAACGGCGCAATGGGCTACGGGATCGAGGCGTTCGAGGCCGAAGACCCGCTCGCCTGGCCGCTGTTCGCATCGTCGGAGGACGTGATCGGCCTGCCGACCACGGTGATCTCGGTGAACGAATGCGATCCGCTCAGGGACGAGGGCATCGCGTTCTACCGCCTGCTGCTGGAGTCGGGCGTGCCCGCCCGCTGCCGTCAGGTCATGGGCACGATTCACGGCACCGAGGTCTTCCCCATGACCTGCCCCGACGTCTCGAGAGACACCGCCAGGGATCTGGCGGGCCTGGCGATTGGCGGATAGGGTCGCCTCTCCCAGGGGCGACCTGCGCGTAAACCGACCCGGTCCAGTCCCCGACTTGTTCGGGGACCCGTTCCCGTTCGGCGCTACCGGAGATCTACCAGGCACGAGACGGGGAGCCGAGCGGGTCCCCGAACAAGTCGGGGACTGGGAGGAGTGCGCCATCGCATTGAAGCTCGGATTTACGCGCACTCCTCCAGAGGGAGTTGACCCCAGCGATTCACGGGCAAGCCTCCGGCGTCGGTAGACTGGAGCGAGCGAACTTGTGAGTGTGCGATGACCACCGCCAAGGCCGGAATGTCTCCAAGTCAGATTCAGTTCCCGGATCCACCGGAACGCGAGCCGGACGATATGACCTCGTTCGATCACCTGTCTGCGACGGGCAGCGTCTACCTGCTGATCAAGCATCTGGGCAATCCTGAGACGACGCTGGTTGCCGGAGAGCACTATCTGGCGCCGGTACCGACGACCGATCTGACCGGGCTGCATTACCCCGATCTGCTGATCGCGTTCGATGTCGATCCGCAGAGGTACTCGGCCAGTAACGCCTATGTGATTTCCGAACAGGGCAAGCCCCCGGACTTCGTGCTGGAGATTACCTCGAGCAAGACCGGGCGGATCGACACGACCGTCAAACGGCGCAGCTATGCGGCGCTCGGAGTGCGGGAGTACTGGAGATTCGATGAGACGGGCGAGTTTCATCGCAGCCGCCTGGCGGGCGATCAACTTGAAGGCGGCGAATATCGTCCCCTGACGATCACGGAACTGGCGGATGGCGCGCTACAGGGCTACAGCGCAGCGCTCGATCTGCATCTGCGCTGGGAAGGCGGCCAGTTGGGTTGGCATGATCCGGCAACCGGCCGGCGCATCGTCACGTTCGACGATCTGCAGATTCGGGCTGAGGTGGCCGAAGACTTGGCCAAACAGTCGCAGGACCGCGCCGAGCTCGCCGAAGCTAGAGTGAGGCAGCTTGAGGCGGAGTTGCGTCGACTCCGGCGCGGAACGTAGCGGGCGCAAACCGCTAGTACGGCTTGTCGCCTTTGATCGTGACGCGGATGCCTCCGCGCGATTCCGGGTAGTAGTCCCAGATCGCCATGTGCTGCGTGCAGCGGTTGTCCCAGAGCGCGACGGAGTTGGCGTCCCACTTGAATCGGCACATGAAGTTGACGTTCTTGACGTGCTCGGCCAGGAAGCCGAGGATCGCGTCGCTCTCCTCGCGCGGCAACTCGACGATGCGCTTGGTGAAGACCTCGTTGACGAACAACGCCTTGCGGCCGGTGACCGGGTGCGTGCGGGCGATCGGGTGAACGGCGCTGGGGTTGTCGCGCTGCGGCTTGTGCTCGCCGTACTGACCGGTGTAGTCGGCCGCATGACGCGCGGTCAGCGGCTCGAGGAACGCCTGCATCTGAGGCGAGAGACCGTCCCAGGCGGCGTACATGTTCGACCAGCAGGTGTCGCCGCCCTGGGTCGGGATGTGGTGGATGTGCAGGATCGAGGCCATGGGCGGCTCTTCGTCGGCCGACACGTCCGAGTGCCAGCGCTCGCCGTTGTTGCGGAACGAGTCCTTGTCGGTGTAGATCTTCATCAGTTCCGGGTTGCCATGGGCGTATGGGGCTGCCGGGTGAATGTGTAGGTCGCCGAATCGCCGACCGAAGTCGAGGTGCTGATCGGGAGACATCGGCTGATCGCGGAAGAACAGCACCAGATGCTCCATCCACGCGTCGTGGATGAACTGGTAGGTCTCTTCGTCCATCGGTTGGGTCAGGTCGACGCCGTGAACGGTCGCGCCGATGGTCGGGGTCAGCGGTTCAATCGTCATCGCGGATGTGGACATGTCATGCCTCCGGGTCCGGTGGTGTTTCCACTGAAGATAGCGCCGACCCGACATTGGGCCGGCCTGCGCGATACTCGATGGAGCGCTGGGAGTGAATCATGACCGAACGAACCAACCCAACGACGGATCAGGCCGAGCCGGTCTGGCAGCCGGAGATCGAACAGATCGAACGCCGACGCGACCTGGCGAAGCAAATGGGCGGGGAGGACCGTGTTCAACAGCAGCACGAGCGCGGCAACCTGACCGTCCGCGAGCGGATCGACCTGCTGCTCGACGGGAACTCGTTCCGCGAACGAGGCGTCCTGGCCGGCGCGGGCTACTACGACGACGACGGGCGGCTGGTTGGATTTCATCCCGCCGCGACCGTGATCGGGACCGGGCAGATCGATGGTCGTCCCGTAGCCGTCTCGGGCGGCGACTTCACGTCGCGACCACGCAGCGGATCGCAGGCCGAGTCGGACAACGGCGGCAAGATCCGGATCCACAGCGGCGGCGACAAGAGCGGACACATCGAGTCGCTGGCGATCGAGATGAAGATCCCGATGATCCGCCTGATCGACGGCTTCGGCGGCGACATCCGCGCCACGGCGGAGATGGGTCGGACCTATCTGCCCGAGCTGTTCTGGCCGGAGCGCTGGGGCAAGCTGATGTCGGAAGTTCCGGTCGTCTCAGCGGCGCTCGGATCGGTGGCGGGACTGCCGGCGGCCGAGGTGCCGGCGTCGCACTTCTCGGTCATGGTGCGCGGATCGTCGCAGGTCTTCGCCGGCGGTCCGCCGCTGGTCGAGCGCTCAATGGGCGAGAAGCTGACCAAGGAAGAGCTGGGCGGCTACGAGGTCCACGCGCGTAGCAGCGGCGTCGTCGACAACGACGCCGAGGACGAGTCCGACGCGATGGCGCAGATTCGCCGATTCCTTTCCTACTTGCCGACCAACGTGCATCAGCTACCGCCGGTTGCTTCCTGCAGCGACCCGCTGGAACGGAGAGACGAGCGGTTGGCCTCGATCATTCCCAAACATCGCAATCGCGGCTATAACGTGCGCCGGATGATCGAGCTCATCGTGGATCGAGAGTCGTTCTTCGACATCGGCCGCTACTTTGGTCGCGCTCAGGTGACCGGTTTCGCCAGGATCGGCGGGATGCCGATCGGCGTGCTGGCCAACGATCCGATGCACTACGGCGGCGCGATGGGCGCGAAGGAGGCGCGAAAGTTCGAGAAGTTCGTCGATCTCTGCGACGTCTTCCACCTGCCGATCGTGAATCTGGCCGACCAGCCTGGATTTCTGATTGGTCGCCCCGGCGAGACTGCGGGGACGCTGCGCGCAGGCGTCAAGGCCGCTGCCGCGATCAACGACTCGCAGGTCCCGTGGGCCACGGTCGTGGTGCGCCGACTCTATGGAGTCGCGGGTGGCGCGCACCAGGATTTCAGCCGCTTCTGCTTCCGCATCGCCTGGCCGTCGGGCGAGTGGGGATCGCTGCCGATCGAGGGCGGGGTCGCGGCCGCCTATCGCCGCGAGATCGAGGCGGCCGACGATCCGGCGGCGCACCGCAAGGCGATCGAGGAGCGGCTGATTGCTCTGAGAGACCCGTTCTCGGCGGCCGAAGCCTTCGCCGTCGAGGACATCATCGATCCGAGAGACACCAGGCCAATGCTGGTCGAGTGGCTAAAGGTCGCCTACGAGACCCAACTCCCAAGCCAGCTCGGCCTCCGGGTGAGATACGGAATGCGCCCCTGAGGACTAATCGTCGCTGGGTCGAGTCAATGTGACGGTGTTGTTGGTGTAGCTGAGTTCGAAGTCTCCCGGCCGGATGGCGTCGCGACCGAAGATCGAGGGAAATGTCCAGTTGCCAGTCAGTGACGGTTCGCCCGGATCCGGCTCTGCGATCCAGATCGTCTGGCTGATTGATAGCGGGTCGTCATGTTCGTCATGCGTTCTCAGCGTGATTCCAAGAGGCAACGCTCGATAGCTGCCTCCGACGCCGGAGATTTCGATTGCTGATGGGTCGTGCGAGAACGGTAAGGCGAGATATCGGTCGCCGAGCAGCTTGTAGGCGTCATCCGGCATCAGAGTGATCGTGTCCGAGCCGGAGTCGATGAGAAAATCCACGTCGAGTTGGTCGTCACCGGCAATCACCCGGCCTGAAACGAACGGCGCCAGATCGTCAAGTAGCCGGTGTCCAACCAGACGGTCTTCAGACTGAAGCCAGCCGTTGAAAACTCGGTTCATTGGCCGCCGGCGCGGTGACGGCCATGCGACAACCAGCGATGGCGCGGCTTGCGCGGGGACGATCGAACACTGACCTTCCACGTGATCGGGTCGAAGCTGTGCTGCAATACCCAGAGTTCGCGTTGGTCTGCCGCAGTCGCAACCTTGCCTCCGCCGTACACGACGATCCAGTCGTGCGGGTAGTCGGCCATCAACTGGTCGACGTGCTCCTTCCAGAACCCGTGATTGTCGCCCAGTTCCGCTCGTTCCGCGTCCGTCAGATCGCTGGCCCTCGACTCGCTCGCGTACGCATTCCAGGGAGGCTTGGCGGAAGCGCTATCGCAGACGAATGGGCTCAGGCTCCTGAGGAACGCGAGAAACTCCTGAGGATCGTCAAATGCCGCGAACTGGCCACCCTCGTACACAACCGTCCAGTGATCGGGGAACTGCTCGTCAATGAATGCACGATTGGCGGATCGAACGGCTTCGTTTTTCGAGCGCTCGAACTCGAACTCCGCGCGCAATAGATCAGGCGCGTGCGGCAACGTCAGGGTCGTCGTCTGCGTGACCATCGCCAGTTCCTCGTTCTGGTCATTCTAGTGCCCGACAGGGAATGCCCGGCGGGCGATCCGTTACCCTTGTCGCGCAAACCAGAGCGATGGTGAAGGGAACGATCATGGCACTTGGCGGCTTTGCGAATCGGGTGGCTCGAGTCAATCTGACCGACCGCACGGTTTCCTACGAAGGCATCAACGAGGACGACGCCCGCAAGTACATTGGCGCTCGAGGTCTGGGCGTCAAGTACCTGCTCGACAACGGAGCCGAAGTCGATCCGATGTCGGAAGACAACATGCTGGCCCTGGTCAACGGACCGCTAACCGGCACCGAGGTCACGATGTCGGGACGCCTGGCATTCGTGACCAAGTCTCCCCTGACTGGCACGGTGACCGACTCGCACATGGGCGGTTGGTCGGCGGCTCGGCTGCGCTGGGCGGGATTCGACGCACTGCTGATCACCGGCAAGGCCGACTCGCCCGTGTACCTCGATGTCGAGGGCGGCGAGGTAGCGATCAAGGACGCATCGGAGATCTGGGGCAAGGGCGTCCACGACACCGTGGCGCACTTTGGATCGGATAGCGGCAACAAGACCGATATCTCGGTGATGTCGATTGGTCAGGCCGGCGAGAACGGCGTGCTCTTCGCCTCGTTCCTCAACGAGGACGATCGCGCGGCGGGCCGCGGCGGCACCGGCGCCGTGGCCGGGATGAAGAACCTCAAGTGCGTGGTCGTGCGCGGCACGCGCGAGGGACGCTGGCGACCTGAGCAGGGCGAGAAGCGCCAGGCCTTCCGCGAGGCGCAGGGCGCGCACCTGAAGCTGATCATGGAGTCGCCGGTGACGGCGCCCTCCTCGGTCAACGACGACGGCTCGCTCAAGGACGGCTCCGGCGCACTCTCCGCATTCGGGACCAACGTGCTGATGAATGCAGTGAACTCGATCGGCGGTCTCGGCACCAAGAACTCCCAGCTCACGCAGACGACTCCCGACGCCGCCAACGCGGTCTCGGGCGAGCGGATGCGCGACGACTTCCTGACCGCCGAGCCGACCTGTCACGCCTGTCCGGTGGCCTGCAAGAAGGAAGTTGAAATCACCGAGGGTCCGCACGCCGGCCTGAAGATGGAGTCGTTCGAGTACGAGCCCGCCTGGTCGCTGGGCGCCAACTGCGGCAACGACGACCCGGCCGTAATCGCCAAGGTCATTGACCAGTGCAACGACTACGGCATGGACGCGATCGAGATTGGCAATGTGATCTCGATGTACATGGAAGCCTCGGAGCGCGGCTACGTCGACACGCCGCTCGACTGGGGCGACGGCGCGGGCATGGTCCGCGTGACCGATGAGATGGCGATGGGCTCGTCCAGCATCGGCCAGACGCTGGGCCAGGGCACAGCCAAGGCTGCGGCGGCCTGGGGACACCCGGAGATTTCGATGACGGTTAAGGGTCAGGCGGTGCCGGCCTACGACCCGCGCGGGATCAAGGGCGAGGGCCTCGGCTACGCAACCTCAAACCGTGGCGCCTGTCACTTGCGCGGCTACACGCCCGCCTCCGAGTTGCTCGGCATTCCCGTCAAGACCGACCCGCTCGAGTGGGACGGCAAGGGTCCGCTGCTCAAGATCTTCCAGGACTTGCACGCGTTCTCCGACTCGCTGGACCTGTGCAAGTTCTCGGCCTTCGCCGTCGGCGCGCCCGAGTACGCGGCGCTCTACGAGAACGTCGTTGGCCTGCCGATGTCCGAGGAAGACGTCATGGTCGCCGGCGAGCGGATCTACAACCTGGAACGGCACTTCAACAACCTGGCCGGCTTCGACGGCAGCGACGACTCGCTGCCCGACCGTTTCCTCAACGAACCGGCAAGCGGTCCGGCCGAGGGGCACGTCTGCGAACTCGACCAGATGAAGGAGCAGTACTACGACGCCCGCGGCTGGGACGACGGCGTCGTCGGCGAAGCCAAGCTGCGCGAGCTGGAGATCATCTCGTAGCGAGAATCAGTCCTCAGCATCAACCAGAGGAGACCGGCGCGTCGAACACGTTCCGGTCTCCTCTCCTACTGAAGACTTGCGCAGCCCCCTTCCGGTCCCCTCTCCCCCCGGGAGAGGGTTAGGGTGAGGGCCCTCGGCAAACTCCCTCAGAAACAGTGACCAGATAGCGAATAGCGGCCGGACCCTCACCCCAGCCCTCTCCCAGAGGGAGGGGGAGTAGAACCCGGCGATCGAGGGGCAAGTCTCCAAGGGGCGTGATTGCAGTGACTCAGGCCCAGACCTCCTCAGAAGAGAGACACCGGATGGTGATGTACGTGCGATCATCCACGGGGAGCACCTTGGAGTGAGAGGCTGCTAGCGCCATGCAGATCCGCTTCTACGCGACCTTGCGACCCATCGTCGGCGGACGCCTCGTAGAGCTTCCCGATCCTCCGGGCACGGTTGAAGCCATTCTCAGGCGGCTCTGCGATGAGTACGAAGGTCTGCAGGATCAGCTCTTCGACGAGGACGGTTCGGTCCGCCGGTTCGTCGCGATCATGGTCGACGGCCGCGACATCCGGCATGTCGAGGGTCTGCAAAGCCGAGTGAGTCCCGATAGCGAGATGGACATCTTCCCGCCCGTCGCCGGAGGCTGACCGGACTGTGCGACAGCTATTCAGCTACGACATTCCTCGACAGAGCGCCAAGGCGTTTCTGCTTGGGTTGGTCGTTGCGATTGCCTGTGGGTTGATCATCACGATGTTCTGGCGGGCTCCGTCGTCGTGGGTCGAGGAGGTTGAGCAGACGGGACAGGCCGAGGGCCGCGCCCAAGGGGTTGGCGCAGGACTTCGCGATGGCAGGCAGGCGGGATTCCTCGCGGCGACACGCGAGATGCCGGATTTGGTTGCCGACGGGACGCTCAGCGAGGGTCGCGAGTTGGCATTCGATCTGGCGTGGAACACGGCCATCGACGTCGCACTCGACGAAGCGGCGCACGCTCCGGTGATCCAGTTACGCCGGCACACCTACTGGGAGTCGCTGCGCAGATGACCGGACGATCAGGACCGCCGAGACAACATCGGCTGCGCGATTTTCGCAGCCACGACCCCGCAGCCGGCGTCTGGTGGCAGCGCGGAGCCGACTTTACCGGCCCGCACTCGGTCATAGCGTTCATCGTCGCGGTGGCGTTGGTCGGAGTGATTGGCGTGGCCTTCGATCCGCTGAGCATTACGACCGAGTTCGACTTGCCCGAGGTTCAGCAAGCGGCATACGACGAGGTGTATGACGTCGCCTACGAGCAGGGCCGGCAGCGCGGCATCGAACAGGGACATCGAGAGCGCTTGGTCCAACTTGGCCTGGAGCACGCGGATCGAGACGCTCCCTGGGTTCGCGGAGTCCACGAGGGTTGGAACGCGGGCTGGAACTCGGCGCTCGACGAGCTTGCCAAGGCCACGCGCGCATCGGCTCCTGAAGACGAACGGCTGCGAGAGCTGGAGCTGCTCGCGGGAATCGGCCGCCGATAAGTCATCTGGCGATTCACATCGGCTGGCTGCGATGCACAGTCAACGTGCAGCTCCGAGTTCGCGTGTACGCTCACGGAATGCGCCTGCTCCGCTACGACCTGCCCCGACAAACGCTGATCGCGTTCCTCGCCGCGATGGCGGTGACGGCGGCATTGGGCTGGCTGATCGCCGTGCTGGACCAGGTGACGCCGGAGGAAATCGCCAAAGCGGAAGTGCGGGGCGAGCGCGAGGGTCGGCTGGACGGATACGAAGCGGCGTTTGAGCGCGGGCGGCTGGATGGCGCCGGTCGCGCTGCGCTGGAACTGCCCGAGCTGCTTGCGTCGGGCGATCCCGCATCGGGCTACCGGCGCGCCTTCGACTTCTCCTGGAACCAGGCGATCAACCAGGCATTGAACGAGGCGAAACGAAACAAGTTGGAGGTCGACTCGTCCTTCCAGGAATGGCAGGCGCTACTCCGATGAGTCAACGCCGCACATCGCTCAGTACCTGGGGCACGGATGACCTCGAAGGGTCCTGGTGGCGACGCGGTCGCGACCCGATCGGCCGACACACGATGATCGCGGCCGTGCTGGGCGTTCTGATGGCCGCGTTGATCGGCGCGATTTTCGATCCGTTCAACCTGCGCACCGCCGACGATCTACGCCGCGCCGAACAAACCGCCTACGACGCCGCATTCGCCGCAATCGAAGCGGAGGGCTATGCCGATGGCCTTCCGTATGGTGAGGTCGAACACATCGGACAACAGGTCGTGCAGGCAGGCGAGGGCGTTGAGGCCCCCTTCGGTGTGCAGTTCGAGATCGGCTGGTCGGAAGGCTGGAACGAAGCCCTGGACGCCATGAGGAAAGCCGCGATTACAGTGGGGCTGCCGGAGGACTACACCGAGTTCCAGGTCCTGGACGCAATGCAACGCCGGTGACTGGTCGTCCCCCTGCATCTGGCCCATTCGGTTCCCGTTTCCCAGTCCCCGCTTTACGCGGGGACTGGAACCTATCGAGGTACGCGGATGGCTCGTCTGTTACAGCTTCGACCACATGAGGCGAGTATCGCGGCGAGATCTGGGCATATCGTTGACGTATGCGGCGAATCCTGATCCTCGGGGCGAGCGGGTATGTGGGCGGACATCTTGCGCCGCGACTTGCGGCGGCGGGATACCCGGTACGGGCGGCGGCGCGGCGGATCGATGCGCTGCGGGCTCGGAACTGGGCAGACGTTGAGTGCGTCCGGGCCGATGCGCTCGATCCGTCATCGCTGGCCGAGGCGCTGGATGGCGTTGGAGTTGCCTACTACCTGGTCCATTCGATGGCGTCCGGCGGCGACTTCTCCGATCTGGATCGTCGCGCGGCGGCCAACTTCCGAGACGCCGCGGCGGCCGCGGGCGTACGGCGGATCGTCTATCTGGGCGGGCTGCAACCGGCGAACGGCGCGTCGCCCCATCTGGCATCGCGGCTTGAGACCGGGGATGTACTCCGCAGCGGCCCGATTCCAGTGACCGAGCTACGCGCCGGAATCGTGGTTGGACCCGGCTCGGCGGCGTTCGAGGTGATTCGCGACCTCGTCTATCACCTGCCGGTGATGCTCGCGCCGCGCTGGGTGCGGTCGCGTAGTCAGCCCATCGCGCTCGACGACCTGATGGACTACCTGGTCGGATTGCTCGCGCTGGAGGACGACGGCCGCTCGCACACGTTCGACGCCGTCGGTCCGGAGACCTTGAGCTACGCCGACCTGTTGCGGCAGTTTGCCGGTGTCGTGGGCCGCAAGGTTCGCATCGTGCCGCTGCCGGTGCTCAGTCCGAGACTCTCCTCGTACTGGTTGGACCTGGTGACGGCCGTTCCCGCCAGCATCGCTCGACCCCTGATCGACGGCCTGAAGCACGACCTCGTCTCCGACGCTCCCGACGACCTCCGTTCGCTGATTCCCATCCGGCGGCGAAGCTATGCCGACGCAGTCCGGCAGGCGCTGGCGGAGGAGCAGTCGGCGGCGCTGACGATTCGCTGGACCGAGGGCGGATTCCGCTACCGGCGGCAGCGGCACGATGTCTCATGGTTCGACAAGTCGGTGCGCGTGTTGACGGCCACCGACCGATCGGCGGAGGACGTCTGGCGCGACATCACCTCGATCGGCGGAGATCGCGGCTGGTACTACGCGACCTGGCTGTGGAAGCTGCGCGGCGCGATGGATCGAGTCCTGGGCGGCGTCGGGATGCGTCGCGGGCGGCGACATCCGACCCAGCTGCGGGTCGACGATCCGCTCGACTTCTGGCGCGTCGCCGCCGTCGAGGCGGGCCGCAGTCTCACGTTGGTCGCCGAGATGAAGCTGCCCGGCTCCGCCGTGCTGGAACTGTCGGTCGCTGCAAACGGCGAAGGGTCAGTGGCGAGCCTGCAGGCGCACTTCCACCCGGCCGGAGTCTGGGGACTGATCTACTGGTACGCGCTTTGGCCGGTCCATATGGTCATGTTCCGACGACTGGCCGAGGCGATTGCCAACGGCGTCAAGCCCCGCGCAGGCGAGGATCAAGCACATCGCGCAGCGCGTCGCCCAACAGGTTGAATCCCAGCACAATCAGCATGATCGCGCCGCCGGCGAAGACGGTCTGCCAGGGATGCAGGTCAAGCGAACCGCGTCCGGCCTGGACCATCTGTCCCCAACTCGGAATGCCCTGCGGGCCCGCTCCGAGGAAGGAGATGGAGGCTTCGGCGAGGATGTAGGCGCCGATGCCGATGCTGAACGCGATGATCAGCACGGCCACGCAGTTGGGCAGCACGTGCCGGATCATGATGCGCAGGTCGCTGGCGCCGACGACGCGCGCCGCGAGCACGAACTCGCTCTCCCGCACCTGCAGCACGGCGGAGCGAATCAGCCTTGTCGTGATCGCGAGACCCGCGATCCCGAGCCATAAGACCACATTCAGAACGGAACGCTCCGTGATCTGCGTGAAGACGAGCACGAGCACAAGGAACGGGATGGCCTGCAACATGTCGACGATGCGCTGGATGAGCAGATCGACGATGCCTGCGTAGTAGGCCGAGATCATGCCGATGATCAGTCCGCCAACCACGGCGATGACCGACGCGCCAAGCCCAACAATGAGGCTGAGTCGCGAGCCGTGGATCACCTGCGACCAGATGTCGCGGCCAAACTTGTCGGTACCGAACCAGTACGCGCCGTCGGGCTCGAGGAATTGCGCGACGAGCACGGGCGAGCCGATATCAGGATCGCGCGCGAGCTCAATCACGGTCGGATTCGCCTTGTAGCCGGGATTGGGCGTCTCGAAGATCTCGTCGGGGTCGTTGCGCTGAATGACGGTCGCAAGGATGGCGACGAGGATGAAGACCACCACGACAATCAGTCCGCTGCCGCCGAGCGGCTTGGCGCGCATGAACCGCAGCAGCGAACGAGAGCCGTTGGCAACGCGATCAAGTATGGTCGGGTCGCGCAGCGGGACGACGGTTGGGTCAGCGATCTGGGTCATCGTCAGCCCTCCCTAAGACAGCCGGATGCGGGGGTCGATCACGCCGTAGAGGATGTCGACGAGCAGGTTGGTGAGCACGGTAAACACGGCAATGATCAGCACGACGGACTGGAAGACGGGATTGTCGCGCGCGAACAGCGAGGTCAGCACCTTGTTGCCGATGCCGGGGATGTTGAACATGTTCTCGAGGATGACCTGCGAGCCGATGATCGTGGCGATCGTGACGCCCATCACGGTCAGCACGGGCAATAGCGCGTTGCGCAGTGCGTGGCGCATGATGACGACGCCCTCGCGCAGGCCCTTGGCGCGCGCCGTGCGGACATAATCTTGACGCAACACCTCAAGCATCTGCGACCGCAGCAGGCGCATGGTGGTCGCGGTGCCCGCAAACCCGCCGGCGAACATCGGGATGAGATACCAGGTGATCGCACCGCCTGGGTCTTCCCAGAGATGCGGCTGGCCAATCACGTCGATCAGGAACAGGTCCCATTGCAGGACGACGAGTGACGCGATTGCGGCGGTCCAGAAGACCGGCGCCGCCAGGGCCATGATGGCGATGCCACGCAAGCCGTAGTCGAGCGGTTTGTCCTGGAAGATCGCAGAGATGAGGCCGACCGGGATCGCGACCGTGAAGCCCACGATCATGATCAACACACCCAACTCAATCGAGTAGGGCAGTGACCGTCCAATCTCGTACCAGACCGAATTCTGGGTGAGGAAGGACGTGCCGAGATCGAGCCGGACCGTGTCCCAGAGCCAGTTCGCGTACTGCTCGCCGATCGGCAGGTCGAGTCCGAGGTCGGCCTTGCGCTGGGCGATGTTCTCAGCCGAGGCGCTTCCGGCGTCGAGGCCGAGTGAAGCGGTGGCGAAATCGCCCGGAAGCACACGGATGGCGAAGAACGAAAACGTGCCGACGAGGAATACGACGAACACCGCGCCGATGATTCTGCGGATGATGTAGGCCTGCATGGACGCGCCTGTCTCGGGCTAATCCCTGAACGCTCGGGGCGGACCTCGCGGTTAAGCAACTGCGCCCGGTGAGCGTCGTAAGCGCTCACCGGGCGCAGGCTAGTGGGATCAGAGCGGAACCGGCGACGGCGCCTGGCGGTCGGAGGCCGACGGGTCGTCCAGGTCCAGCCAGTGCTCGAAGGCCTGAAGACTGACGGCGAGGAAGTTCCAGCCTTCCTCCTCCGACTTCTTCTCGATCTTGTTGTAGTTGTACCCGATGTACGGGTAGATGTAGTTGTAGCAGATCGATCGTCCGAACTGACCACGCTCCATGACGTACTCCTGGACCTCGCGGACCATCTGGTAGGCGGTCTCGAAGTCGAGTTCCTGCTTGGCCGCGATCAGGGTTTCGTCGATGTACGGGTCGGAGACATCCCAGTAGTTGGAGCCGGCGCCGGTGGTGAAGGCGCCGATCATGTCGGCCCGCGCGTCGGGGATCTCGATGTTCGGGATCCAACTGAAGAACGGGTCGAAGTCCTTGGCGATCCAGGACGGGATGATCTCCAGGTAGGGCTTGGTGATGCCGTTGAACTGGTCGGTGTTGAAGGCCTGGTTGAACATCTCGGCGATGATGCCAGGCGTCGCCGACCAGGCGGCTCGCGAGGCCCAAAGTTCGGACGTCACCCAGTCGATCTGGCCAAGCTCGGGGCCGCCGGCGGCGTCCCAGAGCGCGCGCGCCTCTTCCAGGTCAGCTTCCTTGTCGACGCGGTATCCGGGGATCGTCTCGAGGTCCTCCTGGGGAATCGCCCAGGCTTCCTGCATCCAGGAAACGGGACCGGAGACTTTGCCCAAACCGTTGTGGAGCTGCTGGATGAGCTGACGCCGGTTGATCGCCAGGTCAATGGCGCGGGTCAGGCGCAGGTCGTTCCACGGCGCCTTGTTCGAGGGCGTGAAGATCGCGACCGTGTTGGCGACGCCCTGGAAGGTGAGGAACGTTTCGTCGATGCGGTCGTCATGGATCGCGAAAATGGTGTTCGGATCCGGGTCGGTCATCGAGTCGACTTGCTTCTGCTCGAAGGCGATCCGGTACGCATTGGGGTCCTGGAAAGTCTGCACCCAGACCCAGCCATCAAGCAGCGGGCGGTTTGGCAGACCCCAAAAGTCCGGGTTCTTGACCGCCGAGATACCCTCGCCCGGGTCCCAGCGCGTGAGGATGTTGGGACCAGTCCCAATCACCTTGGAGGCGTCGACCTCGGTGTATTGGTCCTCGGTGCCGCCGACGAGTTCGGGCTGATTGATCAGGTTGAACTCGTTGGCAAAGCCTTGAATGAAGGTTGCGTCGGGTTCGACGAGGTTGAGCGTCACACTTGAGTCGCCTTGATCGATCGTGGAGACGCCGCCCCAGTAGGCGGAGCGTCCGAAGTTGCCCGCCTCTTCGCCGCTCTCCAGCAACTTGTTGCGCTGGCGGTCGATGTTCCAGACGATGTCTTGTGTCGTCAGGGCGCGACCGGGCGCTGCGGCCGGATGGTTGGCGCCCGGTCCCTCGTTGTGCCAGTTCACGCCTTCGCGAAGGTGCAGGACGATCGTGGTCGGGTCGGGCAGTTCCCAGGCTTCGGCCAGGTCGCCAACGAGTTCGCCGGTGTCGGGGTTCGAGAATCGCAGGATCTTGGACTGCACCCGCGCCAGCACCTGCAGCACCGGCGAAGCGACCGTTCGTTGGGCGTCGTACGTCTCGTAGACATTGGCGGACTGCTCAACGAAGTAACCGCCGTACTTCTTCTCCGAGACCATCGCCTGCTGCTGGGCGGCCTGTTGCTCGGCCTGCTCCTGAGCGGTTTGCTCCTGGGTCTGTTGTTGGGCGGCCTGTTGCTGAGCCTGCTGCTCGGCCTGCTCCTGCGACATGGCTTGCTGCTGTTGCTGCATCGCCTGCTGCTGAGCCTGGGGTTGGGCCTGCTGCTGTTGCTGCTGGACCTGGGTGACGGCCGAGTCGTCATCATCGTCGCCGCAACCGACCAGGGCCAGTCCGGCCGCGCCGACGCCGGCGCGAGCCGATGCTCGCAGAATGCCGCGGCGGCTCATCCGCTTGCGGCTCATGCGCTGCCAGTAGGAACGCTCGCTCATCGTGTCCTCCTCATCGAGCCTCCGTCCCCGCCGACGGATTCACTCGTATCGCGCAACGATACACCAGGAACGGGCTAAAGTATTCCAGTTATCACGTACAGACGAAGGACTTGGCTGTGGAGCAAGCGGTTCGAGAGATCACCCTGCGCGGTGTGCCGATCTGGCTGCTCAGGCAGTACCTGGAGCAACTCGGCGCAAAGGACTCGGTTCCGCCCGCGCCAGGCGCCACCGATCCGGACGGCGTGGTGCGCCCCGACGGCGCGATGTCGGGCGAGGGCTGGACGGTGCTCTGGCGGACCGAGCGTCTGCCGATGCACCCTCGCCTGCCGACCAAGATCGAGGAGCACTACTTCGTCTTCGCGGCGCGATCGGAGGAGGATGTGGAGTCGTTGCTCGATCGCTTCATGCTCAAGGCCCAACGCGGCGGCGGGTAAACCTAGACAGACTGATATTGCTAGTGTGGAATCGCAGAGTGGCAGGACTTCCAATGTCGAACGTCGCCGACAACCTGAATCCGACGAACCAAAGCTCGCCGGAGCGTGGTGGTGGCGGGCGGGACGAGAAGGGTCCATTTGTAATGGTCGACGGGCGCAAGGTGCGGATTGCGGAGGTCGACTACGGGCTGATTCCCCCCTGGGACGGTTTCAGCCTCCGCGATTGGTGGTCCCGGAGCCGACTGAATCCGTTTGCACGCCCTAATGAGCGAGTGTGATCGCGGTCGCGAGCAGCAGCAGAGAGTCGACAGCCCAGAGCAGCACGGCAGTGAAGACGAGCTGAGACTTGTGGCGTATGGCTACGGCATTGGTCTCGACTGATTCAAACAGGGCGAATGCGGCTTCATGCCGATCCTGCTGGTTCTCCTCTTGCACTCCGCCGACGCGCTCCGGCCAGAAGCCCATGCGCAGGTCGGGATTTCTGTATCCGAGGATCGAGGTCAGCATGAGCGCGACGTAGACGCCGACCGATGCGGAGGCGAACGCCAGCGCCGCGGGATTCACTGGGAGATCGCCGAAGTCCTGCAGGGCGGCGAAGAGAACGAGCAGGACAGTAGCGCCACTCAGCACCGTCATCAGCCGAGCGTTGAGCTCGCGCACGCGCGCTAACTGTTCCTCGAGTCGCCAATGTGCGGTCTCGTAGATCAAGTCGGTGGGCATCTCACCTCCGACCGACAGGCTATGCCAGACCTATCATGGCGAGGTTGGCGGAATCGAGATGGAGGTCCATATGCCAGGACCGCTTGAGGGCGTTCGCATCTTCGACCTGACCCTGTGGATGGTGGGACCGTGGGCGTCGATGCAGTTGGGAGCGCTCGGCGCCGATGTGATCCACATCGAGCAGCCCGGCGTCGACCCGCGCACGCTGGGAGCGGGCGTTCCGCCGGCGATCAACGGGACATCGGTCGGCTACATCACCTGGAACATGAACAAGCGCGGACTGTTTCTGGATCTGAAATCAGCGTCGGATCGACAGACTGCGTACGATCTGCTGCAAACCTGCGACGTGTTCATGATCAACATGCGCCCCGGCGCCGCCGAGCGCATGGGCGTGGGCTACGAGCAGGTGCGCGTGGCGAACCCGGACATCGTCTACACCGCGATCACCGGCTGGGGCGAGCATGGGCCGATGCGCGACAAGCCCGGCGCCGACGTTCAATGTCAGTACTTCACCGGCTTTTGGTCGGTGAGCGGCAAGCGCGAGGGAAAGCCCGAGGTCTACCGGCATTTCACCCAGATGGATGCAAGCGCCGGCAATGTCGCGGCGCAGGCGGTACTGATGGGCCTGCTCGCGCGCAAGCGGACCGGTCGCGGCCAGAGAATCCATGTGGGCATGTTGCGAGCCGGCATGGCATTGCAGAGCGGGCGGATCGCGGAGTACTTGGCGACCGGGCAACAGCATCAACCGCTGGGCTCGGCTGGATTCGCAGCAGCGCCCGATCAGGCGTTCCGCTGCCAGGACGGTGAATGGATCGGTGTCGCTGCGACGAGTGAGGCTGAGTGGCAGCGGCTCTGCGATGTCATGCGTCGTTCGGAAGCGCAGGCCGAAGGCCTCAACAGGTTGGTAACGGATCCACGTTTTGCCGGAAACGGCCAACGAGTCGCGCATCGTGACGCATTGGCCTCAATCCTCCAAGCCGCGTTCCTCCAACGGCCGCGTCATTACTGGATGCTGCGACTGGCCGACGCCGACGTGCCCTGCGGTTACCCGATCTCCTTCGAGTCGCTGCAGCATCATGCACAGGCAATCGAAAACGGCTACCTGCGCGAGGTGACCACGTCAGGTTGGGGCGACGTGTGGACCGGCGGTCCGCCGTGGGAGTTGTCGCGGACCCCGGCTCGATGGTTCGGCACGCCGATGCCAGGCGAGCACACGGGCGACATCCTCGACGAGTTGACACGGCGACGGACCGCAGCTTCCGAGCCATCGCCGGTGATTGGCGACTGACGTGCCCGGACCACTGGACGGATTTCGCGTTGTCGAGCTAGCCGAGGGCGTCGCCGGCCCCTACACGGCGATGTCGCTTGCCGACGCCGGCGCCGATGTCATCAAGATCGAGCCGCCCGAGGGCGATCGCGCGAGGCACTGGGTCCCGCAAATCGATTCCGGCTCCTCCGTATTGTTCGAGGCGCTCAATCGAAACAAGCGTGGAGTCGTGCTGGACTGGGCATCAGTAGCGGACGTCAATGCCGGGCGGGAGCTGCTCGCGACAGCCGATGTGGTCATCGTGGACAAGTTTGGTCTGCCGGACGAATTGGCATGGGAGTCGCTCGATGCGCCTGGCCTGGTCTACTGCGCGTTCTCGGGGTTCGGTCCGGACGGACCATGGAGCGACCGCCCGACGTCAGAGCTGGCCGCCCAACTTGCGAGCGAGGCGACGGCCTCGTTCGGCGCGATCGGTGAGGAGCCGGTCCGGCACGGCGGCGACATCGGCTCGATGTACGCCGCCAACTACGCGATCCAGGCCATCTGCGCCGCGCTGTACGCGCGCGACGAATCTGATCCGTCGCGGCCCACCGGCGGGCAACGGATCGAAGTATCGCTCTTCGGCAGTCTCCTGGCGATGCGTTCCACGCTCTGGGTCGCGCTCTCGAACCCCGACGAGTGGTGGGGGTTTCATCTCGACTCCTACGTAAAACCGCCCGATCACGGCTATCAATGCCGCGACCTGCCGATCTACTTCTCGCTGGCGAGGATTCGGGGCGACGCGTTCGACGCGCTCATCGAAGCCTTGGGCATGGAGTGGGTTCGTGAGCATCCCGACATTGATCGGTTGCGCACTGACGGCGCAGGCGGCGCGGGACGATATGCAGCCGAGCTCAAGCCGCTGTGGGAGCAGGGGTTCGCCAATTTCGACGCCGAGCAGGTTATCAAAATCGTGGAGCGGCACGGTGGCTGGGCGTTTCCGATGCACGACTATGAGCGGCTGAGCCGGGATCCCCAGGTGGCGGCGGTCGGCGCGATCATCGACGTTGAGCAAGCCGATGGTTCGGTGATGCGACAGGTCGCGCCGCCGTGGGACTTCGAAGGAACGCCGGTCTCAAAGTCGATGCGTCCCGCACCCAGTCTGGGAGAGCATCAGGCACAAGTGATTGATGACTCGGCACTGATAAGATGTGAACAGATGCAGAATCAGAGCGGCTGAGCCAAGGCAATCGCGGGGGGCGTGGACTTGGGAGGTCAAGATGCCAGAGACACATCAGCCAAAGTCAGAGAAGACAAGCAAGCCGTCGCCGACATCTCCCGAGACGACCCGTCGGCCCTTACCGCGCGTCATCGACAAGAACGGCGCCTAATGATGGATGATCGGCATCGCTAGGCGGTAGCGCCGCAATGTCGATGTCGTCGGTCACTGCGTTCGCCAGCGTCGCAGCGAACAAGAGAATCAGTTGGACGGCTACGGCAATCAGGGAACGCGTGAGCCAGCGGGCCTTCGAGCGTATCGTGTTCTGGTTGAGAATGAAGTCTTCCACCAGTGACTCGAGCGCGGCATCTTGCAGGCCAACCTTGGCATACTTGTCGCGAATTGTCTGCATGTCCAGGCCGACTCCGGAATTCCGCAGCCAATACGCGATTCCCAGCAGAATCCAGGCAATAAGTGATGCCGAGGCGGTCATCAGGGACAGAACTGCTTCGGGCGTTGCCTCGATTCTCAGATTGCCGAGAACTCCGGTGAGCGCGAACAGCCCGGCGCTGGCGGTAAACAAAGCCGCTATCTTTACGTCATATGTTCTTACGTGTGCAAGCTGCTCTTGAACCCGCAGGCGCGCTTCTTGCAAGAGATATGAGCGTGCGTCTTCATCGAAATCCCGTGTAGGCCAACCGGTGGCCGAAGGAAGTTGGTCTGACATTGCGATTCAACGTCTCACGGGCCGGAACACGGGCAGGGTGATCTCGTCGTCGACCTTGCGGAAATCGACCTCGACACTCAGGTCGCAGCTCACGTCCTTGTCTTCGATGTCGACGAGGGTGGAGTACATGTACGGGCCCTCGTCGAGCTTGATCAGCGCGACGGTGTAGGGGTACTCGTCGGGCGACCAGCCGGGGAAGTACTTCTGCCACATGCGGATCCAGGACCAGACCGTGCCGTGACCGGAGATGGGACGCCATTCCCAGTCGTCTTGCAGACAGCGGGGGCAGGCCTCGGCCGGCGGGAACCAGGGTAGATCGCAGATGTTGCAGAACTGGATCTGCAGCACGCCTTCGCGGCAGCCGTCCCAGAATGGCTTTGTCAGTCCCGTCACCGGTGGTAGAGGCTTCTCGTAGGTGGCGCCGGAGGGTTGAGCGTCGGTGGTCATCAGTCGTCTCCCTAATCGCCTCGGCGGAGGATGTGTCCGGTTGCCAGCGGGGCGGCGCAAGCGTAGAGGCCGACCTGGGCGTCCTCGACCTGGCGATCGCCGCACTCCTGACGCAGTTGCCGCACCGCCTCGACGTGCAGAGCCCAGCCCTGCATGTAGGACTCGCTGGTGTGTCCGCCGCCGGTGTTGAGTGGCAGCTCTCCCCGCAAGCTAATCCGATCCTGCGTGATCCAGTCGCCGCCTTCGCCCGGTTCGCAAAAGCCCATGCCTTCGAGCGTGAAGAGCATCGTCGGGGTGAAGTTGTCGTAGAGCTGCGCGAAGTCGAGATCGTCTCGTTGCACGTCAGAGTACGTGAACAGATCGTCCGCGATCTGCGACATCGGTTCGTGCCAGAAGTCGTCGGCGACGTAAACGGGCGTGATGTCCGACGCTTGCGACGTAGCGTGGACCAGAACCGGCGTGTGTTTGAGGTCTCGTGCGCGCTCGGCAGAAGTGACGATGAAGCAAACGCCGCCGTCGTTGATCAGGCAGTAGTCGAACAGGCAGAGCGGCTCGGCGATGTATCGCGCGCCGTAGTAATCGTCCATTGTGATTGGACGCTGCATCACCGCGTTGGGATTGAGCGCCGCGTTGGCGCGATTGGAGATGGCGAGATGGCCGAGCGGCTCAGTGGTGGTGCCGTAGCGGTATTGATGGCGTCGGAACATCATCGAAGTGACCGCGCCCGGCGATGTCATGCCGTACGGGGCTTCGAACATCGCCTGGGTCGAGACGCCGCGGTTCTCTCCGCCGTATCTCGCGCCTGCAGAGCGGCCGTTGTTGCCGTAGATGCAGGCGACGACATCTGCCATGCCGTTCGCGACCGCCAGCGCCGCATACTGCAGGGCGATGCCCGATTGCCGACCTTCGCCCGGCAGGACGTTGACGAATCGCGGATGCCGAAGCCCGATCATCTCGCACATCCGACCGTAGTGCGGCAGGCGGGAGACGATCACCCCATCGACATCGGTCCGCTTGAGGCCGGCGTCCTTGAGCGCTTCTCGGAAGGCGATCAAGCCTAGTTCGTATGCCGATCGTTCTGGGTCGAGGTCTCGATAGATAGCGCCGAACTCGGTCGTGCCGACGCCGACGATGGCGGTCTTGTCCTGGAGGTTGCGCAGGTCGCTGCGGTTGGGTTGATTGCTCATGCCGCGAGTCTAGGGCGTGCCCCGGCCTGTCTGACGCACGGTGGAACCCTCGAAATGCAACGAAGATGCTTCGGATTCGCGAAGAGTAATGATATGTTCGACACTGCTTGGGGTCCCGCCCGGACCCAGCCGATGGACGCCCGATGAGCCACGCCGCACCTTCGACGCCGACCGCCGCAACAGTCGGCTTTGCCCTGCCGCATCGCACCAAGATGCTGATTCTCGGCAGCGCGGTCGTGGCGATGTTCCTGTCGGCGGTGCAACACTCGATCGTCGCGACCGCAACGCCGGTGCTGGCCGCCGATCTCGGCCGCATCGACCTGATCGCGTTCATGGAATCGGCCTTCATGGCGACGTCCGTTCCGGCGGTGGCGATTGCCGGTCGGATGTCCGATGTCTACGGGCGCAAACCGTTTCTGCTGATCGGGCTCGTGATCTTTGCCGGAGCTACGGCGCTGGCGGGGTTCGCCACCTCAATGGAGATGCTGATCGGGTTCCGCGCGCTGCAAGGCATCGGCGGCGGCATCCTGATGGGCAATACGTTTTCGATCTCGGGCGATCTCTTCCCACCGTCCGAGCGCGCCAAGTACATGGGCATCTTCGCCGCGGTGTTCGGCGTTGGCGGGCTGGTTGGTCCGTTGCTCGGAGGGCTGATCGTCGATGCGCTCAACTGGCGCTGGGTCTTCTGGTCGATCCTGCCGCTGGCTGCGCTGGCCTTCGCTTCAATTGCGTTCATCATGCCCTGGCTCAGGCCGCCGCCGCGCAAGGTCGTGATTGACTGGATGGGCATCGGCGCGATGCTGCTGGCCCTGATGCCGGCAATGCTGGCGCTGGGCCTGGTCTCGACCGGCACGGCCTGGCTCGATGTCAAGACCCTGGCGCTGTTGGGCGTTTCGGCGATTGGCGTTGTGGCGTTCGCCGGCGCCGAGCGAGCGGCCAAGGAACCGATCCTGCCTGGGGCGCTGTTCCGTAACAACACCTTCCGTGTGGCTGCGCTCGTGATGGCCGTGATTGGCGGCGGCCTGTTTGGCGTCTCGTTCTTCCTCGCCTACTTCATGCAAGGGGTGCTCGGCTACACGCCGACGGCGTCGGGATTGCTGCTCAGCACCGAAATCGTCTCGCTCGTCATCGCCGCGTCGATTGGCGGACAGGTCGTGGCGCGGACCGGCCGTTACAAAGCGATGTCGATCGTGGCCACGGTGATCATCGTGATCAGCGGATGGCTGATGACCCAGCTCAGTACGCAAACCGGCGCGGTGGATGTGGTCTGGCGGCTGGTCCTGTTCGGCATCGGCCTGGGCCTGCTCTATCCGGCGCTGCTCACCGCGGCGCAAAATGCGCTTCCGCAGAGCATGTTGGGAACGGTCTCCGGAGCGACGCAGTTCTTCGAGGAGATCGGCGCGATCATCGGCGTGACGCTGGTCGGCGCGCTCGTCACGGGGCGGCTGACCAGCGAGCTCGCCGCGAGGCTGCCCACCGATTTGGCTGAGCACGCCGATCCCACGCAGTTGTTGAGCGAAGAAGCGAGCAGCGGACTGCTCACCGAGATCGGCGAGGCGGGATTCCTACGGATTCTCGAGGCGCTGCCCGAGGCGTTGGCGGTGGCAATCACCAGCAACTTCTGGCTGTCGGTAGCTGTCGGCGTGATAGCGTTCTTCGCCGTTCTGACCCTGAAAGAAAAGCGGCTGCGCACGGGCGAGGAAGACCTGCCCGACGTACCGGAAGGCGCGCTCGGCCTACCTCACAGTGCAGCATCGAACGGAGCCAACGGCAACGGAGCACTGGCGAACGGCTGGACGAGCAATCCCGCCCCCGTGGCCCGAATCCGACCTCAGCGTTCGCTCGCCGGGTCAGACGATTCGCGCCCGCGATTCTGACCAATCCCGGATCGGCCCCGATGTCCCTCCAGGATGGCTAGCCTGACTACCTGATCGTCTGACCAGGCGCGAGCGACCGGTTGGGCGGCGCCTGCTGAGAGGGACACCATCATGGCCGGCCTGCTCGGAATCGGTCGGGACAGGAAGATGGAGGCGCTTAACGCCGCCTCGGAGGTCGTGGAGACCTCGCGCGGGCCAGTGGAGTACGCGCTGCACGGCGACGCGCCGTACGTCCTGATCTTTCACGGTACGCCGCAAGGGCACCACGCCAGCTTCATCGGCGAGCCGATGGAGGCGGAAGGCTTCGGCACGATCACTCCGTCCCGGCCGGGCTATCTGCGCACGCCGATCGAGACCGGCCGCACGTTCGCCGAACAGGCCGACGCCGCGGCCGCTCTGCTGGATGAGCTGGGCGTCGAGCAGGTGGCCGCCTACAGCCTGTCGGGCGGCGGACCCAGCGGTATTGAGTTCGCCGCTCGCCACCCGGACCGCACGAGGGCGCTGATCCTCGAGGTCGCGATCTCTCAGACCTACGCCCCAGCGGTTCCTGTCTGGACGGTGGCGCTGTTCATGAACCCGGTGATGTTCTGGCTCCAGGGACAGTTGCTGCGTCACGCGCCTCGGCTGGTGGTGAGTCAATTCGTGAGCATGGAGAGCACGCTTGAGCCGGCTGACCGGAGGCGGATTACGGATGACGTCCTGGCCGATCCGGAGAAGCTGAGCCTGGCGCGGTCGCTCGTCGATGGCCCTTCGTTCGCCCCGCTGCGCGCCGGATTCGACAACGACATGGAGCAGTTTGCGGCGATCGATCGGCTGCCGCTTGACGAGGTCCAGTGCCCGACGCTCGTGGTTCACGGCACTCACGACGGTGACGTTCCGTTCAACCATGCAGTGGACGCGGCCGAGCAGATTCCCGGCGCGGAACTCTTCGCCGTGGAGAAGGGTTGGCACATACTCGCGATGAGCGACGGCGACAACGCTTACCTGCGTGCCGAGATCGACTTCCTCAAAGAACACCTCGCTTCGTAGCTGCCACGAACGAGATCGAGGCATTGGCTACATTGAGACGGTCAGACAGTCAGACGGTCAGATGGCCGGTAGCGGCCGTGAGGGATTCGACGCATGACTCAACGCACCGACAGCATGGAGCAACCGGACGGCGAGCACCGAGCCAGCCGTTAGCCGGTAGCTCGGTCCTCAGCCCACCAGTCATTGCATCAGACCTGGAGACAACGGTGACGCTCTACGCCG
>DAOUKQ010000018.1:0-3696 GCA_034421135.1 Dehalococcoidia bacterium
CATGGCTGCGCGATGAATGGCGGCGTTCGGCGGCTGCTGGTTCACAACGCGGAGCATGATCGGATGCACGCGGGGGCGGTCTCGACGGCTCGCTACACGGCGAAGCAGATGCAGGAGTCGCCGCTTTCGCATCTGACGCGCGACCTGATTTTCCAGCGGGCCGAGCTGGTGGGTCAGTTGTTGCATATGGATGACTCGCTGCTGGATGCGAAGGCTCCGAACGACGAGTGGTCGATCCGTGAGCATGTCGAGCATGTGCTCTACTGGGAGCGGAACTCGATGTCGCAGGTGGCGTCGGAGATGAAGTCGCAGGCGGGATCAGCGGCTGCGAGCTGAGACGGTCAGTCTTGCTCGCAGATGCGTTGGCGGACTTCGGGGTCGGTGAGATTGCGGCTCAGGAGGTGACAGGCGGTATTGCCGTGTCGGTCCCGAGTCCGAGTGTTGGCGCCGGCATTGAGTAGCAGTTCGGCGACGGCGGAGAGCGGGTTCTGGCGAGCGGCGATGTGCAGGGCGGTGCGGCCGTCGGGGTTCGGGAGATTGGGATCGGCGCCGTACTCGAGGAGGACTCGGATCAACGCAGCGCCGCCTTCAGGGGCGGCGTAGTGCAGCGCACTCAGGCCATCCTGGCTGGTGCGGTTTGGGTCGGCTCCTGCCTCGAGCAGGAGGCGCGAGACTTCCGGACTGCCGTTGCCCGCCGCGAAGTGAAGCGGGGTCACACCGTTGACAGCGGTGGCATTTGGATCAAGGCCGGCTTCCAGCAGCAGTCGGGTCGGTTCCGCGGTCGCGGTGTAGAAGGCGGCGTAGTGCAGCGGGCTACGGCCGCCGTTGTCGAGCGCTTCGAGGTCGGCTTCATGCTCCAACAAGGTTGCAAGCGCTTTCGGTTTGCCTTGCGATGCCGCCATGTGCAGTGCGGATTGTCCGAACTCCTTGATCGCGTTGATGTCTGCGCCGGCGTTGAGGAGTGCTACCAGAACAGGTGCATTGTCGTCGAGGCCGCCGCGACCACCGATGGCGTAGATCAGCGGCGTCTCTCCGGCGTTGTTGACGGCGTGCACGTCCGCGCCGTGTTCTAGGAGTAGTTCGACTGCCAGTACGCCATGGCTGGCGGCTGCATGATGCAGGGGAGAGACACCGTCGGCGCAGCGGGCGTTGATTGTTGCGCCCTGTTCGACGGCGTCGACGATCACTCCGTGGTCAACGCGCGGCTCAGTGATCGACCGCCGATTGATTAGAGGATCGAGGAGCCGGCAGAGCGAGTCGTCGACCTCCGCTTGATCGACAAGGGGCTGTTGCCGGGCAATCGACGCGCTCTCCTGTTGGATCGTTGGCACATCGTCGGTACATGCCAGGAGGGTCGATCCGACTGCGATGAACCAGATGGCGGCTACGAGTCGGATCATGGCTGCAGGATATCTCCGCCCTGGATGGGAGAGTCGGCGATGAGCCGTGCAACGGCTGGTGGATATCATGGTGGCGCTGCTGAGGAGGGCCTGGCATGACCGAGCGATATGACGTGGCTGTTGTTGGGCTGGGAGCGATGGGATCGGCTGCGGCCTGGCATTTGGCTCGGCGGGGTGAGCGGGTGATCGGCTTTGACCGCTTCCGCCCGCCGCACATGATGGGCTCGACGCACGGCGACACTCGCGGGATTCGCGAGGCGTACTACGAGGGGCCGTCCTACGTGCCGTTTGTGCGGCGGGCGTACGAGCTGTGGGACGAGCTGTCGGAGCTGGTCGGCCAGCCGCTGTTCCGGCAGACCGGGTCGCTGACTCTGGGCACCGAAGGCTCGCTGCAGATCAACGGGGTGCTGGCCAGCGCTCGCGAACATGACATTCCGATCGACTACATGGACGGGGCAGAGCTGAAGCAGCGCTATCCGGCGATCCTGGCGACGGATGACCTGGTCGGGATCCTTGAGCATCGGGGTGGGATGATCGAGATTGAGCCGGCGCTCAGGGGTCAGCTCGACCAGGCGGCCAAGCATGGGGCGGAGCTGCACTTCGACGAGCCGGTCGAGCGCTGGTTGCCGCAGGAGATGGACGACGTCGAATCGCCGATCGTGATC
Organism: Dehalococcoidia bacterium; assembly: GCA_034421135.1. Classification (GTDB taxonomy): domain Bacteria; phylum Chloroflexota; class Dehalococcoidia; order Bin125; family Bin125; genus Bin125. The sequence continues at coordinate 2,066 of DAOUKQ010000018.1, forward strand.
AACACGGCCAAGGGCACGTACGAGGCTGAGCGGATGGTGGTGACGGCCGGCGCCTGGAACGCGGGACTGGTGGGCAAGCTCAACCTGCCGCTTCTGGTGACTCGGCAGGTCATGTTCTGGTTCGAGCCGCGGGCCAATCCGGAGGCGTTCGAGGTCGGCGCGCTGCCCTTCTGGATGTGGGAGCGCGGACCGCAGGACTTCGCTTACGGATTCCCGAACGTGGGTAAGGGCTTCAAGCTGGGGCATCATCAGCCGCTGGATGAGGTGGAGCCCTCGGGCTACAACCGCGAGCTAACCGAGCGGGATGAGTCCAACGTCCGCTACTGGCTCGAGCGCACCTTCCCCGACGTCGGCGGCCAGCTGTTGCGGGCCGAGACCTGTCTCTACACGAGCACGCCCGACGCGCACTTCCTGATCGACATCCATCCCAAGCGCCCGAACATTGTGCTGGCCAGTCCCTGCTCGGGGCACGGCTTCAAGTTCTCGCCGGCGATCGGCGAGGCCCTGGCCGACCTCAGCATGCACCGCGAGACCAGGCACGACCTGGATCTGTTCCGGGTCGACCGCTTCGTCGAGCGGCTGAACGGCGAAGCGGGACAATCAGCGCAGACGGCAGCGGGGGACTGACTGACGATGTCGCAGAGAATCGCGATTGTCGGCGCGGGAGCGGTCGGCGGATACTTCGGCATGCGCCTGGCTGAAGCGGGCCATGACGTACGTTTCCTCATGCGTCGCGACTACGACGCAGTCAAGGCCGGCGGCCTGCACCTGACGAGTCAGCTCGGCGACATGACGCTGGACTCTCCGACTGTCGAGCGGACGCCTGAGGCGCTGGCGTCGCATGGTCCCGTCGACTGGGTGCTGGTCGGTCTCAAGGCGACCGCGATTCCCGACATCCCCAAGCTGGTTGGGCCGTTGCTGTCGGATCAGACGCGGGTTCTTGCGATCATGAACGGGCTCAGCGTCGATGATGAGATTGCGGCGCAACTGCCGGAGGGGACATCGCTATTCGGCGGGCTGGGGTTTATCGGCGTGATCCGCGGCCAACCGGGGCAGATCCTGCACCAGGAATTCGGGGCGATCAACCTCGGGCACTACGGCGATGACCCGGACGAGTTGCAACGCGGCGTCGACCTGTTTGCGGGCAGCAAGGTCGAGATCCGGCCCGAGCCGAGTCTGCTCAAGGCGCGCTGGGAGAAGCTGTGCTGGAACATTCCCTTCAACGGCCTCTGCGTGATTGCCGGCGGCGTGCCGGTCGACCAGGTGATCGAGGACCCGCCGCTGTACGACGTCGCGCACGAGCTGATCCGCGAGGTCGTCGCCGCCGGCAACGCTGACCTCGAGGCGCACGGAGAGTCAGCGAGGATCGACGGCCCGCGCATCGCCCACCTCTTCCTCACCCAGACGCTCGGCATGGGGGCCTATCGGCCCAGCACGGTGATCGACTACAACGAGGGGCGGCCGCTGGAGCTGGACGCGATCTTCCGTCAGCCGGTCCTGCGGGCGAGTGAGTTGGGGGTGGGGGTTCCGATGATGTCGATGGTGGCGTCGCTGGTGGGGAAGCTGGGCGAAACGAGTGACTGAACTGCGGCAGGCTGTTAAGCAGTACCTCGACGCGATTTCCGTCGTCG
>DAOUKQ010000019.1:0-1861 GCA_034421135.1 Dehalococcoidia bacterium
ATCTTCGGCGACGCCGACGTTTTCGCCGGGGCCGTCGATTCAATGGTCGAACAGGTCAAGTCGGCCGATCCACTCCCCGACGTCGCCGAAGTCTTCGCCCCCGGAGAAATCGAACAGCGAGCCTACGACGAGCGAATCGCACAAGGCCACGTGGTCTACCCATCATCGACTCTCAACGATCTACGCGAGTTGTCGGCTGAGATGGGCATTGCGCTGGAGGTCTAGGTCGGAGGGACAAGACCAAAGATCGATGCCCCGCGCTTGACGCGGGGCCCAGACCTCGATCTCCGAACGCAGCACCGAACTGATCCTCACCTCATCCGTCGGACGGAGTGATCCGCTCTCATTGACCGAGACGAGAGGAACGTCGGCTCGTTTGTGATGTTGGGTGCTCTAGGCCCCGCGTCGGAGCGCGGGGCATCGAAGTGGTTTGCTTGGCTTGTGAGCGCTCATTGTTCGCAGACCGTTCCATCGCCGTCTCCGTCCCTCACCGACGGCACGGTCTCCTTCGGAAATCCCCGACCATCGCCCTTCGAGCCCACCTGCCGCTTGACGCCAGCAGCCTCGGCTTCGTCGCAAGATGCGTAGACGCCTTCCGCTGGTTCGCCGGTGTCCGAGGTCGGTGCGTCTTGCTGTTGCTGTTCTTCGATGTGAATCACCGCTGGCTGACGGCCCGGATGCTCAGCCGGCCGCTCATATCCGGCCGGACATGTCCTGAGCATCACGCGCAAGGCCTCAACCTTCTCCCGATCCGCTGTCAGCGACCACTTCACCTTGACCGCGATCCAGTCGTGGGCATACTGACACCACGCGCTTCTCAGCGGCGGCTTCCAGTCAGCCGGATCATCGGCGCTCTTTGTCCGGTTGCTCGACGCCGATACGGCGGTCAGCGCAGCGGGCAGATCGAGGTCGTTCGCAAACCCCGACTTGCGCGCCGCCGGCCAGGTCGCCCCTCCCGAGTCGTGCGCCTCGGCCAAGGGCACCATGTGATCAATGTGAACATCGGAGGCGTTGCGAAACTCCTCGCCGTCGTACCACGAGAGCCAGACGCCATCCAGCGGTCGGCAGTCCTGATCGACCTCCGAGATCGACGCCGCCTCCGCGATCAGCACCAGCTCGCGCACGTTGCAGCGAGAGCCCTCGCTGACCTCCCAGTGCGGATAATCGTCGCGGTCGTAGTCGACGCCCTCATCCGACTCCGCAGCCACCCTCAGTCGACCGACGAGTTCCTCAACCCAGTCGGTCCGATCAGGCTGAGCTCCCGACTGATCAGCCGGCGCCGCTTGTTCCCGTGAATCCGACCGACCCGATTCCGCCTGCGACTCAGGCTGTCCGTCCGTCTGCTGGACCTCGACTTGCTCTTGAGCGATCTGCCGTTGCTGCGGCGCATCCGTGGCCGGCCTGCTGAAGATCCCTGCCACAATCACGATCACCACGATCGCGGCTGCCCCGATCCCGATCGTTCGCCGACTCATCGACTTCGCTCCTCATCTCCCGCACCGCCAGTCGGACACCAGCCTAGGCTGCGCTCTATCCTGATCCCGAAGCCGAGAGGAAGTTCTGTCATGGTTAGCGAGATTGTCTACTCCTGCGACTCCCACGTCGTTGAGGGCCCGGAAGTGTTCGACGGTTTGGTCGAGAAGTACGGCGATCGCGCCCCGCGCGTCGTCGACGGCTGGAAGGGCCGCGAGGGCGTCTACCTCGCCTGGCCCTCGATCGATTTTGCCATGCTCGTCGGGCGCCTCGGCATCGCCGGAGCAAACCTCAACCTGCCCGAGACCAAGGAAAAGATGCAGCGCGGTTGGGATCTGATCAACCCCGGCGTCAAGGATCCAGTCGCCCGCCTGACCGAGCAGGACCA
>DAOUKQ010000020.1:0-8169 GCA_034421135.1 Dehalococcoidia bacterium
TCGCGATCACCGAGCGCGGGCGCGAGGTCAACGCGAACCGCTACGGCGGGCATCCCTCGGAGCCGCCGGACTTCATCTTCATGGACCCGCCGGAGCATCGTGAGCATCGGCGGTTGGTGGCGCATCACTTCACTACGCGGATGATGCGCAAGCTCGGGGATCACTTCGAGGAGATGTCGGAGAACTACATCTCGACGTTCGCAGACCGGATCGTGGCCGACTTCGCCGAGCGCGGCAAGACGAGCGCGCTCGACGTGGTGCACGAGGTCTCGGCCTTGCTGCCGGTGGCGGCGATCTGCGACATGGCCGGCGTACCGGAGGACGACTGGGGGCAGATCTTCCACTGGACGGAGACTGCCGGCGGCGCTGCCGACCCGGAATTCCGGCTGCCGGGCGAGGATCGCGAGCAGACGATCCGTCGCGTCAACCTGGAGTTCAACGTCTACAACGAGGGCCTGGTGCGCGAGCGCCAGTCGAACGGGCTGGGCGACGACCTGCTCAGCGACCTGATGCGGGCCGAGGTCGGCGGCGAGCATCTGACGCCGCGCGAGATTTCTTCCTACTTCCGGCTGCTGATCGGCGCGGGCAACGAGACGACGCGCAACTCGATCACGGGCGGGATCAAGGCGCTGCTCGATCACCGCGACCAGCTCGACGACCTGGTTGCGAACCCGGAGCTGATTCCCTCGGCGGTTGAGGAGATTCTGCGCTGGACGTCGATCGTGATCCAGTTCCAGCGGACGGTCACGGAAGACCTGGAGCTGCGCGGGAAGACGCTGCGCAAGGGCGACTCGATCGTGATGTGGTATCCCTCTGCGAACCGCGACGAAGAAGTCTTCCCCGACCCCTACAAGTTCGACATCCGCCGCGACCCGAACGACCACTTCGCCTTCGGCGGCTACGGCGAGCACTTCTGCCTCGGCGCGAATCTGGCCCGCTGGGAAATGCGCTCCATCTTCCACGCGCTGCTGCCGATCCTGCCGAACCTGGAACTCGCCGGCGAGCCGCAGATGGTGCCAAGCTCCTTGCACGTTGGCGGCATCAAGCGACAAATGGTTCGCTACCGAGCGCAGTAGGCGACGCCCGGAATTCACCGACAGCCCGTACCATCGGTTGAGATGCAGATCTCCACGAGGTACGGGCTATCGCTGTCTGCGTTCGCGATCTGCGTCCTGCTCGCCGTCGCCTGCTATCTCATCGGTGGATTTGCGGCAGCCCAGGGCCCCGCTTCGGTCGACCCCCGCTATGAAGTCAGCGGACAGATTCTCAGCCGGATTGACGAGTCCGGAGCGATCGAGTTCTGCCTGCGCGCCGAGGACGGCCAGGTCCTCTGCCCGGACTCGCGATTCGTCAACCTCGACCGCGTCAGCCGCGGTCGTTGGCTGCCCAGCAGCGAGATCGAATGGACCACGACCGTCGATCCGTCGCGCATCGAGTATGTCTCCCGCATCCTCAATACGCCCGATGTCCAACCGTCGGACGACTCCTGCTCGCCCAACTTCGAGCGCATGTTGGCTGCGTCCTGGAAGGTTGAGACCTCGGCCACCTTCGGTACCGCGTTCCACATCGGAAGCGGTCGGTTCATCACCGCGCATCACGTGATTGAGAATCGGCCCCCGTTCGTCTCGCTGATTCACGGCGAACGCACGATCGGCGCGGCGGTGCTGGGCTACGACGACGACTTCGACCTCGCCCTGCTCCAGGCCGAGACGCCGGGTCTGATTCAGGACGTCCCGGCGATGCGCCTGCGCGCTCCGACCCAGGACGATGTCGCGGACCCGGTCTATGTGATCGGCTATCCGGGCGGCGAGGCGCTGACCATCTCCGGCGGCGGCGTGGTGATCCAGGTCTGGGACGACAACATCCAGACCTCGGCCTCGGTACGCGGCGGCAATAGCGGCGGACCCATGGTCGACGCCTGCGGCGACGTGATCGGCGTCCTCTGGGCGGGCAGCTCGTCCTGGTCCTACACCTACTCCGGCGCGGCTTTATTGCGCTCGCTGCGCCGCATCGATCAATCGTGGCCGCGCTGGCCGCAGATGCCCGATGCCGTGCCCACCGCCTTGCAGGCGGCAGGCCGGATGATCTGGCACTACGGTCCCGAGCCGCCGCAGGATGTCGATTGCTCCGAGTTGGATGCCGAGTGGTGGATCGCGCTCTCCGGCATTCCCGACGAAGCCGAGGTTCGTGCCGACCTGGGACGCGCAGGTTGGAGCCAGATCGGTGTCTGCGGCGCCCGAGGTCCCGACGATTTCGATAACGGCCGCACGTACGTCGCTGCACTGCAAGCGATTCCGGTCCCGCCGCTCCCGATCGGCGACTGCGCCGCCAACGCCGATCCCGTCGTCGTTCACGAGTCCACGCAATCCTTCGGCGACCTGCGTCTGACCCGCGCCGAATCGATGCCCGGCTGTCCTGAACGTGACGAGTACGCCCTGCAGATCGACTTCGATTCCCCGCGAGTCCCGGGTAGCGACATCGGCGCGACCCTGATTGGCGAAGACGGATCGTTGGTCCCCGGTCGGTTACCGGGCAGGTCGTATCTCGGCATCAGCGACTCGGCGGACTCGCCCGTCGACACCTTCTGGCAGGATTGGTCGACCGACGCCGGGTTCCGGCCGGCCGGCCTGCGGATCGCCGTCGGAACCGATCGGTGGCACGTGCCGCTGGAGTCCGAGGTGGTCGCCTCGACCGAGACCGAGGGGATCGACATCGATCTCACGCTGCGGATCGTCGCCCGGGTCGACGCGGAGACCGAGACGATTCGAGCTTGCCTGCGTATCGGCGGCGAGGAGGTCTGCGGCGCCGACGACGGTCTGATCGCATATCCGGGAGTTGCGGGTCGCTGGCGAGAGTCTGCGCCGATTGCCTGGTCTGTCGGCGTGCCCGAGGACGCGGCCCCGCTTGCGGCTCATGCCGCGACCTCCTCGCTGTCCTGCGCGTACGAAGATCCCCATGATCTGTACGCCTGGCAGTTCAACTCGCTGTCCGGGTCGAGCACGGCCGTGCATGTTGGCAACCGGCAGTTCCTCGTCAACGGCGCTCGGGCGCCCGACGGCGCGCCCTGGGGTGTGGTCTCGCGCGGCGAGACCTCGCTGCCGGTGATCCGCGTCGCCGGCGATTCGCGCAACGACCTGGCGCTGGTCGAACTGTTCGATACCGAACAGGAGGTCATGCTGGGACCGTCCGCCGCAATCGGATCGACCGGCGACGCGTTGATCGGTTCCAACGTCCACCTGCTCACCTATCCCTCAGGCGATGCGAGCCGATTCCTGCTGACCGTGCTCGAGGTGACCGAACTGACCGAGCGCGTCCTGCGCGTCGATCCGTCCGGCAACAGCCGCCACGGGTCGCCGCTGGTCGATCTCTGCGACAACCGCCTGTTGGGGATATCCATTGGAGGCGACGACCTGCTCCGCGCCGAGACCGTCAGTGCATCCCTCGCGGACATGCGGCAGCGAGCCGAGCGTCCGGTCTACTCCAACGACGGACCGCCGGCGCACGGTTCCGCGTCCGCCTATCCGCTGCCCCTCTACGACGGTCCGGTGCAGCCGGAGTTCTCCGGCCGGATTTGCAGCATTCAGCCGTCCGAGCGCGGCGACTACCACTATGCGGTCTACATCTCGAATGTTGATAACCCCGATGTCTGGCGTGTCCACGACCGCGACGGCCATCGTCCCGAGGTTTGCGACTTTGGAGACAAGATCTTCATCGTCGAGTATCTGGCCAGGCGCGCACCGGAAGCGGTATGCATCGAGCCTCGCCGGCCCACAGAACCGTTATCCGATGCAGATTGGGAGCTGGACGCCCCTGAAGGCATCGAGTTGACTCAGGTTCGCTCCTTCTCCAGGGTGGACTGTCCAGGCCTGTCGGCGGGTGAAGAGCGTGTGTGGTTTTCGACTCACTACTTCAAACTCCGCAGCGTTGGCGCATTCGACTTCGAAGACTTGAGAATCGTCGTAGTCAGCGACACAGGCAAACGATTCGCTCCACGCCGCGACTTCCACACCTTCGCCGATTCGGACGTCTGGGGCTGGCGAGTCTGGGTCAGGGAGGGCCAGCCTGTCAAGGTCGTGGTCACGGTTCGGTAGCGGGCGGATCGGGTTGAGCGGCTAGTCCGTATCACTCCATCTTCTTGGATTGGTCAATACAACCTCCGGTCGGGTGGGGGCGTTGTCGCGGTTAGCCCATCGCGAGTACAGCTACGGCTCCACGCCAATCAGGACGAGGGGCACGGCGGGGACGCCTCGGCCCTGGCGGACTACGTCCATCAGGTCTCGCTCGTAGTAGGCGACTCCGGATGACATTTCCATCCCGAGCGACTTCATCGACAGGATCTCGATGCCGACGTCGATGATGTCAGAGACGTAGAAACTCAAGTGCCTGACGAACAGATCGTGGGCAGCGAAGGCGTACTTGCCGAGCTGAACATCCACCGCGACCCGGTCCTTGACGAAATCCGTCTGATTGTATGAACCGATTGGTTGGCGGCCTTGCGCCTCGATGGCCGCTTTCTGTTGGTCGGCGGACATCCCGAGGATGCCCCGCAGAATCTGTTCGTCATCCGTCACCCAGAACTGATTCCGCCGCTCCTTCCAACCGCAGGCCTCAAGGCCGCCCTTGAACGCTGCGTTCATCTCCTTCGGAGCGTAGAGTCGACGGCCACGGGTTCTCTGTTCCCGGGAAATCTTCGTCCGGCAAGACTCAGCGTCGACCTGAGCTACAACACTCTCAACTTCATCGAGTAACTGCGGACGGTGGATCAGCAGATACTCCTCGCCGTTGAGGTGCGAGTATCTGGCGCCGATGCGCATCAGTGCCCGCCTCGAGGCTTGGTGGGGTCGTAGATCGGCTTCCCCATGGGGCGAGTCTTCAGTGTGCCGGCTTCCAGCTCGGCAACGCGCTGCGTTGCGATCTCGACGTACTCTTCGACGATGTCGCAGCCTGCGGCGTCTCGACCGTGTTTGAGTGCCGCGATGAGAGCGGAACCGACGCCCATGTAGGGGTCGAAGACGGCGTCGCCTTCATTGGTCATCGACAGAACCAGGCGTTCGACGAGTTCGACCGGAAACTGGCAAGGGTGGATGGTCTTCTCGACGTGGTTGCTTTTCACGTTCGGGAACTCCCACACGTCGCTCGGATTCTTGCCCTTCGGGTTGCCCGACAGCTTGCCGACGTTGGGACCTTTGAAGTGACGCTTGTCGGGGTACTTCGACGGCACCCTGATCGGGTCCAGATTCCATGTGTAGTCGTCGCCGGCCGTCCACCAGTTGATGGTCTCGTAGCGTCCGGAGAGTCGGTTGGTGCAGTGCAGTCCGTGGCCGAAGTGCCAGACGATGCGGTTGCGCAACTTGAGCCCACGGCCTCGGAAGAGGGGATAGAGGAGCGTGTCGAGTGGCACGATCTCGCCGTGATCGACGAAGTTGCCAACCTGCCAACAGATCGAGCCTTGCGGATGCAACAGTCGGATGCACTCCTCGATCACCCGATCCTGTTGATCGAGATAGGCGTCGAGTTCGGCCTTGCGTTCGTAGGGCTTGCCGAGGTTGTAGGGAGGCGAAGTGACGATCAGCTTGAAGCTGCCGTCTGGGATGCCGCGCATGAATTCGAGATTGTCCTGGCAAGCCAAGTTGACACGCACGGGTCGAACAACAGCCCGCTCATCTTGATTCGGCGGCTCGCCCTGCCCTTGCGTGTGTTCGACCTCGTCCGGCAATAGGGGCAGTTGCTGTCGCGAGGCTCTGGTGGTCTCGTGCGTCACCAGGGCCACCCTCTCACGTGACTCTGCGCTTGCTGAATAGCGCATCTGTTCAGAGAATAGATGTATGTACGGTGTTTGTCGAGTGGGAGCGAACTGGCGGTGAGCTTGCAACTGACCGCCGACGGTCTCAGTCCTCCACCGAGATCGCGGCCCGTGGACACGTCCGCACGGCTCGGGTGACGTTGGCCTCTTCCTCGGGGGGGACGACGTCGACGAGGACATGCGAGAGGTCGTCGTCGCGGACCTCGAAGACCACTTCGGTGGCTTCCATGCACTTGGCGTGGCCCTCACACAGGCTCGTGTCGATCTTGACTTTCATCGTTCGTCCTCCCCGTCGCTCCTGGAGTTGGGCGGTTGCTCTGGATTGCTGCCAGCAGTCTACCGAAACCTCGGCATGACCTCTCGCGCGAACAGCTCGATGCTGCGCCGACCCAGTTCCCGCGACGCGCCGGGCGGGACCGGCGAGGTAATCACGTGGTCGGCCGGGATCCATTCGAGCGTGCGCTCAATCGCCGCCGCCACGTCGTCGGGCGATCCGGCGACGAAGCGGGCGCGCAGGTCCTCGTCGGTCTGATGCAGGAACTGTCCGAGCGGGTCCTGCTCGCCGAGGTCGGAGGCGTCGCTGTACCACTTGCCGTAGGTGTCGCGGAGGTAGCGCTGGTGCGGCTTCAGCTCCTCCCAGAGCGCCTCCGGATCGTCGGAGACGTAACCGCCCGCCGAGAGCAGCACCTCGAAGTCGGACGGATCGTCGCCCTGCTCGCGTAGCGCGTTGGCCCAGGCGTCGTAGACCGGTCGGTCGGCGACGATCATCAGGTTGGCGCGGAATCGGGCGGCGCGCCGGGCCGCAGCCTCGGAGCGAGCGCCGACCCAGAGCGGGAACGGCTGCTGGATCGGCGGCGGCGTGACCTGGACGTTCTTGACCTGGTAGTGCCGACCGTCGAGCGTGACCGATTCGCCGGCCATCGTGCGCGTGATGATCTCGAGCGACTCGTCCATGATGCTCGCGCGATGTCGGCGGCTGATGCCGAAGGCCTCAAACTCCTCGATCCGGTAGCCAAGCCCGACGCCCAGGTCGAAGCGTCCGTGCGAGAGGATATCGACCGTGGCGGCGTCCTCGGCGACGCGGATCGCGTTGTGCAGCGGCAGCAGCAGGACCCACGTGCCAATCCGGATGCGAGAAGTGAGCCGAGCGACCGCGGCCGCAATCGGCAATACCGACGGCGTGTAGCCGTCGTCGATGAAGTGATGCTCGGTAATCCAGACGTGGTCGTAGCCCAGCTCTTCGGCGTAGACGATTTCGTCCAGGATCTCGTCGTAGAACTCGGCCCAGGGCTTGCGCCACTGGGGCGGGTTGCGGAAGTCGTAGATCAGACCGAATTTGGGTGTTCTTGCAGCCATCAGTAGAGCCCGATCCGTCCGCCGAGCGGAATGTCGAGCAGCTCGGAGCGCGGCGCGACGTGATTGAGTTCATTCTTGACCGGCGCGAGCGAGTCGGGGCCGGTCATGTCGTGAGTCATGGGCGGCATCCAGTCGTCGTGATGACCGAGCACGATCCGCGGCGCGCGAAGCATGTCCGACATCCGGCCGACGAACTGGGCCAGCGATCCCTGGATTGGTTCGCCGTCAATGTTGGGTCGGCCCGCCATCGCCACAATGCCGATATCGGGCCGAAGATTCTGGACCACGCCGGTCCAGCAGCCCGAGGTGTCGTGATAGAAGATCGAGCCGTAGGGCGTGTCGATCAGAAATGCAAGCGCGCCGCCGGTGTCGTTGGAGCCGAGGCACGTGGCAACATGGTCCATCATCTGGGTCTGCGCTTCCGGGCCAAGCTCCTGCGAGCGTTCGCCCAGCGATCCGCCGATGTCGACTGACCCGCGCTGTCCCCAGCGCTCTTCCTCGGTCAGACCGTACTGTCCCAGGACAATCTTGCCGGGGTCCCAGGATCCGGATGTCCAGATGCAGGAGTGCAGGCTCGGGAAGACCTCAACCGTGACATCTTTCGAAATGCGGTGACGCTCGCCGCCCTGCGAGCGGAGCAATTGGTCCTCGGAAATGCCGGCTTCGAGCAGGACGCGGGCGGACTCGTTGGAGCCGATCACCGGAGCGCCGGTGTTGGCGGCGATCACCTCTGCGCCAGCGATGTGGTCGAAGTGCGAGTGTCCCACGAGCACTGCATCGGCACGGGAAATGTCGCCGGCGGTCAGTCCCACATCGGGCGCAAGCGGGACGCGGTCGATGTACGCATCCAGCATGATCACGGTGTCATCGACCTGGAGTCTGAAAGTCGCGCAGCCAAGCCAGTCGAGGGTGACGGTCATAGGGGGCCTCCGATGGTTGTGGTCGGAGGGTACTGGGTGAAACTCAGTACATAATCATGGCGGCGGGTACCAAGCGCTCTTCGCTTGGAT
>DAOUKQ010000021.1:0-22284 GCA_034421135.1 Dehalococcoidia bacterium
ACCCTGACCGGCGCGGCCGCGGTCGCCCTGGGCGATGTCGCGACGGCTGTCATGTCCAACGACGACGATCTCGCCGCTGAGGTGATCGCCGCCGGCAAGATCGCCGGCGAGAAGTTCTGGCAGTTGCCGATGTTCGACGAGTACGACGAGCAGCTCCGCAGCCAGGTCGCCGACGTGAAGAACGTCGGCGGACGGCTGGCCGGCGCGATCACAGCGGCCAAGTTCCTCCAGCGCTTCGCCGGCGAGACGCCCTGGGCCCATCTCGACATGGCCGGCACCGACGACGCCAGCAAGACGCGCGGCACCCAGGTCAAGGGCGCGAGCGGCGTGCCGGTCCGTTCATTGGTGCGCTTCGCCGAAGCGCGCGCTGCGGCCGGGGCGTCGTAACCTGAGTGGACATCGCAGGGAAAGGCCGCATCATGGCTGACTTCGAACGCATCACCGATCTGCCCGAAGAAGAGGAGCGCGCCCTGCGCGACCAGTACCGGGCCGAGATGACCGAACTCGCAGACAAGTTCTGCGAGGAGCGCGGCTACATCCTGATGAACGCCGATCAGACGATCGAGGACTTCGTCAGCATGCGCCTGCGCTTCGGCAAGTTCTTCTGTCCCTGCCAGCCGGCCAACAACGACGACACCATCTGCGTCTGCGAGCCGGTCCTCAACGGCCTGGTCGATTTCGAGGGCACCTGCTTCTGCAACTTCTTCACCCTCCCCGAAGGCAAGACGGCGATCAAAGACGAGGTCGCGCTGGACCTGTAGGAGAAGGCACAGCGCGAACGCAAGCGCTGAAGCGAACCAAGAACATTCCGTCATACCCGCGCTCCGTCGCGGGTATGACGGGTTGGATGGTGTCGTGACTGTCTGCACACCCTTCCGTCATTCCAGGCGGAGCCTGGAATCTCGCCCGGTCGCACGACGGAGCTAGAGTGAGAATCCCGCGACAAGCGCGGGTATGACGGGATCCTGCGGCTAGGGTTCGCGCTCCGTTTGGCGGGCCCAAGGTTGTAGCGCGACCGCCTGGACGGTGTGTGTGGTTCGTCAGTTGTGATGCTGGAAGATGGGCAGCGGGGCGAGGGGCGCGTAGATCTCGACCGAGAGCTCATAGACCTGGTCGGCCCAGCGATCCCAGTCCTTTCGGGCGATCTGGGCTTGCTCGGAGGAGAGGGCGGTCTGGACGACGGATTCGTCCTCGAAGGTGTAGCCCATCAGGTGAGCGCCGGCGATCGGGTCGGAGGCGCGGACGCGGAAGGCGGAGACGATGCCGGGAATCTCCAACACGTGGGGCAGGTGGGTCGAACGGTGCCAGTCCTCGAACTGGTCCAGCACCGTGGGATCCAGCCGGGCACGGACAATCATGATCGGGTGACGCATCAGCACGGTCATGGTCCGCAGTGTCGCATACGCCACCCAGCTACGGACAATCGCAGAACTGCGCAATGTCCGTCTGGTAACGTCTAGGCAGCCACGCGGAACAGAGACGACAGGTACGACAGCGGCGGGGCGGACGGCTTGGAGAGCCGCCGACAGACGCCATCACCGGCAGACCACAGCGCTAGGCACACGGTCCCGTCGCAACGAACTCGCCCCAGGGCGCGGAGAGAACATGCTGAGTAAGGACGAGAAAGCGGCGATTGCGGCCCGATTCGGACAGCACGAGAACGACACCGGCTCGCCCGAGGTCCAGATTGCCCAGCTCACGCAGCGAATTTCACGACTGACCGACCACCTGCGCGAGCACAAGCACGACTATCACACCCGTCGCGCGCTGATGAAGCTGGTCGGCCAGCGCCGGCGCCAACTCCGCTACCTCAACAACGAGGACGTCAATCGGTACTCGACGTTGGTCAGCGAGTTGGGCCTGCGCCGCTAGCTCGGACCGGCGACCGGCGCTGCGATGTTCGGGTCTCGACGAGGCGCGGAACGCGCTCCAGTGTTGCCAGCGGCGTCGCGGAACAGGCAGAGCAACCAGACAGACAGCTCACGGGGCCAGGCAATCACGACCGGAACCGTGAATCACCGGCAGGAAGCCACAGGAACGTACAGGAACCAACCACCACATGGAAATCACCACCCGAACTGTCCAGCATGAGATTGCCGGACGCACACTCACGATCGAGACCGGCAAGCTGGCCAACCAGGCCGGCGGAGCGGTCACCGTCCGCTACGGCGACACGATGATGCTCGGCACCGCGACGGCGTCGAAGCCGCGCCCCGGCATCGACTTCTTCCCCCTCTCGGTGGAGTTCGAGGAGCGGCTCTACGCCGCCGGCCGAATTCCCGGCTCGTTCTTCCGCCGCGAGGGTCGGCCGACCACCGCAGCCGTGCTCTCTGCGCGACTGACCGACCGACCAATCCGCCCGCTGTTCCCCAAGGGCTACAACGACGACACGCAGCTCATCCTCACGATCTTCGCGGTCGACATGGAGAACCCGCCCGACACGCTGGGCACCATTGCCGCCTCGGCCGCGCTCAGCGTCTCGGACATCCCCTTCGACGGCCCGGTCGCCTCGGTGCGCATCGGTCACGTCGATGACGAGTTGGTGTTGCAACCAACCTTCGCGCAGCTCGAGGAGTCGGACCTTAATCTCGTGGTCGCCGGCACCAAGGACGCGATCACGATGGTCGAGGCGGATGCCGGCGAAGTACCCGAGTCGTTGCTGGTCGAGGCGCTCGCGCTGGGGCAGGAAGCGATCACCACGATCTGCGAAATGCAAGAGGCTCTGGCCGAGGAAGTCCAGCCGACGAAGCGCGCATACGAGGCGCAGTCGGTCGATCAGGAGATCCTGTCGGGCGTCGAGGCGCAGTCAGGCGACGCCCTGGTCGCCGCGCTGCGCGAGGCCGAGGACAAGGCCGACCGCGACAGCCGCCGAGCCGCCGTCAAGGCCTCGTTGCTGGAAAACCTCGATGAGGAAGCCGACTCGTCCGCGTACGCCGAGGCATTCGACGCGCTGGAGAAGCGCATCGTCCGGCGCAGCATCCTCGAAGAAGGCGTGCGCCCCGACGGTCGCGGCCTGGCCGATCTGCGCCCGCTCTCGGCCGAGGTCGACCTGGTTCCCCGCACGCACGGCTCCGGCCTGTTCCAGCGCGGCGAAACCCAGGTGCTGAGTTTCACGACGCTGGCGGGCTCGGGCATGGCTCAGCGACTCGACGACCTCACGCCCGAGGACTCGAAGCGCTTCATGCACCACTACAACTTCCCGCCCTTCTCAACCGGCGAGACCGGCCGCGTCGGCAATCCGTCGCGCCGCAGCATCGGCCACGGCATGCTCGGCGAACGCGCGATGTCCGCGATCCTGCCGCCGTTCGAAGACTTCCCCTACACGATCCGGGTCGTCTCCGAGGTGCTCGCCTCCAACGGCTCAACCTCGATGGCCTCGGTCTGCGCGGGCGTCCTCTCGATGATGGACGCCGGCGTGCCGATCAAGACGCCGATCGCTGGCATCGCCATGGGGCTGATCAAGGAAGAGGACGACGTGGCCATCCTGACCGACATCGTCGGCATGGAAGACCACCTGGGCGACATGGACTTCAAGGTCGCCGGTTCGCGCGACGGCGTCACCGCCCTGCAGATGGACATGAAGGTCAAGGGCATTGACCTGGAGATCCTCGCGCGAGCGCTCGACCAGGCCCGCGACGCGCGACTCGAGATCATGGACGTGATGACCGAATGCATCGCCGAGCCGCGCGAGCAGATGTCGCCGCACGCGCCGCGCATCTTGCGCGTCGATGTGCCGCAAGACAAGATTGGTCAGTTGATCGGCCCCGGCGGACGCAACATCCGCGCCCTCCAGGAAGACACCGGCGCAGACATCTCGGTCGAGGACGACGGCGCGGTCTTCATCACCGCCGTCGACCAGGCATCGGGCCAGGCGGCCTTCGATCGCATTTCGGCGATGACCCGCGAGATCGAGCCGGGCCAGATCTACACCGGCAAGGTGGTCCGCATCCTGCCCTTCGGCGCATTCGTCGAGATGGTGCCGGGCAAGGACGCGCTGGTACACATCTCCGAGCTCGCCGACTACCGCGTCGACAAGGTCGAGGACATCGTCAGCGTCGGCGACGAGATGCAGATCATCGTGATCGAGGTCGACAACCTTGGTCGCGTCAACGCGTCGCGCAAGGCATTGCTCGACGGCGGCGGGGACTCGGAACCCCGCGAGCCGCGAGAATCACGAGAACCACGTGAGCCCCGAGAGCGGCGCAGTCGCGACGACCGACCCGCTCGCCGAGAGCCGCGCGAACCGCGGCAACGACGTCCGCGTCGCGCCCGCGAGGTTGACGCGGAGCCGGTCGGGGAGTCCGAGCCGGTCGCGGAAGCGCCTGAGGAACCCGCCGCCGCTGACACTGCTCCGAACGAGGCTCCGAACGAACCGGAGGCCGCTCCGGAGCCCGCCGTCGCCCAGAGCGAACCAGTCGCCCCGCCGACCGAGTCCGAGGAGACCGATTCGGCGGCCGTCGCGCCGCCGCGAGACGGACAGCCTCGCCGCCGGCGCCGCCGTCGCCGCCGAAACACGGGCCAGCAAGGCTCGGGCGGCGATAACCAGTCCAACCGATCCAACCAGCAGCAGGATGCTCCGGCGTCCGATGGCGCTTCCGGCGGCGTCGAGCAGGAAGAGCGGCAGCCCGACAGCAACATCGCGCCGCGGCGACGGGGCGGCATCCTCTCGCGCGTCAACATCCGCCGCAACCAGCCTGAAACGGACGGCCCGCCGCCTCCGCCTCCCCCGCCGCGAAGCGACTTCGGCGCGCCCAGCCGCTGATGCGCAGCGCAGCCGCCGGTTGAACATCAGAGAGCGCAGCAGGTGAGCCATGACCCGCCCCACCGTCCGAGTCGTGATGAGCGGCGCAGGCAACATGGGCCAGCAGATCATGGCCGCCGTCGAAGCGGCTGATGACCTCGAACTCGTCGGCGCGCTCGACGGCCTCTCGGATGGTGATTCGGTCGAGATCGGCGGACGAGCCGTGCCGTTGAGCAACTCGCTCGACGCACTGGCCGAGTGGTCGCCCGACGTGGTGATTGACTTCTCCAACGCGGAGTGGACCGTCGATCTCATACCGGCCGCCGTCAGCGCAGGCGTCCGGCCGGTGATTGGCACCAGCGGACTCTCCGACGAGGCGATAGCCGCCGCCGAGCAGCGGATCAACGAGTCGGGTCTGGGCGGCGTGATCGCCGCTAACTTCGCGCTCGGCGCGGTGCTGATGATGCATCTGGCCAACGTCGCCGCGCCGCTCTTCGACTCGGTTGAGATCATCGAACAGCACCACGACGGCAAGGTCGATGCGCCTTCCGGCACTGCGGTTGCTACGGCGCAGTCGATGCGCGAGGCTCGCGGCCGCGATTTCAACCGCCGCGAGGCCGAGCGTCACAACGTCGAGGGCTACGACTCACGTGGGGCCGAGCTCGGCGGCGCGTCGCTGCACTCGGTGCGCCTACCCGGACTGGTGGCGCACCAGGTGATCGTCTTCGGCGGCAACGACGAGACGCTGACCATCCGCCACGACTCGATGAGTCGCGCTTCGTTCATCCCCGAGATTCTGCGAGCCGTGCGCGCCGCGCCGGAACTCGATCATCTCGTCATCGGCCTCGACCGCCTGCTGGGCCTGCGGGCCGACTGATTCGATCCAACGAACGCAGACCACACACGACACGCAGCAACCACACGCAGCAACTAGGCGCATCAACCACGCGCAGCGATAGGGAGAGAAACCGTGGGACGTGAACTGACCGTTGCCCTCGTCGGCGCCACAGGCGTTGTGGGGGCGGAGTTCCTCAAGTGCATGGAAGAGCGCGACTTCCCCGTCCGCGAACTGCGCCTGCTCGCAACGAAGCGCTCCGAAGGACGCGAACTCAGCTTCCGCGGCCGGACTCACGTCGTCCACGAGACCACGCACGACGCCTTCGATGGCGCGGACGTCGCCTTCATCTCCGCCTCGACCGCCGCGTCGAAGGAACTTTGCCCCGTCGCCGCCGGCAAGGGCGCGGTCGCCTTCGACGATTCGTCGGCCTTCCGCCAGCAGGAGGGCGTGCCGCTGGTCGTGCCCGAGGTCAACCCCGAGGACCTGCGTCAGCACAACGGAATCATCGCGACGCCGAACTGCACCACCGTTCCGCTGGTGCTCTCGCTGCACCCGCTGATCCAGGACCGCGCCGTGACCCGCGTGATCGCCGATACCTACCAGGCCACCTCCGGCTCGGGCGGAGCGGCGGTAACGGAACTGCGAGAGCAGAACGCCTCGCTGGTCGGCGGCGAAGCGATTGGCGCGGATCGATTCAACGAGTACCCCAAGCAGATCGCCAACAACGCGCTGCCCCAGGTCGATGTCTTCCTTGAGGACGGATACACCAAGGAAGAGTGGAAGATGCTGGTCGAGTCGCGAAAGATCCTGCATCAGCCCGAATTGCCGTTGTCGGCAACCTGCGTGCGCATCCCCACCGAGCGCGCGCACGCGATTGCCGTCCACGCTGACTTCGACCGACCGATCACGCCCGAGGAAGCGCGAGAACGCTGGGCGGCGCAGCCCGGCCTGTCGGTGATCGACGGCCGAGCCGCAGGCGAATGGCCGACCCCGCTCGACGCCGACGGGATTGACGACACGCTGGTCGGTCGCGCCCGAGTCGACGTGACCAATCCCAACGGTCTCGCCTGGTGGGTCGTCGCCGACAACCTGCGCAAAGGCGCAGCGCTCAACATCGTCCAGATGGTCGAGTGGATGCTCGAGGACGGCTGTCTGTAGCCGACGAGAGCGTTTCGCCTCCGGTCGTCAGAACGGGCCGAAACGCAGCGCCTTGCTCTGGACCCCGCACGAATCCGCCGTCGCAACCGAGTAGCCTTGACGTTCAGGAGACGGAAAGCAGCGATGGCGACCGCACAAGCAGCCGTACGGTTTGAATTCGACTCGCAGCGATTCAAAGAGCTGGTGGTGTATATCGCCGATCTCTGCCGCGACGATCCGACTTTCGGCGTGGTCAAACTGAACAAGATCCTGTACTTCTCCGATTTCGCCGCGTACCGCATCCTGGGCCAGCCGATCACCGGCGCGACGTACTTCAAACTGACCGAAGGACCAGCGCCGCGCCAGCTCCTGCAAGGCAGCAGGGAGTTGGCTGCTTCCGGGCGTATTGAGATTGTCCAGCGGCCATACTTCAATGGCGTCGAGAAGCGGTTGATGGTCATTGGAGAGCCGGCGAACCCCGAGGAATTCAGCGTCCGCGAACGAGAGATTGTCGAGTCCGTGGCTCGGTTCTTTGAGGGCAAGACCGCCAGGGAAGTCTCGGACTTCTCCCAACTCGAACCCGGCTGGATCGCGGCCAACGATCGCGAAGACATCCCTTACGAGACCGCTTGGCTGAGTTCCGATCCGCCGGACCAGCTCGATGAAGCGGTAGCTGTGGCGATGGCCGCCGAGTACGACGCATCGTTGAGATAGTCATCCATGACGTCTGACGCCCGCGACGAACACAACGGCTTCGAGATTCTGGAAGGCCCGGGTTTCGCCGCTCGCGCCGCCGCTGTTACCGGCAGCCTGGAACGCTGGACGACTTGCGGGTTGGGCTGGACTTCTGGATGCACCGGCGACCGTCTCAAGTCCCATTCTGTCAGCAGATCGACGACGGTCGCTGGTACGTCCGCGTGGTCGATTCCCCGCTTGTCTATCTGCTGTATGAAATCGACTTCGAGCGCAGGGCGGTGACCTACCTGAGCATCGCGGTGGTGGACGCGTTCAACCAGCTTGGCTCGGCATTCGATCTCCCGACTTGACTTGCGAGCAACTGTTGTGCCGCTCAGACCTAGTAGCCTTGATCCCCAGACTGTGACCGACGGAAAGCCCGAATCATGAGTGAGCCGAATGACGCCCCGAACTGGGGACGCCTCTACACCGCGATGGTGACGCCGATGACCGAGGCCGGCGGCATCGATATCGAGCAGGCCCAGCACCTGGCCGCGGCGCTGCTCAAGTCGGGCTCCGATGGCGTCGTCGTCGCCGGCACGACGGGCGAGTCGCCGACGTTGACGCACGAGGAAGAACGCGTGCTGTTCCGCGAACTGGCGCCGGTCGTCCACGACGCCGGCGGCACGCTGATCGCTGGCACCGGATCGAACAGCACCCAGACGGCGGTCGAAGCTTCGGAGCAGGCGGCAGAACTCGACATCGACGGCCTGCTGCAGGTCGTTCCCTACTACAACAAGCCATCGCAGGAAGGTCTGTACCAGCACTTCAAGGCGGTCGCCGACGCCGTGCCTGAGACGCCGATCATGCTCTACAACGTGCCTGGCCGGACCGGATTGAACATGTCCGCGCAGACCACCGTGCGGCTGGCCGAGGACTGTCCCAACATCGCCGGAGTCAAAGAGGCTTCAGGCGACCTCGAGCAGATTGCCGAGATCATCCGCACCGCGCCCAAGGCCTTCCGGATCTGGAGCGGCAACGACGGCGACAACCTGGCGATCTTGTCAATGGGCGGCTACGGCGCAGTGTCTGTGCTGTCGCACCTGGTCGGCGGACAGCTCAAGGCGATGTACGACGCCTGGGAGCGCGGCGATACGGCCGAAGCGGGGCGATTACAGGTCAAGCTGGCGCCGCTGGTCAAGGCGCTCTTCCTCATCGGCAATCCAGCGCCGGTCAAGTGGGCGCTCAACGACATCGGCTTCAACGCCGGGCCACTGCGATCGCCGCTGGTCGATCCCGACGAGGCCATCCAGAACACGATCCGCTCGGCCCTCGAGGTCGCGGGCGGCCAGGACCTGATCTAGTTCGTCCGGGACGCAGATGAAGTCAGACTCGGCCGAGGCCTGGGGATACGCGCTGCTGCTGACGCGGCGGGTGCTGACGACCGCGCTGGCCGGCGCGACCGAAGAGCAACTGCACCGGTCGACGCCGCTCGGGTCGCTGATCGACTGCGCGATCGCAACCTGCACCGCCGAGGCCAGTCTGATCTGGCCTGAGGATCTGCCTCCGGCCCAGCTTGAGCCGCCGCAGACGCCGGTGCAGATCCTCTACGCGTTGGTCCGGCATCGAGCCGTCACCGAAGAAATCCTGATGCGGGCGAACGACGAGGTGATGCAGCAGGTCTGGTGGACCCGGGCCAAACGCCTGGCGCAGGACCCGGAGCAAACGCTATCCGAGTCCTTGCAGCAGCTCGCCATGCGGGAGTTCGCGTCGGCAGTCAAGGCGACCATGATTCGCACCCGGATCGATACCGAGTGGTCACCGCAACTCGACCTCCAGGAACGCGCCCAGTCAGCGATCGCCGCGGCTCGCTAAACCAGCAGTGCCATCCGACTCGATCGCTTACTCGTCCGGCACGCTCAACTTCTTGATGATGTTCATCGCCAATCGCTCGTCTACTTCGCGGTGACGAGGAACTGCCTGATACGCGCCTGTCTTGGGATTTCGGTACCAGTCGTGGTTGGAGCCGTGGCGCACGAGAAGGGAGCCGGTCGCCCTGATGCGCTTAACCAAGTCGCGCTGTTTCACGCCAGCGTGAGCTCGGTTACTCGACGAACTCCAGGCAACTCACCACTCGTCAAATCGACATAGAGCTCGCGCAGGTGGTCCTTTAGGTCTTCCAAGGTTTCACCCTGCGTCCAGTAGTCAGGGAACTCCTCAAGGTAGCCAAGCCACCATTTGTCTTCTTGCCAGTAGACCATTTTTGTTGTCGGAGCGCCTGACATGTCCAGATTCCTCGACTTTTGTGTCGACTCTACCCTATGTGCAGCTTAGCTAGCAGGGAGCAAGCCGAATGACGTGGGAACGCGAGATCGCGGAGATTGCGAAACGGAAGATACTGGCCCAGGCTCGGGGCGGACCGGAGGGTGTTGAGCGGCAGCGGCGGCGGGGGAAGCTGCTGGTCAACGAGCGGATCGACGGCTTGCTCGACCCAGGGTCGCTGCGGGAGTTTATGTCGCTCGTCGGGCGACCGGAGTATGACGAATCGGGCGACCTGGTCGGCTTCATGCCGAAGGGCTCGATTGAGGGCTTCGGCAAGATCAACGGACGCAAGGTGGTCGTCTCGGCGGGCGACTTCACCGTGCGCGGCGGCTCGGGCGGCGGCGACGGCTCGAGCACTGGTCTCGGCTCCGAGAAAGCCTCCAACCTGCGAGCGCTCGAGTGGCGCGTGCCGTACGTGCGCATGCTCGACTCGGCCGGCGGCTCAGTGCGCGGCTTCGAGACCCTGGGCCGCACCTACCTACCCGACGGGAACACCTGGTCGACATTCGACATGGAGCTGCTGCGGATGTCGCCCGTGGTCTCCGCGGTCATGGGATCGGTCGCCGGAATGCCCGCGGTCAATGCCTGCATGGCCCACTTCTCGATCATGGCGAAGGGCATCTCGCAGCTCTTCCCCGGCGGACCGCCGGTGGTCAAAGCGGCGCTGGGCTACGACATCACCAAGGAAGACCTGGGCGACGAACGTGTCCACGTCTATCAGTCCGGCTCGGTCGACAACCTGGCCGAGGACGAGGAAGACGCCTTCCGCCAAATCCGCCAGTTCCTCAGCTATCTGCCGCAGAGCGTCTACGAGATGCCCGAGCGCATCGAACCGACCGACGATCCCAATCGCCGCGAAGCACGCCTGCGTCGGTTGGTCCCGCGCGACCGACGCCGCGCCTACGACGGACACCGCGCGATCAACTGGTGCGTCGACCAGGGCTCGTTCTTCGAGATCGCGCCCTTCTACGGGCGCTCGCGGATTACCGGACTGGCGCGGATCAACGGCTATCCGGTCGGCGTGATGGCCAACAATCCGATGCACGAGGGCGGCTCCACCGACGTCAAGGGCGGCAGCAAGGTGATCCGGCTGATCCAGCTCTGCGACACCTTCCACCTGCCGCTGATCTCGTTTGCCGACGAGCCGGGCTTCATGGTCGGACTGGAGTCGGAGAAGATGGGCATCGAGCGCGCCGGCGCGCGGCTGGTAATCGCTACCTGCCAGTCGCGAATGCCCTGGGCGACTGTGGTCATGGGTCGCCTGTTCGGCGTCGCCGGCCAGTGCCAGCACCGACCAACGGGCATGTTCCAGCGCTGGGCCTGGCCCTCGGGCCGCTGGGGCTCGATGCACATCGAGGGCGGCGCGCTGGCCGCCTATCGCCGAGAAATCGACACAGCCGACGACCCCGAAGCCAAGCGAGCGGAGATCGAGCAACGCTTGCAAGATCTCGCCTCGCCCTTCCGCACGGCCGAGGCGACCGGTCAGGACATCATCGACCCGGCTGACACCCGCCCATTGCTGTGCGAGTTCGTCGAAGAGGCGCAGTCCATCCTCAAGACGCAGCTCGGTCCGTCGCCGTATCCCTACATGCCGTAGCTAGTTCCGTCATTCCAAGCTCCGCCTGGAATCTCGTCCGGCTGGCGGAGAGGGAACGAGATTCCCAGCAAAGCTGGGAATGACGGGTTGAGAGAGGGCACGAACAGACATGTCGCGAGAGCCTTGCGTCTACATTCTCGCCAGCCGTCCGGGTGGTGCGACGTATGTTGGTGTGACGTCCAATCTCGCGCGGCGCGTTGATGAGCATAAGCAAGGGCGGGGCTCCAAGCACACCTCCCGCTACAGGATCCGAACGCTGGTTTGGTACGAGTGGCACGACTCGATGGTTTCGGCGATCGAGCGGGAGAAGGAGCTCAAGAAGTGGGAACGGGCCAAGAAGTCGGAGCTGATCGCTGAACTGAACCCCTCGTGGAGAGACTTGTATGAGGAGTTGGCCTAGAAGTGATCCGGACCGCGCTTGTCCCCATCTAGCTGTGCTTTACCGCCGTTCATCGCGACCATCCTCTACCGTCATTCCTGCGCGCCGCGCGCGGGAATCTCGTTTCCGCTTGATCAAGGGACGGGGGACGAGATTCCCAGCAGAGCTGGGAATGACGGGATTGAGCTGGGAATGACGGGATTGGAACCACCTAGCCTGACCTCGCCTAAAGCGAAGGAGACCGCCATGCCGGACCAGATCACAATCCACGTCGGCACGATGGGGCAAGGGCCGTTTCGCTCGCTCGACGGGGGGCAGACGTGGCAGATGGGGCGTGGGCAGGTTGAGGCGGCAGTGCGCTCGATTGCCGTCTTCCCCGACCGCCCCGAGCGGCTCTTGGCCGGCGCAGACCATGCGCTGCTCGCGTCCGAAGACAGCGGCGAGAGTTGGCAGATCGTGGAAGGCTACGGGGGCGGCGAGCAGATCTGGTCGATCGCCGTCGATCCGTCGAATCCGGATACGATCTTCGCCGGCGGGCACCCGGGCTTGCGGCGGTCGCGCGACGGCGGTGCAACCTGGGAAGACCTGCCGATTGATATCCGGCGCGACGCCCGGGCCGGGATACCGCGCACGACATCGGTGGTGATCGATCCGCTCGACTCGCGACGCATCTATGCCGGGATCGAGGTCGACGGCGTGCACAAGTCGATGGACAGCGGCGACACGTGGTCGCGCGGCAACCCGATTGGCCCCGAGTTCTTCCAGCAGGACGTGCATCACATGGGGCGCGCGGTCGGTCCAGAGGGCGCCGTGATGTTTGCGACCAACCCGCACGGCATCGCCCGATCCGACGACGAAGGCGAGTCGTGGCAGCAGCACGAGTTTCCGGCACTGCGCGAGGGGACGCTGCGCGTCTATTGCCGCGGGATGCTGGTCAAACACGATGACCCCAACACCATCTTCGTGGCCGGCGGCGACACAAGCCCGGGCGAGACCGGGGTGATCCAGCGCTCGACCGACGGCGGCGCGACCTGGGCGCCGTGCGAACTGCCGCACCCGCCCAACTCGATGTTCTACTGGTTGGCCAGCCATCCCGACGCGCCCGACACCATCGCCGCCGCCACGCTGCACGGTTACATCTACCTGAGCGAGGATGGCGGTGCGTCGTGGCGCAAGCTCGATCGCGAGTTCGGCGAGGTTCGGGCGCTGGCGCTGTCCACTGCGTAGCGTCCGCAACCCGGCGCTCGCCCGGGAGCGCATCGCGCCGCGATTTCTCAGCGTCTCCGCGATAGAGTGAATCGCAATCCGGAGGCTTGCCCATGCGCTCACTATCGCGCTCACTGTGGTTGCTCGGCGTCGCAGTTCTGGTGGCGGTGACGGTGTTGCTGGTCGCATGCAGCGACGACGAATCGAACGACCGTCAGGCCGCCCAAGCGCAGGCCCAGCAGACCCAGCAGCAGGGCGCGGCCGAGGAGTCAGCGTCCGCATCGGCGCAAGACTCGCAAGCGGATCGGCAGCCGGCCGCAACCGAGCAGGACGATCAGCCCGAACCGTCGGGCGGCGCGACAGCGCAGCGCGGAACGAGATCGTCCACGATTGAGGATCCGCTGCTCGCCGAAGCCGTCGCGGCCTTCGAGTCCTGGGCCGACAATCTGACGTTCATGGAGATTGACTTCAGCGTTGGCTTCAACCTGTTCGGTCTGGAGGCGCAGGTCGAGGCGTCGGCCGTCTACCGCGCCGAGCCGTTCGGCATCCTGGCCACGCTCGACCCTTCCGGTCTGCTCGCCGCCGCGAATGAGCTGGCTGACGAGGAGTCGATCAGCCCGGACGAGCTGGGAATGCTGTTTGTCCTCTTCACCGAGGACGGCGGCTACCTGTCGATGACCGGGCTCGATGGCTGGGTCGACCTGCAAGACGACGTCGACGACACGCTCGGCGGCCTGACCTTGCTGTTCGGTAATCCGGCCAGCCTGGGGGATCCGATCGGGCTTGGACAGGGGCTGGGCTGCGCGGAGTTGATTGGCGGCGCCGTGACGTTGAGTCGGCATGACGGTGAGAACGTCTGGTTGATTGAATGCGAGATCGACGCGGCAACGCTCGACGCCGCGACCCAAGAGGCGCTGAGCGAGATGGGCATTGAACTGTCGGACGCCGGATTCGAGACGATGCGCCTGCGCACCGCGATCAGTCGTGAAACGGGCGCGCCGCTGTTCATCGAGTCCAACATCGAGATCGTCGACGTCTTCGGATTCGGCAGCGATCAGGCAAACGCGGAGGATGATGCCGAAGATGGTGCGGAGGGACTGCCGTCTTACGTCAACTCCACGGGGACGCTGCGCAGTTGGAATGAGCCAATCGAGCTTCCCACGCCCGAGCCGCTGGTCGATGCCGCGCTCCTCGACGAGCTGGGCCTAACCGACTCGGCGCAGGACTCCGCGCCGAGTCCCGGCGGCGACGCAGATCGCCCACCGTCCGAACTGCTGACCGCCGACGAACTGATTGGACTCGCGTCCGATTGGGCGAACTCGGTCGACGAGCTACAGATGGAGTTCGTCGCCCAGGCGGTGATCGATGGCGAGTCGAGACTGGCGACCACGGTGGTGCGCAGCTCTCGCTCGCAGGGCGCGTTTGAGACCGGAGTCGTGATCGACGACAGCGCGACGTTCCGTCTGTTCTGGAACCGCGACGGCATCTGGACCAGCGCCGAGGACGCCGCCGCCGGGCCCGTCTGGGAACCGTCCAATCCCGCGTTGCTGGGATTCGCCGGGCTGACGGTTGACGAGTTCCTCGCCAATCCCGACCGCATCAACCTCGCGCCGTACGCCGAACTGCTCGATCTCTCCTGGCTCACGCGGACCATGGAGGGCGGCGGCCCCGCCGTCTACGAGCTCGTGATCGAGAGCGGGCCGCGATGGCCCGGCGACGACTACTTCGATCAGCTTGTTGAGGTGCTCAAGGCCGAAGTCGCCGAGTTACTCGCAGAGAACATCGTCGTGGAATCAATCGAGCACTTCTCCACGATCATCACGATTTACGGTGATAACGGCGAAGTCGCCAGCCAGATCACGACGGCCGAGTTCGAGTCCAACGCCGGCCGCGTCGATCTGGTCGCCAGCCTCGACCTGACCACCGCAAGCCCGATCGAGTTTTCGTCGCCCGGCAATTGACCGATTACCAGATACCGCTTCCCCAAAACGCGTTGCCATCCTGCTAGCCTGCCCTGCACTGTGGCGGCGCACCCGGTGAACACAGTGCGCACGGTGCAACGGCTCATGGCGCGGCCTGTGAGCGAGCCACGAGAAAGGATGCCCGGATGACCACCCGCAACTACTGGACTCGGATGAGGCGCAGCAAGATGTCGAGGCGCTCGCTGTTGCGAGCCTCGGCGCGCGCCGGTGTCGGCGCAGCCGGCCTCGCGTTGGTCGGCTGCGGCGACGACGATGACGACGAGCAGTCCGCCGCGCAGGCGCAACAGCAGGCCGACCAGCAGGAAGCGATGGCCGAGCAGCAGGCGCAACAGCAGGTCCAAGAGGACGACGCGCAGGACCAGCAGGCCGCCGTCTCCCAGGCGCAGACCGGTGGACCCGGCATTGCGCCGATGATCAACGCTGGATTGCACCTCAACACGACCGGCATCGACCCGCACACCGGCACGTCGGGAACGGACGCGTACTACTTCCAGCCGTTCTACGACTATCTGGTCATGCACGACACGCAGAACAACCAGCTCACCGACATCTCGCTGGCCGAGGCCTGGGAGTTCCCCGACAACACGACGATCATCTTCTCCCTCAGAGACGGTGTGACCTTCCATAACGGCGAATCGTTCTCCTCGGAGGATGTGCGGCTCAATCTCGAGCGTGTGACGGGCCACCCGGCATCGACACCGAAAGCGAACTTCGAGGTCGTGCACACGGTCGAGACGCCCGACGAGCGCACCGCGACGTATCTGCTCTCGGAGCCGTCGGCGGCCGTCATGCACCTGCTCGGCGACCGCGCCGGCGCGATGATCCACGTGCCCACCGCCGACGAGTTGGGCGACGAGTACGGCCTGAACCCTGTCGGTACGGGCCCCTACTCGTTCGTTGAGTGGGTCGACCAGTCGCATGTGCTGGGCAAGCGCAACCCCGATCACTGGATGCTCGGTCCCGCCCCCGGTTCGCAGACCGGTAGCCCGGTTCCGTACTTCGACGAGCTGAAGTACAACATCATCACCGAGAACTCCACCCTGATCGCCACCGGTCTGGCGGGCGACCTCGACACGATGTTCATCCCCGAGCCGCAGTTCAACCCGCAGGTGGAAGAACACCCCGACTGGCGGATCGTGGAGATGCAGGGCGCCTTCGTCTCGGAGATCCTGGTCTTCAACTCGAAGAAGCCGCCGCTGGACAACATGAGCCTGCGCCTGGCGATCATGCACGCCGTCCACCCCGAGGCGGTCAACCAGGCCGTACACAACAACCTGATGATCCAGGCCCTGGGCGGTCAGTGGCCGAATGGCACGCTCGCCTACAGCGAAGTGCCCAGCAACCCGCAGGTCGCCTACCCGGCGATCGCCGACCGGCGCGAACAGGCGCAGCAGTTGCTGGCCCAGTCCGGCGTCGATGTCGAAGCGCTCAACGCCGAGGGCGGCATCTCGCTGACGACCTATGTCAATCAGGTCAAGATCGACGCCAGCCAGGTCTACGCACAGCAGATCAAGGAAGTCCTGGGCATCCAGGTCAACTTCGAGCCGCTCGAACTGGTCGAGTTCATCCCCGCCTTCTTCGAGAACGGCGAGTACCACATGACCCTGACCGGCTGGTCGCGCTATCCGGAGCCCGACTGGATCGCATCGCTCGCCTACACCGAGAGCGGCGTCTACAACCCGACCGGCGCGCAGGACGAGTCGAGTCCGATTCACCCGGACCTCGACCAGCTTGTCGCCGACGGACGCTCGACCTTCGATGTCGAAGAGCGGCGCGAGATCTACGGCCGCGTCAACGACATCATCGTTGGCGAAGGCCACTTCTACACGATGCTCTACGGCGTCAACTTCACCGGTGTGCGCAACGCGATCCAGAACGCGGAGGAAACGTTGTTCAACGGCGAAGGCAAGTGGCAGACTCGCTGGCTCCACAGCGACGAGGCCTAGTACGCGATCACGCTTCCCGTTTGGGGAGCGGCTACGAGCGGCGGAGGCCGCTTGTCGAGCCGAGGCCTTGAGCCCGGACGATGAGCGCCCCATCCGCCGCTCCGTAACGACCCCCAGGGCGGGGAGGCCTAGCACAGCGACATGTGGACGTACATCACAGTCCGGGTCCTGCAATCGATCGTCGTGGTCATTATGGTCGCGATCGCATCATTTGCGATCTTCCGCATCCTGCCCGGCGATCCCGTCGCAGCGCTCTCCGGAGAGGGCGAGGCAATCTCCGAAGAGCGCCGGGCGCAGGTGGAAGAGCAGCTCGGGCTCAACAAGTCGGTGCCGGAGCAGTTCGGTAAGTGGGTCGGCGACATCATCACCTCCGGCGACTTCGGCAGTTCGGTGCTGACTAACCGCTCGATCGGCTCGGAACTGGTCCAACGACTGCTGAACACGCTGCATGTCGGCTTCGCCACGATCATCGTCGGCATGGTGATCGGCATTCCCGCCGGAGCGTTGTCGGCGATCAAGCCCAACTCGCTCGCCGACCGCCTGGTCACGATGCTGTCCGTCGGCGGCGTTGCAATCCCCGACTACCTCACCGGTCTGATCCTGATCCTGATCTTCGTGGTCACCTGGAACGTCCTGCCCGCTGCCGGATTTGAGCGTATCTGGGTCGATCCGATCGCCTCGATCAAGTCGCTGATCATGCCGACGCTGGTTGTGGGTTGGGTGCTGTCCGCAATTGTCGCTCGGCAGACGCGATCGTCGATGCTGGAAGTGATGCGGCAGGATTACGTCCGCACGGCGCGGGCCAAGGGCCTGCGTGAACGCCGCGTGATCACGATTCACGCGCTGCGCAACGGACTACTACCGGTCGTCACGATCGTCGGTCTGCTGCTCGCGCGCGTCTTCGCCGGCGCGGTGATTGTCGAGCAGATCTTCAACATCCCCGGCATGGGCCGCTGGCTGGTCCAGGCCGCGCTCCAGCGCGACCTGCTGATCGTCCAGGCGATGATCCTGGTCATCGCCATCGCCATCGTGATCGCCAACCTGCTCACCGACATCTCGTACGGCGTGCTCGATCCGAGGATCCGCTATGGCTGAGCAGGCAACCGCTGAGACCACCGCAGCCGGGTATCCGGTCCCGGATGAGGCAAGCCGCCTCGAACCGTTCCGCATCTTCATGCGCCGATTCCTGCGCGTGCGCCTGGTCAGGCCGGCTATGTTCATCCTCGTGGTGTTCGGGATCATCGCGATCTTCGTCGATGTCTTCCCGTTGCCGGGCTTCGAGGAACAGGCGACCGACGAGAACGGTCTCTACATCTCCTGGCAGTCGCCCAACGCCGATCATCCCTTCGGCACCGACAAGATCGGTCGCGACACGTTCTCGCGGGTCCTCCACGCGACGCGAGCGGCGCTCGCCGTCGGCTTCGGCGCATCGCTGTTCGGAGCGGTGTTCGGCCTGCCGATCGGCATCGCGGCCGGCTATGCGCGAGGTGTGGTCGACGAGGCGCTGATGCGGCTGATGGACGCCGTACTCGCGTTCCCGGGGTTGATTCTCGCGCTCGCGCTGGTCTCGGTGCTAGGCCGCGACATCATCAACATCATTGTCGCCGTCGGGATCGCCAACATTCCCTGGGTTGCGAGGATTGCCAGATCAATGGCGCTCTCCGTGCGCGAGCAGGACTATGTCCTGGCCGGGCAGACGGTCGGCGCGAGCAACCTGCGGATCATGATGCGTTATGTGTTGCCGAACAGCTTCCAACCCGTGATCGTCCAGGTCTCGCTGGGCGCCGGGTTCGCGATCATCGCCGAGGCGGGACTCTCGTTCCTCGGCCTCGGCATCCGCCCGCCCGAGCCGACCTGGGGCGGCATGGTCTCCGAGGGCCGTCAGGTGATCATCACCGGCAGCGGCTGGTGGCTCTGGGTCTTCCCCGGCGCCTGTATCGCTCTGCTGGTCTGGAGCCTCAACATCATCGGCGACGGCCTCCGAGACGTCCTCGATCCCCGCCTGCGCGGCGCACTCGAGGGCGATTGATCAGATTCCTGAAATGGCCAGCATCCGCCACGCCCCATCCCGCAGTCCGACCAGCGCCAGCGCCTGCTGCGAGACACCGTCGCGCTCCACCTGGAACGTCAGATTCGCTCCGGTATGGCCGCAATTGACGATCTGCGCCGTTCCCGGCGTCGTATCGAGCTGGTCGTCGCCCACGCTGCGCATCGCCTCGGCCATCTCGGACGCCGACTCGATCATGATGATCACGCCCGAAGGACCGACCAGCGTGAACGGATAGGCGAGCGCCTCTGCGTAGGCGTCGATCTCGCGTGAACCCAGCAGCGACAGCGCCGCCTCGACTGCTTCGAGCGCCGCCTGCTCTTCACTGGAGAAGTCGACGCCGTCAGCGAAGCTGTCGGTCTTGAGTTGCGCCTGCATACCCCAGCCGTCGTCGGTCCGGGTCATCACGTAGACCACCCGATTCGAGGCCATGGCGTTGCCCGCTGCGTCGTAGCGAGTCCAGCCTCCGGCGATGTGCGCCTTGTTCTCCGAGGATTGCACGGTGGTCGGCGGCAGCGACTCGCTGTGAGCCCAGCCGGTCGCTTCGAGATCGGCCCAGAGCGGCTCGGCGAGATATTCCTCGGTTGTTGCGAACACGCGAGTCGGCGGACGCCAGTGGACTGAACTGTCGGGAGCGGCCGCCGAGACTCGGGCATGGGGCCAGGAGTTGACTCCAGCCCAGCCGTTGGCATCCCGAGCATTGAACGTCTCGAGGAAGGCGAAGTAAGCAGCTTCAGGCGATTCGTAGTGACCCATGGATCGTCTCCTTACCCGTCGGGTCGCACGGCCGATACGGCCGACGCGGCCCAGACGCCGTCGCGTTCGACGACCAGGAAACACTGCTCGAAGTAGACGCCGCCCTGTGTAATCGACTGTTCAACCAGCGCGGCGCTCGGACCAGTTGCCGTGATCCGCGTCTCGTGTGAGATCGGCGTGGCGACGCTGGCATACGGTCGATACGCCTGATCCACCGCCTCACGCGTTTCGTAGTACTCGATCTGTCCCGGTGCGAAGACGATGAGGTTGGGGTAATGGAAGCAATCCAGCCAGGCATCGACGTCGCCGGCTGCGAGCGTCGCCATCATCCGCTCGACGAGCGCCATCGCTGCTTGTCTGGAATCGCGCGCATCCTCGCCGAGCAGGTGCGCATCGACGCCGAACGCGCCCTGGATGCCCCAGCCGTCGTCCATGTTGGTGGCGATGTAGACTAGCCGATTTCGGCTGATGGCCGATCCGTCGGCCCGGAACCGGGTCCAGCCGCCGGCGAAGTGAACCTTGTCGGACGACCGATGCACGACCCGTGGCGTGATCGGTTGCGTCCAGGCCCAGCCGGCGAGCTCGACGGCCGACCAGTTGTCGAGCTGCTCGTACTCGGCAGCCGTGTTGGTCACGACGGGCTCGTCGCGACCGGCGGCGACGCGGACGTGCGGATAACTCATCACCCCGGCGCGGCCTGAGGGAGAGCGATCGTTGTAGGTGGTGAAGAAGGCCCAGTAGGCCGCCTCGGCTGATTCGTACGATCCCATGGCTGGCCCTTTACTGCGCGGCTTGGTCAGCGGACCGCCGAGACCGCGAGGATCTTCCACTCGTCGTCGCGCTTGGCGACCAGGAAGGCCTGTTGGAACGAGTCGTCGCCGCGTGTGATCGTCTGTGCCAGCGTGACGCCGCTCACGCCGGCGGCGAGCACCTCGGCGGTGTACTGAATCGGCAGCGCCTGCCCGGCCCAGTCGCCGAAGGCGGCGCGCATCTCATCGGCATCGTGCATCGTGTTGACCTCGCCCGGTCCGCCGACCAGCGTGAGTGGGTAGTGGAAGCAGTGCAGCCAGTTGTCGACATCGCCCGGTTCGAGCGTCTCCATCAGTCGTCCAAGAGCCGCCAGCGCCGCTTGCGACTCCGTACTTCGCTCTACGCCCTTGGTAAAGCCGTCGACGCCGTAGCGCGCCTGGATACCCCAGCCATCGCCGGTTCGGGTCATCACGTAGAGCACACGGTTGGAGATGATCTCCGAGTCGTCGGCCCGATAGCGAGTCCAGCCGCCGGCGAGATGCACCTTGTCCGCCGACGAGTGCACAACGCGCGGCGTGATGCCTTGCGTGCGGACCCAACCGGTGACTTCGAATCGCCGCCACCCGGCATCGGCCGCCATCGCCGCGTAGGCATCGGGATCGGGATAGACCCCGGCCGCCGTCCGCGGGCCGGGTTGCGACGGCCGCGCTCCCGGAGCTGCCGCCGATACGCGCACGTGTGGATACGACATCGCGCCGGCCCAGCCGGTGGGATCCTTGGCATTGAAGTTCTCGAAGAATGCCCAATATGCCGCGGTCGGCGTCGCGTGACTTCCCATGGCGGACCTCCCGGTGGTGGGTGTTGTCGCCTCTGAGGATACGGGTCGTCAGGAAACGTGACGGATCTACTCAGCCCACTGACCGTAGTTCTCGTGGCCCAGCGCGTCGTTGTTCGGGTCAACGAGCGGATCGACGGCGGGCAGCGTCTGCAGCCAGGTCCAGACATCGGCGATGTCGGCAACCGAGATGTCTTCGGCAGGGAACTCCTGCATGATCCCGCGCGGCTGTCGGTACTGCGCAATCACGCCCTGAATGTCCAGACCGGTGCGCGCAATCGTCGGCCCCACCAGACCTTCGCCGACTTCGCCATGGCAGACCTGGCAGCCGTTTGCGACATATAACTCGGCGCCTCGCAGGGCATTCCCGCCGGCGCGGACCGCTTCTTCTCCGCCATACTCGTCGTCACTGAGGTTTTCGATCGGCAGCGGCTCGGCCTCGGCGCAGGTCTCCGGCGGACGCTCGGTCAGCGAGAGCGAGGGGTGGTCTTCCTTGCCGTCTTCGATGCAGAACAGCCCGGTTTCCCAGCCCTCGACCCCGGCCAGCTCGGAGAGGTGCTTGGCCTCGATGACATTGCGGTCTGCGCCCTTGTGGATGGCAAAACCAGCCAGGGCGAATATCCCCGCGGCCAGCAGGGCGAACACCATAATGATGCCGAACGACTGAGGTATCCCGGTGCGACTGGGCATAGGTCCCTACTTCATCTCGCTGCTTCGCTGCACCGCGCAGGCAGCCCAACCGGATGTCCACGCACGGCTCCGAGTCATCCTACCGCAGCATCTGGTTAGACGGAATTGGCCGTCCCCGTTCCGGTCGTTCATCAAGCGCATTCCCTCTGGTCTCCTCTGCCGCCGGGAGAGGATGAGAGCCCTCCGTGTCAAGCACGGGCCATGTTTCTCCCAGAGAGGAGCTGCGCGTAAACCGACCCGGTCCAGTCCCCGACTTGTTCGGGGACCCGCTCCCGTTCGGCACTACCGGGGATCTACCAGGTACGAGACGGGGAGCCGAGCGGGTCCCCGAACAAGTCGGGGACTGGGAGGAGTGCGCCATCGCATTGAAGCTCGGGTTTACG
>DAOUKQ010000022.1:0-139693 GCA_034421135.1 Dehalococcoidia bacterium
CGTAAACCCGAGCTTCAATGCGATGGCGCACTCCTCCCAGTCCCCGACTTGTTCGGGGACCCGCTCGGCTCCCCGTCTCGTACCTGGTAGATCCCCGGTAGTGCCGAACGGGAACGGGTCCCCGAACAAGTCGGGGACTGGACCGGGGCGGTTTACGCGCAGGTCTCCTTTGGGAGAGGGGACCGGGAAGGAGAGCACGCACATCGTTTCAGCGCGCACCGACCCTAGTTGGCCCGGCCGCGGGAGGCGAGTTCTTCGTACTTCTGGCCGGTCAGGCGGCGCATAATCTGGGCGGCGTAGGTGGACAGGGCCCACTTGCCGGCCATGGCGAACGCTACGGCGAATGCGATGATCGCCCACTCGCCGCCGGACAGCGGGGAGAAGTCGAAGAAGTTGCGCAGCGGCGGGGTGTAGAGCGTCAGGATGAACGCGCCCAACAGCGCCACGCCGAAGAACGTGACCAGCGCGGGACGCATCAAGTTGTCGCGGGTCGCGCCTTGATAGCCGATCACTTCGACCATGTAGGCGAGTCCGACGATGCCAATCGTGGTGGACACGAGCGTCCGCGCATCCTCGACCGGTCTGCCGAGAATGCCCTCGGTCAGCAGGTGAACCGCGACGGCGGCAACTGCGAGCGCGAGCGAGGCGGGGATCGCGAAGCGCATGGTCGAGGAGAGGAAGTCGTGGCCCGCCGCTCGGGGCGGTCGGGTCAGTGTGATGAACACGGCCGGCACGCCCAGGGTAAACAGCGCCGTGAGCGATCCGTGGCGCGGCAGGAAGGGGAACTCAAGGCCCATCATGTTCGAGATAAAGATGATCAGGAAGGCGTAGAAGCTCTTAGTCACGAACAGCTTGGAGAGCTGCGAGGCGTTGCCCAGCACGCTCTGGGCGACGCTCGTGCCCTGGACCAGTGCTTCGAACGAGTCGTTGCGCAGCACGATCGCGGCGACGCCCTTGGCGGTGTTCGCGCCCGACTCCATCGCCACGCCCACGTCGGCCTGTCGCAGTGCTCGCACGTCGTTGGCTCCATCGCCGACCATCGCCACGTAGTGCCCGTTGTCCTGCAGGGCCGCCACAATCCGCTCTTTCTGTTGCGGTGCGATGCGGCCGAACACAGAGTTCTCCTCCACTGCGTCGGCAAACTCGTCCTCGGTCAGCCGTTCCAGCGCGGAACCCGTGATCAATCCGCCCTGCAGACGGATGCCAAGCTGCTGGACGAGCGCGGCGACGGTTGCCGGATTGTCGCCGCTGATGATCTTGGGCTCGATGCCGAGCTCGTTCATCATCCGGAACGCATTGGTGATCTCGGGCCGCAGTTCGTCGGCGACCGTGATCAACGCGACCACGCGCAGGGTCGGCAAGCTGTCGGCTTCAGGATCCGGCATCGCCGAGGCTTCGGCAAAGACGACCCCGCGCAGCCCTTGTCCGGCTGCCCGTTCGTATTCCGCTGTGAGTTCGTCGCGGGCCGCTTCGTCGTCGCCGCTGGACCGCAGCAAGCGTTCCGGCGCGCCCAGGATGAAGACGCGCTCTTCGCCGTTCAGCCGCAGCCGCGCCGCGCTCCAGCGGCGTTCGGAGTTGAACGGCTGGTCGGCGACGAGCTCTGCGCCGTTCGACTGCTGGGCGAAGGCGTCGGCCAGCGCCTCGGCAGTGCGGTTGTTGGCCGACATCGAGACGGCGAACGCGCCCAGCCACCCGGCCAGCGGCCGACCGCCAGGCGCCCAACGCAGATCATCGACCTTGAGCCGGTTCGCCGTGATCGTGCCGGTCTTGTCCAGGCAGATCGTGTCGAGATAGTTGAGCGCCTCGACTGCTGTGTTGTCCTGCACGATCGCGCCCAGCCGCGATACCCGCAGCGCGCCGACGGCGAAAGCGACCGTGAATCCCAACATCAAGCCTTCGGGGACCACCGAGGTCGCCGTTGCAATCGTCGCCTTGACCGCTTCGTCGAACTCGCGTCCGGTGATCAGGAAGGAGATCAGGATCAGCAGACCAAGAATCGCCGTCGCGACAATCAGACCGTCGAGGATGCGTTTGAATCGGAGTTGCAGCGGAGTCTCGGTACGTTTCAGTTCACGGGCGTCGCGCGTTTCGCGCACGGCGCGGGACTGGTCGCCGACGCGCGTGGCTCGGTAGTAGCACGATCCACCGACGCAGAACGCGCCCGACTCCAGTTCCTCGCCCGGTCCGCGCCGAACCGAGTTGGTTTCGCCCGTCAGGATCGATTCGTCCAGTTCGGCTTCGTTCCAGACCACCGGTCCGTCGGCAACGACCTGATCGCCGCTGCGCAGAACGAGCAGGTCATCTTCGACCACGTTGGTCGCCAGCACCTCGTGTTCGCTGCCTCCGCGCACCACGGTCGCTGTGGGCGCGGTGAGTGCAACCAACCGGCGCAGGTTGCGCGTGGCGCGCAATTCCTGAAAGGTCCCCACCAGCACGTTGGCCAATACGACCATGCCGACGAAGGCGGCGTCCTGCAAGTGATCGGTCTTCTGCTCGGTCACGGCCAGGACCAGCAGGATGCCGATCAGTCCGAACAGGATCATGTTGAAGTAGGTGAAGACGTTGGTGACCACGACATCGAAGTCGCTGCGCTGCTTCGACGTGTCCCGATTGATCCGGCCGTCGATCACCCGCTGTGCGACCTCGCGCCGGCTGAGACCGTCGAGATCCGGCGGTTCCGCGTCTTCAGCGATAGCGGGGCGAGGCCTGGACCTGGTTCGGCCGGAAGTCTCGTCGCTCGATAGATTTGCCGGAGCTGCGCCTGGTTCCGCCATCAGCGGTGGCGGAGTGCGGCTGGGTGCGGCGGTCGGCCAGTCGGAGAGCCAGCCTCCCTCGCTGCGGCCTTCGACCTCGGCCAAGGCCGCCGTGACGCGGGTCAGCGTCTCCGGATCAAGAGGCGGCTGTCCCTCTTCCAGCGCTGCGAGATCGAACAGGGGAGGCGCGTCGTCGAACGGATCCGGGCTGGATGGGCGAGGCTCGCTGACCATATGTCAAGTCTAAGGAGCTTCGAATAGTCGCCCGTCAATCGTTGAGCGCTCGCTCCAGTCCCGCCAGGCGCTCGGCTCGCCGGGTTGCGCTACGGCCGCGCCGCGACTCGACCACGCCCCAGAGCAAGGTCAGAGCGAAGACCGCCGCCTGGACCAGCACCACCGTCGCGCCGGACGATACGTCGACGAACCAAGACACGTACACGCCAAGAAATCCGGTAACCGCGCCGACCACGACGGAGATCAGGAACATGCGCGGGAAGGAGTCGGTCATCATCCGCGCCACGACCGGCGGGATCACCAGCGCCGCAGCGATCAGTGTGACGCCCAGCACTTGCAGCGCGGCAACGACGGTCGCCGCGAGGACGAGCGAGAAGATCGCCTCGACCCAGCGCACGGGAATCCCGTATGAAGGCGCCACATCCTGGTCGAAGGTGATGAACACGAGCTGCTTCCAGAAGAGGAAGAGGACGACCGAGATCAGCAGGATCATGCCCACGGTCATCCACAGGTCTTGGGTGGTAATGCCGAGGATTTCCCCGAACAGCGCAGCCTCGAAGTCGCGGGTGAAGCTCCGTGCTCTCGAGATCACCGCGATCCCGATGGCAAACGCGGCGGTGGTGATGATCCCGATCGCGGCGTCGCCGCCGATCTGGCGGCGTCGCGCGGCCTGGTTGATCAGGAAGACCGAGAACGCGCCCCAGATGCTCGCGCCGAGGAAGAAGTTGACGCCCAACGTGAACGAGACGACCGCGCCGCCGAAGATACTGTGCGCGAGTCCGTGTCCGATGTAGGCGAGGCGTCTGAGAATCACAAAGACGCCGACGGCCGCCGTGACGCCGCCGACCAGCGCTGCGGCGATCATCGCGCGTTGCATGAAGCCGAACTCGAACGGCTCAAGCATGGTCGCGGTCCGGCCCGGCGATCACCTCGACCTCGCCCATAGGTACCGCCTCGCCCTCGTGCGCCCCCGGCGCTTCCTCCGGGACGGGAAGCACATAGGTCTCGTGTCCGCTGCGGACCACGAGCATCGGTTGCCCGTAGGCGCGTTCGAGCACGTCCGGCTGCAGCACCTCGGACGGCGGCCCATCGGCCAGCACCGTTTCGTCGCCGAGCGCAATCAACCGCGGCAAATGCGAGGCGACGCCATTGAGGTCGTGCGTGGTCAGTACGACCGTGACGCCGGCGTGATTAAGGCTGGCCAGTTGATGCAGAATCTCGTGGCGGGTCTTGATGTCAACGCCCGATGTCGGTTCGTCGAGCAGGAGCAGGTCCGGCGAGCGGATCAGAGCGCGCGCGAGAAACGTGCGCTGTTGCTGGCCTCCGGAGAGCGCCCGAATCGGCCGGTCGACGAGGTCGGCGATGCCGAGTTGATCGAGCACAACGCGGGCCCGACGGCGCTCGGCGCGGCTGGTCCACGGAAGCCAGCGACGGGTGCGCCAACTGCCCAATAGCGCGACCTGCTCGACGGTGATCGGGAAGTTCCAGTCGACGGTTTCAACCTGCGGTACGTATCCGACGCGCGTATCGTCGGCGACCAGGGCGTCGCCGGCGTAGAGCTCGGTCTGTCCGACCAGCGAGCGGAGCAACGTGGTCTTGCCGCTGCCGCTTGGGCCGACGATGCCGATCATCTCGCCCGGCTCGATGCGCAGATTGACGTCGCGCAGCGCGACCAGACCCTCGTAGCCGAGAGCGACGCCGTCGAGTCGGACCAGTTCGTTTACTCCGATGGTCGCCACGTGCTGCCTACGTCAAAGCCGTCGAGCGCGGAGGGATCGCCGCCAAGCGCGGACACCATAGTACGGACATTCTCGACCATCATCGCCACCAGCGTGTTTCCCGGCTCGCCCGGCTCGCCGGGCAGGTCGTCGTCGGACAGGGTTGAGATCTGCACGGCTCCGGCTTCCGCGGCGATCGTGTCCAGGACCTCGGAGGGGAACACTTCGGAGCCGAAGATGGCCGGCACGCCTGCGGACCGCACCTGCTCAATCAGATCGGCGACTTCGCGCGGCGACGGCTCGGAAAAATCGGACGGCTGAATCGCGCCGATCACTTCCAGCCCGTAACGGGGAGCGAAGTAGGGGAAGGAGTCGTGGTACGTGATCAGCTTGCGATGGGCCTCGGGGATGGTCGCGGTTGCGGCGGCGATGGCTTCGTCCATCTCCCACAGGCGTTCAATGAACCGCTCTGCGTTATCGGCGTAGTAATCGGCGCCGTCCGAGTCGAGGTCGCTCAATTCGGCAAGCACGAACTCGGCGTACTCAACCGCCAGGTGGGGCGCGGTCCAGAGATGCGGGTTCGGGTTGCCGCCATCCTCGGGGAAGGAGAAGTCGAACACGTACTCGTCGGGCGACACGGCGAGGTTGCCCAGCAGCACGATCGGCGTGTCATCCGAGGCGTTGGCCTCGGCGAGCTCCAGCGTGGGCAGCTCCAGGTTGAGACCGTTGATGACAATCAGGTCGGCGCGCTCGATTTCGCCAACGGCAGACGGCGGCGGATCGAAGGTGTGGCTGTTGGTGCCTTCCGGGACCAGCGCAATCACCTCGACCCGGTCGCCGCCGACCTCTTCGATGATGTTGCGCAGCGGGGCGACCGTTGTGACGACGAGCAGTCCATCTGAGTCGTCATCGTCCGCGCAGGCTGCTGCGGCCAGCACCAGCATCGCTCCAACGAGAACCAGGAGCCAACGAACTGAGCGAGCAGGGATTCCACGAGCAGGGATACCGGGCATAGGCCAACCTCCGTCATCGGTGCGAGGTCAGACTATGAGGATTCGCTCCCTATTGCAACTAGTTGCAATAAGTGGCTGGGGACAGCCGTCAGACCAGTCCGGGCCGGATGCTGTTGCGCGGGAATCCGCCCGCTCCCAGCGTGTGCGGCCAGAGATCGAACAGTTCGTCGATATCGATCTTGTTGTCGTCGAAGTGCAGGTAGCGCTCCAGCACCGGCTCGGAGAACAATGAGATCCGGTGTCCACTCGCGCCGAAAATGCGGCCGTTGGCGGCATCGGACTGTCCCGAGGCGAGCCAGGCCACGATCGGCGCGACGTTCTTCGGGTCGCGCGCCGTTCCTGCGGCCGATTCGGACGGCGCCGGTCCGGACGCTTCCACCCCGCGTCCACGGTCGGTCATCCGTGTCGATGCGCCCGGCGCGATGCAGTTGGTCGTCACGCCGTAGCGTCCTAGCGCGCCGACATTGGATCGCATCAATCCCAGCTTGGCCGCATGCGCAGCCGAGTAGTTCGGCTGTCCCGCCGCGCCGCGGATGCCGGCGTCGGAGGTGAAGTAGATAATCCGCCGATGCCCGCCGTCGCGGTTGGCGCGCCAGTAGATCGAGGCGAACTTGGTCGGCGCGAAACAGCCCTTGAGATGGGCGCGCACGAGGCCGTCCCACTCCTCTTCAAGCATGTTGAAGATCATCCGCTCGCGCAGGATGCCGTGAGCGCAGACCAGCACATCGAGTCCGCCGAACTCGTCAATCGCGGTCTGGATCATGCGCTCGGCGGTGTCCATGTCGGCGACGTCGCCGACGAACGGCACGGCTTCGCCGCCGGCGTCGCGGATCTCCTGTACGACCGCCTCAACCTTGGAGGCGTCCATGCCAAATCGGCCTTCGACGTCGAAGCCGGTGTCGGCGACGACGACCTTTGCGCCTTGCTCGCCGAAGACTCGGCAGAGGTTGGAACCAATGCCGCCGGCTCCTCCGGTAATGATGCAGATTCGGCCTTCGAGATGTTTCATGGTCTGCTCGCTTCGGCCCACGAATGGGGGTGTGTTGTCGGGGTCCTGTGTGGTCATGGCGTTTGCCTACCTGTTCGCTCGAATCGTCGTCGCCAGATCATCGAGATACCCGCGGCAAGCGCGGGTATGACCGACTCGGGGTTAGGGGAACTGTCGCGGAGGCGGGCCCATGCCTTGCAGTTCGAAGGTCAGCGGGATCAGGTCGAACAGCGTGTCGATGTCCCAGTATGGTTCGGCATTCCAGATCGTCTGCTCCCACTCGGGCTCCTTCCACACGGTGAGTCGGCCGCCGGTGGTCCCCACGACGCGGCCGGAAATGTCAGCCGAGGCGTCGGAGGCGAGGTAGGTGACGACCGGCGTGACGTTGCCGGGGTCCATCATCGTGCCGGCGGCGCTGAGGCTGGGCGCATCTGCGCTCTGATCGACCGCGCGGCCGCGGTCGGTCATTCGCGTCGAGGCGGCGGGCGAGATGCAGTTCGAGGTCACGCCGTAGCGCTCGAGCGCCTCGGCGTTGGACAGCGAGAGTCCGATCTTGCCGGCGTGGGCGGCCGAGTAGTTGGGCTGTCCGGCCTCGCCGCGGACTCCGGCGGAAGAGGTGAAGTAGATGATCCGGCGATTGCCCTTATCGCGATTGGCGCGCCAGTGGATGGCGGCGAACTTGGTCGGTGCGAAGCAGCCCTTGAGGTGAATCCGGACCAGCTCGTCCCACTCCTCCTCGGTCATGTTGAAGACCATCCGCTCGCGCAGGATGCCATGAGCGCAGACGAGGATGTCGAGGTCGCCGTACGTCTCAATCGCGGTCTGCACGGCGCGTTCGGCCGTGTCCATATCGGCGATGTCGCCCGCGACCGCCGTCGCCTGTCCGCCGTTGGCGATGATCTCGTCGACGACTGCCTGGATCTTGGACGGGTCCATGCCGGCGCGGCCTTCGACGTCGAAGCCCGTGTCGCAAGCGACGACGGACGCGCCCTGCTCGGCGAAGACCTTGCAGATTTGCGATCCCATACCGCCTGCGCCGCCGGTGACCAGCGCCACCTTGCCATCGAGGTGTCCCATCGCACGCTCCTTTCTCTGATTTCGAGATACGGGAGGAGGCTAGGCGTGGGTGGCGGGCAGGGTCAATCGATTGGCGGCTGGACCGTGAATCCAAGCGCGCGGGCCGCTTCCGCCTGTCGCCGATCCCAGGTGACGAATGTGAGATCCCGGAAGTACGGTGTCCGCAGAGCGCTCGCCAACTGCACCGCGTCTGCGCCTGACAGCGCATATTGGGTAACCAGGTCGCCAGCCCGCAACGCGATCACTTCGGTCATCTGCAATATCTCAAACTGCGGCCAGAGTTGCTCAAACAAGACGAGCGAGTCTCGGAAGTCGCTCGTGGTCAGGATTCTGCTTCGCAAGTTTCCGGATAGAGCCGAACGAGTTTCCGGATACGAGAGCGTGCTGGTGAACAGCTCGTCCGCCCCGTCAAAGATCGCTTCGGCCAGATCCGCTCCCTCTTCTTCCTTGAGCAAGAGCTTGGCGATGAAACTGGCGTCGCAATAGACCCGTTCAGCGATCATTCAATCGGCCCAGCGAGCGTAGGAGGTCGTCGGTCGTTCCTCGGTACTTCACGCGCGGCGACAATTCTGAGAGCTTTGGTCGATGCTGCTTGCCCCGATAGGGATGGCGAATCAATCCTAGTTCGTAGTAACTGCGCCAAATCTTGCTGGGCCGTCCTTGATCGACGCCCTCTCGGTCAAGCTCGTCGCCGACGCCACCCACTTGAACGGGCGTCTCGTCTGTCAACTCCGCTGGGACTCCTGCGTCATCCATCGACAGTCCCCTTACGGAATCCAAGGATAGCAAGCAGCGACCCGCACCGGCGCTCAAGACTGGCCCAGCCAGTCCGGATCCAGCAGGCGGCGGACCATCTCGATCGATTCCGACTTGTCGAAGCGGAGGTAGGACTGCGACTTGGAGACCTGCTGATCGCCGAAAAAGAAGCGCTCGTACAGCTCCTGCCGGCCGGCGAGCGAGGTGCCCACGACGTCCCAGGCGAGACGGAAGAGCGGGACTTTTTCGATGCCCTCCTCGGTCATGTCGGCTGCGCCTTTGAAGTAGCGCTCGACTGATGGACCCAGCGCCTCGGTCAGTGCTTCCATGTTCGCCTGGGACGGCGCGGCCATGAAGTTGCTTCCGCCGATCTGCTTGATGTGGTCAATGATCTGCACGTAGTACTCGGGGAACAGCCGCAGTCCCGCGACGACGGCGTTGGAGTTGCAGTACCAGACGCCGTTGTCGGGATTCTCGACGGCGCCTTCGACGGCGGCCAATGCGATCGACTCCAACGTCTGCAACATCGTGACGATCTCACCGAGCCGGATCTGCACGTTGATGAACGAGTTCGTCTGAGCGCTTTCCGCGATCAGATGAGCCACGCCGAGCAGGAAGCGGGTCTTGGCGACGTTCTTGACGATCACGTGATGTCCAAGCGATTCATGGAATCGCATCGCCAGCGGCGCGGTGTTGTGGACCTTCTCGTCCTGGAAGTCGAAGACGTGCTCCCAGGGCACTTCGACATCGTCGAAGACCGCGACGGTGTCGATCTCCTCGAAGCGGCTGGAGATTGGGTAATCGGCCGTCGAACGATTGGGATCGAATGAGTCGCGGCAGACCCAGTGCAGGCCGGGCGCGTCGACGCGCGTCGTGAAGCCGATGGCGTACTTGAGCTCGTCGTCGCCCTTGACGACGGGCATGAGGAAAGACAGATTCTCGTCGCTGAAGGGCGCCAGCGTGCCCAGCACCCGCGCGCCGCGCACGACCACACCGTCGGATGTCTGCTTGACGACCCCGGCATTGAGGAAGGGCTCTTGATCGCCCAGCCGCGTTTTGCGGTCGATCTGCGGGGTGATGAAGGTGTGGGTCAGGCAGATGTCGTTGCGCCGGCAGTGGTCAAGAATGCCCACGATTCGCTCACCCAATTCAGGATCGTTCTGGCCCCAGTGATGTTGGGCCGCCGCGACGCCGGCCATGGCCGCATTCATGTAGTCGGGGGCGCGACCGAGCTGTCCGCCGGTGTGCTCGGCCCAGGCCGCGTAGGCGGCGGTGCGATCTCGCAGGTCCTGCTTGGAGCGGGGAATCTTGAACGACCGGTGCGAGCGCTCGCCGTCCTCGTCCTCGTAGGAGATCACGTCGCGGACGGCAGGATCGCACTGGAAGTCGTAGTAGGCGGCAATCGTGCGGGCGGCGTTGGCGAATCCGGGCGCGGTGGTGACATCGTCCACCAGCGCGCCGTTGTGCCAGATGCGTCGCTCGTCCTTCAGCCCGGCCAGATAGGCCGCGCCGTTGCGCATAGCCATGGCTCGGCGGCCCTAGGAAGCAGTGGTGAAGGCGGGCGTCGGCTCGTCGACGAGCGCATCTTCACCTTCGGTGGGCAGCGTTTCGGCGTAGTTCAGGGCGCCTTCGATGTCGCCCTCCCAATGCTCGCGCGGCAGTTCGTAGAGGACCTCAATGCCGTGACCATCGGGATCGTTGATGTACACCGAGTGGGTCATGCCGTGGTTGATCCGCAGGTTGAACTTGACGCCCCTGGCCTGCAGGAAGGCAATCTGCTTGAGCCACGAGTCGCGATCCGGGTAGTGAATGGCGAGGTGGTTGAGGCCGGGCCGGCGCGGCGCCATCGACCAGTCGCCGGATTCCTCCGA
Source organism: Dehalococcoidia bacterium (assembly GCA_034421135.1). GTDB lineage: Bacteria > Chloroflexota > Dehalococcoidia > Bin125 > Bin125 > Bin125. The sequence goes on from DAOUKQ010000022.1 coordinate 10,411, forward strand.
ATCGCCCATGATCTCGGCCAGGGCGAGGTCGTGGTGACTCTCGGAGAGGCCGTTGTAGAAGCGCATGTTCATCGAGCGCTCCTGCCGCGGCTTGAGCGAACCGATGTGGCGGAAGCCCATCACCTCGGTCCAGAACTCGTGCGCCACCTCGATGTCGCGGACGTTCAACACCAGGTGATTGACGCCGACGGGAGTCATGGCGCGGGCTGGTGCGTCACTCATGATCCGTGCTCCTTCCGATCCTCAATCAGTTAAGCAATCAGTGGCTACAAGGTAACAAACCTGCCGTCGGATCGACCCGCGCGCGCGTCCGCCGACTCAGCGAAGCCGCGAGATCGCCGCCGACATCGCTTCGCTCTCGACCCCCTCGCGATCGGCGATCTCGACGATGTCGCGGAAGCGCCGCACCGTCTGCTGCAATCGAATCCGTCGGAAGAGCGAGGCGTCCGCTGCCGAACCGAGACTCCCGTAGTGCTCCACAATGCGCCAGCCGAGCTCAGTACCGTAGGCATCGACCAATGCGGCGAAGTCAAGCGCGGGATCGGCGACGCTCAACTCCTGCCAGTCGATAACGCCGGTCAACTCTTGCACCAGCGGATCGACCAGCATGCGTTCGCTGCTGATTGCGCCGTGGATCAACGACGGTTCGATCTTCCAGATCGCGTCGTCATCGAGGAATCTGGACCACCAGCGCCGGGTCCAGGTCATGTCCGACCAACTCAGCAGCGGCCTCAGGATCCCTCGCGATCGCCGCGACAGCGCCTCGTGCTGATCGCGCCAGGCGCGGAACGACGCCACGCCGAGGCCTCTGGCTCGCTCGACCGAGAATCCATGCAGTTCGTGGAAGAAATTGCCCAGGTCGCGGACGAGCCGCTCTCGATTCTGATCGACGATCAGGTCCGGGTGCAGTGGACGACCCTCCGGCAGTCGCGCCGCGCGCCAGGATCGCTTCCAGTTGTCGCTCTCGATGCTCACGTCCCAGATGGGGATCGCCGGGCTAACGAAGCCGCGCACATGCGGCATCACCGACGCCATAATCCGCAAGCGATCCGCCGCCGCCGGCGACTGCGGGAAGAGCCCGTGCCAATCTTGCCAATCAACGCGGACGAACTCGCCCGGCGTGCGTTCGTCGACCGTGATGTCGCCGGCTTCGAGGTCGGGAAACCGCTCCTGCAAGGCGAACAGACAGTCGCTGTGGACATCGGCGGCGACGGCGAGGTCGGGCATTAGCCGAGTGTATCGGTCGTGTCCGCGTGGTCGTCCGAACGCTGCGGCGGCGGGTGCATGGCGGCCTGATCGTCCTGTGTCCACTGCACCGGATCGACATCGATGCCCTGAACGATCACCTCCCAATGCAGATGCGGTCCGGTGGAGAGACCGGTTGAGCCGATGTTGCCCAGCCAATCGCCCGCCGCGACCTCGTCTCCTGCGCGGACGGCGATCAGGGACATGTGCCAGTAGCCGCTGTAAACCCCTGCGCCGTGATCGACGATCACGCCGGTGCCGTGGATCGCCAGATCGCCGGTCCAGACGACGACGCCGGGAGCCGGCGCGACGATGGGATCGCCGTGGTCTGCGCCGATGTCGTGCCCGTGGTGCCAGCTATCGGAGGGCACGCCGTCGTAGGAGCGAAACGCGCCGAACACTCCGGTGACTTCGCCTTCGACGGGCAGAATCCACGGTTCGCTCCAGCGCGGAGGTCCGGAGACGTCGACATGCTCGACGAAGCGAACGTCGTGGTCGCGCTGGATTTCCGCTGGATCGACGGCGACGCCGCTGCCGCCAAGCACAATCGCCTCGATCGGCGCCGGATTGGTCAGCACCAGCACCGAGGACGGCATCGTGCGGAGCCAGACTCCGTTGTCGCTGTACAGGTCAATGACGACGTGCGTGACGCCTTCCGGCGCATCGCGAGGCACAGCGACGGTGCCCCACCAGTCCGCATCGCCAATCTGCTGCAGGTTCCAGGTTCGATCGCCAATCGTAACCACGACCGATCCGGTTTCCTGCGATTCGACAGTGAGCGAGAAGGATTCTCCCTGCCGAATCAGATCAGGAAACAGGGTCACCGTCTCGATCGGCGGAGGCGGCTCGTCACCAGCAGCTTCGGTTTGCGCTTCCGGCGTATCTTGCCGCTCCGATTGAACCGGCTCCGTTTGTTGCTCGATTGCGGGAGGACTCGATGGTTCGGCCTGCGCATCTTGCGACTGAGCCGATAGTGTCTGTATCTCCCGGGCCGCAACGGACTGCTCAGCTCGATCGGCTTGCTCAACGTTGGTCGATCGTTGAACGGTTGCGACGACGCTCACCTGGGAGGCCGGACCTGCGTCATCCTGGGATCCGCTGAGCAGGATAGCTACCACAGCGCCAACCACGGCGGAGATGATCGCCAGTAGCGCCACACCCAACAACTGGTTTCTCAACTACGTCCCCCGACGGTCCAGGCGAGACGTGCCCCCCCGGCGGCGTCATGTCTCGCGAGCAGTTGGTCAACACCGCCCGCCCTCATACCCTCACTGTAGTCACGAACCCGATCGATCATGCGTCGGTCGCAGCGGTAGCGTCGGAGGAGGCCATGTGTCAGTAGAGTTGCCGACCTCGACCGAACTCGCCGCAGAAGCTGCCGGACCAGTCATGGAACGGATCGCCAAGCCCTGGGGCGAGGAACTGATCCTGAGCCGCAGCGACACGTCGGTGGTCAAGATGCTGCGCATTGAGCCGGGTTGCCGCTTGTCGTTGCAGTACCACCGCCGCAAGCACGAAACCCTGCTGCTGCTCAGCGGAACTGCGTTACTGACCGTCGGCGATCCGGGAGTGCATGAGAGTCAGCTCGCGCGCGAGCCGCTGGTCGCCGGCGTCCGACGCCACATTTCGGCGGGCGTCGTACATCGCCTGACCGCCGGGGATGTCCTGGCCGAGATCCTGGAAGTCGCCTCGCGTCTGCCCGGCGATGTCGAGGACATCGTCCGCCTGGCCGATGACTACGGTCGCGCGTGCACGCGTTCGTCGGGCGCAGTACCGGCTCTGCATCGCGCCGCTGTTGATTGACCGCCCCATGTCCCGCTTCGACCTGTACCAGCGAATTGTCGACGGCGACGAACTCGCGCTCCGCGACGCGTTTCGCACCTATGGCGCCAGCGCCCGTGAGATCGCCCGGCGAATCATCGGTCCGGATCAGGCCGACAACGTGGTCGAGGAAGTGTTTCTGCTGATCTGGACCGAGCCCGAGCGCTGGGCCTCGCCTGCGCTCGATGTGCATGTGCTGCGGATCGCGCGCGATCTGTCGCTGGCGGCTCGTCGGCGCGGGGTGACTCCGGCCGCGGCCGCTCTCGAACTCCAGCCCTTCGCGATTCATCCCGACCAGGCCACGCCGGATGTCGTGGAAGAGATCGACCATGACGAGTTGCAGCGAGTGATGCTGCGACTGCCCGACGGACTCGGCAGACAGCTGGAAGACGCCTGGTTCGAAGCGCAGGGAAGCGATGAATCGTCACTCGCCGAGGCGATTGCAACGCTGGCTGAGAGTTTCCACAGCGGACGCATGGTCCGGCGCGAGGAGTGAAACGAGTGAATCTGGAAGCGGCACGATGACGGAGCAGGAGCGACCGCTCGCGGCCTACTATCTGGGCCTGTTGGAGGGCGAGGAGCATCTCGCCGCGGAACGGGCGATCCGCTCCGACGCGGCATTGCGCGCGCGCTGCAGCGCCTGGCCGAACGTGATCGCGGCGATCACCGTAGGCGCGCTGGTCTTCGATCGGCATCGCGTTGAAGGCCGCCTGGAGCAGCGCCTGATCCAACGGGCGAGAATGGAGCGTCCGGCCAGGGTGCATTCCTATCGCGCGCTCCGCGCCGCCCGCCGCGGCCTGATCTGGGCGACGCTGGCAGGATTGATTGCGCTCGCCGCAGTCTTCGGATACCTCGCCTTCAGCCCCGAAGAGCCGATTTCCGGCCGAGCCGTCGCATTGACGGAAGACGGCGCTACCGGCGTCCTGTTGCCGCGCTATGAGGAACGGCTCTTCGCGCTCATCTTCTGGGGCCTTCCCGCCCTGCAGTCGGACGATACCTGGCAAGTCTGGCTGGTACGGGAGTCCGGAGCGGTCGAACCCGGTCCGACCTTTCTCGAAGACGGACAGGGGCGGGCGGCGGTCACGATCGATCCCAACCTGATTGAGATCGCCGACGAGCTCATCGGCTTCGCCGTCTCGCGCGACAACCCGGCTGAGCGATCCGATGGGACGCCATCCTCGGACGACATCCTCTACCAGTTCCCCAGGCGCTAGCGTGAGCCGCGCGAGCTGCGCTGCGGGATACACTGCATTTCACGACCGATCGACCGACGTGCAGGCACTAGCGAGGACGAACGATGGACTTTGAATTCAACGCCGACCAGGAAGCGTGGCGGAACGAGATTCGCGGCTGGATCCGCGAGGAGTTCGGCGACGACTGGAAGGGTCTCGACGTCTCCAACGACGAGGAGGGCTCCGACGAAGCCTGGGAGTTTTCTAAGGGCATCCGCGCCAAGCTCGCCGACAAGGGCTGGACCGCTCCGGCCTGGCCCAAGGAGCACGGCGGTATGGGCCTCTCGTTCGCCGAGCAGGCGATCTTCAACGAGGAACTGGCGTACAACCGCGTGCCGGGTCCGGACCTGATTTCCGTGGGTTACGTGGGCCCGACGCTGCTGGTCTACGGCACCGAGGATCAGAAGAGCCAGTTCCTGGACGACATCGTCAACTCGCGCGCATCCTGGTGCCAGGGCTACTCCGAGCCCGGCTCTGGTTCTGACCTTGCATCGCTGCAGACTCGCGCCGTGCGCGACGGCGACGACTACGTGATCAACGGTCAGAAGATCTGGACCTCCAATGCGCACCGCGCCGACTGGATGTTCGCGCTCGTCCGCACCGACCCCGACGCGCCCAAGCATCGCGGGATCACCTACCTGCTGGTCGACATGAACACGCCCGGCATCACCGTGCGACCGCTGATCAACATGCTCGGCGGACACGGCTTCAACGAAGTCTTCTTCGAGGATGTCCGCGTGCCGGTCGAGAATCGCGTGGGCGAGGAGAACCGCGGCTGGTACGTGGGCATGGCGACGATGGACTTCGAGCGCAGCGCGCTGTCCGGCAGCGCCGTACTGCGGCGCACGTTCGAGGACTTCATCGACTACCTGGGCGAGACTCCGGCCACGAGCCGCGAGGCCAAGCTGGGCGTTGCCGACACGGCGATCAACATCGAGGTCTCGCGGATGCTGTCGCTGCGCGTGCTGTCGATGCAGCAGGGCGGACTCGCGCCAAACCACGAAGCGTCGGTGGCGAAGATGTTCTCGTCCGAGCTGTCGCAGCGCTTCGCCCGCTTCGGGGTCAACACGATGGGCACCTACGGACAGGTCCGCCGCGGCGACCCGTACGCGCAGATGAAGGGCTGGTTCACCGAGCAGTACATGTCCTCGGTTCCGGCCACCATCGCGGGCGGTTCGTCGGAGATTCAGCGCGGCATCATCGCGACGCGGGGACTTGGGCTGCCCCGCGCCTAGCTGTCGTTCAATCAGTCGTCCAAGCGCCGCTGGGGAGCCGCTGAATGGCCTCGCTCTACGACGACTTCTCCGAGTACTTCGAGGCGGCGGCGCGTTACTCGAGTCTGGATCCGCGTCTGCTGGAGCAGGTGAAGACCTGCAACAACGTGTACCAGATGTCGTTCCCCGTCGAGAACGACGACGGGGACATCGAGGTAATCGAGGCATACCGAGCGCAGCACAGCCACCATCGATTGCCGACCAAGGGCGGAATCCGCTATTCGACCATGGTCGACGCCGAGGAGGTCAAAGGCCTCGCTGCGCTGATGACGTTCAAGTGCGCGATCGTCGATGTCCCCTTCGGCGGCGCCAAGGGCGGTGTTTGCATCGACCCGTATCAACGCTCGCCAAAGTTCGTCGAGCGGGTCACGCGGCGTCTGGTGATCGAGCTCAACCGGCACCACTTCATCGGCCCTTCGATCGATGTGCCCGCGCCCGACTATGGCACGAGCGCGCGAGAGATGGCCTGGATCGCCGACACCTACCGCACGCTGAACCCACACGACATCGACCACTTCGCTTGCGTGACGGGCAAGCCGCTCTCGCTGCACGGGATTCCCGGCCGGCGCGAAGCGACCGGGCTCGGCGTGTTTCACGGAATCATCAACTGCCTGGCCGACCCCGAGGCCGGGCACGATCTCTCGCCCGGTCTGGACGGCAAGCGGGTGATCGTGCAGGGCCTGGGCAACGTCGGCTATCACGCGGCGCGGGAATTGTCGGACCACGGCGCCCGGATCGTCGGGATCGCCGAGCACGACGCCGGCCTCTACGACCCGAACGGGCTGGATATGGAAGCGATTGCACAACAGCGCTGGGAACACGGCGGGATCGCCAGCTTCCCTGCCGGGCAGGTGTTCGCCAACTCGCTGGAGACGCTCGAGCAACCGTGCGACATTCTTGTCCCGGCCGCGCTGGAGCATCAGATCACAGTCGACAACGCCGACCGCATCCGGGCGAGCATGATCGCCGAGGCAGCCAACGCGCCGACCACGCCCGAGGCCGACCGCATCCTGCGCGAGCGCGGAATCACGCTGATTCCCGACCTCTATCTCAACGCGGGCGGCGTGACAGTCTCCTACTTCGAGTGGATCAAGAACCTGTCGCACGTCTCGTTCGATCGGATGCTGACCGGCACGGCGGACATGCAAAACCGCCGCATTCTCGACACCATGCAAGCGATCACCGGCAGCGCCGTGCCGCTCCAGGAGCGGGCGATGATCGAGCGTGGCCCGACCGAAATCGACATCGTCTACAACTCGCTGGCCAAAACGATGGGCGAGTCCTATCAGCGCATCTCCAGCTTGCGCCGCGAACGGGGTCTGCCCGATCTGCGCACGGCGGCTTACCTGTATTCGCTCGAGCTGGTCGCGCAAAGCTACCTCGAACTGGGGCTCTTCCCCTGAGCGTGCTGGAGATGGCGCGGGTAAGATGGAAGCGTCAATCAATGAGGCTGGGAGCAGGGATGGCCAACATACCGATCGGGCACCGAATCAATGTCCCCGCTTGGGCGGCGCTGCTGCGCAAGTTCCGAAACGAGCCCGACGCAGAGGGTGAAGTGGCAGAAGGGCTCGCCTCTGAGTTCAGTCAGTTGCCCACCTACGCGGACCTTCGAGCCATGGAGCTTCGGCTAGTTCGCTGGATCATTGCGATCTCAGCGCTGAACGTTGGCGCAATCACCGCTATCGACAAGCTCACCTGAGACGACTGGAGACGCGCCATGGGCAATCCTGAGATGTACGTTGACCTCGTGCCGGAGTTCAAGCCCTCCGGCGAGCCCGTGATCAAGTTCACCAACGACGACGACGCCAACGAGCTGCTCGCCAACGATCCGAACGCGCTTCTGATCGCGATCGTGCTCGACCAACAGATCACCACGAACAAGGCGTTCTCAGGACCGCGCGACCTCAAGCAGCGCCTGGGACATCTCGACCCCGCGCAGATCGCCGAAATGGACGAGGACGAGTTCCTGACCGTCTTCCGCGAGAAGCCGGCGATCCACCGGTTCCCCGCCTCGATGGGCAAGCGAGTTCAGGCCGCCTGCGCGGTCGTCCGCGACGAGTACAACAACCGTGCCGACAACATCTGGGACAACCAGCCCGACGCCAAGACGATTATGAAACGGCTGGGCGGCATCCCCGGCGTCGGTCCGGCGAAGCAGAAGATTGCCATCCTGCTCCTCGCCCGTTACTACGGCATGGACATCCCCGGCTGGCGCGACGTGATCCCCGTGGAGTTGCCTGACTAAGTGAAGGCCGCTCGCGCCGCTCGCACTACCGAGTCCGCCAGCTCCGAGGCCCAGACGGCCTCCTCATCCGCCGGCTCGGGCCAGTCGCCCGGGTAGCGCGCCTGGGATTCGAGCTCAGCGAGGCGCTCTAGTTGATCCTCGTTCGCCGCGGGGCGGGATGGGTCGTCAATCAGACTCCACAGTTGGACGAGATCGTGCGTGCGCGGCGGCCGCACTCGCGCTAATGCCAAGAGCGCCTTCAGAGCCTTCTCGGTGGCTTGCTGAGCATGAAAGCACACCTCTCCTGCCGGCGCGCCAGCGGTCACGGCATGTTGCACCAAGAGTAGATCTGCGTCGGCATACTGCAGCCAGGTCTCCGGTGGCGACCCGGCCTCAGGATTGCCGTTCATAGAGCACCTTGCCCAATGCGCACGCCACCTCATCCATCGTGCCTACCTGGTGCTTACGCGTTGCGAACTTCTTCGGTGTCGAAACAAAGAAATCGGCGCTCATCATGGTCCCGCGCGAGCACTTGCGCAACGCGGTTGTGGGTCGCTCGTACTGGGCGGCGCACTCTTCGTCCAGGACGACGAACAGGTCCACGTGGTAAAAGTCGTTCGGTTCGCTGTAGCCGCGATAGCCGACCAACCAGACGCTTTGTGGATTGAATCCCTCAACGACCCGATCGACGATCGTGTCGAGTTTCGCCTGGCTCTCGGTCTGCGTCGTCATGGGTTCATTCTATTGGGGAATCCTGGAAGGATGCGCGCGTTATCCTCCACAGACTGCGTGTGCGCCGGCGTGGACCGGCGTTGATGGGAGCGGATTCCGATGGCTGTTTCGTTTGGCGTTCACACCGGACAACAGAACGTGGCGATGGGCGATCTGCGCCGACTCTGGCGTTGGATCGACGAACAGGGGATGGATTGGATCTCGGTCTGGGACCACTTCTACGAGGCGCCGCCGGTCGACGGCATGTCGCCGCACTTCGAGGCGCTGACCTGCATGGCGACGATCGCCGCCGAGACCGAGCGTGTGCGCATCGGCTGCCTCGTCTTCTGTGTGCCTTATCGGAATCCCGCTTATCTGGCCAAGTCGCTGATGACGCTGGACCACATCTCCAACGGCCGAATCGAGCCGGGGCTGGGCGCGGGCTGGCACCAGATGGAGTTCGAGGGCTTCGGCTACGGCTGGCCGAGCCTGGGCATTCGCTTCGAGATGTTGGAAGAGGGCACCCAGATCATCAAGGGGATGCTCTCCCAGGAGCGCACGACGTTTGAGGGGGTCCACTACAACGCGCTCGACGCGACCAACCAGCCTGGTCCGGTGCAGGAGCACGTCCCGCTCTGGATCGGCGGTCGTGGAGAACGCAAGACCCTCCGCATGGCGGCGCAGTACGCCGACGGCTGGAATGTGCCCTACATCGGACCCGAGGAGTTCGCCCGTCTCTCCGGCGTGCTCGATGTCCGCTGCGGCGAGCAGGGGCGCGATCCCGCGACGATCGACCGCACCGTCAACCTCCAGTTCAATCTCAGTCCGACCCAGGCCGAGGCCGAGATCGCTCGTCAGAAACTGCAGGAGCAATGGGGCGAGCAGGCTGATCGAGTATCGGAGGGCGCGTTGCAGGGCACGCCCGAAGACGCCTTCGACCGCGTCTCGATGTACTGCGACGCCGGCGCGGCCGGCGTCAATGTCGCGCTTCGCGCACCATGGAGCGAGGCGGCGCTCGAGGCCTACGTCACTGAGGTCGTCCCCGCCCTGCGCGAGAAGTACGGCGCGGTCGAACTGTAGTTGACTGCTCTGGCCGCGCGACAGAGGCTACCCTCAGATCATGAGCCACGAACGCATTGACGACGCGCTGACGATTGACGGCCTACCCGACGATCTGCGCCGGCCGGTCCTGGTGATCGCGTTCTTCGGCTGGAACGACGCGGCCGAAGCGGCGACCGATGCGGTTAAGTTCCTACGGAACCTCGATCCCGCTGCGCCGGTCGCCTCGCTCGACGCCGACGAGTTTTTCGTCTTCACCGAGCATCGGCCGACGGTCAAGTGGATCGACGGCGACGACGCCCGGCGCGAAGTCGTTTGGCCGCTGACCGAGTTCACGGTGCTGCGCCGGCCCAATGCCGATCATGACCTCATCCTCGGACTGGGCACCGAGCCCGATCTGCGCTGGCGACGGTACTGCCGGGCCGTGCTGCAGGTCGCCGAGATGGCACAGGTCGAGGAGGTCGTCACGCTCGGCGCGCTGCTCGCCGATGTCGCGCACACGCGACCGACCCGGGTTTCGGGCGGATCGTCCAACCCGGACCGGCAGAAACAGTTTGGCTTCCAGCCCTCCCGCTATGAAGGCCCAACCGGAATCGTCGGCTCGATCGGCGAGGCCTGCCGGATCGCGGAGGTGCCGCACATGGGATTCTGGGCATCGGTACCGCACTATGTCACCTCGCGACACAATCCGGGCGCGACCAAGGCGCTGCTGACCGAGCTGGATCGGGTCTTCGAGCTGGAGCTCGACCTGCGTCACCTGGACGGCGCGCAGGAACGGTACCGCGCCCAGATCGACTCGGCGCTTGAGGAGAAGCCCGACATCCGCGACTACGTCCGCAACCTCGAAGAGCAGGCCGACGAAGAGATGAAGCAGGAGTCGCAGTCCGAAACTCCGCTCGACAGCGACGACATCATGGAAGCCGTCAACCGGCTCCTACGCGGCGACGAATCCAACTGACATGTCCGAGCAACAGGACGCGCGCGACCAGGATGTCGGACACGAGCACGCCGAAGATCGGTCCGGCGAGCCATACGTCAACGAGATCGAGGTGCGCGGGCTGATCGTCGGCGCGTTCCAGGAAAACTGCTGGGTAATCGGCAATCGCCGCACGCGCGAGGCGATCTGCATCGACCCGGGCGAGCAGGCCGACGACATCCTGCATATGGCCTCGGAGATGGGAGTGACGATCAAGATGATCGCCAACTCGCACGCGCATCTCGACCACGTGCTGGGCGTGCGCGGCGTGCAATCGGCCGACAACGCCAGCTTCCTGCTGCACGAAGCCGACCTCGACATCCTTCAAGGCGCAGCAGAGTCGGCAGCCCGATTCGGTATGCAGGTCGAGCAACCGCCCGATCCGGATCACTACATCGATGACGAGCAGCAGGTCGAAGTCGACGGCGTCGCGCTACACGTCATCCACACGCCGGGGCACACGCGCGGCTCGGTCTGTTTCTACGGACACGGCGTGTTGTTCTCGGGCGATACGTTGTTCCGGAACAGCATTGGCCGCACCGACCTGCCCGGCGGCGACTTCGCGCAGGAGATGTCCTCGATCGTGGATAAACTGCTGAGGCTGCCCGATGACACGATCGTCTTGCCCGGACACATGGATCAGACGACGCTGGGCGCTGAGCGAGTACAGAACCCGTTCATTCTGCAAACGTTGCAGCAGCGAGGGCAGGAACCTGGCGAGCGCCGCACGCCTGGCGGACTGATATTGCCGAACTGAGGTCCACTTGACCAACTGGAGGTACCGATGACTGACCGATCATCGACGCTGAGCGCGATGGAAGAGGCCAAGGCCGACTTTGACTCGCGACTGAACCGAGTCGATGAAGCGCATGGATCCTGGGAAGGCGCGATTGGCGAGTGGTCCGTCGCGCAGTTGCTGCAGCACATGCACGGCTGGCTGACCGAAATGACCACCGGGGTTGAACGCATGAACGCCGGTCAGCGGCCGACGCCGGAGGGCGTCGACTACTCCGATCCGGAGGACTGGAACCCCCGGTTCGTCGCCGAGCGCGGCGAGCAGTCCTACGAGGTCGCCCGGGCCGAGTTTGACACGGCGCATGACGAGTTCGTCGCCGCAGTCGGCGAAGTCGACGCGGACCGCTTCGGCGAGGGCAAGACGATCAACCGCATGGTCGAGGGCGTCGTCACCCATCACTACGCGGAACACTGCGAAGACATCGACCGCTTCCTCGGCGTCGATCACTGAGTCCACGACCATCCGTAGCGCCAGACTCGTTGTCGGGCGATACTTGTCTCATCCGACTGACCTCCAACTGCACAAGGTTGGAGCTAGAGCAGAGGGCCAACCATGAGCGATGACGAGAGTCTGATCACGCCGGCGATGGAAGCCGCCATCGGCTCCGAAGGGGAGCCGCGCGAAGCGACGATCGACAAGGAACTGGTCCAGCGCCTGATGGTCGCGTTGGACGAGGACGACGACGAGTTGATGGCCGCGGTCGAGTCCGGCGACACGTCGTACCCGATCCCCACCTATGCGCTACTCACGACCAGCACCTCGCAACGTCAGCTCACCATCCCCGACGCGCCCGAGCGCGCCTTGATGGCCGCCGACGCCTGGGAAGTGAAAGCCGACATTCACCTGGGCGACACGATGACCATCGTCCCGCGCGTCGCCGACATCCAGGAGCGGATCGGCGGTCGCGTGGGTCACTCGCTGTTCATCCACCACGAGTGGGTCTACACCAACCAGGACGAGGTTGAGGTCGCGCGCGTGCGACGCACCGTGACCCACTTCCAGCAGCGCCACACTGGAGAGTAAGCAGCCAATGACACTCGAATACGACACGCTGCACGAAGGCGTCGAACTGCCGACCGAACTGCGCACGCCGACGACCGATCAGGTCGTGGCGTTCTGCAACGCGACCGGCAACCAGGGTCCGCAGTTCCTCGACCCGGACTTCGCCAAGGAGCGCATGGGCCTGCCCGGTCCGATTATCCCCGGCAACATGAAGCAGGGATTCCTCGATCAATACCTGCGCCGACACTTCGGCCGCAACCAGATCACCCGGTTGCAGCTCAACCACCGACGGCCCGATGTGCACAACGCCGAGATGACGATCGGCGGCGAAGTGACCCGCACCTACGACGCCGACGGCCGCCGCATGGTCGACCTGGAGATTCACATCGACAATCCGCAGGGCGAACGGTCGGTGCGCGGCGCGGCGACCATCGCTTACGACTAGAGCTGTCGATCCCGGTGCCGCTCCCACGACTGATCGATCTCGGCGAACTGCGCGAAGGCACGCTGCTGCCCGAGCGCGTGCTCGCGCCCGGCATCATGGATGTCGCCAGGTTCATCGAAGGCGCGGGTTCTGCGATTCCGATCTTCCTCGATCCCGTCGCCGCGCACGACACAGGTCTGGACGGACCCGTGATTCCGGCCGAGTACAAGTCGGCCTTCCTGCTCGGGTACTTGCGTCAGATCGCCAAGCCAAACGGCCGGATCGTGCGACTGCAATCAGGCTTCCGGCGACCCGATTACCACGGCAACCAGTTCACCATCTCCGGGCAGGTCACACGTGTCGACGCCGTCGAAGGCGGGCGGGAAGTCAATCTGGAACTGTGGTTGGAGCAGGCCTCAGGCGACCGCAGCGTGCGGTCGTCGGCGGTGATCTTCCTGCCCGGCAACTGATTGCGCTCGATGCGTCAGACGCCGCTGACAGTCATCCACGACATGCGCACGGTCGGCGCCGAGCTGGATCCGAACCACTGGGCGTCGTTGCCGACGGCGTCGATCCGTTGGAACATCTCCAGCAGGTTGCCGGAGACGTTGATCTCCTGGACCGGCTCGGCCAACTCGCCGTTGCGAATCCAGAGGCCGGCTGCCCCGCGCGAGAAGTCGCCGGTCGTGAAGTTGATGCCGAAGCCCATCAGCGTGGTCAGGTAGAGGCCGTCCTCGACCTCGCCGATGATCTGCTCCGGAGGGGTCTCGCCCGCTGCAATCGTCAGATTGCCGCTGCCGATCTGCGGCAGACCACCGACGCTGCGCCAAGCCGATCCGGTGCTGACGGCGTCGAGCCGCCGAGCGTTGTAGGAATCGAACAGGAATCCCTGGAAGACGCCATCGGCGATCAGCAAGTTGCGCCGCGTCACGACGCCCTCGCCGTCGAATGGGCGCGACGCCAATCGACCGCTGAGCGTGCCGTCGTCGACGACAGTCAGCAGCGGCGATGCGATCGCCTCGTCCTCGCGACCGGCGAGGAACGTTGTGCGGCGATACAGCGCCTCCCCGCTGGCCGCGCCGGAGACGATGCCCGCCAGTCCGGCCGCCATGCGCGGTTCCCAGACCACCGGGACCTCGCAGGTCGATGCCTTGGTCGCGCCCAACTGACGCAACGCCCGAGCGGCCGCCTCGCGGCCGACATCGGCAGCGTCGTCTAATCGGTGCAGCGCTCGCTCGGATGTCGACCACCCCGCGTTGCGCATCTGGCCGTCTTCCTCCTGCGCCATCACCTCGACCCACATCGATGCGGACGTGTCGGCGTAGGAACCGGCGAACCCGTTGGTGTCGACCAGCGCGAAGTTGTTGACGTTGGTGCTGAAGGTCGCGCCACCGCTGTTGGAGATGCGCTCGTCGGCATCGAGCGCCGACTGCTCGCAGGCCAGCGCCTGCGACAACCGCTGATCGCCGTCCACATCGGGAATCTGCTCATCGAACAGCGCAAGCTGCGGGGTGTTCCTCGCTTGCGTCGTCGGATCGGCGAGTCCGGCATAGGGATCGGGCTCGGAAATGCGAGCCAGCTCCATCGCGAGTTGGACCGCTTCGTTGAGCGCTGCGTCACTGACGTCGCTGGTCGAGACGGTGGCTTGCCGCCCTCCGAGAATGACCCGCAATCCGACGGAACGCGATGTTGACTCGGATACCTTCTCCAGCTTCTGCAGGCGGACGGTCGTGGATGCGTTGGTGGACGAGACCGCGATCGCGTCGGCCTGCTCGGCGCCGGCCGCCTGTGCGAGCTCCAGAATGCGCGCGGCGATCTCCAGCGGTTCCGTCGAGAGTGTCTGATTGGTCATTACGCGGACATTCCAGCGCCGGAACGCATCTGCGTGCCGCCGACGGTGATACCGGAAACGAGGACCGTCGGAATCCCGACGCCGACCGGCACCGACTGTCCCGACTTCCCGCAGGTCCAGCGTCCGTCGGACATCTCCAGATCGTGCCCGACGCCGGTGACCTTGGACAGCACGTCGGGGCCGTTGCCGATCAGGTTCACGTCGCGAATCGGAGCGGTGATCTGACCATTCTCAATCAGGTAACCCTCGGTGACCGAGAAGACGAAGTCGCCGTTCGTGATGTTGACCTGTCCGCCGCTGAACGCCTTGCAGAAGATGCCGTAGTCGACGCGCCGAATCAGATCTTCGGGATCGTCCTCGCCGGCGGTCATGTAGGTGTTGGTCATCCGAGGCATCGGCGAGTGGCGGAAGGACTGCCGCCGACCGTTGCCCGACGGCGTCACGCCGTAGTGGTCGGACGAGATGCGGTCCTGCATGTAGGCAGCGAGCTGGCCGTTCTCGATCAGGAGATTGCTCCCAGCGAGTTCGCCTTCGTCGTCAATGTTGACCGACCCGCGTGAGCGGTCGAGCGTCGCGTCGTCGATCACCGTGACCAGCTCCGACGCGACCGGCTGCCCGATCCGGTCGGAGTAGTTCGACGTGCCCTTGCGATTGAAGTCCGCCTCGAGGCCGTGTCCCACCGCTTCGTGCAGCAGAATCCCCGAGTCGCCCGCGGCGAGCACGACCGGAAAGGTTCCCGCAGGAGCTTCTCGGGCTTCCTGTTGCAGGACGGCCTGTCGGGCGGCTTCCTCGGCCAGCGATTCGGGCGAATGGTCGTCGAAGTAGGGCATTCCCATGCGTCCCCCGCCGCCCCATCGGGCATTACGGCGTTCGCCATCGATCTCGGAGAGACAGGACACGTTGAACCTGAGCAGCGGCTGATAGTCGGCGACCATCCGGCCGTCGCTGCGGACAATGAGGACCCGCTTCTCCTCGTCCACCATCGACGCATCTACGCGGGCGATACTGGGATGCCAGGCTCGAGCGGCTGCGTCGGCGCGACGCAGCAGCTCGACCTTCTCGGACAGCGGCGTCGAGGTGCTGGGCGAGGCGATGGCGTAACGGTCGGCCGCGTACGACTCGGCGGTGACATCGACGGGATTGCTGTCGTCCGACCCATGCGCGATCTGGGCTGCCGTCTCGGCGGCTCGACGCATGGCGTCGGGCGCGAGGTCCTCGGTGTAGGCGTAGCCGATCGCGTCGCCCTCGACGACGCGAATGCCGACGCCTTGCGAGAGCGACGCTTGCGTCGACTTGACCTGCTGGTCTTCGAAGCTGAGCGAGCCTGAGCGCTTGTGCTCGAAGTACAGCTCGGCGAAGGAGCCGCCGCGACCGAGCGCAGCGGACAGCACCGACTCGGCGGCGGCCTCGTCGACGCCGAGTTGGCTGGAGTAGAAGCCGATCACGTCGGCTGGGGTATCGCTCATCGGAGTCCCTCTCCAGGGATGCGCCGGGAGAACCGGCATCAGTCGGGCAGCGCGCCGCTGGCGCGGAGCGCGCCGATATCGTCCACGCTATAGCCGCACTCAGACAGAATCGAGTCGGCGTCGGCGTTCAGCTCGGGCGCGCGGCCCTGCACGGCCCCGGGTGTGGCTGAGAACGTCCAGGGCAATCCGGTTACCCGGCGCGAGCCGTAGCGCGGGTCGGGAATCTCGGTCAGGTATCCGTTGGCCCAGACCTGCTCCGATGCCTCGACATCGGCGTAGCTGTTGACCGGCGCGGAGGGAATGTCGGCCTCGCGCAACCGCCGCAACCATTCGTCGCGGTCGGCGGAGGCGAAGCACGCTTCCAACAACGCTTCGAGGTCGGCGCTGTGCCGGAGTCTCGCCGGCGCGGTGGCGAAGCGCTCGTCCTGTTCCCACTCGGGATGATCCATCAGCTTGCACAGGGCTCGCCAGTTCTTGGCGTCGACGACGCCGATCACCAGCCAGCGGCCGTCGGAGGCCTGGTAGAAGGTGAACGTCGGCATCCGTCGGCGGCGCATGTGCGGTTGCTGGCCGTCTTTGAGGAATCCGGTGAGGTAGACGGACTGGAGCGCGATCTGCGATCCGAGCAGGGACACATCCACGTGCTGCCCGCGACGCGAATCCTTGGCTGCGATCAGTCCGGCGAGCATCGCGATGCAGGCCTGCATCGCACCGACCTGGTCGGCGAAACCGCCGGGCAAGGTGCGTGGTTCCGCCTCGTCGCCCAGCGCCTGGAGCGACATCACGCCGCCCGTCGCCTGTCCGATTACGTCATAGCCAGGCTCGCTGATCTGCGGGCCCTGGGAACCGAATGCCGAGGCTGAGACCATAACGATCCGAGGGTTGCGATCGCTGAGCGTCTGATAGCCGATGCCGAGCCGGTCCATGACGCCGGGACGGTAGTTCTCGATTACGCCGTCGCAGCGTTCGGCCATCTGCAACACCGCCTCGACGGCGGAGGGCTCGCGCAGATTAAGCACGATCGAGCGCTTGCCCCGGCTATGAGCCTCAAAGTAGCGGGAAAAGCCGTCGTCGGAGAGGTCGGAGCCGCGTCCAGGATCGCCGCCCGGCGGCTCGACCTTCCAGATCTCCGCGCCGAGGTCGGAGAGTTGCACCGTGGCGAACGGCCCCTGCTGGTAGCGGGTGAAATCGAGGATGCGATATCCGTCCAGCGGTCCGGGCATGGCGCGTCCAGTCCTCCTCGTGCGTCGCTCCGGGGCAGGATACCGTTGCACCATGCCGCCGCGAGTCCGACTGTCCGCCGAGGAATCCGCGCGACTGCCCGACATGCTCGCGCGTGTCGATGTCCTGCGCGCCGAGTTTCCCGCCGATGCCGACGCCTCGCTACAGGCCGCCTGGATCCGCGATCGATATGACGACGGCTCGCCGCCGACATTGAACCTGATCACGTTGCTGCTGTTCGAGCATGGCGTGCACCGCTCGGCGGATCAGGTTTCGCAAGACCTCGCTATGCTGCGTGAGGACACCGAATCCATCGAATCCTGAGCATTGGAAGGACCTCACATGGCACTCGACACCGCAGACGTGGTCGAAATCCTGCAACTCGCCGCGCGCTACAACCACGCGATTGACTACAGCGACCCGGAGGCCTGGGCCGGCACGTTCACGGACGACGGCGTGTTCAACGGCGGTCCGCAGCCGGTGACCGGTCACGAGGCACTCGCCCAGTTCGCGGCCGGCTTCGCCACCAACATGGCCGGCGCTCGGCACTGGACCAACAACCACATCGTCGACGGCGAAGGCGACAGCGCCACGCACTCCTGCTACCTGAACCTTGTCCAGACCAAGGACGGCGGCAGCAGCATCGTTACCGGCCGCTACGACGACACGCTGAAGAAGGTCGACGGCCAGTGGCGCTTCACCGAGCGCAACGTCACCCCCGACGCCCGCGACTAGTTCAAGGGGCCGCACGCCGGCAGGATCGGCGAACCGGTCGGACGCTCGACCCTCATTGACCTGCGCGGACACCGGTCAGCAGCGGACGTTCACCCTCTCTCCCTCTGGAGACTCGCGCGTAAACCACTTTCCGGTCCCCTCTCCCCGCGGGTGAGGGTGAGGGCCCTCCGGTGCCCCGTGGAATCGCGACGATCAGATAGTGAACGCTGCGCCGGACCCTCACCCCAGCCCCCCCGTGTCAAGCACGGGGCAGGCTTCTCCCTGAGGGAGAGGGAGTAAGGTCCCAGCGGTCTACGCTCAGGCTTTCTGGGGCGACCTACGCGTAAACCGCTTCGTCATACCGGTTCCAATCCGGTATCTCGCTTCGTTGTCACTCGGAAAGCGAGTACGGGCCCTGCTCGTCGTCCTCGGCGAGCGAGCCGTACTCTTCGGTCTCGGCAGTCTCGCCGGTCTCAGCGACGGCGCCTGACTCCTGCTCGATCTCGCCCGTCGTCGTGTCGGCGGGCGTTGCCGCTTCCGTCTCGACCTGGACCGGCGTCTCGACGGCGATGGCCTGCGGATTGAGCTCGATGCCGGGCACTTCGCCCTGGTAGCCAACCGGCACCAGCAACTGGTCGCCGACGTAGATCAGGTTGGAATCGGTGATGCCGTTGAGCGCCATGATCGCCTGAACCGACGTGTTGTTGGCAATCGCGATCGCCTCAAGGCTGTCGCCCGGCTCAATCGACACCGGCGCGATGCTATGCCAGTTGGCCAGATCGGTCGGCAGGCCGGTCCCGTCAACCGATCCCGTGATCAGCGTCGTTGATTCCGTTTCGGTCGCCGTCGTGCCGACCTCAGTCGCCACGACCGGCGCGGTCTCGACGATCTCTTCGGCAAAGCCGACCGGGATCATCAGCGCCTGGCCGACGCTGAGCGTTTCCACATCGGCGATGTTGTTGAGCGTGGCAATGGCCGAGATCGTCGTGTTGTAGTTCTGCGCGATCAGCCAAAGCGTCTCGCCCGGGAGCACCTGAATCGTCTCAATCTCGGTCCACGCGGCGAGCCGAGCGGCGGGATCCAGGTTCGACAGGTCAGCAGCCTGCCCCGATCCGGTTGCGGCCGTCGTCGTGGTTTCAGCCTCCGTTGCCGCCGAACCGGACGTGGTCACCGCGGCGACCGTGGTGGTCGCTGTGGCGGTGGTCGAGGTCTCGGACGAGGCTGAAGGCGTCACGGAGACGACGGCCGGCGTGCTGGTCGCGACCGGGGTCTCGGCCGCTTCGGTCGCCGGTGCGGTCGTGACCCTGGTCACGGTCGGCGCGGGCGCGCTGTCTCCGCCGAACAGTTGCCAGGCGACAATCCCGGCGACCGCGGCGGGTATCACGATGGCCAGGCTGACGACCGTCCAGGCGCGACGCCGTTTGGCGCGCATGTCTTCCGGTCCGCCGGCAGCCATCGCTTCGTCCGCGGGTACGGCGAAGTCGTATGGATTCGCGTACGGCGGCAGCGCTTGACCTTCGGCGTGCACAGTGTCGTCGTCCACCAATGGCGGCGTGAACGGCGACTCTTGGCGCTGTGGGTCTATGGGTTGCGCCGGTCGAGGTCTAAACGATCCCGACGAGGCGGCTTCCTGCAGGGACATCCCGGTCTCCCAACCGAGTCGCCCCGCCGCATGGGTTGCCCGAAGGCGCGTCGCTTAGCGGAATTTCGCTGGTCGCTTCTCAAGAAACGCAGCGATTGCTTCCGCATGCTCCGGTGTCTGCATCGCCCACTCTAGCGCCTTGCCTTCGCGTTGTTGTACCAGCCCGATCTTCGTTTCCAGTTGATTTTGCGAAAACAACGATTTCACGCGGCGCATGATCGAGTCGGGGTTCTCGGCCAGTTCGTTGCCCAGCGCGACGGCCCGGTCGACCAGCTCGTCGTCGGGCGCGACCTCGCGAACCAGACCGGCCTCAAGCGCTTCCTGCGCGCCGATGAAGCGGCCGGTCAGGCACCAGTCGAGCGCGCGGCCCACGCCGATCAGGCGCGGCAGCAGCGCTGTCGAGGCGGCCTCGGGCAACAGCCCCATCTTGACAAAGCGAAATCCGAACTGCGCGCTCTCACCGGCGATGCGGAAGTCGAACGGCAGAATGGTCGTGACACCCACGCCCACGGCGTAGCCGTGGACCGCGGCGATGATCGGCTTGCTCTGGACGCAGAAGTCGGTGAACGTCTCGTCGTGTTCGTCGGCCCGACCGGCCTGTCGCGATGCGTCGCCGCTCGACACGTCGGCCTGTTGCTGCTGCAGATCGAGCCCCGCGCAGTACGCGCGGCCGTTGCCGGCGAAGACAATCGCCGCGACCTCGGGATCGTTGTTGAACGTGATCATCGCTTCACGCTCTTCGGCCGCCATCGCGCGACTCCAGGC
The DNA here is from genome assembly GCA_034421135.1 of Dehalococcoidia bacterium. Lineage (GTDB taxonomy): Bacteria > Chloroflexota > Dehalococcoidia > Bin125 > Bin125 > Bin125. The sequence continues at coordinate 30,835 of DAOUKQ010000022.1, forward strand.
GTTCAGCTTCTCGGGCCGGTTCTTGCGAATGATGCCGACCGGTCCCTGCTTCTCGACCTCGATCAGTTCGTAGCTCATCGGTATTCTCTCCGTACTCGTGAAGCTTGCTTCGCGCCGGGCGCTCGAAGCAAGTTGGCGTAACGACGTTCCTTACGTCGCCTGCAAGGAGTTATCGCTCGTTTGACATTTCCCGACCCTGCAAGCGCGCCGTCGGTGCATAGAGTGACATATGCGCCGCTTTCGCAGGTTACCAATGCTCGTGCACATGGCCGTTGTGCTGGCTCTCGCCGGCTCGATCGCCATTGCGGTGAACTGGGATCGAGCATCAGCCGATACCTACACGATCCAGCGCGGCGACACGCTCTGGCGCATTGCCAACGAGTTCCGGATCGGCGTCTCGGTCCTGTTGGCGCTCAACGCGGAGATCACCTCTCCGGACAGCATCTTCGTCGGACAGCAGATTCGGCTGCCCGACAACACGCTGACGGGCGGTCGATCGAGCGGGTCGAGCAGCAGCAGCGCGGCAGAGCCGTCAGGTCCAACGTTCCTCTACACGATCCAGGCGGGCGACACCCTGAGCGAGATTGCCCTTACGTACGGCACGACCGTCGACATCATCCAGGCGCTCAATCCCACGCTCAATCCGAACTTGCTGTTTATCGGCGCACAGATCACGGTGCAGCGCGGAAACAACCTGCCCGCGCCGGTACGGTCGGGTGAATCGCCGCAGCCGGCGCTCAATGCCGGCATCACCACCACCACAACGTCGGGTCCGACAAACACCGTGACGCGCGAGTATGAAGTCCAGAGCGGCGACATGCTGTACGCCATTGCCGCCGATGCCGGACTGACGATTGAGGAGTTGATCGAGTACAACCCAGGCATTGAAATCAACACGGTGATTCACCCGGGCGACATCATCTACATCCCCACGCCCGATTATCACGCGCCGGCGATCGATCCTGCCGACGCCAACCGCGCGATCACGACGCAGTACACGGTCCGCGCCGGAGAGTACGCCGGACTGATCGCCGAGCGGCTCGGAATCAGCCTTGACGAGTTGGCGGCGCTCAACTTCGGAGTCGACCTGTCGCGCATCTACATCGGTCAGGTGCTGACCGTGCCCTGGTCGCAGACGGCGGTGAACGCGGCGGCGGGCACAGTCCCGGCGGTCGAGCAGCGACGCCGCACATACGAAGTCCAGCGCGGCGATACGTTCAGCGCCATCGCCGATCGTCACGGGCTCAGCCTGGAAGACCTGCGCGAGCTCAATCCGCTGCGCTCGACCGACCTGCTCGTGATCGGTCAACTGCTGTACCTGCCCGGCTTCGTCGATCTGCCGGTCGTGTCCGAGGAGCGCACGCTGTCCGAATCGGACCTCGTTCAGTACGCGGCCGCCGAGCTAGGCGTCACGCCGCACACGCTGCTCGCCAATCACGGTTGGCTGGAGTCCGGACAGTGGCTCGAAGCCGGGACTTCCTGGCGCGTGCCGGTCCGCGAGGGCATGATCGTCACCGTGCAGCGCGGCGATACGCTGCAGGCCATCGCCGACCGCCACGGCGTCGACATGCTGGCCATCCTTGAGGATCCCGCACATGGCGTCGAGGACGCGAATGAGATCGTCATCGGCCAGGAGATCATTCTGCCGCTTTCGATTCCCGAGTTTGTCTGGCCCGTTACGGGGACGATCACGGATCCGTTCGGCCTCTGCCGAAGCTGGGACTGCTCCTACCGCCACAAGGGTCTGGATGTCGCGCTCGACATGTACGAGCCGATTCTCGCCGCGGCTGACGGTGTCGTCACCTTCGTCGGCGGCGACGCGGATCTCGGTCTGGGTTGGTACATCGAGGTCGATCACGGCGAGGGTTGGAGCACCGTCTACGCCCACCTCGTCGAGTTCGCCGTCTGGCAGGGCCAGGAAGTCAGCGCCGGCGACCTGATTGGCTACAACGGCAACACGGGTTACAGCACCGGTCCGCATCTGCACTTCGAAGTCCGCCACAACGACTGGTACGTCGACCCGCTGGTCGTGTTGCCGTAAGCGTCCCTTACTGAGATCGCCTCGCCCTGAATTCCGCCTGAAGAGCTGCGCGTAAACCAGATCCGGTCCCCTCTCCCCGCGGGAGAGGGTTAGGGTGAGGGCCGTCCGCTGCCCCGAGGAATCGCGACGACCAGATAATGAATGCCGCGCCGGACCCTCACCCCAGCCCTCTCCCAGAGGGAGAGGGAGTTAACTCACTCGGCGCTGTAGCTCGACGCAGATGCTGCGCAGCGCATCGATGTTCGGCTCCCCATAGATCAATCTGGCGCGTTCCCCGTAATCGTGTCGCTCGCGCCAGCCGGGCGAGGCGGCTTCGACCACGTTATCGATGTCGGCGGCGGCGGCGATGGCGACCCAGGCTGCCCCGCTCAGGTCGCCCGCGGATTGCAGCGCATCACGCCCTGCTTTCGCCGGCGTGACGGCGCGCTCGAGGCGAGGGACGAGCGCTGCGCCGACTTCGGGCAATCGCGCGTCCAGATGCGACCGAGCGAGCGAATGCAGGGACTCGACCGCTGCCCAGCGTGAGCGCACGTCGTCCTCGGACTGCTCCGGCAGCAGCGCGTCCGCGACCCTGGACCAGAGGTCGAGCAGCTTCAGCAGTCTGCCCGCCGCCCGCATCCTGCGCGGCAGACGCAAGAAGTCCACTGGCTCGCCGACGAGCGCGCTCGCCGCCTGGTAGACGCCCGTGCGGACCGCTTCAATCGCGTGGACCGGACGGTCGGTCGCCTCGTAATCATCCAGGGCGACGCGGGCGCGCTGCATCGCGTGGGAGGCTCGCCGTTGCCGGCCCTCGGCTGCGTAGTAGCGATCGCGGAACGCGGCCAGAATGTCCCTCAGGGTTGGATCGGCCATCCGCAGCGTGTGCATGTCGGCGAGATTGCCGGCCAGGGGCTCGACGTGGAGCAACTCTTCGAGCTCTACGAGCGTGCCCGATGTGATCGAATCGATGACCACCGACACTCCGTTCTCGTCGGAGATGCCGCCTTCATCGATCAGCGCCTCGTCGCGGTGGCGGAAGAGCAGGATCTGCAACAGCGAGCCGTCCCAGGCCTGGTTGCGGGCATAGTCGCCGACCACGCCGACGCCGCGCACGAGCGAATCGCGGCTGCGATGCCTCGCGCTGATCCGCTCGGCCAGCAGTTCCCATTCGGCGCTCATGGCGTTCAGTCTGCTCTGCTCGCACTCAGAAGCCGCGGTAGCGATTGGCGATCGGGAAGCGTCGATCGCGTCCGAAGGCGCGAGGCGTGATCTTCAAGCCGGGCGCAGCCTGCCGACGCTTGTACTCGGCCCCGGTCACCAGCGACATGACCCGCCGGACATCGTTCTCCTCGAACCCGGCGGCGACGATCTCGTCCAACGACCGGTCTTCCTCGACGAACGCTTCCAGGATCGGGTCGAGCCGTTCGTAGGGCATCAGCGATTGCTCGTCGAACTGGTCCGGCCGCAGCTCGGCGCTGGGCGGCTTGGTCAATACGGAGACCGGGATGATCTCGCGACCGGCTCGTTCGTTGACCAGCTCCGAGAGTCGGTAGACCAGCAGCTTGGGCACGTCCTGGATCACTGCCAGTCCGCCGGTCATGTCGCCGTAGAGCGTCGTGTAGCCGGTCGCCGACTCGCTCTTGTTCGAGGTCGTCAGCACCAGCGATCCCATCTTGTTCGAGATCGCCATCATCAACACGCCGCGAATCCGGGCCTGCAGATTCTCCTCGGTCACGTCGGGCTGCAGACCCTCGAACATCGGCGCGAGCGTGTCGAGGTAGGACTGGTAGGGCGCCTCGATTGGCAGCACGTCCATGCGGATGCCGAGATTGTCGGCCAGCGCCCGAGCGTCGGCGACGCTGCCTTCAGAGGAATAGCGCGACGGCATCGAGACGCCGCGAACATGCTCGGGACCGAGGGCGTCGACCGCGACAACCGCGGTCAGTGTCGAATCGATTCCGCCGGAGAGCGCAATCACGACATCGCTGAACCCTGTCTTGTGCACGTAGTCGCGAGTGCCGAGCACCAGCGCCTCGTAGACCTGTTCGTCGTTGTCGAGCATGTCCGTGATGGCGGCCTGCTGCTGTAGCCCGCGTTCGGCGCTCGATGGTGGCGACACCGTCGTCAGCTCGGCTTCGGTCTGCGGGAGCCGGCGCAGGCGCGGATCGTGCAGTCGCGTCTGCCGCACTTCCTCGACATCGAGATCGACCGTGAGCAGCTCCTCGCGGAACATGGCCGCTCGCGCGATCAGTTCGCCGCCGGGTCCATAGACGGTCGAGCCGCCGTCGAAGATCAGATGATCCTGTCCCCCGACCAGGTTGCAATAGAGCGTGAGCACGGCGTTGTCGGCGGCTCGCGTTGCGAGCATCTGCTCGCGCTGCGACGACTTGCCTGCGTGAAACGGCGAGCCGTTGATGTTGACCACGACCTCCGCGCCGGCGAGGCACTGGTCCTGCATCGGACCGGATGAGTACCAGATGTCCTCGCAAATCGTCACGCCGACTCGCGCGCCGGCGATGTCGAAGAGTTGTACGCCCTCGCCCGGCCGGAAGTACCGAGCCTCGTCGAAGACGCCGTAGTTGGGCAAGTACTGCTTGTGGTACGCACCAAACAGCTCGCCGTCGTGCAGCACGGCGGCGGCGTTGAAAATGTCGTGCTGGTAATCGACAAAGCCGACCACCGCAGCGACGTGCCGTCCGATGGTCGCTTCGCGGATCCGTTCCAGCGTCTCGAGGTTGGCTTCGACGAATCCGCGACGCAGGACAAGGTCTTCCGGCGGGTAGCCGGTCAGCGCAAGCTCGGGGAAGGCAACCAGATCAGCGCCCAGCGACTCTGCCTGGCCGATCTGATCGATGATCTTGGCGGCGTTGCCTTCAAGGTCTCCGACCGTCGAGTTGATCTGCGCCAACGACACGCGCAAGCGTCGCACGGGAACTCCTCAACACATTGAATCGGCTCGCCGCCGATCGCCCGTCTATCCCGACCGATTGGTGGCAGCGTATCGCACCGCAGATACACTCAATCTCGTGCCTCAGACCGCAGCAACAGGCAGCGAGATCGATATCCCCGCGCAACTCGGCGGGGCCGCCTACTCGTGGCCCGGCGGACGCGGGGTCTCCGACATCGAACTCATGATCCGTCGCGGCGAAGTGGTCACTCTGCTCGGACCAAATGGCGCGGGCAAATCGACAATCCTCAAGATGCTCAGCGGCGAGATTGCGCCGCAGGGTGGCAGCGTGAGCATCTTCGGCCATCCGCATGGGGCCTCAGCTCGCCGACGCATCGGGTTGGTCTTACAGGAACCCAGCACCGACGACCTGATGACCCTGCGCGAGACGCTGCAACTGCACGGCCGGCTGTTCGGATTGCGCGGCGCGGCGCTGGATGCCCGTTGTTCCGAGATGCTCGACTCGCTCGGCATCGGCGAACGCGCCGACGATCGTTGCGAAACGCTCTCCGGCGGTCTGCGCCGGCGTCTCGACATTGCCCGCGCGCTGCTCCACCGTCCCGATCTGCTCCTGCTCGACGAGCCCACGCTCGCGCTCGACCCGGAGTCCAGCGCCACCATCTGGCGGACACTGCACGCCCGCGCGTCGGACGGCGTCGCCATCGTCGTCTGCTCCAACGACACTGCCGAGGCCGAGTCGAACGCCGATCGCGTGGTGATCGTCAGCGAAGGACGGATCCTGGCCGAGGACACCCCAGGCAATCTGACCGCAGGTCTGAGAAATGACGCGCTCGAGCTCGACTGGCCCGACGCCTCGGACCGGGATGTGTCCGACCTCGGCGATTGGGCAGGCGTCGGCGACATCCTCCGAACTGATCAGGCGCTGCATCTGACCGTGGACAGCTCCGCCGAGATCGTGCCGCGGCTATTCCAGAGCTACGGCTCGCGGATTACCGGTATTCGCATCCGCGAGTCCAGCCTGCGCGATGCGTGGTTTCGGATCGTGGGGCGCCCACTGAATGGTCGCGGTGACCAATGATCGACGCCGCATCCGCCTCGTTGGCGCTGTTGCAGCGCGACTTGCGAGCCGTGGCTCGGTCGCGGTCGCAGCTCTACTCGTCGGTGCTGTTCCCGCTGATGTTGATGGCGCTGTTGGGTACTGGCGTCTCGAGTGGACTTGCACCAACATCGCAGCGTGTGATCGACGGTGATTACACCTCGTTCCTGGCGCCGGGGATGATCGCGATGACGGCGTTGTTCTCCTCGACGTTCTCCAGCGCCGGCTTCTACCGTGACCGCGAGAGCGGCCTCTTGCGGGCGATGCTCGCCTCTCCGCACAGCGCGCGGACGATTCTGTTCGGCAAGGCGCTCAGCGCGATTCTGATCGGATCGCTGCAAGCGTTCGCGATCCTGGCGCTGGCGGTGGTGATTCCGGGCATCGACCTCGCCTGGCAGTTCGGCTGGCTCGGAGGCGTCGCGACCGTTGTGGCGACCGTGCTGGGCATGAGTTTCATGCTCTCGGGGCTGTCGCTGCTGTTGGCGCTGCGGATCAAGACGATGCAAGGCTTCCACCTGATCTTCAACCTCGTCCTGTTCCCGCTGTTCTTCCTCTCGGGGGCGTTTTTTCCCCTGGACGATGTCCCTACCTGGCTGGAGGTGATCGGCTACATCAATCCGCTGACCTACGCCGTCGATCTGCTCCACTACGCCAGCTACGCCGACTCGCCCGAAGGTCTGATTGGACCGCTGATTGACGGTCCGGTCCTGGGTGTGCTGGCGGTCCTGCTGTTCGCCGTCGGTCTGCGGCGAGCGCCTCGCGCGGTGTGATCATATGAGTAGGATCCGTCGGGCCTCGGTACTGCTTGGCCTGCTTGGCCTGTTCGCCACGCTTTGCGGGTTCGCAGTCTCCGCCTGCGGCGGTGAAGAACGCAACGTGATCACACCGACCGAAGCCGCCTTCGTCCCGGTCGTCGAATCTGCCGAACTGTATGTGGGGATGCCGCGGCTCGTGCTCACGTTGGTCGACCGCGACCGGCAGCCCGAGTTCAGCGGTGATGTCACCTATCGGATTCGCTACTTCGACCCGACTGAGGCCGGGATCAAGTTTCATTCCGAGGCGGAGTTGCAGGCGATTGATGTCGAGGGGTTGCGCTACCTGATCGCGGCCGACGTACCGTTCGACGAACCCGGCCAATGGGCGATCGCGGTCACGGTGGAGCTATTCGACGGCGCCGCCGTGAGCAGCCCGCGCCTGCCGGTCCTGGTCAGCCAGGCGGCCCAAGGTCCGACACCCGGCGAGACGGCGCCCGACATCGCCACGCCGACCATTGCCGACGGCATCCTGGAGCGGATGTCGCCGGTCGAAGACCCACTGCTTCCCATGTACCTGCGGTCAGCGCCGGAGCTCTTGGCTGTCGGCGAGCCGTTCCTGATCGTCTGGTCCTCGGCCGAGCGCTGCGCCGGGCGTCTCGCCTGCGCTCGAGCGTTGGAGCAGGCCGCATCAATCCTGCAGTCGGGAGCGATCGCCGTCCTTCACGTGGAACCGTTCGGACGGCCCCGCTCGGGTGAGCTTCAGGCGATGATCGACACGGCGGTCGAGGCCTGGGGGATCGAGGCGGAGCCGCAGTTCTATGTCGTTGACGGCACGGGGACGATCGCGAGTCGATTTGAGATCGTGGTTGAGGACGCCGAGTTGCGAGAAGCGGTAGACGCGGTGGCGCGCTAGACCAGGACGTCGAGGCCGACGGCGGCGAAGACGATGAACAGGTAGGCGATCGAGGCGAAGAACAGCCGCATCGGCGGCGCTTGCTCGCGCCAGACCTGCCAGGCGATCCAGATGAAGACGACGCCCGCGAGCGCGCAGGTGGTCTCGTAGCACCAGCTCAGGTGACCGCCCAGTGGTCCCAGCAGGCTGACCGCGACCAGTCCGACCGAGTAGATCAGGAGCTGCTTGCGGGTCTCTCGTTCTCCCGACACGACCGGGAGCATCGGCACGTTGGCCCTGGCGTAGTCGTCGCGGTACTTGAGCGATAGCGCCCAGAAATGCGGCGGGGTCCACATGAAGATGACGAGGAAGAGGATGAACGGCGTCCAGGTCACCTCGCCGGTGACCGCCGCCCATCCGACCAGTGGCGGAATCGCGCCGGCCGCGCCGCCGATCACGATGTTCTGCGTCGTCGATCGCTTGAGCCAGATCGTGTAGACGAAGACGTAGAAGAGCACCGCGGCCTCGGCCAGCAACGCCGCCAGCAGGTTCACGGTCAGCGCCAGTTGCACGCCGCCGATCGCGGCCAGGAACACGCCCCAGACCAGCGCCTGCCAGGGCTGAATCACTCCTGCGGGCAGTGGTCGGTCTGCGGTGCGCTCCATGATCGCGTCAATGTCGCGGTCGAACCACTGGTTGAAGGTATTGGCCCCGCCGGCGGTCAGGATTCCGCCGAGCAAGGTCAGCAGGATCAGCCCCAGACCCTCGGCGAAGCCGCCTCTGGGCCAACCATCGGCCGCGACGATCATGGTGGGCACCGTGGTGACCAGCAGCAGGCCGATAATGCCCGGCTTGGTCAGATCCCAGAACCCACGCGCCACCTCGATGGCGCGACGGCTGCTGGGCAGCGTCGCCGGACGGACCAAGGCGAGCGGCCGCTCTGTCATCCGCCGCTCTCACTCTCCGCCGACGCGCTCGCGTCGGCATTCGCGGCGCTCGCATCAGCCGATAACGGGTGCTGGGCATGACCGGGCCATCCGGCGCGGTACGCGGCGACCAGGGCCGACGCGGCCGCCAGCAACCAGACGATCGAACCCATCGAGAGATGCAACGCCCGCGCCCAGGCGTCGAAGTTGATCCAGATCATCGCCGCTCCGATGAAAATCTGCGCCACGTAGAGCGTAGCTGCGCCGTGCAGCAGGAGCGTCAGCGGCCGCGACCTCGGCCGCAGCATGACGACTCCCATAGCCGCGCCCATCAGCGCCAGTCCGCCGACCACGACCAGCAGCCGGTGACCCATGTTCCATTGAGCGTACTCTCCATCGGGCCAGAGCCCTCCGTAACAGAGGGGCCATTGATTGCCGCAGGCCGCCCCGCCCGGTCCCACGTGCGCGCCGGCGTCCGGTCCCGCGCCGACATGGGTCACGTACGAGCCGACCACGACCACGGCGTAGACCAGGATGGCGGTGACGACGACAAGCCTCGCGAAGGTCTTCGCCTGCGAGGGGGCGTCGCTGCCCAGCGGCGACTCATCGTCCGATGTGACTACGCGCCACTCGAACGTGCTCAGCCACGAGAACGCCATCGTGACGAGGATGAGCATCGCGGTGGCCAGATGCAGCGTGACGATCAGCTCCTCAAGCCGCTCCGTGACCGTCAGGCCGCCCAGCACCACCTGCACCGCAAGCAGCGGAATGGCGATGACGGCCGGCAGCCAGATTCGGACTCGATTGCGATATCTGCGCCAGGCGACGATTGCGTAGCCGAGCACGATGAATCCCATGATCGCCGCGACCAGACGATGCGTCCATTCCAGCCAGACCTGGTAGCCGGCGAACTCGCCAAAGTCCCCGCTGGGAATCACGCTGCCGTAGCAGCCGGGCCAGTCGGGACAGGCGAGGCCGGATCCGGTCACGCGGACAATGCCGCCTAGCGCCACCAAGACCAGCAGCCCCAGGACAAGTCCAAGTCCAACGCGCTGAAACCGGGTCATCGATTCGCTCTCGCATCCGGGGCGACGCTTCGATCCAGCGTCGGGCGGACAGGCTTAGTACACGGCCTTAGCAGTCGGGCTTAAGTGTTGCACCAATGTCCGTGTCTGAGAAATGTCCTGAGCACATTGATCTGCTCCCGAGTCCACATTCGTTGCAGCCAGTCATTTCTGGTCGCCCGGGCGTGGACCGAGCGTGGGAATCTCACCGTGTACGCGGATCTGCATGTCGCGAACGACGTCGTTGCGGCGATCCTTGAAGCCTTCCCGCTCGGCCCAGTAGTAGACCGTCACGATGATCGCCAGGGCGAACATCATTGAGCCCGGAACCCACATGATTCCTGCTCCGATTCGTTGATCCATGAGCGCCGTCGGACCCCACTCGCGCACGGCGGCAGCGGTCGCGTACGTGTCGTAGATCGGCTCGCCGACATTAATCAGGATCAGCCCGAGCCCGATGTTCTGCAGGATCGCGAAGACGAGGAGCACACAGCGCCAGACGTGATGCGGCCGCAACTTGGTCGCGTCGACGCCGATCACCAACCACCAGAGCAGGACGGCGCCGAAGAGGAAGACGCCGTGCTCGACGAAGTGGACCACTTCTGAGGCAATCGCGCCGTCGTATGCGTCGGGCCAGTGCCAGCTCCAGACGCTCGCGATGTAAATCACGATTGCCGCCGGCGGCCAGGTGAGGAATCGCACCAAGCGCGAGTTGAGCAGCGGAATCAGATACGTCGTGCGGACCCGAGGGGACGCCGCCCGCAGCGCGAGCGTCGCCGGCGCGCCGAGCAGCATCAGCGGCGCGACCAGCATGGTGATGAACACATGCTGGACCATGTGCACCCAGAAGAGATCGTCGGAGTAGGTGTCGACCGGCGAGATCAAGCCGAGCAGCATAAACAGCCAGCCGCCGGCGAAGCACCATGCGTGCCAGCGAGGGAAGTGGAAGCTCGGCGAATGGCGGCGCAACCGGTAGTAGGCCCAGGCGTACAGTCCGCCCACGACCGCAAGGATGACGACACCCGGAGCGTCAATGCTCCAGATGGTCAGGGCATTGAGGAAGTCGCCCGACTCGGCGTAGCGGCCATCATGCGCAGCGACTGCTGCCGGGATCAGGCCGACGAATCCGGCGACGGCAACCGATACCAGGGCGAGGCGCAATCCCAATCTCGCCATTGCTGCCCGCACGCCGGCGTCCGCGTCAGCTCAGGAAGAAGACGAGCGGGAAGATCACCAGCAACCAGACGAAGCCCACGAAGTGCCAGTAGAGCGTCGCCGCCTCAACTGCCGTGTTGCGTTTGGCGTCGAAGTGACCGAGCAGCCCGCGCAACCACTGGGCGAAGATGAACAACAACCCGCCAATCACGTGCGCGCCGTGGAATCCGGTGAGCGTGAAGAACGTCGCCGCGTAGGGACCGTCGGAGATGCCGAAGTCGGCATGTTCCCACTCGAAGTACTGGTTGATCATGAATGCCGTGCCGATGACCAGCACGATGCCCATGTTGATCAGCATCGCGCGTCGATTGCCCTTGCGGATCGCGAACGCCGCGAACTGCATCGGGATCGAGGTGCTGACCAGGAGCACGGTGAACAGGATTGGCCGCCACTCGCCGCCTTCAAGTCGGTGACCGCCGTTCGTGGGCTCCCACAGCAAGGTGTCGCTGTGCAGAGCCAGCATCGCCGCGATCAGTCCGGCGAAGAACATGATCTCGGAGAAGATGAAGAAGATGATCCCCCACAGACCGGTCGTCATCGGCTCTTCGCCGACGAGGAAGTTACGGACCGGGTGAACGCGTCGATGCGGGATTGCTGAAGCTGCCATGATTAGCCCTCCTCCCGCGCCGATGCGGAGGGCGCGCTGGCGCCGCCCCCGCCGGTGCGACCGCTACTGCGACCGTTGCTGTGGCCGTTGCCATTGCCGACGTGGTAGTGCGGGTCATCCTGCAGCCGCTCACCGAAGCGCAGGTCGAAGAGCGGGCGCTCGGAGCGAATCTCCGGCAGCGAGTCGAAGTTGTGCGGCGGCGGCGGGGAGGTCGTCGCCCATTCGAGGGTCGTGCCTTCCCACGGGTCGGACCCGGCGCGCTCGCCCCACTTGAGCGAGTAGAAGACGTTGTAGAGGAAGACCATCATGCCGGCCGCCGAGACGAACGCGCCGATCGTGATCAGCATGTTCATCAGCTCCCAGCCCGGATTGTCGGCGTAGTCGTTGATCCGCCGGGGCATGCCGTCGAGCCCGAGCAGCAACTGGGTGAAGAAGACCAGGTTGACGCCGATGAACAGCAGCCAGAAGTGCAGCTTGCCCAGTCCCTCGTTCATGAACTTGCCGAACATCTTGGGGAACCAGTAGTAGCAACCGGCGAGGAAGCCGAAGGTTGCGGCAATCGACATCGTGTAGTGGAAGTGTCCGACCACGAAGTAGGTGTCGTGCAGGGCGAAGTCGACCGGGACCGCCGCGTGGAAGACGCCGGTGATGCCGCCGATCAGGAAGAGCATGAGGAAGCCGACGCTGAACAGCATCGCGGTGGGGAAGATGTTCGATCCTCGCCACATCGTGGCGATCCAGTTGAACATCTTGACGCCGGTTGGGACCGCGATCAGGAATGTCGCGCCCATGAAGAAAGGCAGGAAGACGCCGCCGGTCGTGAACATGTGGTGCGCCCAGACGATGAAGCCAAGCAGACCGATGCCGACCAGCGCGAGCACCATCGACCGATAGCCGAAGATCGGGCGTCGCGTGAATACCCCGAACACGTCGGAGACGATGCCCATTGCGGGCAGGATCATGATGTAGACCGCGGGATGCGAATAGAACCAGAACAGGTTCTGCCAGAGCAGCGGTTGCCCGCCGTTGGATGGGTCGAAGAACGCGCCCTCGGCGCCGTTACGGTCGATGAAGCCGAGCACGAGCGCGGCGGCCAGCACCGGGGTCGAGAGCAGAATCAGCAGACCGGTGACCAGCGTGGTCCAGGTGAACAGCGGCAGCCGCCACATGGTCATTCCGGGAGCGCGCATCTTGAAGATGGTCACTAAGAAGTTGACCGACCCGAAGATCGATGCCTGGCCCAACAGGATGACACCGACTAACCACATGTCCATGCCGGCGCCGGGAGGTTCGGCGTTTGCGCCGCTGTTGAGGGTCACGGGCGGATAGGCGGTCCAACCGGCCGAGGCGGTGCCGCCTTCGACTGCAAAGCTGGAGGCGATCAGCGCGCCGCCGAAGAGGAAGATCCAGAACGAGAGCGCGTTGATGCGGGGGAAGGCCATGTCGAGCGCGCCGATTTGCAGCGGCATCGAGTAGTTCATGAACGCCGCGCCAACGGGCAGCAGGAAGAGGAAGATCATCACGCTGCCGTGCATCGTGAAGATCGAGTTGTAGGTCTCGGCCGAGATGATGGTGCCGGTCTGCGCGAGCTCGGTGCGCATGACGAGGGAGAACGCCATGCCGACGAGGCCGAACGCGCCGGCCGCCCAGAGGTACATGATGCCGATCTTCTTGTGGTCGACCGTGGTCAGCCACTCGAGGATGACGCGCCAGGCGTTCGCGCCGGCATACGGTGTGGTCTGTGCCCCCGCCAGTGTCGCCATCGTGTTGCCTCCCTCTGCGAAATCCCCGGTTCGTCGTCTCTGCTGGGCGGGGCTAGCCGCCGGCCTCGATCAGTTCAGCGAGCTTGCTTGGAATCTCCTGCGCCGCCGGCGGCCGCTCGACCGTTTGCAGCCAGGCGTAGACATCGGCGATCTCTTCGTCCGAAATCTGGTCGGGCGGGAATGCGGTCATCGCCTCGAGCGGTTCGCGGTACTGCTCGACCACACGATCCAGTGGCACGACCGTCTTCGCAATCGTCGGGCCGACCAGGCCCTCGCCGCGGTCGCCATGGCAGACGTTGCAGCCCATGGCGAAGAACAAGTTCTGGCCGTTGACCGGGTTGCCGACCGCGCCCTCTTCCTGCTCAACTTCTTCCTCGCCGCCGAAGTCGCCTTCGATCGGCTCCGGGGCGCTACCGGCCTTGTCCTCGAACCAGGCGTCGTACTCGCCCTGCGGCAGCGCGCGGACGGAGTAGATCATCCGCGCGTGGTCGCGGCCGCAGTACTCGGCGCACTGGCTCTGGAAGACGCCGGCTTCGTTGATGCGCACCCATAGCGTCTGCACGCGGCCGGGGACGGCGTCGAGCTTGGTCAGGAATTGGACCGTGTAGAAGGCGTGCAGCACATCGGCCGAGGCGATGTTGAAACGGATCATCGGACCCACGGGCACGGTGACGATCGGCGTGTTGTCGGCAGCCTGGAGGCGACCCTCGGCGACCGTGTCGGTACCGTTGAAGGAGCGCATTACCTCGTCGCCGGCTCGGTGGTGGATTGGAACGGTACCGTTGACCGCCCGCTCGACCGTGACGACGTCTCCGGTCCGGGCGACGACGCGCATGTGCTCGACGCCCATCTTCAGCGTCATGAATGGGACGACCAACGACGGATCTTCGAGCTGAATCTCGGTGTCGGCCGGGTTGTTTGAGAGGTTTTCGGACAGCGTCGTGCCCAGCGGCACGGCATAGTTGAACGCCCAGGCCCACTGGCGACCCTGGACGTCGACCACGACGACATCTTCATCGTCCTCCGCCCCTGCCTGAACGTCCTGCAGAACGAAGAATGATGCGATGAAGAGGACGACCACGATGACCAGGGGGATTCCGGTCCAGAGGATTTCGGCGGTGGTGTTGTGGCCGATCTGCGTCGGCAGTTCGTCGTCGGACTTGCGCTTGTAGCGGAACACGACCCAGAGGATCATCGCCTCGACGATGACAAAGACAATCACGCCAACCGCGAAGATGACCAGGTAGAGAGAGCGGATGTCGTCGCCCTGGTCGGACACCGCGTCGGGCAAGGCGACCTGAGCGGTGATCATGCCCGACAGCGCAAACAGCGCCAAGGCGACGGCGCCGATGACCAGCGTCAGGCGGCCAATCCGCGTGCGCCACAACCGTTGATATGCCGTCACACGCCCGCTCCCTTCTCTCCCTGTTTCAGCTCAATCCGTGGTCGCTAGTCGGCGCTCTGCATGAGCGGCGCGTCCGATTCGTGCTCATCGTGATGGTCGTCGTGCTCGGGTTCCTCGAAGTACTGGATGTCTTCCAGGAACCAGCCGGCTCCGCCCACAATGATCAAGGTGATGCCCGCTCCCAGTACCTGGTCCGTAAACACGGCCCCGGCAGCGGTCAGGATCAGTCCCAGCGCAAACAGCAGCGGCGAGAAGCTGGGCGGCGGCATGTGAATGCCAGGCGGAGGCGACACGTCCGGCATGACCTGCAAGGGATGCTGCCGGAACTCGGCCGGGCCGCCTGCCTCGAAGTAGCCCATATCCTCCACGAACCAGCGAACCGCCGACAGCACTAGGAAGGTGATGCCGACGCTCAGGATCTGACCGACAAAGACCGCGCCGGTCGCCGTCAGGATCAGCCCCAGCGCAAACAGCAGCGGAGCCAGACTTGGCGGCGGTAGATGCGATTCCGGCGAGTCGTGCTCACCGTGTCCGTGTTCATTGTCCAAACCCGAGGGCAAGGCCAGGGTCGCGGCCGGTTGCGGGGCCGGTGCGGCTAGCGCCGGCACGTCGCCGCTGCGGTCGGCCGGAGCCGGACTCAGGTAACTGTCCACCACGCGCACGCGCTCCTGGCGATAGGCCATCGGACGCAGCGCGGGCGGCAGCAAGCCGGCGATCGGCTTGAGCAGGTCGGGCCCGCTGTATGCCTCTTGCAGGTCGATGCCGAAGCCGGCCGGCCGTTGGCGATAGGTCATCAGTTTGTGAAGCTTGACGCCGTTCATCCGACAGAGGCGGATTGCCCGCCCACTCTGGCCCATCGGTACGTAGAGGATCAGCGGGGCAGTCTGGGAGAGCGGCTTCCAGCGGTCGACTGCCGTGTCGTTGTTGACTTCGTGCATCAGCGCCAGGTCGGCGGCGATGGCGATGAAGTGGCCGGGCTCGTCCGTTACCACGAGATCGGGGTACAGCCAGCCGCCGGAGCGGACGCGGACGCCCATCTGCTGTTCGGGGAAGTTGAGCGTGATTTCGCGATCGGGGTAGTCGTCGTTGGGATAGCCGTACGACGCCTCAGCGATCTGCTGAAGCACGTTCGCTCGCTTCTGCCTCGCCGACTCCAGCGTGGGCATTACCGTCCGTTCGCCTCTCGCTCAGGCGCGCTGCAAGCACGCGGCGCGGTCGATCTCAAATCCTACCCCAGCACTGAGACAGTGGCTATCCCCGCCTCCCGCGCATCGGGCGATTCGACCGCCGCGTTGTCATGCGCCGACCGACTGTCGGGGCTGATTGATCGGGATGTAGCGGGGACGGTAGATGGCGACGCCGCGACCGTTTCGCGCCCGCGTGCGCTCGTCGACGATCTGGGCGCCGATCCCGGAAATCCGCGACCAGCCGAAGAGCGTGGTGTAGTAATCGGGGTCGGTGAATCCGAGCGCGTTGACCAGGCTGCCGGAGATCAGGTCGACGTTGGGATACGGATTCGAGACCTTGGGGTTTTCCTTGAGGGCGCGGATGCCGCCCTCGCGAACCGCCTTGACGACCTTGAACCAGTGGTCATCGGGGCAGAGTTCCTCGCCGACGCCGAGCTGCACTTTGGCTCTGGGGTCCTCCTCGCGCAGCACGGCGTGGCCGAAGCCGAAGATCAGGCCGCCGTCGGCCAGCCGCTGCTTGAGGATTTCGTAGGCCTCGTCGGCGTCTTCAGTGTCGACCTCGTGGACCATCTTGAAGGCGTCCTGGTTGGCCATGCCGTGCCGCGGCCCGGCCAGCGCGTTCATGCCCGATGCCATCGAGCGGTACATGTCGGCCAGACCCGAGGCGACTGCGCGCCCGGTGAAAGTCGAGAGG
The DNA here is from genome assembly GCA_034421135.1 of Dehalococcoidia bacterium. GTDB lineage: Bacteria > Chloroflexota > Dehalococcoidia > Bin125 > Bin125 > Bin125. The sequence continues at coordinate 47,367 of DAOUKQ010000022.1, forward strand.
TTGCCGCCGCCGTGGTCGGCATGCAGGTTGTAGTAGACCGAGAGCAGGCGCGTCAAGGCCGCCTCGTCGCCGCCGGGCATGCCCAGCATGTGGACAAAATTGTTGACATAGCCGCGCGACGGCTCGGACGGAATCAGATCGCCCCAGCCCTCGCGCTTGCGGAAAATGGCCGCCAGCGCCGTGGGAATCCGGGCGACCAGGTTCAGCGCGTCCTCGTAGTAGTCGTCGGTCTTGCCGGTCATGCCCAGGATTTGAATCCCGGCGCAGAACAGGTCCATCGGATGTCCGGACGCGGGCAATGCCGAGATCGCCGCGAGCGCGTCCTCGGACACCTCGGAGCGTTCGGCGATGTCGTCGGCCACCGCCTGCCGCTCGGCGTCGGTCGGGAGCGACTTATTGAACAACAGGTGGATGATGTCTTCGGCCGGCAGGAAGGCCAGCTCGGCGATCGGGTAGCCAACGTAGGAGACGCCCTCTTGCGGATCGACGTAACTGGTTTCGCAGGTGCCGACCGGATAGCCGCGCAATCCGGTATCGAGGTTGGCGTTGGTGATCGTGAACTCAATCGTCGGAATATCGGACACCGTCGTCACTTTCCCCCGCGCACCGGAGAGGACTCGATGGTCGCCACGACCCGGTGCGCACGGGTCGCGACCCATCTCGCTCTTGCTGTCTCTCGCTCAGCCTGTCGACGCGCATCGGTCGATTAGCCGTTGACGGCGAGTAACTTGAACCGCTTGCGTCCGCTTGGGGCCTGGATTTCGATCCGCCCGTCGGCAGATTGATCCAACAGCCCACGACCCAGCGGACTCTCAACGGAGATGCGCTGCGCCGCGGCGTTTGCTTCGGTGGTTCCGACCAGAGTGTACTCCCTGGCCTCGCCCAGTACGTCGCCCTGCTCGTCGATTTCGACGACCGAGACGCGGCTGCCCAGTTTCGCGCGGCCGGTCGCCCTCACTTCGTTCACTACGGCGTGCGCGATCTGGTAGTCAAGCTCGTCAATGCGGGACTTGAGCCGTTCCTGGTGCTCCCGCGCAGCTTCGAGCGGGGCGTTTTCGCGGATGTCCTTGTCTTCGCGAGCCGCCGCGACCGCTTGCACCGCCTCGGGCATTTCCGCCGTGAGCTGAGCCAGCTCCTCTTGCAGGTGCTTGAGTCCATCGGCGGTCATCTCGAAGATCTGCGCTTCCTCGTGCTTGAACGTCGAGGAATCGCGAGCCACCGTTGTGGCCCGCTTGATGCGCAGGAAGTTACCCAGGTTCTGCGCCTCGGCGTCGCCGCCGGATCCTCGGGTGGCGGTGTAGCCCTGCTTCCAGCAGTAACGCAGGAACTCCTTGACCGGCTGCAACCGGGCAGCAGGATCCATCGTGTTCGAGCCGATCGTTTCCTGGAAACTCTCCATCGACTTCGGTGACAGGTCGTCGATCAACGTGCCGGGTCCGAAGTGGGCAAGAAACCGGATCACCGCCTCGCGGGCAGCCGCATCGAATACGTACGCTCCGCGCTTTGGTCGCGACGCGGTCGACGTCTTGCGCCGCGACCGCTTCTCTTCCCGTTCCTTTTCCCAGGCGAAGTACTCCATCACGGCCGCGTCAAGCGTCATGGGCGGAGCAGCCACAGCCACCTGGCCGCCCGACTCGGTCGCGGCCGGCTCGTCAATCACGTCCATCACGTCCATGTTGTCTTCGACCACGTCGTCCGCCTGATCCTCGGCGGTCACAGCGTCGTCCAGGATTGCCATGCGTCGTCTCCCCCTAGCGACCGCACGGCCGCTCGATCAGGTCCTGTGTCGCGATTGACACCAGTAGACGGGAGAGCCTCGCAGAGCTCTTCCCGCCGCTTCAATCCCTATCCTAACTCCCCAACCGATGACGGACTTGATAGACAAACATCAGATTGCCCGCGCGCTTGATCAAGCCGGGCTCGGTTATGTGCAGAACCTCAATCCGCAGATCTCGCGCCAGCTCGGCCAGTGGTTGAACGCGCTGCTGGCGGCGCCCCGCAATCTGACAGCGATCCGCGACCCGGCGGAGGCGATCTCACGTCACGCGATCGAGCCGCTCCAGGGTCGGCATCGGCTGATCGAGGCGGATCTGCCCGTACCGCACGGACCGATGATCGACATCGGCAGCGGCAATGGCGCGCCGGGTTTACCGTTCGCCCTGTGCGAACCCGATCGCGGGACGACCCTCCTCGACTCGCGCGCCGGCGCGTCCCACTTCCTCGAGCTGGTCCGTACGCAGATTGGCGCTGAATCGATCCGCGTGCTCCAGGAGCGCGCCGAGGTCGCTGCGCGCACTGCTCAGCGTGGAAGATTCGCGCTCGCCCTGTCCCGCGCCGCCGCGCCGCCGACGGTGGCGCTCGAATTGTCGACGCCATTCCTGCAGATCGGCGGCATCGCGGCGCTCTGGACCGGCGAGCTGGATGACCGCGCTGTTCGACAACTCAACCGCTCAGCCATCGAGCTCGGCGCAGAACCGACACCGCTCGATCCGCCTCGCGACATCGCAGTGTTCACCCAGGTCCGACCTGTAGACGATCGGTTTCCCCGCCGTTGGAACCAGATCCTGCGACGTCCCCTGCCGTTGGAGCCGTGAGGCGACTTGCGCAAGAATCGTCTGGGCCCTGTCCCCGATGTATTCGGGGACCCGCTCCTGGCCTGCACTGCGCTGGCACTACCTGGTTCGAGACAGTGAGCCGAGCAGGTCTCCGCATGAAGCGGGGACTGGGAATCCGTGCACCCAAGCAATGAAGATCTGGTTTGCTCGCAAGTCTCGCAGGGATGGGAGGTGACGCCCGATGGATTTGCGTACCCGCGTCCGCATGGGAGACCAGCAATCGGCCAGAGCAGGGCCTAACCTGACTGGCATGTCTGCGCTCGCTACTGCCTCCTCCCAGATCGATCCCGCCCGCTATCGGCGGAACATCCGCGTCTACTACCTCTTCATGGCCTCGAGCGGGTTCATGGTCTTCCTACCGATCTGGATCATCTATCTGATGAACGGCCGGGGGCTGTCTCTGACAGAGGTTGGAGTCTTCGAGGCGGTGTTCTGGATCACCATCATCGTCGCTGAGGTACCGACCGGCGCGGTCGCCGATCGGTTCGGCCGCCGGATCTCGTTGGCGCTGGGCGCGTTCATGTTCGCGATCTCGACGGTCATCTTTGCCATGGCCGACAGCTTCTCCGTGCTCCTGGGTTCATATCTCGTCATGGGTATTGCGATGACGCTCTATTCGGGCGCAGGCGACGCCTTTCTCTACGACACCTTGCGCGTGCTCGGGCGAACCCGCGAGTACGAGCGCCATGCCGGCCGCTCGCACGGACTGTTCTGGGCGATGATGGTCGTCGCGACCGTGGTCGGCGGACCGGTTTCGTACCTGCTCGGCTACTCGGCCGCGATCTTGATTTCGAGTCTGTTCTTCGTGGTCTCGGGAGTGGTCGCGTTGCTCTTGCGCGAACCACCGCGGCGAGAGTCCGACTTCCTGCCCGATCCGCTGCACGCGCCTCCCTCCGATGTCCATCACAGCTCCGCCGACCAACAGTCCTCGGGCGTACCGATCTTTCACGAGATGCTCGAAGGATTCCGGATCGTCTGGCGGATCCGGCCGGTGCGATACCTGGTGCCGTTCGCGGCCGTGATGATCGCACTGTTTGACATGCCGCGATTCCTGACTCAGCCGTTCGTCGCGCAGCATGGACTCGATCCGCTGGCCAGCGCCGCCGATGGGTTCATCTGGTCGGCGCTGCTGGTACCGGCGTACCTGGGTTCGATGATCGGGATGCTCTCGGCGGGGCAGCTCATGGCGAGGTTCGGAGAGCGTCGTTCGTTCCCGGCAGTCCTGCTGTTCGGGGCAGTGTTCATGATTCCCCTGGCAATCTGGAATCACCTGGGATTACTGGGCGCCATTTTCATGATCAGCATCGCCCAGGCCGCCGTGCGACCGATCGCCAGCGGGTACATCAACCGGCGAATCTCTTCCGACATGCGGGCGACGGTGCTCTCGATCTTCTCCTTGATCGGCGGCGGCGCGATGGGCGTCATCCTGGTCATCGTTGTCCCGGCCGCCGACGCGTTGTCGTTCCCCGTCGCCTTTGGCATTGCGCTGGTCATGGTCGCCACGATTGGCGTGGGACTGTGGATGCTCTGGCGGATGGCGCACCGGCGGGATCAGTCCGAGCGGACGCGTCAGTGGTCGTTGGGAATCGCCAAGCCCCAGGCGCTGCATCATCGCAACGCAGGCTCACCTGCAATCGATCGTCTCGGCGCAAACGGGCGGAACGGTCAGAACGGGACGGACGACGCCAAGCGCGCTCTGTTCCCGAATGTGCAGAACCTCGACTAGACGGCCTCGGCGGATTCGCATTGCCAGTGCCCGACTACGTAGCATCGGTTGCGTCGGCGGCCTCAGACCGCCCCTTCGTGGTGTCCCGAGATGACGCAAACCCAACGCTACGCGCGCAACATCCCGATCTACTACCTCTTCCAGTTCGCCACTGGATTCCTGATCTGGATCCCCGTCTGGATCATCTTCCTGCAGGACGAGCGCGGCCTCTCGCTGACCCAGGTCGGACTGATGGAGGCGGTGTTCTGGACGACGATGTTCATCGCCGAGGTCCCGACCGGGGCGATTGCGGACCGCTTCGGGCGGCGCATCTCGCTGGCCCTGGGCGGATTCATCTTCACCATCGGCACGTTCATGTTCGTGATGCTCGAGGGCTTTGCCGGCATCGCCGTCAGCTATGTGATCATGGCCGCATCGATGACGCTCTATTCCGGCTCCGGTCACGCGCTGCTGTACGACACTCTGCGCACGATGGGCCGCACGCGCGAGTACGAGAAGCACATGGGCCGCTCGGAGGCGATGATGACCGGGGCGCTGCTCGGCGCGGCGCTCTTCGGCGGACCCATGGCCGGACTCTGGGGCCTGGAGACCGTCTTCTTGATTGGCGCGGCGACGATGGGCCTCGCCGGATGCATCGCGCTGCTGCTGCGCGAGCCTCCGCGGACCGAGGCGGAGTTCGGGGAAGACGGCTTGCATGCCGCGCCCATCTCCGCCGCCGACGCCGGCGCGGGCGACCACTCACCGCAAGGATTCGTGAGTTACATCCTCGACGGATTCCGTATCGTGCTGCGCCGGCGACCCGTGTTCTGGATGATCGTGCTGGCCGGCATCGTGACCGTCGCCTTCGAAATGCCCAACTTCTTCGTCCAGCCGTTCCTGCGCGAGCACGGCCTGAGTCCAGAAGGCAGCATCCTCGACGGCGCGGTCTGGAGCGCGTTGATCGTGCCGGGATTCGCCGCAATGTCGGCCGGGTCCCTGCTCGCCTCGCCAATCGTGTCTCGGGTCGGTGAGCGCCGCGCGTTATCGATCCTGATCTTCGGCGGCGTCTTTCTGTTCATTCCGCTCCTGCTCTTCGATCACCTCAGCATCATCGCCCCGATTGCCATCCTGGGAGGCATTCACGCGGCCATCCGGCCGATCGCCACCGGCTACATCAACCGACGCATTCGCTCCGACCAGCGGGCCACCGTTCTCTCGATCTACGAACTGACGATGGCGGCGCAGATGGCCGTGATCGTGCCTGCGATCTCAGCGTCTGCCGACACGATTGACTTCCGCTTCGCCTACGGCCTCTCGGTCGCGGTGGTGCTCACGCTCGGCGCGGCGCTCTGGTTCACCTGGCGACGCTCGCACCGGCGCGACCAGGCCGAGGCCGTGCGCCGGATCAGCGTACGCCGCGCTCCCCAGGCCAATGGAGTCCAGGTCAACGGAACCGGCAATGGACATCACGGCCATGGACTACATGCCAATGGCACTGGTGTCGCCGGCCGGACTCCGACTCCCGTCTCGCACACTCGCGACCGCGGCTGAGGCGGCTACTGGACTCGTCGCTCTCATAGTCACACACGACATTCACGGTGCTGCATCGCTCATACGCCCGCAACATTCCCCTGTTCTACGTCTTTCAGTTTCTGTTTGGCTTCCACTTCTGGGTTCCGATCTGGTTTCTGTTCCTACAGACCGATCATCTGCTCTCCTACACGCAGATCGGGCTGATGGAGGTGGCGTTCGGCGTCGCCATCATCCTGGCCGAAGTCCCGACCGGAGCGATCGCCGATCGGTTCGGCCGGCGCGTATCGCTCGCCGCCGGGGCATTCGGCTTCGCCGTGGGTCTCGTGCTCTTCTCCAGCCTGGGTCACCCGCTGCTGATCGTGGGCTACGTGCTCATGGCGGTCACACGCACGCTGCTTTCCGGTTCGGGCGACGCATTGCTGTTCGACACCTTGCGACGCCTGGAGCGGACCAGGGACTACGAACGACACGCGGGCCGTTCGCGCGCGGCTGCTACCGCCTCGCTGCTCGCGGCCACGTTGTTTGCCGGACCTCTGGTGTCGTGGACGGGATTCCAGACGGCGATGTTGTGCAGCGCCGTCGGCATGGGTCTCGCCGGAGTCGTCGCCCTGCTGCTGCGTGAACCGCCCCGGCGCGAGGCTGAGTTTGGTGAAGTGTCCGAGGCGACTGCCGATCATCCGGATCGCCCAGCATTGCTGCACGAGATTCGGCAGGGCGCGCGGATTGCGCGAACCGTCCGTCCCGTGCTCTGGACGATCCTGCTCAGCGCCGTGTTGTTTGGGACGCTCGACTTGCCCGACTTCTTCATCCAGCCGTTCATCCGCTCGCACGGGATCGATCCGAGCGATGCGCTCGATGCGGGCTTCACCTATTCGAGTCTGCTGCTGCCGTCGTTCGCGGGCATCATGCTGGGATCGATCCTCGCCGCGCCGCTGGCCACGAGATTGGGAGAGTCGCGAGCGCTGCCGGTGATCTGGTGCGTTGGCATCTTGGCGATGCTGCCGATGCTGTTGCTGGACCATCTCGGACTGGTCGCAGCGTTGGCGATCCTGGCCGCCTGCACTGCAATCATCGAGCCGCTGGCGGGCGGCTACATCAATCGGCGCATTCCGTCCGACCAGCGCGCCACCGTGCTCTCGATCTTCGCATTGGTCTCTGCGGTGTTGATCACCGCGGTGATCGGCTCGGCATCGGCCGTGGTCGACGCCTACGACTTCCGCGCAGGATTCGCCCTGGCGTTTGGCTTGCTGGTCGTCGGCGGACTGGTCTGCTGGCGCAGATGGTCGGTGGCGCATCGCCGCGATTCGCAGGCGCCGCTCCCATAGTCGGCGACGCGCTTACGCGACGATCTCTCGCTCGCGCAGCGAGGCGATCGCGTCGCCGTCCAGTCCGAGGGATTCCAACAAAGCCTCGGTGTCCTGACCGCGGACCGGCGCGCCGCCTCGGATTCTGCCGGGGGTCGCCGAGAGCTTCGGCGCGATGCCGGCCTGGCGCATGACGCCACCGTCGGGCGTGGGCACCTCGACCACCATCTCGCGGGCGATGTTGTGCTCGTCGGTCAGGGCTTCTTCGAGCGACAGCACCGGTTTGGCGCAGACATCGACGTCGTTGAGCAACTCGTGCCACTCGTCGGCGGTGCGCGTCTTGAACACTTCTGTGAACGCCGCCTGGATCTCCGCCTTGCGGGCTTGATCCGTCGTGCCCTGATCCTCGATGTACTGATCCAACTCCAACACGCGGCAGAGGTTGGCGTAGAAGTACGGCTCCATCGAGCCGACCGAGAACCAGCGACCGTCGGAGGTCTCGTAGACCTGGTAGTGCGGCTCGCCGCCGTTGAGCACGTGCGCCGCCGGCGACATGTCGGCGCCTGCGCCCTCGTATCCGGCCAGCGCCGAGGTGATCAGCGACATCACGCCGTCGGACATGCCCAGGTCGACGTACTGGCCCTCGCCGGTGCGCTCGCGCGCCTGCAAGGCGCAGACGATTGCGAATGCCGCCATCAAGCCGCCGCCGGCGAAGTCGGCGATGATGTTGACGGGAATCGCCGGCCGGCCTCCGGCGGCATAGTCGCCGATCATGCCCAGCGCGCCTCCGGTGGCGATGTAGTTGATGTCGTGGCCGACGTGCGAGGCGTACGGCCCGGTTTGACCAAACCCCGAGAGCGAGCAGTAGACCAATCGCGGATTGCGCGCCGACAGCGTGTCCCAGTCCACGCCGAGCCGCTTGACGACGCCGGGACGGAAGCCCTCGAGCACGACATCGGCGCTGTCGGACAGGCGGTAGAAGATGTCCCGCGCCTCGTCCGACTTGAGGTTGAGGCCGATCGACCGCTTTCCCCGGCCGAGCGCGTAGGACGAATAGCGTCGGCGCTCCTCGTTGGGGTCGCGGGACAGGTCGCGGCGGCCTTGCGGTCGTCCGGCCTGTTCGACCACGACGACTTCGGCGCCCATGTCGGCCAGCAGCATCGAGCAGTAGGGACCGGGCGCCAGAGCCGAGAGATCCACAACGCGGATGCCGTCCAGCGGGCCGTCGAGGGTAACCATCGCCTGCTCCAATCGGATGTCGGGATTCTCGGGATACAGGCTACGGCTCATGCCGGATGGCGGTGCGCCAGGGAGAAGCCTGGAAGATCCAGAGGAAGATCAAACCGACAAATGAGATAGGGATGATCACCAGGGCGTGCAGGACCGCGGCGAACGCAACGGCCGTCGCTTCAGCGCCTTGCTCGCCGACCGTTCCCAACGTCGGCAGCCAGATCAGCAGCGTGGCCTTGGTCGCCCACTCGAACGGGCCTACGCCGCCGGCCGTCGACGGCGCGGTGATCAACAAGTTAGCCGCAGCTGCGACCAGCAGATAGACGGGAAACGGCACGCCCAGATTGAAGGCCTGACCGATCATCCAGTACATCAGCGCTTCAAGCGTCCAGGCAATCAGACTGGCGACCAGGGCGCCGATTACCTGTCGCCGATTGGCCTGCGCGGCCATGCCGGTGATCATCGGTCCCAGCCAGGTCCACTCGCGGTTGGATTGACCGGGCAGACGGGCTAGCAGCTTGCCGATTACCCGCTCCGCGTCAACCGGCCGGCGCGCGATCCAGCCGAATACCAGGAAGGCTCCGGTGATGCCGAACACGAGAAACGACATCGCTCCGGTCAGCTCATCGCCGGCGTCGCTCATCCCCCAGAGCCCAACCAGGCTCGCGATCACGCCGATCACGAGAAAGCCGGTCAGCATCAGTCCGTCGTAGACGCGGGTCATGAAGATGCTGGACAGGCCCGAGAGGCGGGAGATCCCGTGCCGCTGGTAGAGGACGTGCGCGCGCACCAGCTCGCCGGCGCGCAGCGGTAGCACGTTGTTGACCCCGAAGCCGATCGCGACGATCGGGAACAGCCGCCACCAGGGAATCGCCTGAATGTGCAGCAGCAGCCAGTGCCAGCGCCAGGCGCGAGCGGCGATGCCGGCGAAGTAGACCGCGAGCGCGGGGGCGATCCACCAGGCCGAGACCTCGGTAAACGCCCGGCCCACTTGATTGAAGTCGGCGTTGCGGAGGAACAGCACCAGAAACGCGGTGCTGCCGCCTAGTCCCAGCGCCAGTCTTGCTCCCGATCCTGTCGCCCACTTCGGCGCCCGTCGAGTCATCACCGACCCCGCAGCATGTTCGCAAGCAGGCTAGCCGGTCGCTGCTAGTCGGTCGCTAGCTGCTCGGAATGCGAATCGGCGGCAGCCTGAGCGCTTCCCGCAGCCAGTTCCCAATCCGTACACGTCGCTCTGCCAATTCGGCGCTGCGACGCTGCATCCAGTAGCGGACGAAGCGCCCGCCCTCGACCGCGCCGAAGGCGAACAGCGCCACTGCGCCTCCGGCCAGGATGTCGGCGATGTAGTGCTCGCCCAGGTAGACCAGCGCGAACGTCAGCGCGGCCGAGTAGGCCAGCGCCACGCCGATCAGCCAGCGTGAACGCAGCACGATGCCAACCCCGACCACGACGAACGACGCGGCGAAATGCAGCGAGGGCATCGCCGCGGAGGGATTGGGCTCGGCCATCGTCGCGAATGCCCATTCATAAAAGTCTGCGCCCAGCATCGCCGGACCGACGCTGTGCATTCCGCGCACCACGTCGTGGATCAAGCCCTGCTCGGCCGCCATCCAGGGCGGCGCGGTGGGAACGGTGAAGTAGAGCACGAGACCCAGGTAGAAGGTGAGGGCGACGATCATCGTGATCCGCCAGGCCATGCGACGCACAAACAGCCACGTGCCAATCACCGCCGCATGCGGGAAGACGAACCAGGTCCAGTGAATGATTGCCGAGAAGTAGGCGGGGAATCCGGGATCCGACTCGGTACCGCCGATCCGCGACTGCAGCCACGCCGAGGGCGTGACGCCGGCGAACATCCACAGCTCCCAGTCGAGCACGTAGCGGGTCAGAGTGCGCAGCCCGGTTTCGTCGGCGGCGTCGCGGAGTTGCGTGAAGAACGCCATCGCCACGAGATACGCAACAAGAATGCCCCAATCGCCCCAACCGCGGGCCAGGACGAACACGCTGAGCACCGCAAGTCCCGCAACCGGGGCGAAGACCACGGCGTCAAGCGAGGCGATCAGACGCAGGACTACGGCGAGAATGCCGAGGGCTAACACAGCCCAGCAGACTGCGCGGATTGCTTCCCGCCGCCGAATCTTGTTGAGTCGCTGCACGCCTTCGCTACCTCCCCACACTCGCTGCCTGCGTGCTCTCCTGAACCGGTTCGTGCAAGCCTATCGGCTCTGAGCGTACAGGTTAACGAATTGTGCAAGAGGAGTCAGTCTCCCGTCACCCCGCTCCGGCAAGCTGCTCGGAGAAGGCGAACGCGATGCGATTGATGTCGGTCAACGGCGCAATGGCATCGCTGTCGTCGCAGGTCGCCGCGCCGACGCCGGCGGCCTCGGCTCGCGTCACTTCGATCACGCTCTTCATGAAGACGATCACGCCGTTCTGAGTAAAGACCAGCAGGGCCGATCGCCAGCAGCCGGCGCTGTGTCCGTGATGCAGCTCGATCAGCACGGAGGCATCGCCGACGTTTGGCGCCTGGCGAAAGCTGGCATCGAACAAGTCGTGCTGGGGAACGATGATCCGCGCCAGCGACGGCGGTTGAGAGGCCAGGTGCCGGACCCAGTCAATCGCCATTTCCCGAGACTGGTCGGTGTAGACGTGAATCCAGAACGTCTCCTCGGTCGGGCTGTCCAGGCTCGGCTGGAAGAGCACCCCGACCGATTCTTTGGCCCGGCCGGGCAGCGCCGCGATCTGCACGTCCTCGGAGGCTTCCAGCCAGAACCGCAGGCCGACTTCAATCTCGGTCGCTTCCAGGTGCCCGCCGATCGCGTCGAAGGGCACTTCGAGCGTAAAGCCGCGGTCGGGCATGACATCGAGTTGGGATTGGCTCGGATTCTCGGCATCCACCTGACCGGTCTGACCATTTGTCTCGGGCGGCGTCGGCTGGCGGGGCCCACCGCATGCGGCGGCGACGATCGCTGCGCACAGCAACGCGCCGAGCGATACCAGCACGCCCAGGCTCTTGGCGGTGCGCAGCATGTCAGGCCTGCTCCGCCCTGGATCGACCTCCCGCGCCGAGCCATCCGTCACTGCGGCCGGCAGTCCTCAGCACGATGTGGAATGTCGTGCCGACTTCCTGCTCGCTCGACACGCGAATCTCGCCTCCTTGCGCCCGCACCAACTCGCGGGCGATCGCCAGTCCCAGGCCGGTACCGCCCTGCGCGCCGGGCCGATCCGACTTGTAGTAACGGTCGAACAGGTTCGGGATCGCCTCCTCGGGAATGCCGACGCCAGTGTCGGCGACCGCGATCGACACGCTGCTTCCGCTCTCGGCTGTCGCAATCAACTGTACGTCGCCGCCCGGCGGTGTATGGCGCAGCGCATTGTCTATCAGGTTGCCCAGTACCTGATCGAGTCGGTCCCAATCGCCCAGCACATCACCCACATCGGCCGGGACCACGGAGAGATTGACATCGAGCTCCTGCGCGCGCAGGGCGAACAGCTCGCCCACATGGTCCAACAACGAGGCCACATCCACCGGCTTCGACTCCACCTGGACCTGCCCGGCCTCGATTCGAGACAGATCGAGCAAGCCTTCGACCAACCGCAGCAGCCTCCGCGACTCGTCTTCGATGATCCGGAATGCGTTTCGTTGTTCGTCGCCCTTGACCACATCATCCATCAGCGCCTGCGAGAATCCGTTGATTGAGGTCAGCGGCGTCTGCAAATCGTGCGACACATTGGCGAGAAAGTCGCGCAGCGCCGTCTGTTGGCGCTCCACTTCCTCGGTCATCTGATTGAACGAGCGCGCCAATTCCTGCGCCTCCTGCGAGCCGCCGACGTCCACCCGCTGCTCGAGTTGTCCCCGCGCGACACTGCGCGAGGCTGCTGCCACGCGCTGAATCGGCCGGTAGATCGAGCGCGAGACCAGGAATCCGACCAGCGACGCGACCACCAACGCGACCGCGCCGGCGATCAGCAGTCGCGGCGTGAGATCGGCGAGGATCGCCGACCTCGATCCGCCGACCAGACCGACGACGATGCAGCAGTATCCCTGCCGCTGCGCCTCAGCGCCGAGGCTGGTCAAGACGTAGGCGAGTCGTTCGCCGTCCTCGGTCGTGACTTGACCCTCGACGACCTGGTTCTGGTCCAGCGAGCCGAAGTCGAGCTGCAGTCGCTCGCCGAGGAATCGGTTCCCCGGCTCAAATGCCCTGACTACGTCGCCGGCCGAGGTGATGCCCAGCACGACGACATCCAACTCGTCAACGATGGAACCAATCAACCGTTGTTCGGTCTCGAAGCTGTTCAGCGTCCGATCCAGGGTCCGGCCTTCGCGTTCCTCCGAGAACAACTCCGGACCCCAGGCCGTCGCGAGCTCTCGTAGACGCGATTGATCCACGCGATCCTGGTAACCGCCCAGCAGCAGGAAACTCGTCAGCCCGACCACCAACAGCGTCAACACGACGATCGCGACCAGGGTCACGTAGATGCGCGAACGGATCGTCCCGAACTGCAAGCCAGTCCAACTCGACGCCGCGAGCAGCGGTTGAGTCGGGACATCCGGCATGTTCCGCATGCGCGACAGCCAGCCTGCCGCCCGGTCAGGGATTCTGGATCGCCACTGTGCCAATCGGATCTGCATCAGCGACCTGTCGCGACTCTGAGCAGCGTGGATCGGCGAACGCTAGCCGAGCTCGCGTGATTCGCCATTGGACGAGAGCGCCAGGCTGGACGGATTGTCCCGCAGCGTCATCTTGTAGCCGACGCCGCGCAGCGTCTCGATCTGCAGGTCGCTGTCGCGCAGATGTTGTCGCAAGTGATTGATGTGGACATCCACCGTTCGCGTCTCGCCGCTGAAGGTGTAGCCCCAGACCAGCGACAGCAGTTGCTCGCGCGACATCACCGTTTGCAGGTTCTGGGCCAGCGCAAAGAGCAGGTCGAACTCCTTGGTTCGCAGCTTCAACGACTTGCCGGCCAGCGTCGCTTCGCGGGTCTGCCGGTTCAGCGTCAGGCTGCCGACGGCCACTTCCACGCCGGAACGGGCGATCCCGTCGGCGCGACGCAGGATCGCCTTGACCCGCGCAACCAACTCCTTGGGATTGAACGGCTTGGTCAGGTAGTCGTCCGCGCCCAACTCGAATCCGGCGACTTTGACGGCGTCTTCACGGCGCACGGTCAACATCAGGATCGGAACATCCGAGTCCTGGCGGATGCCCTTGGTCACCTCGAAGCCGTCGAGCTTGGGCATCATCAAGTCGAGCACGACCAGATCGGGCCGCAGCATCACCGCCTTCTCGAGCGCCTCCTGACCGTCGGAAGCGAACTCCAGCTCGTATCCCTCGCGTGAGAGATAGAGCCGAACCAACTCACGGATGTGCGGTTCGTCGTCAGCAATGAGAATTTTCATGGGCGCTCAGCCTGCCAGCCAACCGATTTTCACTATAGAACGTCTACCGCTCTCTGTTACGAGCTTGCAGCCGTGATTCTTCAACGATTGGTCACGGCTCGTTGATAACCTCTGCATCACCAGCGACCAAGGAGATGAACATGCCACGACGTGAAGTGCCCGCCGGGGTTGAAGTACGCGCCGCCAACACCGAGGAAATGGAAGACTTCCGCTTCGTCGCCAATATCGCCCTGGCTGAGCACGGCAATCCGAAGCGCGACCCGGTGACCTTCCTGCAGCCGGAATGGTCGACCTGCGTGTTCGAGCGCGGCGAACTCTCGACGACATTCGGCGCCTGGCCGTTTTCGATGCGCTTCAACGGCGAGCGCGCGCATGTCGCCGGCGTCACCGCCGTCGGCACGCTGCCGACCAAGCGGCGACGCGGCTATCTCCGCTTCGCGATGGAGCGTTCGCTGGACGAGCAATACGAGCGAGGCCAATCGCTAGCGGCGTTGTACGCATCGCAGGCGGGCATCTACCAGCGCTTCGGCTACGCGGTCTGCTCGCGCCGGGTTCGCTATGAGATCGATCCGCTCGACCTGAGTTTCGTCCACGCGCCCACGCCGAGCGGCACGCTCACGGTCGCCAACGCCAAGGACCTGCCCGACGACGCCGTCGTCATTCGCGACCTCTACCGCAAGTTCATGCAGCCGCGCAACGGTCTTCTGCACCGCGGACTCAACCTCTGGAACGCCGAGGTTCTGTCGGAGCCCGAGGACATCCACGAAGGTCCCGTCCGCGTGTTGCTCTACGAGGAGGACGGCGAGGCGCTGGGCTACATGGTCTACACCAGTTGCGAAGACCAGAGCATCAGCGAGTTCAGCGCCCGACAGCGCGACCATCGGATGACGATCCGCGAGTACGGCTGGCTCACGCCCGCCGCCTACGTCGCCCTGTGGCAGTTCGCCGCCAGCCAGGACCTGACCTGGCGCATCTACGTGAATGACGCGCCGTCTGACGATCCAATTCAGCACTTCGCCCGCGATCCGCGCACGCTCCGCACCAACATCTCCGACGGCATCCTGGTCCGCATCGTCGATCTCCCGCGGGCGATGATGATCCGTCGCTACAGCGTCGAGTCGGAGTTGACGTTCCGCGTGATCGACGACCTATGCGACTGGAACCAGGGCACCTGGAAGCTCTCGACCGGACCGGAGGGCGCCGACATCCGCCAGGTCGACGCAGCGCCGCAGCTCACGATGGACGCGTTCACGATGGCGCACCTGGCGACCGGCGCGCTCTCGGCCAGCTACGCGCATCGGCTGGGCCGGATCGAAGCCGCGAACCAGCGAGACCTGCAAACCGCCGACCATCTCTTCGCCACGGAGTACGCCATGCACTGCATGAATCACTTCTAGATGGTGCTGGACTGGATTCGGACTCAACCCGATGATCCCGTTGAGCGACGCAATCGCCTCCTCCGGCCGGCATCCACTGGATCGTTTCCGCCTGCCTGACCCGCCTGAGCGACATCCAGACGAGGGAACTTCCTACCGGTACGTACACCTTCTAGGCAACTCGCATCATCTGTGGAGGTACTTCGGCAAGCCGGAGACGACAATCGTCGGCGCGGAACTCTTCCTCGTCGCGCACCGCGGTTACCGCCCCAGGCGAGCGCCGGACCTCATGATCGCGTTTGATGTCGATCCAGATTTGTACGACGAGCAGAACGGCTACGTCATCTCCGACCAGGGCAAGCCGCCCGACTTCGTGCTCGAGGTCGCGTCGGCCAGCACGGCCCGCATCGACACGATCGACAAGCGCAGGGAGTACGCCGAACTCGGCATCAGCGAGTACTGGCGATTCGATCACACCGGCGAATCGCACGGGACCAGACTTGCCGGGGACCGACTCGTGGGTAGGCGCTACGAGCCCATCGCCATCAGCGAGATGTCGGATGGTGTTCTGGAGGGCGAGAGCGCAGTGCTGAGTCTGCGTCTGCGTTGGGATCACGGGGCACTGCATTGGATCGATCCGCAGACCGGCGAGCATATCCCCACGTTCGACAGCGAACGCGGTGCGCGGCTCGCTGCGGAGGAGCAAGTGCGCGAGTCGGAGGCGCGGGTGCGCGAACTTGAAGCCGAACTTCGCCGTCTACGCGAGCAGTAGCCCTTCCTCAGACTGCCTCGCCGAGCAGGTAACGGCCTACGGCTTCCTCCAGCGCGCTTACTTCGTGTGGATCGAGATCGCGATAGGGCGGTCGCGTGTGCGTCAGCGGCAGACCGCTGGTGATGTTGATCAGCTGCTTCATCGCGCCGACGCGGGGAAACAGATTGAGGATGGCGTGCAGCTCGTTGAGCTGGTCTTGCGGGCGATGCGGCTCGCCGCCTTCTCGATGAGCGAACTGGATCGTCTTGACCAGGGCCGGCACCGCGTTCGCCATGCCTGACACACCGCCCACGCAGCCGGCCTGGTAGAGCGGCGCGTGCGCTGCGTCGGATCCGGCCATCACCCGAAACTCGGAGCCGGGTCCTTCGGATGGGACCTGCGCCATGTAGCGCTTCGTCCGCTCGGCGCCGCCGCCCGAGTCCTTGATGCCCATGAGTTGATCCGGATGCCGGCGTAACACGGCGGCCAGCACTTCATCGGGAATGTCGATGCCCGCCTGGGCCGGCATGTTGTAGAGCAACGCCCGCCCTTCTGCCGGCAGCGACTCGATCACGGCGCTGAACCAGTCGACCATGCCTCGGGAATCGACGTTCTTGAAGAAGTACGGCGGCAGCAGCGCCACCGCGTCGGCGCCGGCGTCGAGCGAGTCGTTGGCTGCGCGAATCGTGTCGGGCAGCGACGGGCAGGTCGCCCCCGCGACCACGACCAGACCACCGCCGATTCCGCGCGAGGCCTGCTTCACCGCTGCGACGACGCGCTTGCGCTCCTCCAGGCCCACTGACGGACCTTCGCCGTTGGTGCCCAACGTGAGAATGCCGGTGACGCCCATCGTCCGCATCCAGTCGATATGCGGACCGATCCAATCGACATCGACATCGTTTCCGCCTGGAGTGAACGGCGTCACCTGCGCCGCCATCAACCCATCCAGCCGTTCGTACTGCAGCGCCATTGCCCCGGCTCCAATCGACTCCGTGTCATCCGCTGCATGCAGGCTAGACCTGCCCACACCCGCCGCCGAACGTTTAATCTCTGTCACATGCCGCGCATCTTCCTCTGTAGCGCGACCGGCTTGCTGACGACGGACGCTGCGCCCGTCGGCGGTGGAGTGGCCGTGCTGGAAGCGCTGATTCCCCATTTACAGGAGGACGGTTGCGACATCACCCTGCTCACGCCCGGACGCGAGGCGTCTCGCGACGGGATCCGTCAATCGCTGCCGGTGCAGACGCTGTCCACGACCGAGCCTGATCAGATCCTGCGTCTCAACGCCCGGCGATACGCCCGGTTTGCGATTGAGTGGGAGGACGCGCTGACCGAGTACTTCTCCGACATCGACCCAAGCGACGCGGTGGTGATCGCGAATGACACCTCGGAGGGTCCGCCGTTCGCCCATCTACAGGCCAACGGCTTTCGCCAGATGGCGCTGCTCCACGTGATCGTCAGCGAGTTCTTCAGTCGGCGCTACGTCTCGCAGCCAACGGGACTGCCGCTCAATGGCGCGCACCTGTCGGCGCTTTGGCGGCTGGCCGAACGGCGAGGCATCGCCCGGCACGCACCCGACATCGCCCGCCTGGTCTGGTCGAAGGAACGAGATCTCGCCCGCCATGTGGACGTACCAATCGCGCCGTCCGCTCCGGTCGCGCGATCGTTGGCCGACTGCTACCCGGGCGCCGGCGTCGCGCGACGCACGCAGATCGTTCCCTGGGGCGTCATCGGCGAGCCCGATCCGTCGTTGCGCGTTCAGCGTCGGGAGACGCTCCGCGAGATTGGCGCGGATCCGAACCGGTTCACGTTAATCACGCTGAGCCGGCTCTCCCCGGAAAAGCGCATCAACCTCGCAATCGACGCACTCAAGCTGATCGAGCGCCAATCGCCGTCGACCGCGGAACGAATCCAGCTCATTGTGGCCGGTGCTCCGGCCTACATGGGCGGCGCGGCGCACGCACGCAAGTTGAGCGACGATGCCGACGGATTGCGCCGCGCCGAGGTCCACTTCCCCGGTTATGTCTCGGGCGACCGGAAGTGGCGGCTGCTCGCCGCCGCCGACGTGTTTCTGTCGCCCAGCTACTACGAGGCGTACGGCCTGACCATCGCCCAGGCGCTCGCCAGCGGGACGCCCATCATTGCCGCGCCTCACGCGGGCGCTCGCGCAACCATCAACGAAGAGCAAGGCTGGATCGCCGAACCGACGTCCAGGGCGTTCGCCGCCGCAATACGGCGGGCGCTTCACGCCGATGAGACTCGCGAGATACTCCGGCGACGCGACGCGGCTGCGGCCTGGGCCGCCGAGCGGCCGTTTACGATTGCCGCGCAGCGCATCATCCGAATCGCCCGTACACTCGCCCTCGGCGACACGCCCGACGAGTAACGGAGGAGTGTTCACCATGACCCAGCGCGCGATCCTGTTCGACTTCGGCGGCGTTCTCATCCGGATGGACTGGGACGGGTACGACGAGTTCGGCAAGAGTTGGAATCTGCCGCCCGGCGCGCTGGTCGACGCGTTCTACCGCACGCCGGAATGGCATGCGATCGAGACCGGTCACGGCAACTGGGATACCTGGCAACGTGGCGTCGAGCAGCGCCTCGGGCCCTACCTCCAGGGCGATGTCGCGCAAGGAGTGCAGGAACTACTCGATGCCTGGTACGCGCAGCCCTGGCAGTATCACCATCCGAACTTCGAGCTGGCGCGCGACCTCCAGGCCAATGGCCACAGAATCGGCGTGCTTTCCAACGCGCCCGACGACTTGCGCGACCGATTCCTCGCCGACCTGCCGGTCGAGGTCGACTGGGACGCGATCGTCGTCTCCGGGGAAATTGGGATGCGTAAACCGGACCCGGCCATCTTCCATCACGCGGCCGAGGAAATCGGCGTCGCGCCCGAACACTGCTTCTTCATCGACGATCTGGAAGAGAACGTGCTCGGCGCCCAGGCCATCGGCATGGGCGGCTATCACTTCACACGCAACAACTACCGAGCCCTCAGAATCGCCCTCCGCGCTGCAGGCATCGAGAGCTAAGGCCGAGGCGGACGCCTGGGCTTGAGTCCCCGATACACGCGATCTCGAGGCTGGATGCGGGTAACGGTAATCTCGCGCTGTTCCCAATCGACCTCGTAGATGATGCGCCAACGATGTGCGGGCGCACTCCAGAGGTTCTCGTACTGGTCGAGTAATTTGCCTCCGGCCGCCATCGGGCCGCCGTTGAGCGCTCGCAGCACCTGATTAACACGCTGCTTGGTCTTAGGGCTCAGAAGCCGATACTCCGCACCCGCCTCTTCCGCCCGCCGAACACGCCAGCGCAGGTCGAATGGCGCGCTCACTCGTCAGTCGCCAGGAAGAAGTCCCACGCATCGGGAAAGTCCACCTTCAGATCGCGAAAGAACAGCTGCCCTTGTTTCGACTTGGGATCCAGGATGCTGACCCAATCGAAGCCCTTGGGGAAATACTCGTCCATCTTGCTGAAGAACTCGGCAGTCTCCGGATTCTCGCGACCAATCTCCTCAAGAAAGTCGACATCGGACACAGCGTCTGACTTGGCCAATCGCTCTTTCGATACGCGGATGTCGTCCGCGATCTCCTCGGGCGTATCTTCCCACTCTGGCTCGGGCGCTTTCACCCACTCAAGCGTCTCAGGCATCCCCCACTCGACCCCTTGAGCGATCAGTTGCTTCCGCCACCACGCCTCTCGCTCCTCATAGGACATGGCCGCCAACTGCTCTTGCGTCAGCTCGTGCTGGGCGTTGCGTCGCGTGACCATCTCAATACCCCCTACCTCATCAATCCTAACCAACGTCAGCAGCGCTTCGATCGCGCAGGATCGTGTGAAACACCGAGGCGATCACCGCGCCGATGCCTGGCGCGAGCCAGTAGACCCAGTGGTTGTCCCAGAACCAGGCGATGGCCGCTGGACCGAAGGCGCGTGCGGGATTCATCGATGCTCCCGACACCGAGCCCGCCATGGTCACGGCGGCGGCGACATACAGGCCAACGGCAACGGCGAACACCGTCGCGCTGCGTCCACGTTCGGCCATCAGCAGAATCGCGTAGACGAGGAAGAACGTGATCACAATCTCGGTGCCGAATGCCTGGATCAGGGGGCCATCGCTGAAGTTTGCTCCCAGCCACGATTCGCCCTCACCCGTATGATTGCGAAACAGTCCGTGCATCACTGACGACGCGATCAACGCGCCCACGAGCTGCGCCGCAACATAGGGCGCCAGCTTGCGACCCGGCAGCTTGCCGCTGAGCCAGAGCCCCAGCGAGACCGCCGGATTCAGGTGCGCGCCCGAAATCGCCCAAAACGCGAAGATCATCACCGCGACGCCGAATCCGTTGACCAGCCCGACTCCAAGTGCGCCGAGCTGTCCGCCCGACCACCAGTTGACGTGCGCCGACCCGGCGCAGAACAGGACCAGACCGAATGTGCCCAGCACTTCGGCCATGAGCTGCCGAGCGCTCCCAGCGACGCTCGCGTGGTCGAGCCTGAGTGCGCGGGTGAGCGGATTTACGATGCGTTGCAGCGGCGCCAGCGCCTGCTCCATGGGACTCATTCCGCAACCTCCAATCCGACTCGGACGCAACAGCTCCGAGTTCCGCAGATTGATGCTCGAAACGCTAACGCCGCGTTCGCTCTGCGTAGTATCCGCGCTGTTAAGGTTGAGCCATGCCAAATCGACTCGCCGGGGAGACATCTCCCTACCTCCTGCAACACGCCGACAATCCCGTGGACTGGTTCCCCTGGAGCGAGGAGGCCTGGGCGCGAGCCCGCGCCGAGGACAAACCGGTCCTGGTCAGCGTCGGCTATGCCGCCTGCCACTGGTGTCACGTGATGGAACGGGAATCGTTCGAGAACGATCAGATCGCCGAACTGCAGAACGAACTGGTGGTCAGCATCAAGGTCGACCGCGAGGAACGACCCGATGTCGATGAGATCTACATGGACGCCCAGCAGATGCTGCACGGTCATGGGGGTTGGCCGCTCAACGTGTTTTGCACGCCCGATGGTCGGCCGTTCTTCGGAGGCACCTACTTCCCCCCGCAGCGACGCACCGGGATGCCCGGCTGGACCGACGTGCTGCAAGGCGTGTCGCGAGCCTTCCGCGAGCAGCGTGAACAGGTCGAGCAGCAGGCGACGCAACTGACGCAGCACCTCAATCTGCGAGTCGAGCTCACCGGGGAGGAACTGAACGAAACCGCAGCGCAGGTGCGCTCGCGAGCGGCGACGGCATTGCTGCAAGCCGCCGATCGCACACACGGCGGATTCGGCGGCGCGCCCAAGTTTCCCCAGCCGTACTACCTGCAACTGCTAGCCCAGCAAGCCCTCGATGACTCGGCCGGCAATCGCAACGACGCCCGGCGGCATCTGGCGCACACGCTGCGCAAGATGGCCGAAGGCGGCATCTACGACCAGCTCGCCGGCGGATTTCATCGCTACGCGGTCGATCAGATCTGGCTGGTCCCGCATTTCGAGAAGATGCTCTATGACAACGCGCTGCTAATGCCCCTCTATCTTGACGCGCTGCGCCTCGCCGAGTCATCGCCGGACGCGGCGCTGTTCACCACGATCGCGCGCGAGACCGCCGACTATCTGCTCGGCGAACTTCAGACACCGGACGGCGCGTTCTACGCATCGACCGACGCAGATTCCGAAGGAGTGGAAGGCAAGTACTTCGTCTGGACGCGCGACGAGTTGCATGAGTTGTTGGGCGAACGAGACGCGGAGATCGCCTGCCGACGCTGGGGCGTCGATGTGGGCGGTAACTGGGAAGGCAACTCAATCCTCACGGCGGCTCAGACGGCCGATGATGTCGCCCGCTGGCTCGATCTGCCCCTGACCGACGTGGAGGCCTCCCTGGAAGACAGCCGACGCACGCTCCTCGAACATCGCGCCACACGGATCCCCCCGGCAACCGACACCAAGATCATCGCCGCCTGGAACGGCATGGCGATCGACGCGCTAGCCAAGGCCGGAGCGGTGCTCGATACGCCCAGGTTCACCGAGGCGGCGGCGAGCGCGGCGCGATTCATCCTCGACCACATGCGCAGCGCCGACGGCGGCCTGCTGCGCATCCACTCCGCAGGACGCGCTTCGGTCGATGCGTTCGTCGAGGACTACGCCGCCGTCGCGGACGGGATGATCTCGCTCTACGAAACGACCGGGGACGAGTCGTGGTACGTCGAGGCCCGCTCGATGATCGACGCGATGATCGAGCGGTTCTGGGATCACGAGGGCGGCGGCTTCTTCACGGTCGGTCGCGGCGGCGAGCAACTGATCGCCCAGCGCAAACCGGTCCAGGACGGCGCAACGCCGAGCGGCAACTCGCTCGCCGCGCGAGCGCTGGCGCGGATGTACGCGCTCACCGCCGAGGGCCGCTACGCCGATCTGATCGAGGCGATGTGCGAGTCGTTCTCCGCCTACCTGAGCAAGGCGCCGACCATGCTCGGACTGTTCGTTTCGGTCCAGGATTGGCTGGTCGATCACCGGTCCGTGGCGCTCGTCGGTCCGCCAGAAGACTCTGGGCTGTCGCAGATGCGTCGGGATCTGTGGATCGGACTGCCGCGTCCGATGGTGCTGATGCAGAGCGACGGCGAGAGCGGCGTCCCGCAGCTCTCCGACAAGCCGATGCAGAACGGCCAACCGACCGCCTACGTCTGCCAGGCGTTCGCCTGTTCCGCCCCGGTTCACCACGCCGAAGACTTGCGTCGGGTGTTGTCAGAACCACTTCCGAACGGATAAGCTACTCTCGGAACAAACCAATGTGGCTGATTGAACTGATTGGAGCGAACCATGGCACACCAGACAGTGGTACCGACCCTGCGCTACGACGACGCCAACGAAGCGATCCGCTGGCTCAACGAGGCGTTCGGCATCACCGAGCACTTCGTCGTGCGCAACGAAGAAGGCCGCGTCGAGCACGCCCAACTCGCCTGGCGCGGCTCGATCGTGATGCTCGGCGACGCCTCCGACGATGTGCACAACCTGCCCCAGCGTCACGGCTCGATCAGCATGACCGCCGAGTCCGCCGAACAGGTGGATGAGACGTTCGCTCGCGCTGTCGCCGCCGGAGCGTCCGTCATTCAACCGCTCACCGACACCGACTACGGCTCGCACGCCTTCACGGTCGCCGACTACGAGGGCAATCACTGGCACCTGGGCACATACGATCCATTCGTGAGCCAGGACTAGTAGGACGGATGAAGCCATGCCACACCAGACGATCGTTCCCGCATTCCGCGCCAACGACGCTCAGGCGCTCATCGAGTGGCTTTGTCGCACGTTCGACTTCAGCGAGCGCATGATCGTGCCCGACGGCAACGGCGGGGTCGCGCACGCCGAGCTGGAGTGGCGCGGCAGCCTGGTCATGCTCGGATCAGTCCGCGGCGAGGATGATCCGCTCAACGAGTCAATCGGCAAGGCATCCGTCAGCTTGACCGCAGAGTCGAACGAACAGGTTGACGAGCTGTATCAACGAGCCCAGAATGCGGGCGCCACCGTCTCATTCCCGCTCGAAGACACCGACTACGGCTCGCACGCGTTCACGGTCCGCGATCCCGAAGGCAACTTCTGGCACTTCGGCACCTACGACCCGCTCGCGACGCAGCCGGAGTAGAACACCAATGAACGTCCCAGACCCCGAACGACCGCACATGCCGGACAGCTTCGGCTTCAGCATCGAGGACTACCCCTTCGAGCCGATGTCGTGGCAGTGGGTCACCGAACAGCTTGCGTCGGCCCGCAACTACTGGGTCGCCTCGACCCGGCCCTCGGGCCGGCCCCACTCCGTGCCGGTCTGGGGCGTCTGGGTCGATGACGCCTTCCATTTCGCCACCGATCCGCGCGGAGTCACGGCTCAGAATCTGATCAAGAATCCCGAGTCGGTCGTCAATCTGGAGTCGGGCGACGAGGTGGTCATCCTCGAAGGCAGATTCGAGCTGCACGACTCGACGCCCAGCATCCAAGCGGCCTTCAATGCCAAGTACGACATGCCCTGGGGTGCGGACGAGACCATCCCGGTCTTCACGCTCACGGTCAAGAAAGCGCTGGCCTGGACTGAGGCCAACTTCCCCAGCAACGCCACCCGCTGGCGATTCCGGACCGACTAGCCGCCGGTGAACTCCGCCGTCCGACGCTCGTTGAACGCCGCGACGCCCTCTTGCATATCGTCGGTGTAGGCGAGACGCTCGAAGTAGAGCTGCTCGATGCGTAGACCCTCGTCCAGCGATGTCTGCATCCCCCGAACCGCAGCCGACTTGCAGGCGCGGACCGCGAGCGGTCCGTTGCGGCAGATCCGCTCGGCCAACGCCCGCGCGGCGTCCATCAGTTCCTCGGCGGCAACGACCCGATGTACCAACCCAATCTCCAGCGCGCGCTCGGCCGATACGGGGTCGCCGGTCAGCATGATTTCCATCGCCCGGCTCTCGCCCAGCAGCCTGGGCAGGCGTTGCGTCCCGCCCCAACCCGGCAGCAGACCCAGCCCGACCTCGGGCTGTCCCATCTGCGCGCCCTCGGCGGCGATCCGCAGGTCGCAAGCCAACGCGACCTCGAGTCCACCGCCGAAGGCGTAGCCGTTGATCGCCGCGATCAGCGGCTTGGCGATGTACATCCCGCGCATGATCGAGGGCGGCAACTCGAACCGTTCCTTCGACGGCTCGTCCATCAGCGCGGGAATCATGTCGCGCAGGTCGGCTCCGGCCGAGAACGCCCGCTCGCCCGCGCCGGTGATGATCGCGACCCAGGCCTCGTCGTCGTCCTTGAACCGCGCGCAGGCCTCGGCAAACGCCGCGTACTGTTCTCGATCGAACGAGTTGAGCGCCTTCTGCCGATCCAGCGTGATCGTCGCGATGCGATTGGAGACTTCGTACGTCACTGCCATGACTAATCCCTTCTGCAGCCCAGACGCCGTTCACGCGCGCCCGATGCAGACTATCCGACCGCTTCATTCGGTCCCTTCGCGATCCGGCGCTACGCTGGTTCCGAGCAACGACAACAACACTCGCACCCGAGGAGCGCATCATGAGCCGACGCATTGGCATGGGTTTCGACTGGCAAGGATCGATGGACCGCGAGACGTCGCTGAAGCGGGCGCAGGTCGCGGACGAGGTGGGAATCGACTCACTCTGGGTCGCCGAGGCCTGGGGCCAGGACGCGTTCACCACGTTGGTCCAGCTCGCCGAGCGCACCAGCAACGTCCAGGTCGCGACCGGCATCGTCAACATCTACTCGCGCACGCCGGCGGCGCTTGCCCAGCACTTCGCCACGATCGACGAACTGTCCGAGGGCCGCGTGATTGTCGGCCTGGGCAACTCGGGACCGCAGGTGATCGAGCACTTCCATGGCGTCCCCTTCCAGCCCGCCTTCAAGCGCATGCGCGAGACCGTTGAGATCATGAAGATTCTCTTTTCCGGCGAGCGGCTCAACTACGACGGCGACATCTTCAAGCTGCAACGCGGTTTCACCCTTCGATTCGACACGTACCGCAAGCAACTGCCGATCTACCTGGCCACGCTCAACCCAAAATCGGTGAAGATGACGGCCGAAATCTCCGACGGTTGGCTGCCGATCATGATTCCGATGGACCGGCTCCAGGAAGAGATCGATCTGGTCAACGACTGGGTCCGCGAGGCGGGCAAGGATCCGGCCGACTTCACCATTCGCGCTCCCGGCGGCGTCACCGTCGCCAACAGCAAGGAAGACCAGGCCCGAGCCCGCGCCGGACAGGCCGGCACGCTCGCGTTTTACTGCGCTCGCATGGGTGAGTTCTACTACCGCCAGCTTTCGCGTCAGGGCTACGAGGACGAGGCCAACGCCGCCCGACTTGCCTGGAAAGAAGGCGGCGGCGGCGCAGCGGCCGACTCAATCCCGGGCGAGATGCTGGAGCAGTTCGGCTTCGTCGGCACGACCGAGGAGTGCGTCGAACGCCTCGAGCAGGAGCAAGCCGCCGGCGCCCTGCTCCATTCGGTCAACGTGATGGAGCAGAACCCCACCGAGTTCGGCAGGATCCTCGAAGCACTGAAGGGCTAGCGCTGGTTACGCCCTCATCATCTGCCCGTAATCGGTAGAATTGGGTTTCGGTGGGTGAGCGGAAACGAACCAACCATGACCGAGACTGACCTGCTCGACAGAATCGTGGTACGCCCCGAAGTCTTCGGCGGCAAGCCGATCATCCGTGGCATGCGCATGGCGGTCGAACACGTCCTCGCGAAGCTGGCCGCTGGAGACTCGCCCGAGGCGATTCTGGACGCATATCCCTTCCTGGAAGCTGCAGATATCCAGGCCTGTCTGCTGTTCGCTCGGAGTGACGAGATCAACTAGGCGCGGGACGTTCTTCTGTGTCCGGCCTCACGCCGCCCACTCGATCCACCAGCCGTGCGGCGACGACTTGGCGAGCACCTGACGCTCGGCGGCGCCGTTGGCGAAGCGGGTCATCGACAGGCTGGGCATCTGCACCTCGTCCACATCCTCCATACGCAGTTCCAGCGTGACCAGCCAGACCGGCCGATCTTGACTGGTCTGCGTGAGCGTCCGGAAGATCTGCTCGCGCCCTTCGGTTGGGATCTGATAGAGCGCGACCGTGGAGTAGACCGTCAAGGCCGTCTCAGGCGGCGTATCGGCGATCATCCCGGGTAGCAGGTTTACCGCATCGCCCCTGCGCAGATCGACCGGAGATTGGGTGAGTTCGGAGGCGGCTGCGATCAGCCGTTGATGGCGCTCGACGTGCTCGGGCCAGATCAGGGCTCTGAGCCAGCGCAGCTCGTCTTCGTTGCGCAGGTCGATCGGGTTGACATCGATCCCGCCGCGAAACTCGATGGCCAGATCATCGGACAGTTCAGGCATCGCGCCTCGACCGAGCAACTCGGCCTCCAGCGCGACCGTTGCCTCGGGGCGTCCCCAGACCGTCTCCTCGCGACCGCCTCGCAGGTACCGATAGCGATAGCGGTCCAGGTTCAGATTGAGGCCCGCGCTTGCTCCGACATCGATCAGCGCCAATGGTTGCGCGGACTCCCGCTGCACCATCGAGAATGCGGGCAGCAAGCAGGTGCATCGGCGCACCACATTGGTCTGCGTGCGATTACGGCGGATCAGACTGAGGATTTCGTCGTAGTTCGAGAGGCAGAAGTCGCGGAATGCCGGAAAGGCCGGCTCCATCGGACGGTCCTCGTCCGAGACGATCGGGTAGTGCGCCGCCAGCGGATGCTCCGCAACCTCGCCGCCGCTGAGCAGCAGGTACTGCACGGCGGCGAAGAGCATGTTGGGCGCCGGCTGACGCCGCCGCTTCTGCGCCGCCAGTTCCAGGAGTTCGCGGTCCAACGAGATGCCGTACGACAGCTCGGCGTACAGCGGCGATGCGAGATCCGGCGCTTCGACGCGCGCAAACCGATGAAACACGTCGCGGTAGCGCGCCACCGTCGGCGCATCGAGCTGGCTTCTCGGCGACACGTCTCTGGCTCAGGCGTTCAGGAACTCGCCGATCTTGCCCAGCAGCGCCTCGGGCTCTTCGACCTGCGGCATGTGACCCGAGGCCGAGAACATCGCGACTTCCGAGTTGGGGATGGCGCGGTTGAAGTCCTCGGCGTACTCCGGCGGGATCAGGCCGTCGGAGGCGCCCCAGCAGATCAGCGTCGGCGAGGTGACGCGGTGAATCCGTTCGGACAGTCGCTTGTCGGGAATCGGCCACATGAAGCGGGCGGCGGTCTGCAGCATCTTGGCCCGCTCGACGGTCACGGTGCGCAACTCGTCCGGGTCCTCGGGCGGGGGCGCGGTCATCATCTGCGCGCCCGGATGGTTGGTGTCGTGGAACAGCGCCGGGACCAGCTCGTTCGGCAGCATCGCGAAGAAGTCGGCCACTGGGTAGTCGTCGTTCCAGAGACCTGCCGGAGCGATCAGGACGAGCTTGGAGACTCGGCTGGGCTGCATCGCGGCGACCTCGGCGGCGAACCAGCCGCCCATCGAGTGGCCGACCACGATCACGTCGTCGACACCCAGCGCGTCGAGGAAGTCCCAGTAGAAGTAGAAGACGTCGTGGTGGTCCATCAGCCACTCGACGCCGGTCGAGTTGGCCGTGCCCGGCAGCTTCGGCGCGATCACGCGGTGGTGCTGCGAGAGCTGTTCCAGGAACGGGTCCCAGATCAGGCCGCCGGCGCCGTGGATGAAGAGCAGGTCGGGTCCCGAACCGGCTTCCATGTAGCCGACATTGAATCGTCCATTGACGAGCGAGATGGTCTTGTCTTCCATCCGGATACCTCCAGGAACGCACACTCAGCCGCACGCCCGCCGAGCCAGCGGGCACACGATGCAAGGCTATGAGTCAGGCTTGCTCAGTGTCAATCCGCGCCGCCCGTTCCCGCCGCTGCCAGATGATCCCGCCGAACACAATCGCGAGGCCGAACAAGATGGTGCCGATCACGCCGACCGCGCCAACATCCTCGTCCACGATCAGCATCAGTCCGGGTACGTAGACCCCCAGCGCGCCGAATACCACCTCCAGTCGGCTCCGTTTGAGCACCCCGGCGACCAGCAGTCCGAGCCCCCAGGCGATCCCGAGCGCGGCCAGCCAGCCGCCCTCGGAGGCGAAGAACGACGCTGCGGTCACGCCGCCCACGAGCAACGCGCCATGCCAGAGCGGCGTGAGCCAATGCTCGGCCAAGCGGCCGAGCTGCTGCGCCCACGCGCGGCTCAGCAGGGTCTGCTGCAGCAGCAAGGCCATGACCAGCAGGCTGAGAGCGATCCGCAGTTCGCTGTCGAAGTCCGACAGCCCGCCTGCGATCGATCCCAGGATCAGCAGGGCCGACGCCGGCAACAACTCGACCTGCTGCTGTCTGAACGCGGTCGTGGTGATCACGAGGCCGGCGAGCATTGAGATCCAGTCCATTGCCACATCCGGCGATGCGCCGGCCAGACCGAGCAGGGCGATTGCGCCGCCCATGGAGACGCCCAGGCGAGCCCAGATCACGAGTCCACCGGTCTCCCGGCGATCGACCCGCTGTAAGAGCCACAACGCGGCGCCGCCGAACAGCACGAGGGGCGCGAAGGCTCCCCACAACGACAGCGCATCGATCTCCCGATCACTGCCGAAGATTCCCGAATGGAACGCATTTCCCTCGACCGCGATCGCATACGGCGCTACGACGATTGCGGCCGAGGTCAGGATCGTCGCAATCGGCGAGCGCACCGAACGCACGAACCAGCCGCCGACCACGGCGACGCAGAGGCAGACCAACAGGAATCCAACCGATTCGGGACCGTCGCCGCCAATCTCATCGAGCAGCAGCGTCAGACCGACGGCAACCAGGATGATCGCGCTGCCGGCGATGCAATCCGCGAAGGCCCGCAGTTCCCACCGTGATGCGCCCCAGGCCATGCCGCCCGCGATCACACCCAGCACGAATGGCAGCGCCAACGCGCCGTCTCCGTCGCCTTCGGTCAGGGCAACGGCCATCAATGCGCCAACCAGCATGATCGCGCCGCCGAAATAGGACAACGCATCGACCAACCGACCCGAGCTTCGGCTCGGCGCGTTCGCGGCTTCCCATTCGCGAATCCGCGCGGCGGCCTTGGCATCAACGAGCCGGGCCTCCTGCCAGCGGGAGAGGACTGATTCCCAATCGCCCGCCGGAGTTCGATCGGTCATTCCCCTGGGCCAATCGCGAGCTGGGCTTACAGTGTCGTTATGCCCGATCCTATGCTGCCGAGCGAGATTGTGCGCGCATACGACATTCGAGGCACGGTGCCGGATCAGATCAATCCGGCGGTCGCGGAACGCATTGGCAATGCGATGGCTCAGTGGCTGCTCGACCGCGGCGCCAGGTCCATGGTCGTCGGACGCGACGCGCGGGCCACGTCGCCGGAGTTGTACGAGGCCGCGATCAGCGGCGCGACAGCGGCGGGAATCGATGTGCATGGCGCGGGACTCGCGCCGACGCCGGTTGTGGGTTGGACGGTGGATCGCGATGGGTTCGGCGGCGGATTGGTGGTCACGGCGAGTCACAACCCACCCGAATTCAACGGCTTCAAGTTGCTCGCCGATCAGGCGCAGCCGCTGCTGCCGGAGGAGATTCAGCACGTCGCCCGCCATCCGATGCGGGCGGCGGTCAGGCCGGGAGCGCGCGCCGAGATCGACGCGATCGATCCGTACCTGGCCATGCTCAGGCGGCGCTTCGGCGGCTGCATTGACGCGTCCGTGGCCATCGACCCCGGCAATGGCGCAACCGCCCGTACCGCGCCCCGAGCGCTCGTCGACGCCGGAGCGCGAGTCCACGCGATCCGAACGACGGCCAGGCCGACGCTGCAGGTCGCGGCCGATCCGCAAGATGCGGACACGTTGCGCGACCTGGCGCGCGTCGTGCGGACGACGGGCGCAGACCTGGGCATCGGCTGGGACGGCGACGGCGACCGGATCGGCGTGCTCGATCACCTCGGTCGCCGCTATGAGGCGGATTGGCTGACGGCGGTCCTGGCGCGTCCGCTGCTGGCTCGGTGTCCGGGTTCGGAGGTGCTGCTGGATATGAAGACGAGCAGCAGCGCAATCGACGACATCCGCCGCCGGGGCGGTCGCCCGCTGACAGCGAAGACCGGCTACTCGTTCTTCCGTCGGATGATGCGAGAGCAAGGCATCGCGTTCGGCGGAGAAACCAGCGGACACATCATGTTCGGCCCCGAGTATCGAGCAGGCGAAGCCGCCCCTTGGATCGACGACGGGGTCTATGCCGCCTGCGCGTTGCTCTCGTACCTCTCATCAACGGGAACCACGCTGGCCGAGGCGATGGCGGAGATTGAGCCGCGGCCAATCTCGCCGGAGTTGCGGCTTGGTTGTCCCGACCGGGCCAAGTCCCTTGTCGCGAATGCACTGGGCGACTGGTTCGCGGCGCGCCATCCCGACGCCGAGATCGACCGCAGCGACGGGGCGCGTGTCCACCTGGCGGATGGCTGGCTGCACGCGCGAGCATCGAATACCGCGCCGGCGCTCAGCCTGCGATTCGAGAGCGACACCGAGGCGGGTTACCGGCGCATCGCCCAGCATCTTGAGCGCGCGCTTGCGGAGCATCCGCAGGTTGCCGGGATCGAGCAGCTCGAACAGCCACCGATTGTCGGCCCGCAGACGCTCACCTGACGAGCATCGCCACCTCGAGCCGACCGGCCACGCTCCGCAGATCCGCCGCCGGCTCGGCTTCCAACACCAACATCACGCGAACGTCGCCCCGACGCCCGTCCAGCGACTGCTCGGCGAGCATCACCGCCCGCATCTTGACCAGCGTGAACAGCGCCTGCCGCAACTCGTGCGGCTCCGCAGTGGCCGGTCGCACCTCGACGATGAGCGATGCCGAATCGCCGATGAATGCGGCGTCCGACTCATCGCCGGACGGGAACCAGCGCTCGGTCACGGCGACAGCGTCGGCGGGAGCGCCAAGCAGGTCGCCGTTCGACGCCGCCCACTCCTTGAGCGCCCGATGCGCCGAACTCTCCGGCGTCCCCGACCGCGTCTTGGTCGGCGGCAGACCAAAGGCGTAGATGCCGGCGCTCACCCAGTCGTAGGTCTGTAGGGCCGCGAACTGGTCGGCCGTAGGATTGCCGCTGAGCAATACAAGCAGCGAAGGGGCATCGGAGTACATCTCCGACAGTCGATGCTGCATCCCACCCGCGATGGCGTTCAGTTGCGACGCATCCGACAGCTCCAGCCTCGCCAGCGCTGCATCGACATTGGCCGGCTCGCCCTTGCGAGCGGACTTGGTCAGGAATCGGTAGAGGCTGCGTTGGCGGTCAATGTCTGAAGCAGGCATGGGCGTAGGGTACGGAGCTATGAACGCCGCTGTGCCTCGTGAGATCTTCCGCGCCTACGACATCCGAGGTTGCGCCGTAGGAGCCGACGCACCGCTGACGCCGGATTTGTCGCTTCGAGTCGGGTTGGCCTTTGGCGAGTTGGTCAAATCGACCGAGCGGGCCGAGCAGATTGTGGTCGGCGGCGACCAGCGACGCTCCACGCCGGCCCTGCAGCAGGCCGCGATCGCGGGACTGCTCGATGCGGGCCTCGACGTGGTCGACATCGGTCGCGCGCCGTCACCGCTGGTCTACTGGGCGACCGCCCAGCTCACGCAGGATCGCCCCACCGCCGGACTCGTCGTCACGGCGTCGCACAACCCTCCTGACGACAACGGCATCAAGCTGCTCCACACCGATGCTATGCCGCTTTCGCCGGAAGAGATCCAGTCGGTCGCCGACCGCGTTGAGTCGGGCGTGGTCGCTGCCAGGCCTCAAGGCGAACGCAGGCTGTGGAGTCCGAGGCCGGATTACACCCGCAGCCTGGCCGCGTCGTTTCCATTGCGGCGTCCGCTGCGAGTCGCGATCGATCCGGGCAACGGCGTCGCGACGGTAACTGCGGCGACGGCATTGCGGGCGATCGGCTGCGACGTTCTTGCAATCAACGATGATCCCGAGGAGACGGAACCGGCCCATCCCGCCGATCCGCAGCACGCCGCAAACGTCACCCAACTGGCGGAATTCGTTGTGCCATCAGGCGCCGATCTCGGATTTGCGTTCGACGGCGACGGAGATCGGCTCGGCCTGGTTGACGAGCTTGGACGCCGTACGCCGCCGGATCAGCTTCTCGCTCTACTCGCTCAGGACTGGCTCGGATCGCATCCCGGGGCCGACATTCACGTCGACGTCAAGACCTCCCAGGCTGTGGTCGACCACATTCACAATCTGGGCGGCCACGCCGTCTTCGGTCCCGTCGGGCACTCGCTCGGCAAGTACGCCATGCGGGACGCGCGGATCGACTTTGGCGGAGAGGCATCGACGCACTACTTCTATCGGGTCAACAATCCGGCGCACATCACCGACGACGCCGTCCGCACGGCCTGCCGGCTGGCGCAACTGGCCTCGGACACGCCGATCGCGCCGATCCTGGATGCGATCCCGCGTTACGTCATCTCGCCCGAGGTGAAGATCCCCTGTCCGGACAAGGCCAAACACAACACGGCTCAAGCGCTGGCCGATGCCGCCCGCGCCCGGTGGCCCATCAACGAGATTGACGGCGCGCGGATCGATCTGTCCTCCGACATTCCCGGAGCCTGGTGCGTCATCCGCGCCTCAAACACCACTCCGTTCCTGACGGTCGTGGTTGAGGGACGCAACGAACGGGACTACGAGATGGCGCGGCGCATCACCGCCGACTTGATCGGCGAGCAGGGCCTCGATCCGTCGCCGCTGCTCAATCAGCCACCGCTTGACTGAGTTCGGGACGGGGCAGCTCGAAGACGTCGGCGAGCAGTTCGTAGGAGCGGATGCGGGCGGCGAAGTCGTAGGTGATCGTGAGTGCGATGAACTCGTCGACGTCATAGGCCTTGGCCAGTTGCTCGAGCTTCTCGCGCACGCGCTGCGGCGATCCGTGAATGCTGCGGTTCTGCATGTAGGCGATGTAGTCGAGCTCCGGCTGCGAATAGGGGAAGTTCAAGGCTTCCTCGACCGAGGGGATTCCTCCACGAGCTCCTCGGTTTCCCTTGATCCGCCAACACCAGCGACTCCAGCAAAGCTGCTCTGCTTCTTCGTCCGTCTCGGCGACGGTCACGGACACGCCCAGCGACGCGCGCGGCTCGGCGCTCACCGGCGAGGGCTGGAAGCGCTCGCGATACTTGCGCACGATCTGCTCGCCGCCCTCGGGCGAGATGAAGTGGGCGAAACAGTGCGACCAGCCGAGTTCGGCGGCGACGTGTCCGCCGTAGTGCGACGAACCCAGCAGCCAGAGGTCGGGCATCGGCGCGTTGGGCGGCGAGGCTCGCACCTCGCGGTACTGGTGATCGTGCGGCAGGTCGTCGGCCAGCCAGCCGTAGAGGTCGAGCAACTGCTCGGGGAAGTGGTCAATGCCCAGCGAGCCCGGTCCGTGCACGAGCGCTCGCGCGGTGCGTCCGTCGGAGCCCGGCGCCCGGCCGACGCCGAGATCGATCCGGCCGGGGAACTGCGTGGTGATTGTGCGGAAGTTCTCGGCCACCTTGAGCGAGCTGTAATGCGGCAGCATGACGCCGCCGGAACCGACGCGGATCTGCGAGGTCCGCGCCGCGACCTGGGGAATCAGGATCTCGGGCGACGAGCAAGCCAGCGATCCGGCGTTGTGATGCTCGGCCAGCCAGTAACGGGAAAAGCCCAGCCGATCGCAGGTTTCGGCCAGCTCGAACGTCTCCGCAATCGCGGTCGCTGCGGTATCGCCGTCGCGAATTGGTATCTGATCGAGCACGCCCAGGCGAATGTCGTCTGCCATGCCGCAAGCCTACAACCGATTCCCGGGCCTCACGTAAGCTGAACCCGAATGCGGAGGCGAAGGACGCCTTCCTGGAGCCATCGATGACCACTAGTTCCCACGTTCCCGATCAGTCGTTCTCGCCAATCAGCAGCCGCGCGGCCGATGCGGCTCGCGACGCCTGGGGCAGTTTCCCGGCGTTGCACACGACCAACTCGGCGAGCAAGGGACTCACGGCCGGCACGGCGACGGCGTGGGGGCTCTCGGAGCGCGCTCCGCGGACGCAGCGTCCACCGGTTTCGCTTGGCGGCGGCATCCCCGACGCCGACACGCAACCGCGACAGCAACTGCTCGCGGCGATGGAGCGCGTACTGAGCGAGCCCGGCGACGCGCCGCTGGTCTACGGCGGACCGCTGGGCTACGAACCGTTGCGCGACGAGGTCGCGCGCTACTTCGCTCGGAACCATCCCGCCAATCCGACGGCGGACTGGTACCTGCTGACCAACGGCGCCGCTGGAGCGATTGAATCGATCTGCGCTGCGTTCGTCAATCCCGGCGACATCATCATCAGCGAAGTCCCGACCTTCACCGGCTCGTTGCGCACGATGCGCGGCAAGCAGGCCAGGGTCGTCGGCGTGAGCATGGATGACGAGGGAATCAGGCTGGACGAACTCGAAGCGACGATCGACCAGCTCGAAGCCGAGGGCAAGACGGTCAAGCTGATCTACACGCAGCCAACCTTCCACAATCCCACCGGCCTGACCATGACGCTGCAACGCCGGCTCGACCTGATCGAAGTCGCCGCGCGGCGGCAGGTCCTGCTGATGGAGGACCACGCGTACTCCGAGCTGTATTTCGACGGACCGCCGCCGCCGACCCTGTCGGAACTGACCGACGGCTGGGGCGTGCTCACGGTGGGCACCTTCTCCAAGGCGATCGCGACGGGTCTGCGTGTCGGATGGGTCCAGGCGCGTCCTGAGTGGATCCAGGCGATGGTGCCGTCGCGCTTCGACATGGGCAACAGCCCATTGCTGCATCGGATGCTGCACGAGTACATGGTGCGCGGCGACTTCCGCGAGCACGTTGATCAGATGCGAACGCTCTACGCGCGCAAGATGCAAACGCTGACGAACGCGATGGGGTCCTACGGAGAACCCTACTTCGACGTGACCGAGCCAACCGGAGGCTTTTTTCTCTGGCTCAGGTTGCGCGATGGCCTAATCGCGGACCAGGTGCGAGACTTCGCCGCCGAGGACGGGTTGACGTTCGCCTCGGGCCACCGCTTCTACACCGCCAACGACACCGGCGACGACGGTGAATCGCTGCGGCTCTCCTACTCGTGGCCGCCGATTGCAGCGCTCGAAGACGCGGGCGAACGCCTGGGCCGCGCCTTCCATCGAGCAGCCAACGGCGGTTAACGATGCCGTGCGGCAATCCCAGCGAGCGCCAGGCGACCGTCGGCGGGCGGCAAATCACTGTTGAAGTGCATCGCAGCGCGAAGCGGCGCAAGACGCTCAGCCTGAAGATCGAGGGCGACAGGCTGCGGGTCCTCGCTCCGAGTCGGACGCCGTTGCGGCACGTGGACGAAGTCGTCCAGATGAAGGCGAACTGGATCGCCGAGCGACTGGCCGAACCGCCGACAAACCGAGTTCGCGATCAGCTCAAGCCGGGAGGGCATTTGCCGCTGCTCGGCGAGCAGATCCCAGTCGGTGAGGGTCTGCGGCCGTTCTCGTATCACCACGAACCGCTGAGCGACGCGGGACCGAGTTTCAGCGTCAATCCGTACTCGGATCGGATGGTCGAGGAAGCCGAGCGCTGGTTTCGAGCTGCAGCCCGCGTCGATATCGAAGATCGGGTCAGCCGCTGGTCGCACGAAGCAGAAGTTGCGCCCATGCGCATCCAGATCCGTGATCAGAAGACGCGCTGGGGCAGCGCATCGTCCAGGGGCACGCTGAGTTTCAACTGGCGCCTGATCTTCGCGCCGCCCGAGATCGTCGACTACGTCGTCGTGCACGAACTCTGCCACCTGATCGAGCCCAATCACAGCAAGGATTTCTGGGACCTGGTCGACGAAGCCATGCCCAACGCACAGCACTGGCGTCAGCAGTTGAAGGAGATCGGCGAGTCGCTGACGTGGTGACTGTCGCAGTCAGTTACGCTCGGAGTACCACCGGACGGGCAACATCGATGACCACTCAATCCGAACCAGCCGTTGATGTCCCGAGTGGACCCATTCCCTGCACCCCTGAAGAAGAAGTGGAGCTGCAGCGGATCGAAAGGGAATCCGATCTGAACATGGCCCACCGGGATGCCAATCTGGCCCGGCTGATCGATCAGCATCGCGGTCAGTTCGCCATGTTCTATTGCGACGAACAGGGCGAACCCCACGTGGTCGTTGCGGCGCACCTGAGCGAGCTGTACGACGGAATCGATCCGCAGCGGCTGCAGGCAGCAATCATTGAGCGGCTCGACGACCATTTCGAGATCCTCGCTCCCCACGTCATGATTGAGTCCGCCTGGATACGCAACGGAACCGGATGAGACATTCAGTAAACGATGGCATCTGAGTACCGTCAGGACAGCAGCTTTCGTTTTGCCAGTTGAAACTCTTCGTCGTCCAAGGCACCGCTCCGTCAGAGATCGGCCAACCGCTCGAGTTCGTCAACCTGGAATGGGTCTTCTCTTGAGGTCTGCTCGACATTAGCGTCGCCGCCTTCAAGTACCTCACGACGGGATGACATCTCGTACCACTTGTCGAACTGCGTAGTGAATGCCTGGCCAAACGCGTCCATCAGATCTTTGTTTTTGCTGTTGAAGTGACGCTCTACCTGGCCCTGCCAGACATCCAGGCGGCCGTAGATGAGAGTGTGCCGATAGCCGCCGAAGAGGATTTCACCGAATGGGATGGCCTCAAGTTCGGATTCTTCTCGCCCACTCTTCTGAGCCACGAAAAGCCGTCTGTCTGTCAATGCCAACAGGCAGTTCTTGCGTTTGTTCCCATCTTCGCCCTCGATAAAGGTCAACAGGTCTTCATCAGGAGTCAGTTCGGCACGGATCGCATTCAGAATGGCAAAGTTGCCACCTGCCCCATCATTCATTTGATCGAGGATTTTGCGGTACTGATCTTCGGACATTCGTTTGAGTGCCCAACCCAGCGCCACGGTGTCACCTCTATCGGTGGTTGAGTCGTGACCCTAGTCGGACGCCGCCTCGGCTGGGGCCTGGAGGAACTCGGGGACCTCCTGGCCGGCGTCGGTGAAGGCCTTGGCGAGGACATCGTTGCGGCTGAAGGAGACCGCGCCGCCGCCGGAGGCGACCCACTGTTGGGTGCCGCGCACGGATTCGAGCTGACCCTGGAAGCGGGGCGCGACGTAGCGCGCGAAGAGCTCGTAGGACTTGCGGATGCCCTCGCGGTTGGCCCACTCGTGCGCGAGCATCATCAGGCCGCCGAAGCCGCCGGAGTTCTCCTGCAGGATCTCAATCGCCTTGACCGCGTCGTCGGGGTCGCCGATGATCGCGCCGCCGGTCTCGACCGCGCCCTCGGGCGTCTCGGCCGTACCGGGCAGGACGGCCTGCAGCGTGTCGCGGAAGTAGTCGATCTGCCAGGCGCGCCAGCCTTCGCGAGCCTCGTTGAAGGCTTGCTCGCGAGTCTCGGCGATGTACATCGGGATCACCAGTCGCCACTTGTTGCGGTCGACGACCGTGCCCTCGCGCTCGGCGACCTGCTCGACTTCAGCCCACTGACCTTCGAGGTTGGAGCGACCGCCGGGCAGGTAGACGCCGATGCTGAGCATGCCCATCCCGTACTTACCGGCCATCTGCCGGCCTGCGGGCGAGACGGTCGAGGCGACCGCCATCTCGAAGTGCGGCTTGGTGTAGGGCGAGACCTGGAGACGTGCGTCGGTCAGCTCGAACCAGTCGGTCTTCATGTTGACCGGACCGTCCTGCTTGAGCAGCGCGAGGATGGCGCGCAGCGACTCGTCCATGCGCTGCCGCTGGTACAGCGGGTCGATGCCCATCATCCGCGCGTCGGACGAGAGCGCGCCGGGGCCGACGCCCATCATCACACGGCCGCGGGTCATGTGGTCGAGCTGGATCATCCGGTCGACGACCATCAGCGGGTGGTGATAGGGCAGCGAAACCACGCCGGTGCCGAGGCGGATGTTACTGGTCCGCTCGGCGGCGGCGGCGATGAACACCTCGGGCGAGGCGATCAGTTCCCAGCCGGCCGAGTGATGCTCGCCGATCCAGGCCTCGTCGTAGCCAAGCTGGTCGAGCCACTCGACCAGCTCGAGGTCGCGGTGGATCGCCAGCGAGGGATTCTCGCCGACGCGGTGAAACGGCGCCATGAAGATGCCGAAGTCCATTCGTCCGTCCGTTGCCATCGTGTCCCTCAACTGGTTCCCGGCCCTGGGGCCGCTCGGCGTTACCTTTATCGGGAGTGTAACCACCCCTCCATTCCTGGAGGTCAGGAGGAAGCAGCAGGCAGCGAGATGACCACATCCCTCTACCACCAACAGCGCAGCAGTCGCTTCGATCCGACGATCAACTGGCGAGACGTGTACGCCGAGCGCCTGGCCACTCCTGAGATGGCCGCCGCGATGTTCAACTCAGGCGATCATCTCTGGATTCCACCCGGACATGCGTCGCTGCCGATCCTCCAGGCGCTTGTCGCTCGCAGCGATGAGCTCGAGGGCGTCGAGGTGCGCGGCATCGTCGTGCCCGACGCCGGCTGGTTCACCGAGGACATGATGTCGGCCTTCACGGTCGCGCCGCAGTTCGGCACCCTGTTTGACCGTGACGCGGTCAACGCCGGCATCGCCGACTACCACCCTTACTGGCTGGTCGGCATTCACAAGGCCTGGGACGCCGGCCGCGAGGACGAAGCCTGGCCGATCGACGTGCTGCAGATTCGCGCCACACCGCCTAACGAAGCGGGATACGTCTCGCTGGGCAGCTCGGTCTGGGACGGCGTGACCTCGGCCAAGCGGGCCAAGACCGTCATCGCCGAAGTCAACGAGCACGTGGTCGAGACCTTTGGCGACTCCTGGCTGCACGTGTCCGAGATCGATTGCTTCGTTCCGGGCGAGTCGCCGGTCATGGTCAACCTCGAACATCCCGAGCCAAACCAGGTCGACCTCGGCCTAGCTCACTACGTGTCGCAGCTCGTCCAGGACGGCGACACGATCCAGGTCGGCGTCGGTTCGCACTCCGGCGCGCTGGCGCGTCTGGGCGCGTTCGACGAGCGGGAGAATCTGTCCTACTTCGCCGAGCTGACGACCGAGGGGCTGGTCCCGCTGGTCGAGCGCGGGGTCATCACGGGCCGCTACTCGAAGACGCATCCGGACAAGTTCGTCGCGACTGTGATCGGCAATACGCCCGATGAAATCGCGACCGTGCATCGCAATCCGGCATTCGAGACCTACAGCATCGAATACCTGCTCGACCCCCGCCAGATCGCGCGGAACGAGAACATCGTCGCGATCAACGGCGCGCTCACTGCAGATCTGACTGGGCAACTCGGTGTCCACACGATCGGCCCGCGCGTCTATGCCGGCGTCGGCGGTCACCTCGCCTTCGCGCTGGGCGCCTATCTCGCGCCCAAGGGCCGATCCGTCACTGTGTTGCCCTCCACCAACCGCTCCGGCACGATCTCCACGATCATGGCTCAGTTCGATCCGGGCCAGATCGTCACCGTCCCCCGAGACATCGCCGACACGGTCGTCACCGAGTACGGCATCGCCCGCCTGCTCGGCAAGACCGTCCGTCAGCGGGCGGAGGAGCTGATCTCGGTCGCGCATCCCGATTTCCGCGGGGAGCTCCGCAAGGCAGCCCAGAAGCTGTTCTATCCGTAACGGAAGGCGGGGGAGTCCACAATGGCGGAGGCCAAACGAATCGTGATCCTGGCAAACTCTCGAAAGTCCGCCGCTCGTTGCGTGGCGGGTCTGGAGATCCGGCAGCGCCGCGCTCACGACTGGATCCGGCCTGTCGATAGCCCCCGCGGAACAGTGGCCAACTACTACAGGACCTACGAGGACGGCTCGGAACCGGTGCTTGGAGATGTCGTGAGTCTCTCTTTGCTCAAGCCGGAGGGTCGTGCCGACCACCAGCGGGAAAACTGGCATCTCGACACATCCATCACCTGGCGCAAGGATGGAACGTTGACCTGGAATCAACTCCGTAGCCTGCCAATGACAGACGAGCCGCTGTGGTCAGATGAAGAGGCAGGGAACAGCAACTACGGTCTGAACAACCGGGTACGGTCGACTCGCGCCCAATCACTGACGTCGTCTTTGCGACTCATCCCGGTGACGGACCTACGGCTACATCGGTTGCGACACCCAAGGGAGCGACTTGATGGTACCTTCCGGTTCGGTCGGACCACATGTCGCCTCGGAGTAACCGACCTTATCTATGAACAGATGTATTACGATAAACGCAAAGGGGATTATCGACTAGGCGAGTGCCTGCTCACCATCAGCCTAGGCGAGCCGCATGTCGGATTTTGCTACAAGCTGATTGCGGGCATCATGGAGCGCGAGCACTACCAATGACGACATCCCGAGTGTTCACCGTGGGCCACTCCAATCAGCCGATCGATGAATTCATCGAGCTTCTGCAACTCCACGGCGTCGAGGCGGTGGTCGATATTCGCTCGCATCCCGGCTCCACGTGGTCTCCCCAATTCAATCGCGCTCCCCTGCGAGACCGGTTGAAGTCGGATGGCATCCGTTATGCCTTCATGGGCAACCAGCTTGGCGTGCGGTCGAAAGATCCATCGCATTTCCAAGACGGCAGGATCAGCTATGGGAGACTTGCCGAGTCGGCAGAGTTTCAGCAGGGACTGAGCCAGGTGGTTCGCGCATCGGCTCAGCAACAGGTGGCGCTCATGTGCTCGGAGCAAGATCCACTCACGTGCCATCGGAGCATCCTCATTGCGCCGGCGCTCGAGCAGGCCGGTATCGACGTCAGGCACATCCTTCGGACTGGAGACCTGGTCCCCCACGATGAACTCCTGGAACGCCTGTTGAAGGAAGAGCAACTCGCACAGCCTGACCTCTTCAAACCGCACGATCTGCGGATCAGAGAAGCAATGGTGAGGCGCGAGAGCGCCATCGCCTGGCGCGACCCCGTGGCCGCCGGATCCCGAGAAGCAGAATGAAGCTCTACACGATCGGCTTCACCAAGAAGTCGGCCAGAGTGTTCTTCGACGACCTGCTGCGTCCAAGTGGCGCAAGGCGCGTACTCGACGTTCGCGCGCGCCCGTCTTCGCAACTCTCCGGCTTCGCCAAGGTCGGCAAGACGGACGGCGATTTTCAGTTCCTGCTTCGTCGACTCTGCGATATGGATTACGTCCATGTCCCCGACCTGGCGCCCAGTGCCGATCTACTCAGCGACTACCGCGCCGGAGATCTGACTTGGGACGCATACGAGGAGAGGTACTGCAATCTCCTCGAAAAGCGAAAGGTCGAAGACCTGCTCGATCCCAAACTCGTTGCTGATGGTGTATTGCTCTGCAGCGAAGACCCACCCGAGCGCTGCCATCGGCGGCTCGCCGCCGAGTACCTCCAGCATCACTGGGGCGAGATCGAGATCGTCCACCTCTAGGCGCGTCTAGGCGTGCTGGTTGACGAACTCGCCGATTCGGTCGATGGCGGCCTGGCCCTCGGGGAGCATGGGCGCGAAGGCGTGCCAGACGTGGAACATGTCGTCCCAGACCTCTTCGACGACGTCGACGCCGGCGGCGCGGGCCTTCTCGGCGACTCGTGTCGTGTCGGACAGCAGGACTTCGGCATCGCCAACCTGGAGCAGGAGCGGCGGGAGGCCGGCGTAGTCGGCGTAGAGCGGGGAGGCGAGCGGATTGTCGGCGTCGGCGCCGCCGAGGTACTGGGACGCCATGCCCTCCACCATTGACGAGTCCGTGATCAGCGGGTCGGCGTCGGCGCGGGTCTGGATCGACTCGCCGGTGATCGCCAGATCGGTCCAGGCGGAGATGCCGATGGCCGCGTTGGGCTGGTCGACGCCCTGGTCACGTGCGGCGAGCAGCGTCGCCAATGTGAGGCCGCCGCCGGCCGAGTCGCCGGCGACGAACACGGCGTCGGCAGCGCCCGCGCCGTTCGGTCCGTTCTCCTGGATGAACTTCAGGCCCTCAATCGCGTCGTCGACCGCGGCCGGGAAGGGGTGCTCGGGCGCGAGCCGGTAATCCAGGTTGAGCACTGCGCAGCCGCCCGCCTTGGCGATGTCCTCGCACAGCCGACGGTGAGTGACCGGCGATCCGATCACGTAGCCCCCGCCATGGACGTA
This sequence comes from Dehalococcoidia bacterium, assembly GCA_034421135.1. Lineage (GTDB taxonomy): Bacteria > Chloroflexota > Dehalococcoidia > Bin125 > Bin125 > Bin125. Next base: position 89,827 of record DAOUKQ010000022.1, read on the forward strand.
GAGCAGCCGTCGATTGGGGTCGGACTCGGGGACGGTGACCCACTCGCCGGGCACGCCGTTGGCGTCGACCGGCGTCACGGTCGCCGCATCGGTCGCCGGGAACGATCCCGCCTCCATCCCGGCGCGCATCTCTTCCAGAGTGGGATTGCCTTCGCCGAGCGGTCGCTCCGCGAGTAGTCCGAGGACTTTCTGTAGTTCTGCCGAAGCCATGATTGGGTCCCTTCCGGCCGGTTGCTGGTGATTGCCTCTGCGCTGGCAAGATAACGACTCGACTGCGCGATACTGCAATCCGCCTCTGACGCTTGCACCGCAGAACGGAACCACACCATGCGCATAGTCTCCCCTCCGCTCGCCGCGACCATGGCGGGCAAACTCGACGCGATCCGCCAGCTCGAAGCCGACGGCTTCGACGGGGCCTACATACCCTCGGTCGGCCACGACGCGATGACCGTGCTGGCGCTCGCCGCCGGCGAGACCAGCACGATCGAACTGGCCACCTACGTGATCCCCACCTACACCCGGCATCCCGTCGCGATGGCGCAGCAGGCACTGGCGACCAACGCCGCGGCCGGCGGCCGATTCACACTCGGACTAGGACTCTCGCACGAGGTTGTGATCAGCGATTCCTGGGGGCTCGACTTCAGCAAGGTCGTCCGCCACATGCGCGAGTACCTCGAAGTGCTGCAACCGCTGATGCGCGGCGAACAGGTCGATTTCGAGGGCGAGGAGTTTCGCGTCCACTCCAAGCTCGACCTGCCCGACTGCGAGCCTCCTTCGGTGATCGTCGCCGCGTTGGGTCCGCAGATGCTGCGGGTGACGGGTCGGTTGGCCGACGGCACGGCGCTCTGGCTGGCAGGTCCGAAGTGGATCGAGGACGTCGTCATCCCCGAGATGGGCGGCGCGGCTCGAGATGCGGGCAAGCCGGACCCCAGGATCATCGCCGGCGTGCCGATTTCACTCACGTCCGATCCTGACGGCGCACGCGAACGGATCGCTCGCGCCTACGCGATGTACAACACGCTGCCCTCGTACCAGCGCGTGATCCAGGGCTCGGGCGCGGACGGTCCGGCCGGCGTCTCGATTGTGGGCAGCGAGGAAGAGGTCGAGCTGGAACTTCGTCGCTGGCGCGACATCGGCGTGACCGACTTCTACGCAGCCTTCGAAGGCGCCGACGCCGAGGAGCGCCGACGCACCCGCGAGTTCGTCGCCGCGCTCGCGCCAAGCCTCTAGCCTTCGAGCAGCGAACAGCTCAGCCGGTTCAGTCAGTCTGGAGTGCATCATGGCCGTCTTCCTCGAAGTCCGACACCGCATTACGCCGATTACGAATACGGCGTTCGACCTCTTCGTCGATTTCTACGCCGACACGGTGGTCCCGGCCATGGATCGGCATGGGATCGATCTGATCGGCGGGTGGAAGATGACCGGCGGCGAGATGGGTTGGGACGTGTCGCTGCAGCGTTACGAGAGCATGGCTCACGCCGAGGAGTGCCTGGCCTCGCTGGGACAGGACACGTCGCTATGGTCCGCGGTGGAGAAGCTGCGCGGCGAGATCGAGATTGAAGAGGTGACGAAGTTCACGCAGAGCGTGTCCTACGGCACTGAGGAACGTCTGCAAGCCGCGCTCGACGCCAAGCCCGACCAACCGCGACAGTACATGCTCGCCGTGTTGCAGACCGCGGGAGGCGGACTGTTGCCGGCAATCGAGCAGATCGGCGGTCTGGTCGACACGATGGATAGCGCCGGCGCGCTGCAACTTGCGACGGCCTACGCATCGCGGATCGGACGATCAGGCGAACTCACTGACCTCTGGATCATGCCCACGGGAGCAAGCGGGATGATGGAGTACCGAGCCGGCGACCCGCTCAAGGACATCATCGGTCCACTGCGCGAGAACGCGCCCGAGGAGTCGATCTACTTCCTCAACCCGCTGCCCTACTCCAAGCTGCAGTAGTCGCGATCGCTGCGCGTAGATCAGCGAGGTTTAACCCCCTCTCCCTCCGGAGCCTTGCGCGTAAATCGCTGGGGTCTTACTCCCTCTCCCTCTGGGAGAGGGCTGGGGTGAGGGTCCGGCGCGGCGTTCACTATCTGGTCGTCGCGATTCCTCGGGGCAACGGAGGGCCCTCACCCTAACCCTCTCCCTCAGGGAGAGGGGATCAGAAAGGGACTACGCGCGGGTCCCCGCCGGGAGAGGGGACCGGAAGGGGGTTTTGCCGAGGTCTCAGTTGGGTTGGGAGCGTGTGAAGCGGTTTACTTGGCCTACGCGCTGATAGGTTCGGGCGCAGCGCGGGAGGCGTTTATGAGCCGCCCGGGCGCCAGGGCGAGCAAGCGTCGATACGACCTGCGCCTGCTCGCCCGCCCAAGATGCCTGAGCCAGTCGGCGTACCGTCAGCTCAGGCCTCCGCTCATAGCGTAGCAACTCTTCGAGCGAGGCGAAGAGATTGCCGCCTGAAGTCGAGACCTCTAGGCGATGATGCCCCGTGATCGCAGGTCACCCAGCTCTGCCTCGCCGTAGCCGGCGCTGGCGACGATCTCGTCGGTGTCGCGGCCGAGCGGAGGGGATGAACCCTGCGGGGCCGTCGGTGTGGCGCTCATCTTGAACAGCGGGCCGACTTGACGCTGCGGGCCGGCGAGGTCGTGGTTGAGGTCGACGACCATGCCGTTGGCGACGACCTGCGGTTCGTCGGCGAGTTCCTCGGCGAAGTTGATCGGACCGCTCGGCACGCCGCACTCGTCGAAGCGCTGCAGCCAGTGCTTGGTGCTGTGCTCACGCACGTGCGCCTCGATCTCGCGGACCCGCCGCACGGCCTCTGCGTACTGCTCGGGGTCGGTGGGATCGAGCTCGGGGTCGGCGAAGCCGAGGAAATCGGTCTCCAGCGCAGTGCGTACTTTCGCCCAGAGCGAGGCCGACAGCGCGCCGATCGCGACCGCGCCGTCGCGCGTTTCGTAGCAGCGGTAGTAGATGTTCAGCGCGCCCTGAGCGCCGCGGTCCTTGTAGGCCTCCTGGATATCGGCGTATGGCGCGCCCTCCGCTCGGAGTTGGTTGACATGCTCCATCTTGGCCTGCGGCAGCTCGTCGGCGATGGGGAGCTGCATCACGTTGCTGCCCTGCATCGCGAGCGCGGTATTGAGCAGCGTCGTCTCGACCATCTGTCCCTCGCCGGTCTTCTGCCGATGGAAGAGCGCCGCGCAGACGCTGAGCGCGATCACGATGCCTGTGCCGTAGTCGGCCACCGGCGACGAGACCGGCGTGGGGGCCGTCCCGTTGTCGTCCAGCTTGCCGTCCAATGCCATCAACCCCGAGACCGCCTGGGCGATGATGTCGTAGCCCGGTCGCTGCGACCAGGGTCCCTGGCGTCCGAATGCCGTGTTGTCGACGTAGATCAGGTCCGGGCGGATGGATCGCAGTGTGTCGTAGTCGATCCCGAGGCGAGCGGCGACATCGGGTCGGTAGTTGATCACGACGACGTCGATCTGAGGGATCAGCTTGTGGATGATCGCCTGCGCCTCCGGCTCTCGAAGTGCGAGAACCAGGGAACGCTTGCCGCGATTGAGCGATTGGAACCACTTCGACTCGTCCGGCATGAACTGCGAGAACTGGCGCCAGGCTTCGCCCTCGGGCGGCTCGACCTTGATCACGTCGGCACCCATGTCGGCGAGATTCTGGCATCCGAACGGTCCCGCGATGATCTGCGAGAACTCCAACACGCGGATGCCGCTGAGCGGACCGCGATGCGGAGAGCCGTCGTGAGTCGTGGTCATGGTCGTTACCCTTCACAAGTGCGCTGAATTGAGCGTCGGGCGACGCATCCAACGCGTTGATGCAAACGTTTGCGGAAGCAATGCAGGCAGTATCCGCCATGACCAGATTACGAGTGATCGGCGTAGGGGCTCTGATTGCGATTGCGGTCCTCGTCGTGTCCGCCTGTCACGACCGGATTCCCGAGGCGACGGAGGCGCCGCCGATCGTTGCGCCGACACTGGAGACCCGCTTCATCGAATCGGCCGGCGCAGCCGGCTTGATGTACATCCAGTACCAAGCGAAGCAGCCTGGCGACTGCCTGTTCGACAACATCTCGCGGCCGACGGCGGAAGAACGGCGAGGCGCGCTGTGCGACGCCGAGCGCATGACCGGCGGCGCAGCCGCAGCCGACTACGACGGCGACGGCCTGACCGATCTGATCGTGACGCGGCTGGACGGACACGACCTGCTCTTCCGCAATCGCGGCGATGGCCGGTTCGACGAGGTCTCGGACGAGGCAGGGCTGCGTCGATGGAGTCTGGCCAGCAACGGCGCGGCGTGGGGCGACATCGATAACGACGGCGACCTCGATCTGTTCCTGACCACCGTCGGCGACACGCGTCACTACCTGTTCGTCAATGACGGCGGCGTGTTCTCCGAAGAGGGCGTCGCGCGCGGCGCGGCGGTCGACACGGGCGACCGGCGGATCGGCTTCTCGGCGACATTCGGCGACTACGACCTCGACGGCTACCTCGACCTGCACGTGACCGAGTGGCGCCCCTCGCAACTGGTCGGCGAGGCGGTGGCCGGTGTGCGACTGCTGCGCAACCTGGGCCAAGAGCGGCCGGGCCACTTTGAAGATGTGACCGAGTCGGCGGGTGTCGCCATGGACCGCGTGGTCTCGCAGACGCAGAACGAGCTGACCGAGGGCACGTTCGCATTCGGCTCCACGTTCGTCGACCTCGACAGCGACGGCTGGCCCGACCTCGCGGTGGCATCCGACTTCGGCACGAGCCGGCTGTTCTGGAACAACGGCGACGGCACGTTCAGCGACGGGACGCTCGATGCGCGCGTCGGCACGGCGCAAAATGCGATGGGTACCACGTTCGGCGACTACGACGCCGACGGCGATCTTGACTGGTTCGTGACCTCGGTCTTCTCCTTCCGCAGCGGCAGTCCCGGATCGGGCGAGCAAGGGCTGCGCGACGGCAATCGGCTGTTCCGCAACGAGGGCGACCGCCGGTTCACCGATATGACCGATCAGGCCGGCGTGCGCAACGGTTCGTGGGGCTGGGGCGCAGCCTTCTTCGACGCTGACAACGACGGCGACCTCGATCTGACGATGACCAACGGCATGGAGATGATGCCCGGCTTCGATGCGGACGCCACGCGTTACTGGCAAAACGACGGCTCGGGCCGGTTCAGAGGCCGGAGCAACGAGGTGGGACTGGACGACATTGAGGACGGCAAGGGTCTGCTCGTCTTCGATGCGGACAACGACGGCGACCTTGACGTATTCGTGGTCAACAACGCGTCGGAGCCGCTGTTCTACCGGAACCAGTCCGTCAGCGGTGGATGGCTGCGCGTCTCGCTCGAAGGCGTAACCAGCAATCGGCAAGGGCTGGGCGCGAGAGTCTCCGTGTTCGCCGATGGACTACCTGAGCAGATTCGCGAAGCGGGCGTCTCGACGCACTTCCTCGGTCAGAGCGAGGACGCGCTGCACTTCGGCCTGGACGAGTCGCAGACTGCCGACATCGTGATCCGCTGGCCGGCCAGCGGCCTGGTCACGACGTTGAATGACGTACCGGCCAACTCGTGGATTCAAGTGACCGAGGGCGAGGCCGGGTACGAAGTGATCAGATAACGGTCACTCCTCGGCGTTGACTTCGTTGACCAGGTGCATGAAGCGCTCGAGGTTGGCGATCCGATCGTTGACGGTATCTCCCGCGATGCCGGCGCGGATCGTGTTGATGCCGGCGTCTCGGTAGACACGCAGGCGCTCGCGTACTTCGGCATCACCGCCGAGCATGTTGACCTTGAAGGCGAGTTCCACCGGGACCCGGTCGCGGGCGAGATCGCGTTCGCCGTTGACCCAGAGTCGCTGGACTTCCTTGGCGACGTCGTCCCAGCCCTGACGGCAGAAGGCGTCGTTGTAGAAGTTGGTCTTGGCCGAGCCCATCGCGCCGAGCGTGAAGGCCATGCCGCGGGCGTGTCGTTTGGCGGCCTCTTCGATGTCGTCGGTGAACTCGATTCCGACAGCGGCTTCGAGGTCGATCTCTTCAATGCTTCGACCGGCCGATTCCGCGCCGGCGCGAATGTCGTCGAGGAAGACGTCGGCGGTCTCGGGGATGAACGACGTGCCGAGCCAGCCATCGGCGACCGCGCCGCAGATCTTCAGGCTGCGCGGGCCAAGCGAGGCAAGGTAGATTGGCGGCGGTTCGATCGGCGGCGCGCCCGAGCGCAGGGCTTTGCCTTCGCCGCCGGGCAGCGGGAGCGTGTAGTGCTTGCCCTCGTAGATCACGCGCTCGCCGTTGCAGACCATGCGCACGATCTCGGCGGTCTCCTTGAGCCGGGAGACGGCCCCGGCGAAGGGCACGCCGTGCCAGCCCTCGACGACCTGCGGTCCCGAGGTGCCCAATCCGAGCATGAAGCGGCCGCCCGACATCGACTGCAGGCTCATCGCGGTCATGCCGACCAGGGCTGGAGATCGGGTGCCGCCCTGGATGATGCCCGTGCCGAGCTTGATCGTCTCGGTCTTGCCGGCCAGGTAGCCGAGCGGGGTGATCCCGTCGTGGCCCCAGGCCTCGGCAGACCAGAACGAGAAGACGCCCAGGCGTTCGGCCTCGCGGGCGTAGCGGACGGCGGAATCCCAGTCGTTGATCCCGTCGCGGTGCATCCCGATCGCGACTTGCAGCTTGCGCTCGCTCATGCCGGGTAGCCCTCGGTTTCCTTGATCTCGTTGACCTGGTTGACGTGGTCGAGATCGTGGACGCGCTGGAACATGAACCAGGCGCGCGAGTGCAGCGGGCCGAAGTACGGGTGCGAAGGCCGGATCTCGTAGGACGGCGGCTCGGGCAGACCGTCGATCACATTGCCGAAGGTGCGTGAATCGTCGAGCAGGGCGTTGACCAGGTCGGGCCAGTCCAGATCGGCGGCGCGCTGCGCCGGGTCGATCGCGCCGATCCCCTGCGGTCCCAGGTTCGGTTCGCGGCCGAAACTGAGATTATGAATCATGTCGGCGTTGCGGCGCGAGCCGTCGAGCACGTGCTGGGCGACTTCTTCGATGCTCCAGTCATCCGGACCCGGCTTCCAGGCGGCCTGTTCCGCCGAGACGCGGTTGAGGGTATCGAGGAAGTCGATGCGGGCGTCGACGACGCGAGGCCAGAGCTGGATCCAGGAATACTTCTCGCCCTGCGCGAGCAGGTAGCTGGAGACCCTGTCGATCTCGTTGTCGCTGATCGGTCGTTGGGGCATGTTCGTTCTCGTTAGCGGCCCTGGAAGTTGGGGTCGCGCTTTTCCATGAAGGCGCGGACGCCTTCCTTGAAGTCGTCGGAGCCGAAGAGCGGCAGGAGCTGCAGGTAGATGTGGTCGACCGCTGCCTCGAACGGCTCGTCCATGCCCAGGCGCATCATGCGCTTGGTCGCCTGGACGGAGAGCGGCGCGTTGGCGGCGATCTCGTCGGCCAGTTCGAGCGTGCGCGTCATCAGCTCGTCGTGCGGGACGACCTCGTTGACCAGACCGACATCGAGCGACTCCTGCGCGTCGAGCACGCGGCCGCGGAAGGCGACCTCGGCGGCTCGGGCCCAGCCCAGCAGGCGGGGCAGGATCCAGGTGCCGCCGGACTCGGGCAGGACGCCGCGGCGCGCAAAGACGGCGCCCATCTTGGCGCGGTCGGAGGCGATGCGGATGTCGGCCAGCAGGGCCATGTCCATGCCGTAACCGGCGGCTGCGCCGTTGAGCGCGCAGATCACGGGCTTGTCCATCTTCTGCAACACGACCGGAGGCGCATCGCGCAGGTCGAACAGGTTGTAGCCGGGTCGGCCCTCGCCGGTCGACATGCGCTGCTGCTGATCGACTAGGTCGAGTCCTGAGCAGAAGCCGCGTCCCGCGCCGGTCAGGACGATCACGCGAATCTCGGGTTCGCGCTGACAGGCGATGAGCTGGGCGGAGAGCGCTTCCAGCATGTCATTGGAAATGGCGTTCAGGCGTTCCGGTCGGTTGAGGGTGATGACGGCGACATGTCCGCGCTCTTCGTAGAGCAGCGTCTCGGTCATGGGCGGGGCGAGGGTAGTCATTGGGCCTCCAGGTCGTTGGTGTCGGAACGAGTGTACATCCGCCTCGGTCCCGCCCCGACTCACGTCAGGCGGGAGCCGGGGCAGGTTCGGGCGTGTTTGCGGGTGTGAAGGTGTAGTCGTCTTCGTCGTAGTCCACCTCGATCGTCGCGCCTTCGGGGAACTCGTCGCTGATCAGCATCTTGCTGAGCGGGTTCTCGATCCGGCGCTGGATCAGCCGGCGCAGCGGGCGTGCGCCAAAGGCGGGATCGTGTCCGTCCCGGGCAAGCCGGCGGCGGGCGGCGTCGCTGAAGCTGATGTCGCGGCCCATGTCCGCGAGCCGGGCTTGCTCCTCCTTGATGATCAGATCGACGATCTGCAGCAACTCTTCCTCGCTGAGCGGGTCGAAGCAGACGATCTCATCGATCCGATTGAGGAACTCGGGCCGGAAGAAGTCCTTCAGCGCACGTTCGCAGTCGCGGGCGCGTTCGTCGTGCGAGCCGGCGAAGCCCATCCGCGCGTCAGGCCTGGCCGTCGTGCCCAGGTTGCTGGTCATGATCACGATCGTGTTGCGGAAATCGACCGTCCGACCCTGACCGTCGGTGATCCGTCCGTCGTCGAGCACCTGCAGCAGCAGGTTGAAGACGTCGGGGTGCGCCTTCTCGATCTCGTCCAGCAGGACCACGCGAAACGGTCGTCTGCGGACCAGCTCGGTCAGGCCGCCGCCGTCGTCGTAACCGACGTAGCCCGGAGGCGCGCCGACAATCCGGCTGACCGTGTGGCGCTCCTGGTACTCGGACATGTCGAGCCGGACCAGGGCGTCCTCGGAGTCGAACAGATACTCGGCCAGCGCCTTGGCCAGCTCGGTCTTGCCGACGCCCGTCGGGCCGACAAAGATGAACGAACCGATCGGACGGGTCGGATCCTTCAGTCCGGCACGGGCGCGGCGGATGGCGTCGGAGACGACGGTGACGGCGTCGGCCTGGCCGATCACGCGATTGTGCAACTCCTCCTCGATGCGCAGCAGCCTGACATCGTCGTCGGCCAGCATCCGGCTGACCGGGATGCCGGTCATCTCGCCGATCAGTTCGGCGATGTCGCGCTCGTTCACGCTGTCCTTCACCGTCTGCGCCGCGTCCCACTCGTTGCGGTTGGCCTGGGCCTCGTCCTGAATGGCCATGAGTTCCTGCTTGATCCGCGCCGCCGACTCGTAGTCCTCGCGCTGGGCCGCGGCCTCCTGTTCGACCTTGAGTTCGTCCACCCGCCGCTGCAGCTCGACCACCCGAGCCGGAGGCGACTGGTTCGCGATCACGATGCGCGAAGCGGCCTCGTCGATCAGGTCGATCGCTTTGTCAGGCAGTCTGCGCTCGGTCAGGTAACGCTGCGAGAGCCGCACTGCCGCCTCGATCGCGTCCTCGCCGATTGCGACGCCGTGGTGCGCCTCGTAACGGGGCTTGAGCGCGGTCAGGATTTCGATCGCGTCCTCGGTCGAGGGTTCGTCGAGATAGACGGGAGCGAAGCGCCGCTCGAGCGCCGCATCCTTTTCGATGTGCTTGCGGTACTCATCAAGCGTGGTCGCGCCGACGACCCGCAATTCTCCACGGGCAAGCGCAGGCTTGAGCATGTTGGCGGCGTCGATTGCGCCTTCCGCCGCGCCTGCGCCGACGACCGTGTGCAGCTCGTCGATGAACAGGATGACCTGACCTTCGGACTCCTTAACCTCGTCGATCACCGACTTGAGCCGCTCTTCGAACTCGCCGCGGAACTTTGCGCCGGCGAGCAACATGCCCATGTCGAGCGCCATCAGCCGCCGGCCGGACAGGTTGTTGGGGACATCGTCGGCGGCCATGCGCTGAGCGAGCGCCTCGGCGATCGCCGTCTTGCCGACCCCAGCTTCGCCGATGATCACCGGATTGTTCTTGGTCCGGCGATTAAGGATCTGCAGGACGCGCCGGATCTCGACATCTCGGCCGATCACCGGGTCCAGCTTGCCCTCGGAGGCAAGCCGGGTGAGGTCGGTCGCGTAGCGGTTGAGCGAGTCGTAGTGCGACTCGGCATCGGGCTGGTCGACGCGGCGTGAGCCTCGAATATTGCGCAGCGCGGCGTACAGGCGCTCTGCGGTGATCTGGTGCGAGCGCAGAATGTCCGCGGCGGGACCGCCGGAGTCGCCGCTGATTGCGATCAGCAGGTGCTCGACGCCTACGTACTCGTCATTCAACCGCTCGGCCTCGACGTTGGCGCGTTCGAGCAACTGCACCACGCGCGGCGTGACCGTGAGCTGAACCACGTCGTAACTCAGCCTGGGCGCAGCATCGATCGCCGTGTCCGCGTCGGCGCGCAGCCGGGCGCGGTCAACGTTCAAGGCGTTGAGCAGGTCGTTGACCAGCCCGTCCTCGACCCGCGCGATGCTGGCGAGTAGGTGCTCGACATCCCACTGCGCGTGCCGCTTCTCGCGCACGAGCTGCTGAGAGGCTTCGAGCAGTTGCTGGGCCTGGTTGGTGAATCGGTCTCGTCTCATCATCGTCGTCGCTCCTGTCCATCCCGGAATGGCGTCCGGACGGTCGGTAGCTGCTGGTCGCGCTGTCGCTGGATCTCGTCGCGCAGCAGACGGTTTTCCTGTTCGAGTTCGGTAATCCGATGCCGGAGCCGGAGGATGATGTCGGCCCCGGCCAGATTGACGCCCAGCTCGTCGATCAAGCGCCGGATGACGCGCAGTCGCGCGATGTCGTCGTCGCTGTAGAGGCGTTGGCGACCGGCCGAACGCGCCGGGGTGAGCAAGCCCTCGCGCTCGTAGGTGCGCAAGGTCTGCTGGTGCACGCCGACCATCTGCGCGGCAATGCGGATCGTGTAGACGGGCCGGTTGCTCATTGGTCGTCGCCTTCCAACGCCCGGAGCTGACGGAACAGGTCGGACTGTTCCGGGGTCAGGGATTCGGGCATGAGCAACCGGGCCTCGGCCAGGATGTCGCCCCGACCGTCGCGCTTGAAGCGCGGCATGCCCTGTTCGGCGAGTCGGAAGACGCGGCCGTTCTGGGTGCCGGCCGGGATACGCAAGGCGAGACGTCCGCTGCCGCTCAGTGAGCGCACGGCGACCTCTCCGCCCAACGCCGCGGTGGTGATTGGCACATCCACGGGGACCAGCAAGTCGTCGCCGCGTCGCTCAAAGACCGGGTCCTCGTCCACGCTCACGATCAGGACGAGGTCGCCGTTCTGTCCGTTGGTCAGTTCCTCACCCTTGCCGGTGAACTTGATCCGCTGACCGTCGCGGACGCCGGGCGGGATCGTGAGTTCCAGTCGCGAGCCGCCGGCGCCGCGCTGGAGCGTCCGCGTGGTGCCGTGGAACGCCTCGCGCAGCGAAACTTCCACATTGTGCTCAATGTCGCGGCCGTGAGCTGGACGAGCCGGCGCGCCGCCTACATGTCCGCCCCCCATATGCCCGCCGCGTTGGCCGCCGAAGAAACTGCCGAAGATGTCGCCCAGATCGCCCATCTCGCCGAAGTCGGCGTTGCCGAACTCGACGCGGACGTTGCCATCGGGTCCGGCGAATGGCTGTCCGCCAACCGACTGTCCGCCGAAGCCGCCAAATCCGAACCCGCCGTGCTGACGCTGCATCTCTTCGAGTTGATCGGCGTGCTCCCACTGATCGCCCCACTTGTCGTAGGCGGCGCGCTTCTCGTTGTCAGCCAGCACGCCGTGCGCGGCGTTGACTTCCTTGAAGCGAGCTTCCGACGCCTTGTCGCCGCCGGTCACGTCGGGGTGATATTGACGGGCGAGCCGGCGATAGGCGGAGGAGATCTCCTTGTCGGAGGCATCACGGGAGACGCCGAGGATTTGATAGAAGTCCTGGGCCATGAAGGTCTCCGTTCCCATTCTTGAGTCCGATGTTATCAGAGATATTGTGTTCTCACGAATCGGAGACAGGATAGTTTCCTGCGAAACAGTCAAATCTCTTGCAATCTTGATAGTCTCTGTATAAGGTTTCCTCAGAGCCGATGAGCATAGACAACCGGAACCAGCACCGCATCGGCAGAGAGGAATACGTCATGAGCAAGATCCTGATCCGCGACCCGTTCGCCGAGTTCGACAGCGTCTTCAACAGCGCATTCGCACGCCGGCCCCGCAGGTTCGCCTCGACTGCCGCGGCCAGCGCACCGACCGCGTCCTGGCAGCTCCCGGTCAACGTCTACGAGAACGACGAGGGCGTCGGCATCGAGGCCTGGCTGCCCGGCTTCGACGAGGACGAGATCTCGGTCACCGTCAACGACGGCCAGCTCACCATCCACGCCGAGCACGCCAGCGACGAGCGTTCGGAGAACGGCGCAGGCGAGGATCGCAAGTACTGCCGCCGCGAGGTGACCCGCACGGTGCTCTCGCGCAGCTTCCGCCTGGACCCGTCCTACGACGCCTCCGACATCTCGGCCCACCTGGCCAACGGCGTGCTTGAGTTGTCGCTGCCCAAGGCCGACGAACCCGAGCCGCAGCGCATCACGATCAACAGCGGACCGGTCAGCGAAGCGGTCGCCGAGGTCGTCGCCGACGGCGACGCGAGCTAACCCTTGCGATCGGTTGCGCAGACGCCGATCATCGCTCCATGAACGGCTCCTCCGTCCGAGTGGCGGAGGAGCCGTTGTGGGTTAATCTGATCTCATGGTGCAACGCATGCTGGCCCTGGTGCCCGATGAACAGGCTCGCGAGCAGATCGACCTGGTCCGCGCGCTGTACGACCGCGACCAGGTCGACACGACTCCGCCGCATATCCCGCTGACCGATCAGTTCGACGATCACTACGGCCTGGACGACCTGCAGCAGATGCTGGAGATCATCCTCGGCCTGTTTCACCCCTTCATGCTGGAGCTGGGCGCACCGGAATCCTGGTACGACGACGGCCAACACCTGTTGCAGATGGTCGCCGAGCAGGGCGCCGACGACGCCCAGCGCATCTCCTCGATCGTCTATCGCGATCTCTACCCGGAGCAGGAGCCCGACGCGCTGATCCGCTCGCGCTCGCCACTCGAGCGAACCGCGCTCACCCTGGGCCGCTTCCGTCGCGAGGCGGAGGCGCTGAGCGCGGCCCAGGCGCTGTCGGCGCAGCGTTACTTCCTCGTCGTCACGCATGTCGGCGTGTTCGACGCCGTCGAGCAGTCCGAGGGTCCCAGCGGCTGGAATCTGCGCCGCACGCTACCGTTGGGCGCGATGCTGTTCGAGGGCTGACCGACCCCACACTGGGCCGCGCTGCCTGTGTTCCCGGTCAAGTACCCTGTGGCGAAGATCAGGACAGCGCAGGAGGTGTGCGATGCCGGTGATCACCGTATCCAGTCAGTACGGCGGCGGGGCCCGCGACGTGTCGCGTCGATTGTGTCGCGACCTCGGGCTCGAGTACATCGATCAGACGGTGCTCGTCGACGCATCCCGCCAGCTCGGCCGCACTGTCTCGGAAGTGGCCGAGAAGGACGAGCGCACCGACTCGCTGCGGGCGCGGCTGGGCCATTTCCTCCAGCGAGCGTTGGAGCGCTCGGCGGCCGGCGGCGCGATCGATCCGATGCTCGGCTCAGGCAACCTCGAGCTGATGCTCTCGCAGAGCTACCAGGAGTTGAGCGACGCCGGCTCCGGTGTGGTTGACGACCGCGCGATCCTCAATACGACCTCACAGATCATCGAGTCGATCGCGCAGCGGGGCAATGTCGTGATCATCGGTCGCGGCGGCCAGATGATCCTGCGCGACATGCCCGACGCGACGCACGTGCAGCTCGTCGCCGATCCCGCGGTTGCGCTCGAGCGCGTGCAGCAGTGGGAGGGCGTGGACGAGATCGCGGCCGCGCGCAGTATCGAGGAGTTCAACAAGGGCCGCGCCGCCTTCCACCAGAAGTTCTGGAAGGTCGATGTCTGGTCGCCGCTGCTCTACGACGTGGTGATCAACACGACCCACCTGACCTACGTGCACGCGGCCGACCTGATTGAATCGATCGTCGAGCAGAAGGCGGGCGCGGCTGTCTGACGGGCAACTGGCGTCAGGCTACGCGACCAGCGAGCGCAGCACTTCTTCGGCGGCGATCAGGCGCGGGGCCATGCCGAACTGCCCGTGGATCTGCAGGCCTTCGGCGTCGAGCCGCTCGCGCGGACCGATCGCGGCGCGGTAGCTGTCCATGACCGGATGATCGTCGCCGACGGCATCCAGCAGCAGTTCCTCCGCGCCGTCGCGCCAGCGCATGAAGTCCTCGGTCGTCGGACCGATGGCGCGGATATAGCGGGAACGCTCGAGTAGCTGGTCAATCTGTTCGTTGAGGTTCATGGCGGCAAGTGTATCGCAGACCCCGCAGCGATCGTCTCAGCGAGCGGGCCAATGCTCCTCCGACCGGCCGGCGCGATCGTCCCAATTGAGCGCCACTCCGTCCGGCCAGCGGTTCGCGGCGGCCTCGCTGAGTCTCAACTCGAGCGCCGCCGGTGGCGAGATACTCATCGCAATGCCGTCTTCGACGGGCTTCGAATAGAAGTTGCGACGCACCCCATCCTCGGCGAAACCGCGGCTCCGATACAGCTCGCGCGCAGCCGTGTTCGAGGCTCGCACCTCGAGCTGGATCACGTTGCACTCCAACCGCTGAGCCAGGCGGAAGACGCAGTTGAGCAGCACAGAGCCCAATCCCCGGCCGTGCAGAGCCGGATCGACCGCGAACGTGCAGAGTTGAAGCTGATCGACGATGTGCCAGGTACCGAAGTAGCCGAGGATGGTCTCGTCGGCATCGACCAGGACGTAGAAGACGCTAATCCGCGATTCAGTGATCTCCCCGACGAAGTAGCGTCGACTCCAGCCCGATTCGCCAAACGCACGACCGTCCAGCGCCGTGACATCGTCCACGTCGTCAATCGTCATCGGTCGGAGTTGCAGTGCGTTGGTCATGGTCTGAATCGATGAGTGCCTGCGCGCAAATCGTAGAGTTGTACACTCCCTCTCCCTCTGGGAGAAGCCTGCCCCGTGCTTGACACGGGGGGCTGGGGTGAGGGTCCGGCGAGTCGTGCCAAACTGGAAGCACCACTTGTTCTGATCTCCGGCGGCCCTCACCCTAACCCTCTCCCTCGGGGAGAGGGAACCGAAGAGGTCGCGCGGACCTGGCCACTTGCCCGATAGGAGGCCTGCGAACAAGCGCCGAGCGGGTCCCGGCTCGGGGGCGGGACTGGAATAGGTTGCGAGCGGTGAGGTGCGTGTGCATCGGCGTTAACCTGGTGGACGTCGACGGGTGGCATCTTGGCGGGCGGTCACTATACTGCGAGTGAACTATGACTGAGTCTGAACGGCGCGCCGACGCCGAGGCGGTGAGTGACAGCCGCCCGCTCGGGAGCCGAAATTGACCGCACTGACTGCCGATGTCCAACCTCGACGAGGCTTGCGCCTGCCGGTCTCGTTCCTCGTCCTTGGTCGCGTTCTGCGCTTCGCCCTGCCTTACTGGAAGGGGTTGACGATCACCGCGACCGCGATCCTCGCGACCGCTGCGTTCGCCATCGCGACCCCGTGGCTCTTGCGCTGGGCAATTGATACCGCCATTTCGACAGAGATCGTCAACGGCGACACGGTGATCGCTATCACTGGATGGCTGGTCGCCGTGGCCGGCCTGGCGCTGGTCGGCGCGGCGGTGATGCGCGGCACGACGATGTTCGTTCAGCGCTACCTGGCCGAGTGGGTCGGCCAGACCGTTGCCTACGACCTGCGCAACGCGATCTACCAGCGGCTGCAGACGCTTTCGTTCCGCTTCCACGACGGCGCCGAAACTGGCCAGATTATGGTCCGCGCGACCCAGGATGTCGAAGTGGTGCGCATGTTCATCAACTTCGGCGGCGTGCAACTCTCGTTCACGCTGGTGCTGGGCATCGGCACGCTGGTGATCATGCTGATGATCCACTGGCAGCTGGCGCTAATCGTCTGGGCGATCATGATCCTGATTGCGGCCCGCTCGGCCTTCGTGGCGCGACGGCTGCGGCCGATCTGGAACGACGTGCAGGAATCGCAGGCGCAGCTCGGAACCGTGCTGCAAGAGGCGCTGTCCGGCATCCGCGTCGTCAAGGCGTTCGGCCGGGCGGAGTTCGAAGGCCAGAAGTTCGGGCGGGCGGCGAGTTGGCTGCAGCAGCGGTCGTATGACGCCTCGATGGTGCAAGCGGTCAACATGCCGCTGATGACCATGCTCGGCGCTACGGCAATCGTGCTGACGATCTGGTACGGCGGTCGCGAGGTCGTCAACGGCAACTTCACCGTCGGCGAACTGACCATGTTCCTGATGTTCCTGACGGTGCTGCAGATGCCGATCCGCGGACTCGGCTGGATGGTGATGATGGTCCCGCGCGCCGCCACGGCGGGCGTGCGCATCTTCGAGATTCTCGACCAGGAATCGGAAGTGCAGGACAACCCTGGGGCCGTCGCACCGGCGAATCCGCAGGGACACGTCAAGTTCAATCACGTGAGCTTCGCCTACGATTCGCGCTCGCCGGTGCTCCGCGATATCGAGCTTGAAGCGAAGCCGGGCGAGTTGATCGCGTTGCTCGGTCTAACCGGCAGCGGGAAATCGACCGTCGTCAACTTGATCCCGCGCTTCTACGACGTCAGCGCCGGCAGCGTCGAGTTTGACGACCAGGATGTTCGCGATTGGCCGTTGGAGGAACTCCGCCGCCAGGTCGCAATCGTGCAGCAGGAGGTGTTCCTGTTCGCCGCCACGCTGAAGGAGAACATCGCTTACGGACGGCCCGACGCGACCGACGAGGAAATCGAAGCAGCGGCCAAACTGGCGCGGATACACCATTTCATCAATCGCCTTCCCGACAAGTACGACACCTGGGTCGGCGAGCGCGGCGCCAACTTCTCCGGCGGCCAGAAGCAGCGGATCGCGATTGCACGCGCGCTGCTGATGGACCCGCGCGTGCTGATCTTCGACGATTCGACGTCGTCGGTGGACGCGGCGACCGAATTCGAAATCCAGCAGGCGATGGCGGCGTTGATGCGCGGGCGGACGACGTTCGTGATCGCCCACCGGCTGCGCTCGCTGCGCGACGCCGACCAGATTTTGGTGCTGGACAAAGGTGAGATCGTCCAGCGCGGCAAGCACGACGAGTTACTGCGGCAAGGCGGCCTCTACCGCGAGATCTACGAACTGGAACTGCGCGACCAGGAATCGGCACGGGCAAACCCCGCCGAGTCCCTGGAGCCGGTCGCCGTAGTGGGCGGGAGCGGCTAGATGGGCATGATGGGCGGCGGGATGGCCGGAGGCTGGACCTCCAACCTGGGCGGGGGCGGCAGCGGTCCGCGCAGCGCCTGGGCCTCCTCAGCCTCGATGGCCGACGGCTGGGACAAGGAATACGGCACGCTCTACAACCCACGGCTCGTGCGCCGCTTCGGCCGCTACATCGGTCCGCACAAGAAGCGGCTGCTCGCGGCCATCGTCGCCAACGCGATCTTCGCGGTCGCCTTCAATATCCAGGTGCTGGTCGTCTACGTCGCCCTACAAGGAGCGTTGGAGGACGGCGTCCTCTCCCAGCTCGACGAAATCGCGATCTACTTCGCCATCATCGTCGGGGTCTCCTGGGCCTCGGAGTTCACCCGCCAATGGCTGATGGCCAACGTGGGACATCCAATCCTCAGGCGCATGCGTCAAGAGGTCTTCGACCACCTGATGCGGCTGGAACACCGCTTCTACGACCGCGGCGAGGTCGGCGCGATCATGTCGCGGGTCACCTCCGATGTCCAGGTGCTGCAGGAGATGCTGACCTCGGGCGTGCTGACCGTGATTGGCGACATCTTCGGACTCGCGATCATCATGGCCGTGATGCTGTTCATCGATTGGCAGCTCGCCTTGGTCTCGTTCGCCGTGCTGCCCATCCTGATCGTCTCGATGGCGTTCTGGAGCAGGCGAGCGCGCCGGGCGTTCCTCGAGACACGCGTCGCGATTGCCGCCGTCAACTCCACGCTCAACGAAGACCTCAACGGCGTGCGCGTCGTCCAGAGCCTGAACCGCGAATCGGAGAACGCGAAGCGATTCGACCGGATCAACAATTGGAACCTGCGAGCCACGCGGCGAGCGGGCCTGCTCTCGGCGGCGATCATGCCGCTGGTCGAAATCCTGATCGCGCTGGCGACGGCGCTGATCATCGTGGTCGCGGCGGCCCGACTCAGCGGCGGCGACCTCGACGAAGCGGCCGGCGTCGCGGCGATCATCGCGTTTGCCATCGGCATCCAGCGATTCTTCGACCCCGTCCGGGACCTCGTGTTGCAATACACGATGTTCCAGCGCGCAATGGCCGGCGCCGAGCGCGTCTTTGAGGTCCTCGACACGGAGCCCGAGATTGAAGACGCGCCCGACGCTCGCGACCTGCCCGACATTGCCGGCCACGTCCGCTTCGACAACGTGTCGCTGGAGTACGTGGACGGGGTGCGCGTGCTGTTCGATCTCGACCTTGAAGTGCAGCCGGGCGAGACGGTCGCCCTGGTCGGCGAGACGGGCGCGGGCAAGACGTCGATCACCTCGCTGATC
Organism: Dehalococcoidia bacterium; assembly: GCA_034421135.1. Classification (GTDB taxonomy): domain Bacteria; phylum Chloroflexota; class Dehalococcoidia; order Bin125; family Bin125; genus Bin125. The sequence continues at coordinate 108,344 of DAOUKQ010000022.1, forward strand.
ACGCGCAACTACGAAGTCACCGAGGGCGCAGTCCGCATCGATGGTCACGATGTGCGCGAAGTGACGCGGGCGTCGCTGGTGCACCGCGTGGGCGTCGTGCTACAGGACCCGTTCCTGTTCTCGGGCACGGTGCTGGACAACATCATGTACGGCAACCTCGAGGCGACCCGCGAGCAAGCGATCGCCGCTGCGCAGGTGGTCGGAGCCGACCAGTGGATCGAGCGGTTGCCGCAGAGCTACGACACACCACTCGCCGAGCGCGCGCAGAATCTCTCCATCGGTCAGCGGCAACTCGTCGCGTTCGCCCGAGCCATCCTCAGCGACCCGCGCATCCTCATCCTCGATGAAGCGACCGCGAATGTCGATTCCCAGACCGAGGCGCTGATCCAGCAGGCCATCGCGCGTGTGCTCAAGGGCCGCACCGCGTTCGTGATCGCGCACCGGCTGTCGACCATCCGCTCGGTCGACCGGATCATCGTGCTCGAATACGGCCGAATCATGGAGCAGGGCTCGCACGAGGAGCTGCTCCGGATCGAGGACGGCTACTACGCCAAGCTCTATCGAATGATGTACGCCGCCCAGGAGTCGGTCGAGTTCGACGAAGACGCCGCGCTGGCGGTGCTCGATCGGATGCGCGAGCGCACGCTCGCCAACGGTCGCAACGGCGCAAATGGCGCCGGCTCCCGCAGCGAACCGGCCCTGGCGCTGGACTGAGTCGCAGCGCCGCGTCGGAAGCCCACGCCCCCCCCATGGGAGACTTCCGTCTCAATCGCGTCCGGTCCCCTCTACCTGCGGAGACCTGCGCGTAATCCCATTCCGGTCCCCTCTCCCCGCGGGAGAAGCCTGCCCCTGCGAAGGAAGGGGGGTTAGGGTGAGGGCCCTCCGCGACCCCAGGCAGGCCCCACGACCAGATAAGGCGGCGCCCGGACCCTCACCCCAGCCCTCTCCCAGAGGGAGAGGGAGTAAGAACCTAGCGGTTTACGTGCAGATCTCCATAGAGAGAGACCCATGCACGGGACTAGATGGAATCGAACAAGGCTGCCTGGCCAGGGGGTGAATCGATCTGCGTGAGCCCGAGGTGGGTCCAGGCGGCGGGCGTGGCGACGCGGCCTCTTGGCGTGCGGGCGAGGAAACCGAGTTGAATCAGGTACGGCTCGTAGACGTCCATGACAGTGTCCGCGTCCTCAGCGACGGCGGCTGCGAGCGTGTCGAGACCGACGGGTCCGCCGTTGAATCCCTCGATCAAGGCGCGCAGCAGGTTGCGGTCGTGCTCGTCAAGGCCGAGTTCGTCGACCCGCAGGCCACGCAGCGCGTCATCGGCGACGCGGCGGCTGATCACGCCGTCGGCGCGGACCTCGGCGTAGTCGCGAACACGGCGCAGCAACCGATTGGCGATCCGAGGCGTGCCTCGAGCGCGTTCCGCCAACGTGCGCGCCCCCGCCGGCTCCAATTCGACATCAAGCGCCGTGGCCGATCGCACGATGACGCGCTCAAGCTCATCGGTGTTGTAGAAGTCAAGACGCTGGACCATCCCGAATCGGTCGCGCAGCGGCGGCGAGATCATCGCGTAGCGGGTCGTCGCGCCGATCAGCGTGAACGGCTTGACCGAGAGCTGCACGCTGCGAGCCGCGGGTCCGCTGCCGATCATCATGAAGAGCTGGAAATCCTCCATCGCCGAGTACAGCACCTCCTCGGCCGAGCGAGGCACACGGTGAATCTCGTCGATGAACAGCACATCGTGGGTCTGCATCGTGGTCAGGATGGCGGCGATGTCGCCGGCGCGCTGGATCGCGGGACCGCTGGTTGGCCGCAGGTTCACGCCCATTTCGCGGGCGACGATTCGCGCCAGCGTGGTCTTGCCCAGCCCGGGAGGCCCGTAGAGCAACAGGTGATCGAGCGCCTCGTTGCGCTGCCGGGCGGCGTCGACGGCGATGCGGATCGCCTCGTGGACTGTCGCCTGACCGACGAACTCCTCAAGCCGCGACGGCCGCAAGGCGCGATCATGCGCGTCGAGATCCGTCTCGCCGGCGTCGATCACGCGGCCGACGGCTGCGCCCTCCTCGTCGATGCCGTTGGCGGCGTCGTCTCGCGTGGTCATTGCATCCGCCGCAGGAACGCGTTGCGGCTGGCGACGGCCAGCGGATGCAGCGGCAATCCGCTGTGGAGCTGCGTCGACAGCCTGCGCTCGAGAACGAGTGCGGCGGCGGCGTAGAGATCCTGCTCAGCTGCCGCTGCCACAGCAGCGAGACCTGGATCGCGCTGGACCTTCTTCGGGTCGATCTTGTCCGCCAGGAACACGGCCAGCGACTCGGGCGTGTACCCGGGATGGGCTGTGGTGTGGTAGGCAATGGCGTCGAGGATGACATCGTGCTCGACGTTGAGGACGCTCCGCGCGTACGCGGTTGCCAGCGGTCCGTGCAGGATGATCGGAGCAGCTTCCTCGTCCGGCGTAATCGGCACGCGGTAGTGGCGCGACAGCGCCAGCAGCTCGGCGTCGGTGCAGTGGCGAAACAGGTCGTGACCGGTCGCGGCGGCCGCGCAGATATCGCGGTCGAGTTCGTGGATCGCCGCCAGTCGCAACGCACCGCGCTCAACGCGCTTGACGTGACGTTGCAGCTTTCCCGGGCGCTCGGCCATTTCAACAGCAAACCGCTCGCGGATCGCCTCCGGTTCAGTGAGCGCCTGGGTCATGATCGACCTCGTCGACGCTCGTCCTCCTCCGGTCGTTCGAGTTGCACTCCGATGAAATCCGACACTGCGCGCCCCAGGTCGAGCGCCTCCTGGTGCGTCGGAAAGCGGCCGATCCGCATCGTGCTGCCGTCGGCGAAGGCAATGTGCGCGCTGTGCGAGCCGCCAAACTGGAGCAGCATCGGACGGGCGCGCTTCTCGGTCATCGTGATCGTCTCGACGTCATAGAGATCGAAGTCCCAGTCGCGGTTGACGATCCAGACGACCGACTGATGTACGCGAGCAATGTCGCTGGAGAGATCGAAATCAATCTCCAACACGTCGCCGCCGACCACCCCGAGAATCGCCCAGATGATGCCGCCGCCAAAGTACCCAGCCGCGAGGCCAATGACCGCCGCGCCCAACCAGTCGTCGCCGCCAAAGAGCGCCACGGCGATCAATGCGCAGACCAGGCCGGGAATCGCTCCATATGCCCAATTGGGTAGCGGCGACCAGAACGTGCGCAGATGCATCGTATCCTGATCGGGGTAGGAGAGCCGCACGATGGAGGATCGAGTAGTCGGCTGGGTCGGCTCGGGCGCCTCGGCGGGGCGCCGCCGTCGTCTGCGTGCCATGACTAGAGGCTATCCGATAGTCCGCCTGGTCGGAGCGGCGTGGGCGCTTGCGGCATGGCTCTCATTCGTCGCGCCGGCCCTCGCCGACTCGCACAGCCGCTACTCGGCCCCCCTCTGGACCTGGATCGCCGCGATCATCGTCGCGGTCGGCCTCTCCCTGGTCGGTCTACTGATCGGCTGGTGGTTCGTGCGCAAGAAGTCGCGTCTGGATGCCGGGGAGTAGCAACGGCTGCGGTCGGGCGGAGGGTCGTTCCCATCGGTGAGGGCGGCGCGAAAATCGCCGGGATTGACCCCCACTCCCTCTGGAGACCTGCGCGTAAGCCCTTTCCGGTCCCCTCTCCCCGCGGGAGAAGCCTGCCCCTGCGAAGGCAGGGGGGTTAGGGTGAGGGCCTTCCGTGGCCAGGGCATGCCTGACGACCAGATAGGTAACGGTGGCCGGACCCTCACCCCAGCCCTCTCCCAGAGGGAGAGGGAGTTAGACCCCGGCGGTTTACGCGCAGGTCTCCAGAGGGAGAGGGAGTGGAACCCGAGGGTCTACGCGCAAGTCTCCCTTGGGAGAGGGAAGCAGTAACGGCCACTGCGATGCACGCGAGAGGCGCCTTCCCGGAGGAAGGCGCCTCTTGTTGGTGCGGTCGTTCCGCGAATAGGCGATTAGATGCCGAGTAGGTCGGCGACCTTCTCGCGGTGGTGGTCGGCGTCGCCCCACATCAGCTCGGCCATCTTCTGGCGGCGGAAGTAGAGCTGAATGATGTACTCCTTGGTGAAGCCGATGCCGCCGTGGATCTGTTGGCCGTGGGCCACGACACGGCGTGTCGCGTCCGAGCACCAGGCCTTGGCCATGGCGACCTGCAGGTCGGCGTCGTCTTCGCCCTCGGTCACAGCCCAGGCGGCGCGGTACATGATGAAGCGCGAGCCGTCGACATCGGTAATCATGTCGGCGGCCTTGTGCTGGATCGCCTGGAACGAGCCGATCGGGCGACCGAACTGGATGCGCTCCTTGGCGTAGTCGACCGAGATCTCGAAGTCGCGCTGCGCCAGACCGACCATGTACGCGCAGTAGGCGACGGTGAAGTAGCGCTTGGCGATATCGATGATCTGCCACGCACCGCCGGCCGGGCCGAGCAGGGCGTCGCCGCTGACGCGGACGTTGTCGAGCTTGACCTCGCACTGCTTGTCGGCGGCGATGGTCTGCAGGACGGTCGTCGTGACGCCCTCGGCGTTGCCCGGCACGAGGAACATCGAGACGCCCTCGTCGCCCTCGGAGCCTTCGGCGCGCGCGACGACGACGATCGTGTCGCTGACGTGGGCGTCGGGAACGAACAGCTTGGTGCCGTTGAGCACGTAGCCGTCGCCATCGGGGGCGCAGGTGGCCTCGATGCCGGAGCTGTCGAAGCGGGCCGACGGCTCGGTCAGGGCGAAGGTCATCACGTGCTGACCGGCGGCGACGGCGGTGCAGTACTGCTGCTTCTGCTCGTCGCTGCCCACGGCTTCGACGAGTCCGGAGCTGAGCACGGTGTTGATGAACGGTCCCGGAACCAATGCGCGGCCGAACTCTTCCAGCAGCACGCAGAGGTCGAGGAAGTTGAGCCCGGCGCCGCCGAGTTCCTCAGCGGTGATCAGGCCCATCCAACCCTGGTTGGCCATGCCGTTCCAGAGGTCGTCGGTGTATCCGCGCTCGTCCTCCTCCATGTCGCGCACGAGCTTCTCCGTGCACTCGTTGGTGAGGAAATCGCGGGCGAAATTCTTCAGCAGTTCCTGCTCTTCAGTCAGTCCGAGGTCCATGTCATCCTCCGTCGCGTCCCGCCATCCGTAGACAGGTCCGCTAATGCGCTGGAAATGGGCACGCGCAAACGCGCAGCGTTTCTGAGGCTATCGGATACCCGCCTATCGCGCCAGACGGCCCGATGAACGGGCATTGAGGGAGGCTGAGCTACGCTGGCTCATCACCGTGCAATAACAGTTGATCGGAAAATGTGTATGAAGTCGACTATGTGGATCGTGCTGCTGCTGGCAGCGGTAGCTGTGCTCGTCTCGTGCAGCGGAGCATCCGAGCAGTCCAGCCCCCAAACCGCCTCCAACGAACAGGCGATCGAGCAGCAGCCTGTTGAACGGCAGGCCGATGAACCCGCGCAGCAGGAGCAGCCGCAACCGCAGGTTCAGCAGCAAGAGCAGGCGGTAGAGGCGGTTGAGGAGCAATCGGCGGCCGAACCGGCGCAGGACGAGCAAACGCAAGCACAGCCCGAAGCAGAGGAAGAGGCGGTGCGTCCGCCGGGAGGCCAGCAAGACCAACAGCAGGAGGCGTTGGCTCCGCCGCCGCGCGCGCCTCGGCCTGGCGAGCGGTTCATTGCCCAGATCAGTTCCGGTGGATTCCACAACTGCGCCCTGTGGTCGGAGGGCGAGCTTGAGTGCTGGGGCGCGAATCAGCGCGGTCAGTCGGACGTGCCGAGCGGCAGTTTCATCCAGGTCGACGCCGGCTACGAGCACACGTGCGCGCTGACCGACCAGCAGGCGATCCGATGCTGGGGCAGCAACGAGTTCGGCGAAACCAGCGTGCCCGCCGATACCTACGCTCAGGTGAGCGCAGGCCGCGAACATACTTGCGCGGTTCTCGACAGGACGGGCAACAACCTCGTCTGCTGGGGCAGGAACCATACCCGGCAGCTTGAGATTCCGGCGGGGCACTATCTCAGCGTCAGTGCCGGAAGCGGCCATAGTTGCGCCCTGCGCGACGACGGCGCCCAGGTCTGCTGGGGATACGACGAGTATGGCCAGTCATCCTCGTATCAAGGCCCGGCGTCTCAGGTGTCGGCTGGTGCGGGACATAGCTGCATGTTGACCGCCGAAGGCCGGCTGTTCTGCTACGGCCGCGACGAGCACGGCCAGGCATCAGACACCCCCGTCCGCGACTTCGAGGCGGTGAGCGCCGGCGGGCTGCACACGTGCGCCGTAGATGACGCGGGAGGGGTCGAATGTTGGGGTACCAACACCAGCGGTCAGAACAACGTGCCCGCAGGACGGTTCACCCAGATCAGCGCCGGCTGGTATCACACCTGCGCAGTCAGGGAGGAAGGTGGAGCAGTCTGTTGGGGCGGGAACGACAACGGTCAGGCGGTCGCGCCGACAGCGCTCGCTAATGCGGCCCCGGCACCTCCGTCGGCCGACGATCGTCCGTTGGTCCAGATCACGAAAGAAGTCAGGTCGTTCGGCGTCGGCGCGCGACATACATGCGCATCCTCCACGGAGGACGAGGTGTGGTGCTGGGGCTCGAACGACGCCGGCCAGATCGCGCCGCCTGAACGTCCGCTTCGCTGGTTGGACATCGGCGCCGACTACTCGTGCGCGCTGACGCCCGACGGAGAGCCGGTCTGCTGGGGTTCCCGCTGGACGCAAGCCAACTGGCAGGAGAACGGCGGTACCGTGGTCTACTGGGCCTACCGCGTTGGGGTCGATCACCGATGCCGCAGGCACTCCGACGATGGTGGTCAGGACGAGTACCGGGTGGTCTGCTTCGGCGACAACACCTACTTCCAGGCCGAGAATCCCGCAGGCCTCTACGACCGCGTCAACGTGGGCGGCTATCACAACTGCGTACGAACGCTGGATGGCCAGGTCAGTTGCTGGGGCCGAAACGATCGCGGACAGTCCGATGTGCCCGCCGGTCGATACCTCGATGTCGCCGCCGGTCTTGGTCACACGTGCGCGATCACCAGCGGCAACGCGCTCGTCTGTTGGGGCGACAACACATTTGGACAGCTCGACGCACCGTCGGGCAACGACTATGTCGAGTTGATCTCCCACTCCTGGGCGGCGCACACCTGCGCGGTCACCAACGACCGCGAACTGGTCTGTTGGGGCAGAAATGACGCTGGCCAGTTGAATGTGCCTGAGGTGTTCCGCCGTCGCTGACGACGCGCTTGCTTTGCCGTCAAGCGAATCCCTGCGCAAGGCGAGGGCAAGCATCGCCCATGCAGGCCCTTGGCCTTAGACGACGCTGCGCGGCGGACGTGAAACGGCAAGTGCGTTACACGGGGTCTGAATCCTTGTGAACTTGTGATTCGACTCACGAATTCGGGGGCGGATCAGCCCTCTACATTCGACCTCAGAGCACCTGCTCGATGTTGCAACTATGGAGAGGACGATGACATGGTCAATACACAATCGGTGAACCCGGAACGGACCGCCGTCGAGGCGGGAGTCGACCGGCGAGGCGCGTTTCCCTACCTGACCTACGACGACGCGCCCGAGGCGATCGACTGGCTCTGCCGCGTCTTCAGCTTCACGCCCGACGAGGTCCTGTCCATGCCCGACGGTCGCATCGCGCACGCCGCGCTCGCTCTGGGCGGCCACGTCGTCATGCTCTCGTCGGAACTGGAGCAGTTCGGCAATCGGGCGCCGAGTCCAGGCACATTCGAGACCACGCGCGTTCACGTGCAGGTCGATGATGTCGAAGCCCACTTCGAGCGCGCTGTCCGCGAGGGAGCCGAGATCACACATCCGCTGGAGGACCAGTTCTGGGGTCTGCGCGAGTATCACGCGCTGGACCTGGAAGGCCACCGCTGGAGCTTCTTCGAGCGGGTGCGGTCAGTGTCGCAGGAGGAAGTGCGGGAGAAGCTGCTGACCTGGTGAACGCGACTCGCCGTCTGCTTGCATTTCCGAACATACATGCGCTACCGTGAGTCGCGATTGCGCGATTCGATGACGTTGGGCGTTGCCATGCCGGATCACAGTGAGTTGGGCCATCAGCGGATCGTCCCGGCGCTCACTTACGCCGATGCGCCTGCGGCCATCGAGTGGCTGTGCCGGGTGTTTGGCTTTGAGGAAGTGCGGCGGATGGAGGTCGGCGACGGCCGCATCGGCAACGCAGCGCTGAGCTTCAACAGCGAGCAGATCATGCTGGCGTCGCCCTTCGACGAGGCCGGCACGAAGTCGCCACGCGAGCTGGCGGCGCTGCACCAGCAGATCACGGTCTACGTCGACGACGTCGATGCTCACTTCGCCCGGGCGCAAGCTGAAGGCGCGGAGATCCTTGCGGAGCCTGCAGACCAGTTCTGGGGAGCGCGCAGTTACTGGGTCCAGGATCTCGAGGGCCATCGCTGGACGTTCCAGCAGCAGCTCAGGCAAGTGCCCGACCAGGAGTCGGCGGCGGAGATGCTCAAGATCGCGAGCGAAGAGGACTGATCATGGCCGAGCCGCAGCGCGTGTTCCCCTACCTGGCCTACGAGGACGCCGGCGCAGCAATCGAGTGGCTGTGCCGCGTGTTCGGATTCGAGCCGGTGGACGTGCAGACGATTCCCGATGGCCGAGTCGTCCACGCGGCGCTTGCGCTTGAGGGCGCGCAGGTGATGCTGGCCTCGCTGTTCGACGGCGGCGGGTACTGCTCGCCGAAGCTGCTGGACGAGCTCCCCAGCCATGTCCTGATCCACGTCGATGACGTCGATGCTCATTTCCAGCGGGCGACGGCCCAGGGTGCAACAATTCGCTACGGACCGGTCGACCAGCCCTGGGGCGCCCGCCTGTACGAAGCCACCGACCTTGAAGGTCATCGTTGGGCCTTCATGCAGCCGCAGGACGAGCCAACCGACTAACCGGAACGAGCGAAAGGAATCCAGCATGGTCCAGAATCCACCGGAGGGCAGCCAGCGCATCCTGCCGTATCTCAACTACGCCGACGCGCCCGCCGTGATCGAGTTCCTCAAGAACGCTTTCGGCTTCGAGCAAGGGCTGCTGTTGGAGATGCCCGACGGAACCGTCGGGCATTGCGAGTTGCAGATGAACGGCGAGACGCTGATGCTCGCCAGCGCCTTCCCCGAGATGGGTTTGAGCAGCCCGCAGGCGCTTGGAGGCGCGCACGCCCAGGTGGTCGTCTACGTCGACGACCTCGACGCCCACTGCGAGCGGGCGCGCGCGGCCGGGGCCGAAATCACGCAGGAGCCAGCCGACCAGTTCTACGGCGATCGCACCTACCGCGCGGTCGATCCCGAAGGCGTGAGCTGGGATTTCCACCAGCACGTCCGAGACGTGACGCCGGAAGAAATGGCCGCAGCGATGGCCGAGATGGATTCAGGGGAGTAAGGCAATGACGGACCAAGCTGACCAACCTGACCTGAGCGCCGGGCGGCGACAGCGGATCGTCCCGGCGCTGTCCTACGACGACGCGCCCGCGATGATCGAATTTCTCTGCCGCGCGTTCGGCTTCGAGGAGCGCTTCCGGCTCGACATGCCCGACGGCAGCGTCGGCCATGCGTCACTGGTCTACGACGGTGAAGAGGTGACGTTGGCCACGGCGTATCCGGAAGGCGGACTCGGCGGCCCGGGAAGGCTGCCGCACCTGCACGCCAGTGTGATGGTCTACGTCGACGACGTCGACGCGCACCACGCTCGGGCCGCGGCCGAAGGCGCAAACATTATGCAAGAGCCGGAAGACCAGTTCTACGGCGACCGCACCTACCGCGCCGTCGATCCCGAAGGCGGCAACTGGTGGTTCCACCAGGAGATTGCCGTCGTCAGCAGCGAGGAAGCGCAGGCCGCCATCGACGCCATGGAGTGAGCCTCAGCCGACCCGGTGCGTCGTCTCGACGCGGATGGCGACGCTGTTCATCGCGCTCACGTCCATGGGGAACTCGTCCAGCTTCCAGTAGAGCCGGGTCAACTCGTTCGCCATCTGACGACCGTCGATCGGCGTGATCTGGGCCCGTCCTCGGACTTCCGTGTAGCGGTAGGGGTCGGCTTCGTCGTGGATGCTGACGGCAATCGCGGGATTGTTGCGCAGGTGCCGCGTCTTGAGCGTCTCGGCTGAGGTCCAGAACTCCAGGTCGTTCTCGCCGCCGCCCGCGGGCCGACGATGCCAGACCACCGATGAACGCGGCTGACCGGTTGAGCTGACGGTCGCGACATGAGCGAAGTGCGGCGGCATCAGCAGGTCGGACTGGGCCGCCGGCGGGTCCACAAAGGGAGGTTGCTCAGCAGAGCCGTCATTGGGCAGCGTGACCCGATCGATCTCGACGGTCACGTGCCAGCCGGCCGGGTCGTCGCCCTTGAACGGATAGTCGCGGCCCATGTACTGGTTCGAGATGGCGTCGAGCTCGTCCCACGACGTTCGCGGCTCAAACGACGCCCGGCCGACGATCTCCAACATCCGATACGGATTGTCGGCGCCGTGGATCGAGAGCGCCACGCGCGGCTCGCGCTGCATGTTCAGCGTCTTGCGATAGCGCAGCCCGGTGACGAAGAAGATCGACTCAATCGCGCCATCGTCCGAGACGCGGCCAGCGCGAATCCAGATCGGCGAGGACTGCGGCGATCCGTCGCGGTTGACGGTCGCGAGGTGGGCAAAGTGAGGCGCGCCGACCAGATCGGCATGTTCGGCTGGGACCGAGGCCATGAGTTGACTCCAATGCTGCTGAAACACGAGACAGGGGCGGGACCGGCGTCCCGCCCCTGAGCCTACGTCACACGAACGGTCGCGCTATCGGCTGAGGGTGGCCGAGTAGCCGCCGAAGCGGGCCTGGCCGGGCATCGCGTGCTGCTCGACCTCGACGTTGACCACGGCCGGCAGGCCGGACTCCATCGCCCGCTCGATCGCCGGGCCGATCTCCTCCGGCTCGGTCACGTGCTCGCCGTGGCCGCCGAGGGCGACGGCGATGTCCTCGTAGCGCTGGCCGTATCCGAGCGGTCGGCCTGGCGTGTCGTTGGAGCCTGCCGTCCAGCCGGCGTTGTTGGAGATCACGATCGTGGCCGGCAGGTTGTGCCGGACCATGGTGTCGATCTCCTGCACGTTCATCAGGAACGAGCCGTCGCCGACGAAGCCGATCACCTGACGCTCGGGCGCGGCCGCCTTCGCGCCGAGCACAAAGGGCAGACCCACGCCCATGCAGCCGTTGGGACCGGGGTTGAGCCGGCCGCCCTCGGCGTAGGACGGAATGTACTGGCGGGCGAAGGCGAGCGTCGCGTTGCCGTCGACGCAAACGACGGCGTCGCGATCCATGCGCTGCACAACCTCGTCGGCCAGACGCAGCGGGTGAATCGGCACGGTCGACGAGTGCGCCAGCTCGAGCGACTGTTGACGGCGGTTGTCGTCCGACTCGCGCAGCTCGGCCACCCAGTGGGTCGGCGGCGAGAGATTGGCCTCCCTGGCCGCGGCCGTCAGCGCGACCAGCGCGCGCTTGGCGTCGGCGACCATGCCAACTGTGGCTTCCTTGTTGTGACCAATCTCGGTCGGGTCGGTGTCGACGTGGATCACCTTGAGGTCGGGCGCCCATCGCGGGGGCAGCCCGGAACCGACGACGAAGTTGAGCCGCGTGCCGACGACGAGCGCCACATCGGCCTCGCGGAAGGCTTTGGAGCGGGCGGCAATGAAGCACAGGTCGTGGTCTTCCGGCACGACGCCGCGACCCTGCGGGGTCGTGTAGAACGGAATCCCCGCCGTTTCGACAAACTCTCGCAGCTCGGCCGAGGCGTCGGACCAGAAGATGCCGGTACCGGTCAGCACGATCGGGCGCTCGGCGTTAGCCAGCAACTCGATCGCTTCCTTGACCTGGTCGGGATCGGCGCCGGGACGCGAGCGGGCGGCACCGGCGTCGGGGAACCAGACGGTGTCGTCGTCCGACTGCTGGTAGAGCGTGTCGCCGGGCAGGTCGAGGTAGGTCGGACCCGGCTTCGGACCCTGCGACTCGCGGTAGGCGAGGTTGAAGAACTCGGGCATCCGCGCCGAGTGGGTGACTCGGCTGGCCCAGCGCGTGACGGGCACGGCCATTGCGAGCTGGTCGTACTCCTGGAAGTCGTCGCGTTCGAACGACGAGAACGCCGCCGCCCCGCCCAGGGCGACCATCGGCACGCCATCCAGGTACGCGTTGGCGACACCGGTCAGCAGGTTGGTCGTGGCCGGACCGGAGGCGGCCATGCAGACGCCGGGCACCCGCTTGACGCGGGCGTAGCCGTGCGCGGCCATCGCCGCGCCCTGCTCGTGCCGGCAGTCGATCGTGCGGATGCCGTGCTCGGCGGCGAAACCGGCCGCTTCGATGATCGGTCCGCCCATGATGTAAAAGAGGTCCTCGACCCCCTCATTAACCATCTGTCGAGCAAGCAGCTCGGATCCCATCTGCTCAACCATGTTGCTGTCCTCTCATGAATCTCGTGATGCCCGCGGTCTAGTCGGGGACGTCGTAGCGGTGCAGCACCGGACGGCCGGTGGTGAACTCGCGGATGCCGGCCATGCCCGCCATCGCCTCCGAGGTGCCGTGGGCGGTCAGGTCTTCCTCGGTCGCCCAGTTCTCGAACAGCAGGTAGCGAGTGTCGTCGTCGACCGAGCGGAATAGGTCGTAGTTGTTGCAACCCGCATCTTCGGCCTTGACCTTGGCCGTCGCTCCGGCCATGAATGCCTCGAAAGCCTCGTTTTGGCCTTCGCCGATCGTGAATTCCACCGTCAGACCGATTGCCATATCCAACTCCGTTCAGTTCTGTGCACGGTGCGGCTCACGCCGCATCCGGTGTGGATGCGTTCGGGCAATATGTTAGCGCTCGCCGGACCTGCGTAGTCGCGATCACCGCGTAGACTGCCGACATGCTTGAATCGCTACGCATGGATGGCAAGCGCGTGATCGTCACCGGGGCCGGTCGCGGCCTCGGACGACAGATGGCGCTGCACCTCGCCGATGCAGGCGCGGATATCGTCTGCGCCGCGCGAACACGGTCGCAGATTGCCGCCGTCGCCGAGGAGATCGAGGCCAAGGGACGCCGCACGCTCGTGATCCCCACGGACGTGAGCGACTCGGCCCAGGTCGACGCGATGGTCCAGCAGACGATCGACGAGTGGGGCGGTTTCGAGGTCATGATCGCCAATGCCGGCGGCGGCGGAGCGGCATCGCTCAAGCATGTGACCGAGGTCTCCGACGACGACTGGCGCGACACGGTCGATCTGAACTTCTCCAGCGCCTTCTTTTGCGCACGCGCCGCGGCGCGTCACTTCCGCGCCGAGTCAAAGCCGGGCAACATCATCACCGTCGCGTCGGGCACCGCGTTGCGCGGCGACGCACGGCTGTTTGTCTACGGCGCGTCGAAGGCGGGTGTGATCACGCTGACCCAGGCGCTGGCCACGCAGCTTGCGCGCGAACAGATCCGCGTCAACTGCATCGTGCCCGGATTCGTGGCGCAGAAGACGCTGGAGAGCACGGACGAGATCGAGCGGGCCCGCAATCAGGGTTCGCGCATTCCGGCGGGCAGGATCGGCGAGGCCTGGGAGCTGGGTCCGCTGGCGGTCTATCTCGCCTCCGACGCTTCGGCCTACATGACCGGCGAGGCCATGGTTATAGACGGCGGCGGTCTGGCCGGCGGACTCGCGCCGACCGGCTGGGACGTGCAGTCGGGAATCGGGGGCGTGCCGCAATGAGTCTGCAGAATCCGGTCCCGCCAACGGAGGTCGCCAACGGAGCGCTGCGAGGCTTCGACCTCAGCGGACGGCGCGCAATCGTCTACGGCGCAGAGAAGCCGGCCGCGACGGCCATCGTGCAAGGACTCCGGGAAGCCGGCGCCTCGGTCGGCGTGACCAGCGCCAACACCGACGGCACCTCGCTCTTCCGCCTCAAGAAAGCCGCCGACGGCGGGCCCAACGAGTCGGTCGATCTGTCCAATGGGACCAATATCCAGGTCGCGACCCGCAAGATCAGCAAGGAGTTGGGCGGCCTCGACGTCGCCGTCGTCGTCCCGCAGCTCTATCACGCCGCGCCAATCCGCAAGACGCTCGACGCCGACATCCAGCGCGTGCTAATGGCGAACCTGGGCGGGACTTACGCCGCTTTCCGCAGCGCCAGCCGCGAGTTCCGCGGCCGGCCGGGACGGCTGATCGCCGTGCTCGATGCCTCGGCCGTGCGCGGTCTGACCAATCTCAGCATCTACAGCGCTGCGCAGTCGGGCGTGATCGGTCTGGTCCGCGCGCTGAGCCAGGAGCTGGCGCCGACGGGTACGACCGTGAACGCGATCGTGCTCGGCTGGACCGACTCGACACCCGGTCGCGGACCGTCGAGCGCCGACGAAAACCTGCTGCTGCGCTTCATCCCCATGCGCCGCTTCGGCGAAGCGCACGAGGCCGCGCCGCTGGCCGTCTACCTCGCCTCGGAGTCGAGCGGCTACATCACCGGCCAGACGATCCAGGTCGACGGCGGCGTGCTCAAGCACCTGTAAACGTCCGCATTCCTGTTGCAGCGCTATCTGCTGACGAGAGAATCGTGCCTATCCTTGATCTTGCGGCCGCGCTTACGCACAGATAATGGATATCTGTGTATGATGGTATCCGTAAGACACAGAAGCTGAGTAAGTGCTCGTAATCGGCGACGGGAAGGTATAGATCCGTGAGAGGTCGACTGGTCAGATGCACGTGGCGGCACGATCCCACGCTCTACGCTCCGCCGCGGTTCCGCAGGGCCTGCAGCTACGACACGTTCATTCCAGAACCGTTGGGCGATACAGAGTTCGATCTGCCGGCAGGCGCTGCGTCGACGATCTCCGAGGCGGAACATGCCGTCGCCGAACTGAATCGCGCTCCCGATCCGGCACTGGCGTCGCTGTCGCGTCTCCTGCTGCGCACCGAATCGATCGCCTCGTCCAAGGTCGAAGGCATGCAGGCGGACATACGCTCGGTCGCCCGTGGAGAAGCGCGCCGCAGCCTGGGGCGCAGCATTTCAAAGCAAGTCGCCGAGGTGATCGCCAACATCGATGCCATGCGATTGGGGGTCGACCAGTTTGCAGGCAATGCGTACTTGGCGAGCACCGACATCTGCGGCATTCACGAAGCGCTGATGCGTCACAGTCCGCAACCGCGCAGCGCTGGCCAGGTGCGCCACTTACAGAACTGGATCGGCGGCAACGACTACAACCCATGCGGCGCTGACTATGTGCCGCCGCCCGCCGAAGAAGTGCCGGCGCTCCTTGACGATCTGGCGCGCTTCTGCAACGTCGACCTGATTCCGCCAATGGTTCAAGCTGCCGTGGCGCATGCGCAGTTCGAGACGATTCACCCGTTCGACGACGGCAACGGGCGCACCGGCCGAGCCTTACTGCAAGTCATCCTGCGCCGCCGTCGCCTGGCTCCGGAGTTTGTGCCGCCGGTCAGCATTGTGCTGGCCCGCCGGCGCGAGTCATACATCAGCGGGCTGACGAGTTTTCGCGAAGGTCAGGTTGGCGATTGGCTGACGATGTTCGCCGAGTCGATGACGGAGGCTGCATTGCTGGCCATTCACTATCGCGACCTCGTCGCTGATTTACAGCAGTTCTGGCGAGACCGCTTGCGCGCGGCATCGAACCCACGCGCTGACGCGACCGCCTGGCTGATCATCAACGTCTTGCCCGCGTACCCTGTCCTCACGGTCAACCACGCTGAGGAAGCCACCGGTCGCTCGGGCAGCAACGTGCGAACGGGGATCGATCTCCTGGAAGGCGCAGGAGTGCTCAACCGCACCGGCACGTCGAAGCGGTACCGCACGTGGGAACCGCAAGGTCTGCTGGAGCTGATCGGTGAGCTCGAGGCTGGACAGATCGAAGGCGCGCCGCGACGACCGGCGCGATAGATGGAATCCATCGCTCAGCTAGACTGTCCGCGCTGACAACTCGCCCAACACCGAATTTCAGGAGCGTCGACATGACCGACTTTGAGAACATTCTGTACCGCGTCGAAGACCGCAAGGCCTATGTGACGCTGAACCGGCCGGAGAAGCTGAACGCGCTCTCGATTGCGCTGCAGGACGAGCTCTCCCAGGCGATGTGGGAGGCGGACAACGACACCGCCGTCCACTGCGTGATCCTCAGTGGTGCAGGACGCGCCTTCTCGGCCGGATATGACCTGACCGGATCGACTCGCGACTCGCAGGAGACCTACGACAAGGTCTACCGCGGTCGCGTCTCGTTCGACGACGACACCTGGGGCATGGAAAAGGCGCAGCGCGCGCGCATGGCGATTTTCGACATGCACAAGCCGGTGATCGGCAAGGTCCACGGCTACTGCCTGGCCGGCGGCACCGACCTGGTCCTGCTCTCGGACATCATCATCGCCGCCGAGGACGCCGTGATCGGTTTCCCGCCGGTCCGCGCGATGGGCGCGCCGCCCGCACACATGTGGCTCTACCACGGCGGCCCGCAGTTCGCCAAGCGCATGCTGCTGACCGGCGACAGCATCTCGGGCGCCGAGGCGGCGCAGCGAGGACTGGTCTATGACGCGGTGCCGGCCGATCGGCTGGACGAAGAGGTCGAAGATCTGGCCAACAAGATGGCCATGATCGACCACGAGCTGCTCTCCGCCAACAAGCGAATCGTCAACCTGGGACTTGAGATCATGGGCGCGCGGACGCTGCAGCGCCTCGCCTCCGAAAACGACGCGCGCGCCCACCTCGCTCCCGCCGTCATGGAGTTCGGCAAGATGTCGCGCGAGAAGGGTCTCAAGGCCGCCCTCGAGTGGCGCGACAATCGCTTCGGCGACGGTCGCGGCTCGGCGGCGGCGCAGCAGCGCAAGGCTTCGGCGACCTAATCACCATGGCTACTCCAGACCGATTTCGGCTAGACGGACAGGTCGTCCTGCTCACCGGAGCGGGACGCGGACTGGGCCGTGCGATGGCCATGTCCTTTACCGACGCAGGCGCAAAGGTCGCCGGCGCTTCGCGTACCATGTCGCAGCTCGAGGAGACGGCTGAGCTGGTGGCTGAGCGCGGCGGCGAAGCCATTTCAATCTCGACCGATGTCACCGATGCCGCTGCCGTTGAAGCAATGGTCCAACAGACGATCGACTACTTTGGACGCGTCGACGTTCTGATCAACAACGCCGGCGGCGGCGCCGAGGGCGATGGCTCGCCACTCACAGATCTGACCGATGAACAGTGGCGCTGGGGCATCGACATGAACCTCACGTCGCAAATGCTCTGCGCCCGCACCGTGCTGCCGCACATGACCGAGCGCGGATCCGGCGTGATCATCAACGTCGCCAGCGGATTCGGACTGCGCGGCGGCCGCGACAACTGGATGTACGTCTCGGCAAAGGCCGGCGTGGTCAACCTCACCCGCTCATTGGCTGTGACCTATGGACCGGCAGGCGTGCGGACCAACTGCATTGCCCCCGGCATTTTTCCGCACACGCCCCAGGCATTGGAGCGTTGGCGTGGAGGCCGGTATATCCCAATCGGCCGCGCTGGAGTCGCCTGGGAAATGGGACCGCTGGCTGTGTTCCTGTCGTCCGATGCTGCGGCCGGAATCAGCGGCGAGACGATCGCCCAGGACGGCGGCGGGCTGGCGGCGATTGGCCCAACCGGCTGGGCGCCTCGAATTCGCCTGACCGAACCGACCTGAGGGAGGCTGCGATGTCTGATTTCGTCCCAACTCCCAATCCCGAGCAACCGGCAGATCCGTTCCTGCTCAAAGGCCGCGTCGCGCTGGTGGTCGGCGCCGGTGATCCCCTCGGCCGAGCCGCGGCGGTCGCCCTGGCCGAGGCGGGCGCGGATGTCGCCGTGGCGTCTCTGCGCGCTGGGCCTCAGGAAGTGGTTCGGGTTAACTCAGTCGCCAACGAGATCTGGTCGCTGGGACGGGGCAACACGGCCATCACGCTCGACGCGACAGATGAGAACAGCGTCGATTCCGCCATTGCTCGAACGACCTCAGAACTCGGCCGGCTCGACATCCTGGTCAATGCCGCCGATCTGCCGGTCGCTGCGCCGATCGACGAGCTGAGTCCTTCGGACTGGCAGGCGATCCTGGCCGCCAACCTGTTGGCGCCGGCCTTGACCTCGCGCGCCGCGGCCCGAGTGATGAAGATGAACGGCTACGGACGGATCGTCAATCTCGTCTCAGTGCTGGCCGCTCGAGGAGTGGCAAACACCTCGGCCTATGCGGCGGCTCATGCGGGTGTGCTAGCCCTGTCACGGTCGTTGTCTCAGGAATGGGCGCGATCTGGAATCACGGTCAACGCCCTGCAGGTGGGCATCTACGAGGGTCAGCACGGGTTCGGCGACGATCCCGAGACCGTCCAGCAGGTAGCCCGGATGCTCCCGGCCAAGGAACTGGTCAAGCCTGAGGATGTGGGCGCTGCGGTGGTCGGATTGGCAGCCGACTCCGGCTTCATCACCGGCGAGATCATCGCCGTCGACGGCGCCGCCACCGCCCGCGTCTGAGCGCATTTCGGTCCGAATTCGTTACGCTCAATTGACAGGGAGATTCCACTCCATGAGCGCAACTATTCAGTTCGTGTTTGACGAGGAGAAAGCAGCGCACGCTGCCGCTTGGGTGCTGCGCGGACACGGCGAGTCGATGGATGCGGAACAACTGCTCGCGGTGCTGTATCTCGCCGACAGACAAGCGTTCATCGAGACCGGCTATCCGATCACTGGAGACGATTTCGTCGCCACCTCGCGCGGGCCAACGCTGAAGCGGCTGTCCACACTACTGCGGAACCGGCCGCGAACCGCCCCCAGTCCATGGTCTGGTTTCGTGTCACACACTGGGGACTCAAGGCTGAGTTCGCTGGCGGACTGTAACACCGACTCGCTGTCCGAGAACGACCGACGACGCCTAAGTCTCGTGCTCAAACAACACCGAGATCGGAACTGCGAACAGCTCGCCCAGTTCACAAGAGAACTGCCAGAATGGTCCCCTCCCGCCGCTGGCTTCGCGCCGGTTGACACCGTCGCCATCCTGCGTGCTGCCGGTTTTACGGATGATGAGATTGACGAAGTTGTTCAACAAGCTGCTTCGACGCGCTGGCTACACGACACCTTGAATCGATGATCGAACCTGGTCGGACGTTCGACGGCTTCGACGAGCAAGGTCATCTGTACATCGTGCTCAGTCTGCCCACTTCGGACGGGCAGGTCGCTGTCGTCAACTTGAGATCGCACTATCCGATTCGGCGATTCCACAGCGATCAGTGTCTCGTCGTAAAGCCGGACGAGCACCAATGGGTCCGACGCGACTCCTGCGCCAACTTCGAGCTCGCTAGATCTGTAAGCGCGTCATCGCTCGAGCGTGGGCTTGAAGATGGTTCGATTCGCCGGCACCCTCGCTGCTCGCCGCCGCTCCTCCGAAGGATCCAAGTAGCTGCACTTGACTTCCCTGGGGTTGCTGCACCTATGAAGGCAGCGATCAGAGATGCTATGAGTCCTGATGGCGGTTCTCGATGACCTGTGCGCTTGTCGCAGACTCAATCCGATCCCGCTGAGGTACGCAATCCAGCCACCGATCGGGGATCGCCGACACCCCGTATCGAGCGCCCAACACCGCCCCGGCAACCGCCGCGTTGGTATCCGTGTCGCCGCCGGCGCTGACGATCCGGACCAATGCCTCTTCAAGACTGTCCGAGCAATCCAGACACCAGAGCGCCGCCTGCATGCAGAGATAGGTGTGACCGCTTATCCGTTCTTCGGTAATACGCTCGCCGATGTCCTCCGGAATGGCCAGGGACCAGGCAATCAACTCCGCCGGAGCGCCGTCCTGCGAGGCCGCGAGCGTCAGGTCGTCGCGTCTCGGCTGTCCTCCTCGGAGCAGCATTGCGATGGCGGCGTTGACCAGGATGCACGACCATTGAGCGCCAGGCGCATAGTGGGTGACGGCGCAGGTCGCCGCTGTCCAGCGGATCAGCTCCTCGGGGTCGTGCGCGTACTTGAGCGCCACGGGCGCGCAGCGCATCAGCGCGCCGTTGGGCTGCGTCTCGGGTCGCCCGCGCTCTTGCCAAAACGCTTTGGCCGCGCCCCGCACGCCCAGCCCGACTTCGAGGTAGTCGATGACCGTCGCCGTCATGATCCCGATGCCTCGCCCGTTGTCCCGCCGCCACTCGACGAGACGCGCGGCGAAGCCCTCGATTGGATCGGCATCGTTGGTCAGCGCTTCGGCGAGATCCACCGCCTGCGCCAGATCGTCATCCATCGGACGGCTGACTTCGCGCGAGTCAATCTCACGAACACCGTCGGGAAAGGCGCGTTCGATGGAAGCTCTGCTTGCGCCTTCGATCGGTAGTCCCAGCAAGTTGCCGACTGCGAGCCCGAGCAGCGCCCCCCGCGCGCGACTGGCGTCAATCGGTCCTGGCGGAGCTGACGCGATGAGTTGCGCGAGATGAGGCGCTTCGCGAACGATTCCCGGGTCATCGAGCGTGGTCATGCTCAATCCAGCGTACGAGCTCCTTCTCGCTGAACCACCTGTACCCGCGGTACCCGAGGAAGAGGAGGATTAGCATCATTACGCTGAGCGGTAAGTCTGAAGTCCGGATCGAGGAACGAGCGATGACGTTGCCCAACGACACATGGGGCCTGCCCCTGACCACCTCCGACGAAGCGGCCGAGGCCTATCGGCTCGGCGTGGATCGGATGCTCTCGTACAGCCTCGGAGTCGACGACGCGCTGGAGCAGGCGATCGAACTCGATCCAAACTTCGCGCTGGCGCATTCGCAACTTGGCCTCTTTCACCTGTTCCGCGGCAACGGCCAGCGCGCGGCGGAGTTGGCCAACCAGGCGCACGAACTCGCCGAGAACGCGAGTCCGCGCGAGCAGCGGCACGCCGCCATTCTCGGAGCGGCTGCACGAGGCAAAGCCGCCGAGGCGCCGGCGCTGATCGATGCGCACCTCAGCGACACGCCTCGCGACGCGCCAATCGTGCTGCAGTGGCTCGGCGGCAACTTCTATGGTGGCGGCGTCGAGAAGCGCGAGCGCATGCTGGAGAAGTTCGACAGTCTGGCGCCGTCCTACGGCGACGACTGGTGGTTCCTGAGCTGGCATGCCTTTGCCAACCACGAGATGGACCAACTGGAAACCGCACGACGCCTGGTCGAGAGGTCGCTCGAATTGCGCACAGCCAACGGACAGGCAGCGCACGCGATGTCGCACGTGTTCTTCGAGGAACACGATCTCACCGGCGGTGCTGACTTCCTTGGCGGATGGCTCACCGACAATCCCGATCGAGCCGGATTCTTCCGCCATCTGACCTGGCATCAGGCGTTGTTCCTGCTCGCGAATGGTCGCCGGTCTGACGCGCTCGCCTTGCACGAAGAGACCATCCGCCCCGGCGCGGACGAGCATGGCGATGCGCTGGGCGAAGTCGCCGATGGCGCATCCCTGTTGTGGCGCTGCCGCTTGCACGACAGCGTGACCGGAAACGGATCCGACCATCCTGATTGGCGCGCAATTGCCGATGTTGCCGATCAGGCCTTTCCACGAGCGGGAACGGCCTGGGTTGATGTGCATCGCGCCATGGCGCTGGCGGCGTTAGGCGACGAAGTCGGGCTGGGCAAGCTGCTTGACGGTCTGCGTGAGGCAGAAGAGCGCGGCCATCCGACGGCTGGGACGGTTGTTGCTCCGGTCGTCGAAGCGCTCTCTGCATTCGGACAGGGCGACTTCGAGTCCGCTGCAAATGGCCTCGCCGAGGTACGCGAGTTGTTGGTCACGCTGGGTGGATCGAACGCCCAACGCGACGTGTTCGAAGAGACGCTGGTTGAGGCGCGACTGCGAGCCGGTCAGACCGAGCAAGCGCTAGAGCTGCTGCGAGAGCGGCTTGATCGAGGCGCGACCGCACGCGATCTGTTCCGCTGGGGCCGCGCCCAATCGGCGCTGGGCGAAATGACTGAGGCGAAGGCGTCGTTCCGTCGCGCATCTGAGCTGTGGGCCGATGGCGACCCCGATTCGCCCGAGCTGCAGGCACTGCAGGAGGCTGCCGCATGACCTCTCAGCCGTCCCTGCCGCGACCCGATGTGATCGTTGAGGACGATGTCGACGCCGAGCGCGGCAGTGAGCTGGAGAAGCGCTACCACCTCTTCCTCCACGACTCCGACGATCACTCGTACGAGTACGTGATCGAAATGCTGGGCGCGGTGTTCGGCTACTCCCGCGAGAAGGCGTTCGCGATCGCGTCAATGATCGACGGCCAGGGACGCGGCATCGTCGAAACGGCGGACTACGAGACGGTCAAGAAGCATCAAGATCAGATCCACGGCTGGGGTCCTGATCCGAGGATTCCACACTGCAAGGGCTCCCTCTCGGCGACGATCGAAGAAGCGCCATAGCCCTGGCGAACGAACAGAAGGAGCACAGCATGGTTCGTCTTGATGATCTGCACCCCGAAGAAGCGCATCACATGCGCAACATGGGCAAGCGCTTTGCCCAGATGCCGCTGGAATCCACGCCGTTCGTGACGCCGCCGCCCCTGGCAGAGTCGACGATTGCCCTGATTACGTCCGCTGGGTTGCATCGCCGCGACGACCGACCGTTCCGCTTTGGCGACCAGGGCTATCGAGTGATCCCGAGCGACATCGATCCGGCCGATCTGGTTCAGACCCAGGTCAGCGTGAACTTTGATCGCACGCATTACCAGCGAGACGTGAACGTCGTGCTGCCGCTCGACCGCTTGCGGGAACTGGCCGAGCCGGGCGAGATCGGCGGCGTCTCGGAGTGGCACTACTCGGTCCTGGGTTCGAACCCGAATCCGGCATTGATGAAGGACGCGGCCGCCGACCTGGCGCAACGTCTACACGACTCCGGCGTGCACTGCGCAATGCTGACACCCGTTTGACCAGCCTGCACGGGTACCGTTGGTACCCTCGCGCATTTCCTCGAAGAGGACGGCATCGCCACCACCGGGATCAGTCTGATCCGCGAGCACACTGAAGTAGTCAATCCCCCGCGAGCCCTCTGGGTGCCGTTCCCGCTCGGACGGCCCCTGGGCATTGCCGACGACCCTGACTTCCAGACCGATGTCCTGCGCAGCGCTCTGCGACTGCTCGAGACCGCCACGGAACCAACCATCGAGGACTACCCGCACGAAGCGCCCGACGGCAACGGCGACGGCGTGTGGGCCTGCTCGATCTCGATGCCTGTGCAGGACGCGAGCGACCTTGAATCGGCGCTGCGAACGGAAGTGGACCTGCTCACGCCGTGGTACGAGGAGACGCGCCGGCGTCGCGGACGCACGACCGTCGGCATGAGCGGCGCGACACCCGAGCAAATCGATGCCGTGGTCGCGTTCGTCGCCGCCTGCGCCGAGGGCGCTGGATTCTCGGAGGTACCCGAATCCGCGCGCGGGCCCAACTGGATACATCCCATGCCGATGCTGCTGCGCTACGTCGTCGAGGACCTGCGAGCCTACTACCAGGAAGCGGTGACCTCGCGTCCCGGCAGCAACGCCCCGTCACAGCACGACATGCACTGCTGGATCTTCGAACAAACCGCGCTGGGCCGAGCGCTGATGCAGATCGGTCATCAGATCGCCGAAGTCGGCGATCCGCCCCTACTGATGATGCGAGGCTTCATCATCCCCGAGGGCTTCTGGGTCGAAGGCCCCACCTGGGGCGAGCAACCCCGATCCAACGCCGGTCCCGACACCTTTCGTCAGGCAGCGGCCTATCTCGCAGGCGAGCGACCATAGGCTCGCTGTTCCCGCGGGCTCCTGCGGACTGTACTGAGCCTCGGTTATCGGGTTCACTGTTGCAGTGAGACACGTGGAGTGTTGTGAACGATCCTGATCCCCTGCTCGACGCGCTTGAATCACATTACGGCTACGAGTCGTTTCGACCGCAGCAGCGGGAGACGATTGAGCACGTCCTCGACGGAGGCGACGCGCTCGTCCTGATGCCGACCGGCGGCGGGAAATCGCTCTGTTACCAACTCCCCGCGATGCTCTCCGACGGTCTGACCGTGGTCGTCTCGCCGCTGATTGCGCTGATGCACGACCAGGTCACCGCGCTCCAGCGGGCCGGCGCCGATGCTCGGTATCTCAACAGCACCCTCTCGCCAATGGAGACCGCCGAGGTCGAGCGGTCGGTGCTCAACGGCGAGGTCAAGCTGCTGTACGTCGCGCCCGAACGAGTCAACACCGATCGCTTCCGCGCGCTGCTGGAGCGCCGCACTCCCAGCCTGATCGCGATTGACGAGGCGCACTGCATCTCCGAATGGGGACACGAGTTCCGGCCCGACTACCGTGTGCTGCGGCGTCTGACCGAGCGCTTCGTCGATGTGCCCACCGTCGCCTGCACCGCGACCGCGACGCCGCAGGTCCAGCGCGACATCGTCGATCAGCTTGATCGACCGCGCATGCAGACTTTCCTGACCAGCTTCATGCGCGACAACCTCACCCTGCGCGTGGTGCCAAAGCGCAAGGCCGTGGACCAGTTGGCGGCCAGGCTGCAGCGGCTCTCCTCCGGTTCGGCCATCGTCTACTGCCTCTCGCGCAAGAACACCGAGAAGACCGCCGCCGACCTGCGCGGACGCGGAATCAATGCCGAGTGCTATCACGCCGGAATGAACGGCGCGGAGCGTCACGCGGTGCAGGATCGATTCCTGAGCGGCGAGACGCCCGTGATCTGCGCCACGATCGCGTTCGGCATGGGCATCGACAAGCCCGACATCCGCCTCGTCGCCCACCTCGATATGCCCTCCTCGGTCGAGGCCTACTACCAGGAGATCGGCCGCGCCGGACGCGACGGCCAGCCCTCGGAGTGCCTGCTGTTCTACACCAAGGGCGTCTGGCATCAGCGGATGTTCTTCATTCGCGATGTCCAGGACGAGACCGAGCGCGAGCGCCGGATTGGCCGCCTGCGCACGATGATGAGCTTCTGCGAGCAACGGGAGTGCCGCTGGGCGACGATCCTCAGGTACTTCGGCGAACAGCCGCAGTCGGACGAGTGCGGTCACTGCGACAACTGCCTCGGCGAGCAGGACCAGCCGCTTGCCGAATCGACCCGCACCGTCGATCCGGACAACCCGCCAGATCCGCCGGGGCAGGACGAGCCCAGGCCACTGACCGCAGAAGAGGATCGGCTCTACGAGGCGCTGCGCGAGCGGCGCGCCGAACTGGCCAGTCGCGACTCGACTTCCGCCTACATCGTCGCCAGCAACCGCGAACTGGCCGACATCGCCCGCCGCAAACCGCGCACAATCCCGGAGCTGATTGAGATCAAGGGCATCCGCCACCGAAAGGCCGCGCGATTTGGGCAGGAGTTACTCGACGTGGTCGCGCAGCACTCGCAGGAGGGGGCAACCGTGACTTCGGACGATTCCGCTGATGAAATGCAGATGGCGCTCGAAGCGCCGCCCGAGACGTGGCAACAACGATTCAACGCGCTCGCGGAGTGGCGAACCGCGACCAGCGCCGACGAGCAGTGCGATCCGTCCGACCTGCTCAGCTTTGACGCCATGCGCCGGCTCGCCGAGTCGCCGCCCGCGACCAGCGAAGCGCTGGCCGCCGTCGAAGGCGTCGGCGCAGTCGCGGTGGAGCGCCACGCTGACAGCCTGCTGGAGCTGCTCGGCAACCGTCCATCGCCCGCGCCGACTCCGTCCGCTCCGTCTCCTCCGAGCAGAGCGCGAGGCGAAGAGACCCCAAGCTGGCAGATCAGCGCCGACCTCTACGAGGACGGCCACACGATCCTCGCCATCGCCGAGCGTCGGATGCAGGCTCCAACTACGATCGTAGGCCACCTCAGAAAGGCAATCGAGGAAGGACAGGGCCTTGATCTCGTGCCATCATTGCCGGCTCAACCACATCTGAATGCGATTCGAAGGGCTGTTTTCGAGATTGGTCCCAGCCCGCTGAGCGGTCTTTATGAGCACCTGGAGGGTCGTGCATCTCGACCGGAGTTACTGATTACGATTGCCTATCTGCGTCAGCAGGGGCTATTGGACGACAGAGAGTAGGCAGCTACCATCCCCAACGGAGGTCGATGATCATGTCCTTGGGCGAACAGTTGGCGCGGACCAAACGACGAGCGGATGCCCCGCTCAAGAAATCGCAAGTCCAGGTTCAACTTGTGTTGCCGGTTCTGGCTGAGTTGGGCTGGAACAGCAGCGATTCGACGCAGCTAGACGTCGAGAGAAGAATCGATCTCGCCGGGACGAGCGGGATTGTCGATATTGTACTCCGGGGCAAACGCGGAGAGATAATTGCACACATAAACCTCGCAAACCGAGGAGATGACCTTGTCCATCTGGTGGAGCACACTCTCAGGCTCGCATCAACTGGCACTGTTCGGTTCGCAGTCGCGACAGATGGGGTCATATGGATTCTGTATCTGCGTGACACGGAAACCGAACAGGCCCCCGTTTTGGTGGCACGAGTTGATCTCAGCAGCATCTCCATCGACCGCGCGACAGAGGTACTGGCCAGCATCCTTGGCCGAAGGACGATGATCGAGGGTCACGCAGCAGTCAATGCCCTCAAACTCGTTGAGTCCAGGCGATCCCAGCAACTGCGACAAGATGTTCCAAGGGTGCTTGCAGACTTAATCACAGAAGCCGATGAGCTCTTGGTCCAACTGGTACACGATCGAATCCAAGAAGAGTCGAATTGGTCACCGAGCCTTGCTGACGTTGCGGAGGTCATGAAGAGATGGCGGAGGGATGACGAGGGTGGTCGAGCAGAGCCGTCACAGTTGCCTACATCTACTGAGCACACTGTCTTGGCTTCAGATCCAAGTCAGCAGAGCCGTGCGCGAAGACGGTACACCTCGACATGGGAAGGAGCGCTGCCTCCCGTAGTCAGCTTCTCTCTGCTTGGATATGAGCAGGCAGTCCACAGTTATGCTGAGCTAATGGCAGAGGTTGCGGGGGTCGTCTATCTGCAACACAGAGCGGATTTCGATCACGTGCAGGAGCTTCGGGGGTCAGTGAGAACGTATTATTCCTACTCGAATGCCGGTATGGTGAATCCGAAACGCATTCCTGGCTCTCGCTACTATGTGGAAACTAACTTCAGTTCCCGCGCAATCATCGAGCAGTGTCACAAGTTGCTCACCCTCTTTGGGCATAGTGAGGATGATCTGGAGGTCTTCTTCGATTGAGCCATGATTGGGCTCTCCCAGGCAGACCACCGAGCACTCCTGCCATTCACCGTCGCTTCTACCGCGAGTATCGTGCCAAGTATCGAACGGTGACGGCTCCAAGAACGGCGAGATACCCGCGGCAAGCGCGGGTATGACGGGGGACTTTCTGAGCCTCAACAAGGGGCGAGCTGCGGCTAGTCAGCCGCCGCGACTCCTGCGAGCGCTTCGGCTTCCGGCACGCCGTCGACCAACGTGAGCTTCGATCCCAACCGCGACGGCACCTTCTGACCTGGCAGCAGAATCCCGACCAGGTTGCATGGGTCACTGGCCGCGATGGTGACTTGCTCTTCAGTCGTGGCCGCTCGGCGGACCGCTCGTAACTGGTCGAGCGCTTCCGGCAACGCGAACTGCTCGCCGAGCAGCCCCTGGATGAAGCGGCCTCCGCGGATTTCCCCGCGAGCTTCGAGCCGTCGTAGCGCCCGCAGCACATCACGCCACTGGATCGTGAGGCTCTCTCGAGTCGCCAACTCTCTCGAGACCACGCCGTATCGCTGAAGCAGGATGCGAGCGACTCGCTCGGCCAGTTCATCCGCTTCTTCAGGGTCGGAGGGCGCTGCGATGGTTGGCGGCAGCGCGGCCCAGCGACCAGCCGGCCCTTCGCCGATGAAGACTCCGCCGCCTCCGTAGCGAGGTCGGCGCGACTTGCGGTTCGGGCGGATCAGTTGTCGCAAGCCCTGGAAGCCATCGGCGTGCGCGAGTCCTGAAGCGACCAGTTCTCGAAGTCCACTTTCGACATCGGTCGCGATCCGCCGGGTCCCATCGACAAGTTCATCGAAGAACAGCGCGCCACGATCTTCCAACAGCCGCAGAATCTGGCTGGCCGCGCCGCCATCGGCGTGGAGCTGCTCGGCGACATCGGGCTGCGGTTCGGGAATAGAACGTCCACGAGCGGCCGGCGTCGGCGCCGGCTTGCGCACTGCCGCCAGGAGGGAGCGGAAGTCGCGCCGCAAGGCGAGCGTGATCGGCGTTGACTTGGTCGGAGCGCGTCGAGCCGAGCGGGGCGTCAGACGCGCCCAGGCGATATCGCCGGCGAGACAGAGCTCGTCCAGCCACGCCTCCCGATAGTCGGACACCCGAGGCGCGAGCAGGTCGCGCTCCCAGGCGGCCGCCGGAGCCTCGAAGCCCTGCAATTGCTCGATGACCGCCCGCACGCCGGCTTTGCCGGACAGTCGCGTGTCGGGCGTCAGATGCTGCCAGCGGAGCAGGAAGCGAAGGTAGTGCTGCACCGTGACCGCTTCGATTTCGGCCCGCAGCCGAGCGATGGTATAGCGATGAACCCTGGCCAACAGGCGGCGGTCGCAATACTCCTCGGCATCGTCCTGGGCCAGCGTCGGCGTGAAGTGACCGCGCATGACCTCGCCGTACGCCTCAAGCTGTGTCAGGCCGTAGGCGCAATCCTTCGGAGATAGCCCGCAGCGTCGCGCGAGCTGGTCGGGAGTGACCGGTCCGGAGATCTCCAGGTGCCCGCGCACCAGTCGTAGTCGCGCATCTTCGCGGTCGGTCGGCAAGATCAGTGCCGACTCCGGCACCGAGAACGACGGATCAACCGCGTGATCGGGGAAGAGCTGACGAATCGATTCGAGATGTTCGGCAGCGAACCAGATGGCTCCGTCGGGTCCCTCCGCCCTGGCCGCTCGGCCATCTGAGCGCAGTGCCGCCAGCATCGACGGGAGATCAAACTCACCGAGCGCCGCGGACAGGCTCGCTAACGCGCCTTCGCGCAACGCAAGCACCGAGATCAGCAGCTCATGCAGCTCGTCGGGATCGCGGATCGGCGGGAACGCCTCTTCCTGGACCCGCTCGATGGCGTCGATGTCGAGCTTGCCCAGGTCGCGTTGTTCGTTGGGCAGCGTCCGGCGGGTCATGACGGCTCGAGCGCGGCGCTCCTCCAGCGGTGCGTCGTCGAGGAAGCCGAACGGGTTGATGTTGATGATGCTCTGAGCCATCCCCGACGGCGTCACGGTGTCGCGGGCGTGCAGCCGAATTTCGCCGCGCTCGATCCGTTCCAGCACGCCGATCAGCGCGTCGGTATCGACGGCCTCGTGCAGGCAGTCGTCCATCGTCTGTTCGATTAGCGGGTGGTCGGGCACTTCCAGCGGGCCGGCGAGATTCTCCTGGCAGCCAACCTGCGCCGGGAAGACGGCGGCGAGCAGGTCGTCGGCGATCATGCGCTGCAGATAGGGCGGCACTTCCTTCGCGCCGCGGCGTCGGGGCACGGCCAGCGCGCGAGTTGCGGCCCAGCGCCAGCGGGTGTTCCAGAACGGGGCGTAGAGCACGGCCTGGCGCAGCGACTGCTCGGCGTTGTCGGCCTTGAGGTACTCGAACGCCTCCTCGAGCGGGAACGACTGCGTCGGACCGAGCGAGAGCAGGATGCCTTCCTCGTTCGCGGCAGCCTGCAGCTCGAAGTCGAAACGCACGCAGAATCGTTTGCGCAGCGCGAGTCCCCAGGCGCGGTTGACACCCGATCCGAACGGCGCATGGACGATGAGCTGCTGTCCTCCGGCCTCGTCGAAAAAGCGCTCAAACACAACGTCCGTGTCGGACGGCATTATCTGCAGTGAGTCCTGTGTTTCGCCGAGATACTCCACCATCTGCTCGGCGGCAATCGTCTGCATGTGACACTCGCGCTGCAGCCGTCGAACGGCCGACTCGACATCGCTCGCCATCTCCCCGATGTCGCGACGCAACTCACCGACAGCCGCCGAGAGCTCCATGCTGCGACCGGGCGCTTCGCCCAGCCAGAACGGGATTGTTGGCGGTGCGCCGTGCGCGTCCTCGACGCGGACGATGCCCTTGTTCTCGACCCGGCGAATTCGCCAGGATGTGCTCCCCAGCAGGAAGATGTCGCCCGCCGCAGTCTCGATCGCGAAGTCCTCGTTGACGGTGCCGATGAATGCGCCCTCAGGCTCTTTGATCACGCGGTAGTCGCCGGTCTCGGGAATCGTGCCGCCGTTGAGGATCGCCGTCATCCGAGCCGCGCGCTTTGGCTTGACCACTCCGTTGATCCGGTCGCGGTGTACCAACGGGTTCGAGCGTCCGCCGCCCTCGCCGACGCCTGTTGCGAGCATGTCGATGGTCTCATCGAAGGCCTCGCGCTTGAGCTCGCCGTATGGCGCGGCGCGGCGCATCAGCCTGAACAGATCGTCTTCTCTCCACTCTTCCTCTGACGCCGTTTCGGCGACGATCTGTTGGGCCAGGATTTCGATCGGCGCTCTGGGCTGTCGAATCCGGTCGAGGTCGCCGCGCTTGACGGCGCGGACCATTGCCGCGCACTCGATCAGCTCGTCCAACGACGTGGGGAAGAGGGCCCCGTGAGGCACCAATCCGAGCGCGTGCCCGGAGCGTCCGACGCGCTGAAGGAAGGTCGCGATTCGGCGCGGCGAACCGATCTGACAGACGAGATCAACCGAGCCAATATCGATGCCCAGCTCGAGCGACGCTGTCGCAACGACCGCCTTGAGGTCGCCGTTCTTGAGTCGCTGCTCCATCACGTGCCGGCGCTCCTTGGACAGCGAACCGTGGTGTCCGGAGACGTACTCCTTGCCCACGCGGATGCCCAGCTCATGCGCCACCCGCTCGGCCAGCGAGCGCCGGTTGACGAAGATCAGCGTGGTCCGATGCTGGAGGATCAGCTCGGCCAGGCGATCGTAGACCGCGCCCCAATGCTCGTGAGTCGCGAGCGCCTGCAGCGGGGCGTCGGTGGTTTCAATCCAGAGTTTGAGCTCGCGCCGATGTCCGAGGTCGAGGATGCGACATGGCAACGCGCGTCCCGAGGCGTCAAGCCCGGTCAGGAACGACGCGATCTCGGTCATCGGTTTCTGCGTGGCCGAGAGGCCGATTCGCGTCGGCCGCTGCTCGGCGACGTGGTCGAGCCGGGCCAGCGTGAGCGCCAGGTGCGATCCACGCTTGTCGCGCACGACGGCGTGGATTTCGTCGACGATGACGGTCCGCACCGTGCGCAGGATCTCGCGCGATTGCTTCGCTGTGAGCATCAGGTAGAGCGACTCGGGCGTGGTGATCAGGATCTGCGGCGGCCGCTTGACGATCGCGCGCCGCTCGGACTGCGAGGTATCGCCGGTGCGCAGCCCCATGCGAATACGCGGCAGTTCGACGCCGCGCTCGTCGGCGAGCTGTCGAATCTCGGTCAGCGGTTCCTCAAGGTTGCGTCGGATGTCGTTGGACAGCGCCTTGAGCGGCGAGATGTAGAGGATCCGCACCTCATCCGGCAGC
>DAOUKQ010000023.1:0-26655 GCA_034421135.1 Dehalococcoidia bacterium
CGGATCGTGCGCGGCAGCACGCTGGCGACGCTCGGCGCCGCCTACGTCGAGGCGGCGCGCGTCATCGGCGTGGCGCCCTTCCGCATCCTCTGGCGGCACGTGCTGCCCAACATCGGCCCGCCCCTGCTGATCTACGTCACGACCCTGCTGGGCGGCGCGATCCTCTTCGAGGGCGCGCTTTCATTCCTCGCCCTCGGCGTCCCGCCGCCCAATCCGTCCTGGGGCCGCATGCTGGTCGAATCTCGAGACTACTGGCAGCACACCCACCTCAGCATCTTCCCCGGCCTCGCCATCACCCTCGCCGTGCTCGGCTTCAACCTCCTCGGAGACTCCCTCCGAGACATCTTCGACCCCCGCCTCCGCGGCAGCGAGTGAGTTCCTGCCGGATTGGGCGACGCTTCGCCGACACAAGCCACTGCGATCAGCACGAGGCGCTAATGACGAAGCCCCGCCGGAGCGGGGCTTCGTGGTTGCTTGCCTTGTCGTTGCGCCTAGTGCGCGCCGACGGCTTCTTCCGTGAACTGGGCGGCTTCGGTGCTGCCGCTGAGGGCGGTTGTGGCCGCGTCTCCGCCGGTGACCGTGAGCAGGATTTCATCGAAGTAGGACGTGCCCGCTTCGCGCTGGTGCTTGGTCGCCGTGTAGCCCTGGGCTTCGGCCTCGAACTCGCCTTCCTGCAGCTCGACGTAGGCAGCCATCCCGCGGTCGCGGTAGCCGCTGGCGAGGTTGAAGGTGTGGTAGTTGATCCCGTGCCAGCCGGCCAGGGTAATGAACTGGAAGCGGTAACCCATGTCCGCCAATTGCTCCTGGAAGTTCGCGATCGTCGCGTCGTCAAGGTGACGCTTCCAGTTGAACGACGGCGAGCAGTTGTAGGCCAGCATCTTGTTCGGGTACTCGGCGTGCAGCGCCTGAGCGAAGTCCCGCGCTTCACCGATGTCCGGCACCGACGTCTCACACCAGATCAGATCCGCGTGCGGCGCGAACGCGAGTCCGCGGGCGATGGCCGAGTCGATCCCGCCGGTGACGCCGAAGTAGCCCTCCGCGGTGCGCTCGCCGGTCGTGAACGGGCGGTCCCGCTCGTCGATGTCGGTCGTCATCAGCGTGGCCGAGAGCGCGTCGGTGCGAGCCATCAGGATCGTCGGGACGTTCATCACGTCGGCGGCGAGCCGGGCGGCCTGCAGCGTGCGGACGTGCTGCGCGGTCGGGACGAGCACCTTACCGCCCATGTGACCGCACTTCTTCTCGGCGGCGAGCTGGTCCTCGTAGTGGACGCCGGCGGCGCCCGACTCGATCATGTTGCGCATCAGCTCGAAGGCGTGGATCGGACCGCCGAAGCCGGCCTCGGCGTCGGCCACGATGGGCAGGTAGTAATCGACGCTGGCGCGATCCTCGAGTCGGTCGACCTGGTCGGCGCGCATCAGCGCGTTGTTCAATCGCTTAACCAGCGAGGGAACGCTGTTGACCGGGTAGAGCGACTGGTCGGGGTAAGTGTGAGCGGCGGTGTTGGCGTCGGCCGCGACCTGCCAGCCGGAGACATAGATCGACTGCAGGCCGGCCTTGGCCATCTGCACCGCCTGCGCGCCGGTGACGGCGCCGAAGGTGCGGACGAAATCGGTGTCCTGCATCGCGTTCCAGAGCCGCTCGGCGCCGTAGCGCGCGATCGTCGACTCGGGCAGGATGGAGGGGCGCAGCTTGAGTACGTCAGCGGCCGTATAGTTCCGCTGGACGCCGTCCCAACGCGGATTCGTCGCCCACTCGTGTTCGAGCGCGGCGGCGGCGCTGTCCAGCGGGTTGCCGGTCCCGTTCGTGCCGTTCGTCGTCATCGGGGTCCTCCGTGGCTGTCCGTGGCCGAACACTGGCGTCGACTCACGTCACTTGGCGGCGTTCTCTTGCCGTTGTGCCTGATGTTGGTGCTCGCTTACTTCGTTGCCTGAGGTGGTCGAGTGCCTAGTCCAGGTACTCGTAAGCGGGCAAAGTCAAGAACTCGGTGAACTCATCGTTCAACACGAGTTGATCAAGGATGTCGACCGCGTCGCCGTAGCGCGACTCGTCGCGTCCACCGAGCGCGCCGAGTTCCTCGTCGCGAATGGACTCGTACAGATCACTCGTCACCGAGCGGCCGTCGTCGAGTTCGGCGCCGTGACGAATCCACTGCCAGATCTGGCCGCGGGAGATTTCCGCCGTGGCGGCGTCTTCCATCAGATTGTTGATGCCCGCAGCGCCGACTCCGTTGAGCCAGCTATTGATGTACTGCAGCGCGACGGAGATGTTGGCTCGCAAGCCAGCCTCCGAGACGCTGCCGCCGGATTGGTCGAGCGAGACCAATTCGCCGGCGCTCACGTCCACATCCTCACGCAGCCGTTCGCGCTGGTTGCGCGCGCCGTTGAGGTTCTGCTCGAAGATGTCGCGGGCGACGGACACGAGATCGGGGTGGGCGACCCAGGTGCCGTCGAAGCCGTCGGTCGACTCGCGCTCCTTGTCGGCGCGGACGCCGGTCAGGGCGACCTCGTTGATCTCGGGATCTCGCCGTGAGGGAATGAACGCGGCCATCCCGCCCATCGCGTGCGCGCCGCGCTTGTGGCAGGTGCGCACGAGCAACTCCGTGTAGGCGCGCATAAACGGTGTCGTCATCGTCACCTGCACGCGGTCGGGCAGGGTGAAGGTCGGCTGCGACTTGAATCGCTTGACGGCGGAGAAGATGTAGTCCCAGCGTCCGGCGTTGAGTCCGGCCGAGTGATCGCGCAGCTCGTAGAGGATTTCTTCCATCTCGAAGGCTGCGGGCAAGGTTTCAATCAGCACCGTCGCGCGGATGCTGCCCTGAGGCACGCCAAGGTCGTCCTGGGCCTTGACGAAGGCGTCATTCCAGAGGCGCGCTTCCAGGTGCGATTCCAGTTTGGGCAGGTAGAAGTACGGTCCCGTGCCGCGGGCGACGCGCTCGGCGGCGTTATGGAACATGTACATGCCGAAATCGAACAGCGAGGCCGAAACCGGCTGGCCGTCGACCAGGACGTGCTTCTCATCCAGGTGCCAGCCGCGCGGACGGATCAGCAGCGTCGCGATCTTCTCGTTCAACGTGCGCACCGAGCCGTCGGGATTCTCGAAGCTGATTTCGCGGCGGACGGCGTCGCGGGCGTTGATCTGGCCGTTGACGACGTTGTCCCAGGTGGGAGACAGCGCGTCCTCGAAGTCGGCCATGAACGCGTCGGCGCCCGAGTTGAGGGCGCCGATCATCATCTTGCGGTCAACCGGACCCGTGATCTCGGCCCAACGCTGCTGCAAGTCTTCCGGCGTCGGCGCGACCTCCCAGGAGCTGAAGCGGATCTCCTCGGTGTCGGAGAGGAAGTCGGGCAGGGCGCCGTTGTCGAACTCGACCTGGCGCGCCATTCGTCGCTGGAGCAGTTCCTGCCGGCGGGCATTGAACTGCCGGTGCAGACCGGCGACAAACGCCAGCGCGTCTTGGCTCAGGATCGATGCGTATCCCTCGCCGATCGCGCCGACCACCTCAACGCCGTCGGGAGTGCTCAGTTCAGTCGTCTGGGTCATCGGAAATGCTCGGTTCCTCGTCACGCTCTGGGTTGCTGGCTGGATATGGGATCGTCTCCGGAGACATCCCCGAGCAAGTGTCGTATGTGAACGTTGGATTAAGGTAGGCAAGATACGGGTTTCGTCAATAGTGATCAGGCTTCACGATAGAAGGTTTCGATATCGCAAGTAATCCAGTCGATATTTCTGCGGTCTTGCGCACGGTCTGTGGAGTCTAAACCCCTCTCCCTCCGGATGCCTGCGCGCAAAACCGATCTCCGTCGCGCGCCACCATGTTTCCCAGTCCTCGCTTGATGCGTGGACTGGATCCAGGCGATCTACGCGCAACTCTCGCCGGGAAAGGGGACCTGAAGGTCTCGCGTCGTGGAAGCCAGAGCGGACATGGCGACTCGTCGATGCCCCCCGGACGGTGCAGGCGAGCGTAAACGGCCATGCAGTAAGGCTGTTTCCGATTCGTTAGCCTGCATGTCCGCTAGTAGAGGCAGGAGCACCAGCCATGTCTATCAGCCCAGACCAACCCAAGACGACCGTGGGACCGTTCAACGTCTCCGGCATCAACCACCTGGCCCTGGTCTGTCGCGACATGCAGCAGACCGTCGACTTCTACGAAGGCGTGCTCGGCTTCCCGCTGGTCAAGACCATCGAGTTGCCCGGCGACATGGGTCAGCACTTCTTCTTCGACATCGGCAACGGCGACGGTCTCGCGTTCTTCAACTTCCCGAATGCGCCCGAGGCCGCGCCAGGCGTCGCCTCGCCCGACCCGAACACGTTCTTTGACCCGTCGGCCGAACTGGTCACGGCCATCGCTTCGATGAACCATGTCGCGTTCAACGTCGCGCCCGAGGAGATCGATTCGGCGCGCCAGCGTCTGATCGACGCCGGCATCCGCTGCACACCGATCATCAACCACGACGACTCGCCTCGCGGCATCGCGCGAGAGAACCATCCGGGCGTCTTTATCCGTTCGGTCTACTTTTATGACCCGGACGGCATCATGCTCGAGTTTGCGGCCTGGACACGCGCCATGCGTCCCGATGATGTACGGCACGCGCCGCAGCGAGCAGCCGAGGCGGTTGCAGTCCTCGCCGACTGACCGCCGCACCCACGCCTCGGTTCCCGCTCACGAGCGACGCACCGCCGCGAATGCGGCCTGGTTGACGCTCCAGTCAATCCTCGACACTAGATATGTCGCAGGCCGCACTTTCCCAGTACAGCGGGGCGCAGATCAGCATCGATGCCGCCACTGGGTCGGGAACAAACAGGCGCCAAGTTACGTACCGTTGGTGAGCGCGTTGATTCGCTGGTGCATCGGGCATCGAGCGGAGACAACAGCACTTGCGGAAAGGGGGATCGGATGACGTTTGAGAACCAGTTCGAGCATCAGCTCGACCACGACAGCGCCGATGTTGAGGCGCTGCTCTGCGGTCGCAGCAACCGAAGCGGAGACGAGCGCCACACTGCGCCGGAGCGGACGAAGGACAAGATGACTACCACAGACAAGCCGCTGGTCGATTTCGACATCGCCGGCACCCGAGCCCCCACCCGCGAGGTGGCCGCCGCCTGGCGGCGCCGCATGAGCGACGCGCCGCGACCGGCCGTGCGGATCGAGCAGGTCGCGCCCGAGTGGAGCTTCGCCAAGCCGCCGGACGAGGAATCGCCCGCGCCCAAGCGCCGCAAGCGGCGCCGCCGGGTCGGCGACGCCGAGGGCGACGCGGATGTCGACGCCACGCGCGCCTACTTCAACGAGATCGGCCGCCGGCCGCTGCTGACTGCCGAGCAGGAGCAGGAGTTGGGCGCCGCGATCGAGCGGGCTCGCTGGATCGACGCGATCGAGCAGGCGCTGATCGAGGAACTCGGTCAGCAGCCGAGCTCGATGCAGGTCTGGACCGAGCTGATCCGCCAGCTCTGGGAGCTGCGGGGCATCGCTGCGTTGGCGGCGCACGCGCTGTACCTCAACACCTTGCCGTTGGGCGAACTGATCGGCCACGAGCGGTTCCGCGAAGCCGTCGACGGCAAGACCGAACCGCAATTCGCGGCCAAGCTGAGCGCCGCCAGCGGACTCGAGCAGGAGTACGTCGAGGACCTGGTGATCGCCCTCTCCGTGGTGAGCTCGATCGTCACGCAGCGACTCTTCCGCCGCTCGGCCGACATCCTCGACTGGGACGCGGGCCGGGACGACCTGCCGGTCGACGCCGAGGCTGTGATGACGGCCGATTCCGGGCTCGCCCGCCGCGCTGAGCGCCGGCTGATCGAGACCAAGTGGGACGGCTACGACGCCGAACGGACGATGTACATCTCCAACCTGCGGCTGGTCGTGTCGGTCTCGAAGAAGTACCAGAAGAAGGGTCTGCACCTGCTCGACCTGATCCAGGAAGGCAATGTCGGGCTCTTCCGCGCCGTCGAGAAGTTCGACTACCGCAGGGGCAACAAGTTCTCGACCTACGCGACGTGGTGGATTCGCCAGGCGGTGACCCGATCGCTGGCCGACACAGCCAACCTGATACGCGTGCCGGTTCACACCGCGGAACTCATCAACAAGATGAACCGCGCCGAGCGCCGACTGCGGCAGGAGTTCCAGGCCGAGCCGTCCGACGCCGCCCTGGCGCTCGAGCTGGCCGAGACCGAGGATCGAGTGCGTGCCCTACGGCGCATCGCGCTGACTCCCGCCTCGCTCGACAAGAGCGTCTCGGACGAGGACGACGACTCCGACCTGACCCGTTTCCTCGCCGACGAGGACACGCGAACGCCGGAGGAGGAAGTCCTCCACCAGGCGCTGACGGGCTTGACCCGCGAGGCGCTCGGGCGGCTGGATCCGCGCGAGGCGGCAGTCCTGGCTATGCGCTTCGGCCTTGAGGACGGCCAGGAGTACACCCTGGAACAGGTCGGCGAGCGCTTCGGCCTGACTCGGGAGCGCATCCGCCAGATTCAGAGCAAGGCGTACCGCGAGCTGCGCAAGGATCCCGAACTGCGCACCCTGCGCCAACGCTAAGTTCGACCGACTCCGGCAACGGGCAACAGCGGGCGCTCGCCGATCCGAGGATCGGCGAGCGCCCGCTAAGCTAGTGCTTGCTCGCCGACGAGTGGTTGGCGACATCCCAGCGGGGGTAGCTCAGGGGTAGAGCTCCTGCCTTCCAAGCAGGTGGCCGCGGGTTCGAATCCCGTCCCCCGCTCCATCCCAGTCCCCGACTTGTTCGGGGACCCGACCCAGAAGGCTCCTTCTCCACCCCGCCTTGCGGGGGGAGATGCCGAAAGCCTGCCCCGCACGTGATGCGGGGGCAGAGGCGGGCTCCCCTACCGCAAGGGCAGCAGGATTTCCGTGTGCCACTTTGACGTGTCCGGCTCGGCCTCGGGGTCTGTGATGTAACGCTCGGTCGGCCCGGCGACCGGTTCCCGTCCGAGCTCCTGGACGAACGGCCAGATCGACTCGTGGGTCTGGTAGAGCGTGTCGTACGGACCGAAGTGATCGGCCTTGACCGCGTCGCCGGCGGCAAACTCCAGCAACTCGAGCGGTTCCTGCGGTTCCACGTCGTCGCCGATCTCGATACCCGCCGAGAGCGACATCTGATTCGCGTCCATCGTGTGATAGACCGCGATGACGTGCCCCATGTCGGTCACGCCTTGCTCAGTCAGAGCGGCGAACACCGCAGGGAACAGGCGCTCAAACGTGGCGGGCAGCTCTTCGGTCGACGCGGTCGCGTGCATCACGGCCGCTCGACGCTTGGGCAGTTGGACAAGCTCTGGCATTGCGAAGCTCCGTTCTGATCACTCTTGGACGAATGCTAGACCAGCGGAACCCACAACTCTGTGTGCCACTTCGACTGATCCGGTTCCGCGTCGGGCATGGTCAGGTAGCGCTCGACCACGATCCCGCGCGGTTGCCGACCCAGGGCCGCCAACTCGGACTCAAGTGTCGCCTGCGACCGGCGGAAGTCGTCGAACAGGTATGGACCGAAGTGGTCAGCCATCCCAGCCTCGCATCCGCCCAGGTCCAGCAACGCCAGCGGCTCGCGAGGCGAAAAGTCGTCTGCGACCTCCATGCCGGCGGAGAGCACGAGTTCCTCTTCGCCGATCGCGTGATACACCGCGATCACTTCGCCCAGCTCCGGCGGCCCTTGATCCTGCAACTCGTTCCAGATCGCGGTGTACATCTGGGCGAATGCGCCGACCAGTTCGGGCCGCGTCGTCACCGCATGAAACACGGCCGCTCGGCGAGCCGGCATCCAGCGAATCAGCGACATCGAATCACCCGCAATTCAGTGACGATCAGATCGACCGAGCGGTCGTAGGCGGTCTGGGGGAGCGACTGCGCAATCTGCATCTCAAATGCCAGACCGATGGTCGGCGCTGAACTCTGGGCCAGAAACCGATCGTAGTAGCCGCCGCCCATCCCAAGCCGAGCGCCGTCGGGCGCGAAGGCGACGCCCGGAACCAGAACCACGCCGACGCAGTCGGGATCGATCGGCGGAGCCAGGTCGACATCCGGCTCGAACAGCCCGAAGGTCGAGCTCCGGAGGTCGGACAGGCGCGCAATCTCTCGATGTTCCAACTGACCGTGCGCCCGGACACGCGGGCAGGCGACCCGCTTGCGTTGACGCAGCGCCCGCTCGATCAGGCCGAGCGTCCCCACCTCGCCGGGGAGCGCCCCGACGAAACTGTGCACCGCGACCGCATCGTTCCACTCGTCAAGCAATGCGACGCGCGCCGCGATGGCGGCCGACCAACCGTCGATCAGCTCGGTCGGCAACACTGAGCGCCACTGCTGGTAGCTGCGACGAAGGTCTGCTTTGGTCACACGCGCCGCCGCCGTTAGGGCAATCCCGCGCCGCCGACCTCGACATCGAACGCGCGAATCCGCCCGCGCCGCGGATCGCCGGGTTGCGGATTGGAGGTCGGCGCTTCGAGTGAGAACAGCGTCTTGCGTTCGTCGCCGCCCAACATGCAGGCATAAACGCCCATGTCGGGCACCTCAATCCGTTCCAGCACGTCGCCGCCCTCGGCGACCCGGACCAGCGCGCCGGGATTGGTCGGCACCGCCACCCAGATCGCGCCATCGGCGTCGAGCGCGATGCCGTCCGGCGGGAGTCCCAGTTCTGCCCAGACCCGTTGATTGGACAGCGTGGCGTCGTCCTCGATGTCGAACGCGGTCAGCCGCTGCCCCCAGCTTTCGCCGACGATCAGCGTCTTGCCGTCGGGCGTGATCACCGTGCCGTTGGGGAACTGCAGCCCGTCGGCGACGACCTGGGACTCGCCCTGGGGACGGACCAGGACCATCGTCGTGGCGCGCGGCGCCGAGCCGTCGGTGAGGTCGAAGCCGAAGTTGCCGATGTAGCAGTTGCCCTCGGCGTCGGTGACCATGTCGTTGCAGTGGTAAGGCGCGTGGTCCGAGATGTCGGCGACCTCGAACAGCCCGTCGGGGTCGAGGCGGAGCAGCTTGCGGTCGATCATCGAGACGATCAGCAGCCGTCCGTCGGGCAGGAATCCGAGGCCAGAGGGCTGATTGGGAACTTGGCCAATCGTTTCGCGCTCGCCGTCGGGCGTCACCGCGACCACCTCGTGCGCGTGCATGTCCGAGAACCAGAGCCGCCCCTCCTGCCAGCGCGGCCCCTCGGGGAAGACGAGTCCGTCCAGAACCAACCGAGCATCGCGCGTCATCGGCGCCTCCTTCCTGAGGGTGTTCAGTCTAGGAGGGATGCGCTCCGCGAGACTCGCTATTGCGCATCATGCCCGATCGAAGTCGCGACGATCGATCTGCAAATCGCGAAGAATCGCCGCAAGTGTGCCTGGCTTCAAGTCCCTGCTGCCCCAGTTTGGGACCGTGCACTCCAACTCGGTTCCCACCTTGATCCAAATCTCGTGTGAACCTCGTCCCTGTCGTTCAAACTCGCAGTCCAACCTGCGCAGTTTGCGAACGACTTCTCGGTACTTCACACCGCTACGACAAACTCACCCGCCTCAACGATCTCTCGAGGGAGTGGCTTGCCACGCTTGCGGTACGACGCGATGAACGCCTCGGCGTTCCCTTCCAGAATCCATAGCGCCTCCTCGGGCGTGTCCGCCCAAGCGCGGCAGCCGGGCAGCAAGGGCACCTCGCCCATGTACATGTCCCCAGTCTCTTCGGAGGGCTCATGCAGGATGTACGGCAATCGATAGGTCGTCGGCATTGGCTGGCCCCTTCGGTCGCGTGGTCAGCGTAGCAAGACGGCGGCGGTCGGTTGCAGAAGGGTGCGCGGGCTCATGCTGTGCCGCTCAACGCCCTGCTCGTAACCCTGATCGCTCATCTTGAGCGCATCCTTCCTTCTGGTCGACGGTAGCCAGATTGCCGGAACTCGCGATCTGCTCCTCAGCCATTCGGATAGACATCCAGGAGCTCAAATCTGGGGCCGTCTTTGCAGCAGAGCTTGACGCCTCGCTTGGTGAAGACGGCGCAGCCGTAGCAGATGCCGGTGCCGCAAGCCATTTCGGTCTCCATCAGAATCTGCACGGGACGGTTCATCCCGTCGCGGCGGACGATCGGGGACATGGCGCGGAACATCGGCACCGGTCCGCAGGCGAAGCTCTGGTCAGCCCAGGAGAGGTTCTCGGCAAACAGATCGGTCACGAATCCTTGCCTGCCCATCGAGCCATCTTCCGTCGCGACCTGATACTCGACCTGCGGAGGCAGCAACTCGGCCGGGTAGACGCCGTCGGCGCTGCGCGCGCCGAAACAGAGCACGATCGACCGTGGACGCGAGGCGCGCTCCGACTCGGCGTCGGCCAGCGCGACCAGCGGGGCGATGCCCACGCCGCCGCCGACCAGCAGCAGGTTCGAGGCGGTGCGCCGCACGTCGAATCCGCGGCCGAGCGGGCCGGTCATCCAGACTCGCTCGCCGGGCTGCATCGACGCCATCTGCTCGGTCACGCGGCCGATCACGCTGTAGAGCAGGGCGAACTGCCGCCCTTCGTCGCGTGACGAATCGCGTCCTGAGGCGTGCCGGAATCGGTAGTAGGAAAAGGCGCGCGGCAGCAGCGGGTCGAACGCGCCGCGCTCGGCGCCCGCGTCGACCATGACGAACTGACCCGGCTGCGCGTGCTGCGACAGCGTTGGCGCCTCGTACCAGGTGACGAACGTGCCGGGGTAGATCTCCTCGGTCTCAATCACACGAGCAGCGGCGCGGCGCACTTGACTTGCTTCCGAATGCTCTACACCCGACCGGCGGTGTACTCGGACACGGTCGCGATGTTGTAATCGGCGCTGCCTTCGACCATCGCGCCGACCGCGTGGTGGGCGGTGTCGATTGAGGTGAAGCAGGGAATCCGTTGCTCGGCGGCGGCTCGGCGAATGTGGAAACCGTCGCGGATGTTGCTGCTGATCTGCTCGGGCGTGTTGATCACCATGTCGATCCGACCGGCGCGAATCAGATCGATGACGTCGGGGTCGCCGCCGACTTCGCGCTTGGGCACGAGATGCGCGTCGTAGCCCAGACCGCGAATCAGCTCGGCGGTGCCGGCTGTGGCGTGCAGCTCGTACCCAGCTTCGCCGAGCTCCCGGATCAACGACATCGCGCTCGGCTTGTCCTGGTCGGCGATGCTCAGCAGTGCGCGTCCCTGCTGCGGGACGGCCATGCCTGCGGCGATCAACGCCTTGCTCAACGCCTTGTCGTAGTCGACATCGACGCCCATCACCTCGCCGGTCGACTTCATTTCGGGACC
Source organism: Dehalococcoidia bacterium (assembly GCA_034421135.1). Lineage (GTDB taxonomy): Bacteria > Chloroflexota > Dehalococcoidia > Bin125 > Bin125 > Bin125. The sequence goes on from DAOUKQ010000023.1 coordinate 11,230, forward strand.
GAGATGCGTGTCGACGCCCGAGAGCTTGGACATCGAGAACACCGGAGCCTTGACCGCCACCAGCGGGGTCGCCGGCCAGAGGCCGCTGCGATAGCCCTGATCGGCCAGCGATTCTCCCAGCATCGCGCGTACGGCGACCTCGACCATCGGCACACCGGTCACCTTGCTCAGGAACGGCACGGTGCGGCTGGCGCGAGGATTGACCTCGAGCACATAGACATCGCCGTCGAGGCCGGAATCCTCGCGCATGATCACGTACTGGATGTTCATCAGGCCGGTCACACCGAGCCCGTTGCCGATCCGGCTCGTGTACTCGACCAGTTTCGCTACCTCGCCCGCGCGCAGATTCGGCGCGGGGTAGACGGCCATCGAATCGCCCGAGTGGACCCCGGCCCGCTCAATGTGCTCCATGATGCCGGGAATCAGCACCGCGTCGTCCCGAGGTCCGCCGCAGATCGCATCGACCTCAACCTCGATCCCGGCCAGGTACTTGTCAATCAGGATTGGCTTACCTGGCGCGGCGGCCTGAGCCTGCGTCACATAGCGAGCCAAGTCGCCGACGGCCTGGACAATCTCCATCGCCCGGCCGCCGAGGACATACGACGGCCGCACCAGCACCGGATAGCCGATTGCATCCGCGGCTAGCACCGCCTCATCGACGCTGCTCACCGCCGTACCGGGAGGCTGCGGGATACCCAGATCCGCGAGGAAGCGCTCGAATCGCTTGCGATCTTCGGCCAGGTCGATCACGTCCGCCTGAGATCCGAGGATCGGTCGCGCCGCCTTGGTCAGCGAGTTGGCCAGGTTGATCGCGGTCTGTCCGCCGAACTGCAGGATCGAAGCGACTTCCGATCCGCCGCCGGTTGTTCCAGTGCCATTGCCGTTGCCGTTGCCGTTGAGGCTGCCGTCTTCGTTTTCGAGAATGTCGCGAACCGCTTCCTCGTCGAGCGGTTCGAAATAGAGACGGTTCGAGGTATCGAAGTCGGTCGAGACCGTCTCGGGATTGCTGTTCGCCATCACCGCGGCCCAGCCTGCGGCGCGCAACGCCTGCGCCGCCTTGACCGAGGCGTAATCGAATTCGATCCCCTGGCCAATCCGGATCGGTCCGGATCCCACGACCAGCGCTCGATTGCCGCCTTCGGGCTCGGCCTCGTTTTCTTCTTCGTATGTCGAGTAGAAGTACGGCGTCACCGCGTCGAACTCCGCCGCGCAGGTATCGACCATTTTGTAGACCGGCTTGATACCCCAGGCGAGCCGCTGTTCGCGTACCCGCTCATCGACGCTGCCGGCGAGATTGGCAATCTGCTCGTCGGCAAATCCCATCCGCTTCGCCTTGCGCATCAACGACGGCGTCAGCGGCTCGGCGAGCAATCGACGCTCCATCTGCACGATGGTTTCCAGCCGTTCAAGGAACCACGGATCGACGCCCGAGCGCTGGGCGATCTCATCCAGCGACGCGCCGGCGCGAATCACCGCAAGCAAGTGCCAGAGGCGGATGTCGGTGGCTGTTTCGGCCGCCTTCATCGGCTCCGCTTCGGCCTCGGCATCCTCCCAGAGCACCGACTTGCCGCCAACCTCCAGCGAGCGGATCGCCTTCTGCAGCGCGGCTTCGAAGGTGCGGTCGATCGCCATCACTTCGCCGGTCGCCTTCATCTGCGTGCCCAGCACGCGGTCGCCGGCTTCGAACTTGTCGAACGGCCAGCGCGGAATCTTGACGACGCAGTAGTCGAGCGCAGGCTCGAATGCAGCCTGCGTCCGTCCGGTGACCTGGTTGGCGATCTCGTCGAGCCGCTTGCCGGCCGCGATCTTCGCCGCGACCCGTGCAATCGGATAGCCGGTCGCTTTCGATGCCAGCGCCGAGGATCGGCTGACGCGGGGATTCACTTCAATCACGTAGTACGGCAGCGGCTCATCGTGTGGGACGCCGACACCGCCGCCCTCACGCATCGACTCGACCGGCCAGGCCGTCACATCCTGTCGCGGAGCGAGCGCAAGCTGCACGTTGCAACCGCCCTCGATGCCCAACGAGCGGATGATGTTGAGCGATGCCGAGCGCAGCATGTGATAGTCCTTGTCGGACAGCGTCTGCGACGGCGCGACCACGATCGAGTCGCCGGTGTGGACGCCCATCGGGTCGAGATTCTCCATGTTGCAGATCGTGATGCACGTGTCGGCGCCGTCGCGCATGACCTCGTACTCGACCTCTTTCCAACCCAGCAGCGACCGCTCGACCAGCACCTGCGTAATCGGCGAGGCGTCCAGCCCCGTCTGCACGACACGCTCGAACTCCTCCATCGTGCGGACGAATCCGCCTCCGGTCCCGCCGAGCGTGTAAGCGGGTCGGATCGCGACGGGCAAACCCAACTCTTCGACCGCCTCCCGAGCTTCGGCGAGCGAGTTGACGATCGCCGACGGCGGCGTCGGTTCGCCGATCTCGCGCATCGTTTGTCGGAACAGGTCTCGATCTTCCGCCTTGCGAATCGCGTCCAGCGGCGTGCCCATCAGTTGCACATTGAACTCGTCCAGCACGCCCGCCTCGTGCAGGTCAACGGCAAGATTGAGTCCAACCTGCCCGCCGAGCGTCGGCAGCAGACCTTCGGGACGTTCCTTCTCAATAATCCTGCGCAGCACCGGCACCGTCAGCGGTTCAATGTAGACGGCGTCGGCGACCCCCTCGTCGGTCATGATCGTGGCCGGATTGGAGTTGACCAGGATCGAACGGACGCCTTCCTCGGTCATCGCTTTGCAGGCCTGGGTGCCGGCGTAATCGAACTCGGCCGCCTGACCGATCACGATCGGTCCGCTGCCAATGATCAGGACGGATTCAGGTTTCTTCACGTTGATCGCATCCTCGTGCTTCGTCGCCTTCAATGGATTCAAGCCGTCCGCGACGACGACAGTTGAAGCCGGTCGCCGTGAGCGTCGCCAGCAAGCCGGCGTGCATCAACCGGAGTCTTGTGCATGGGGTTCACAAGGTTCACAGGGGCAACTCGAATCGTGATTCGGGATTGAGCAGCGGCGCAAGCGCGCCGATCGCGCTCAGGAAGGAGAGCGCGGCTTCGTTGTTGTCGGGCAGCGAACCGACAACGCGCTCGAAGTTCTGCTCCCGCGCGTGGGCAAGCAGGTACTCGGCGAGCACGGTACCGATCCCGCGACGCCGCCACTCGGAACGCATCCAGACGCCGAGCGTCGCAGTCTCCGGCTGTCGCGTGTTGTAGTCGAGCGCGCCGAACCCGATCACCTGGTCCGCTTCCACGGCGACGTAAATCGCGCCGCTGTTACCCAGCCGACGACGCCAGGTCGCGACTTCATGGGCACTCCAGGGTCGATCGAACACGACGGGATTCGGTCCTTCGACCACATCGCGAATCACATCCGAGATTGCCTGGACGTCATCCGCTGTCGCCAGACGGTAAACCGGTTCGGTTGCCTGCGTCATCTCACACTCCTGGCTTCATCGCCGTTGGTTTCGTTGATCATGGCGAGAAATCGATCGAACAGGTGGCCGTTGTCCAAGGGTCCCGGCGAGGCCTCGGCGTGATACTGAATCGAGAACACCGGCTCGCTCCGGTGAGCCAGTCCCTCGAGTGTCTGATCGTGCAGGTTGATGTGCGTGACCTCCACGTCCGAGGACAGGCCATCGGGGTCCACGGCGTAGCCATGATTCTGCGCCGTGATGGCAACCCGACCGGTCGGAACCTCGAGCACCGGGTGATTGCCGCCGCGGTGACCGAACTTGAGCTTGAATGTGTCGGCGCCGAAGGCTCGGCCCAGCACCTGGTGTCCCAGACAGATACCCATGATCGGCAGCTTGCCGATCAGCGACTTCGCCGTCTGGACCTGGAGTTCGCGTAACTGCGGGTCGCCCGGTCCCGGAGCCAGCAGCACGCCCTGCGGATCAAGCGCGAGGATGTCCTCGATGCCGGAATCCGGCGGCAACGCCGTGACCTGGCAGCCGCGCCGCTTCAGGTTGCGCAGGATGTTGTACTTGAGCCCCTGGTCCAGCACCACGACATGGGGCCCTGGTTCCCCCGACGCTTCGGCGAGCGTCTTGGGACCGCCGTTGCGCCAGCTATAGGCCTGCTCGGTGCCGACGCTGATGAAGTCCTGCGTGTCGTAATCGGGCAGTTCGGCGAGTTGCCGTCGCGCCGCGTCAATTTCGTTAACCGGGACAATCAAGCCCAGCATCACGCCCTCGTGGCGAATCCGTCGGGTGATGGCGCGCGTATCGACGCCGGCGATGCCCGGAATTCCGGCCGCCGCGAGGTAGTCATGCAGCCTCATGCCGCCTCTGGGGTGCGAAGGCGAGTCGCACTCGGAACGGACGACCAGTCCGCGCACCTGGATCTGGCGCGACTCGTCAATCGGCGGATCGACGCCGTAGTTGCCGATCAAGGGATAGGTCAGCACCAGGATCTGGCCCGCGTAGGACGGATCGGTCAGCATTTCCTGGTAACCGGTCATCGAGGTGTTGAAGACGACTTCGCCCCACGTTTCGGAGGCGGCGCCGAGCGCAGTGCCTCGAAACACCGCTCCATCAGCGAGCACCAGCGCCGCCTCTTGATGTTCTGACATCGTTACTCCTCTTGCTCCCGACCGTCCCAGACCAGGCGTCCCTGTGAAATCGTCGCCGCGACGACGCCGACCAGTTCATGTCCCGCGAGCGGCGTGTTCTTGCCTTTCGACTCCCAGCGGTCGGGGTCGATCGTGACCGGAGCGTCCGTATCGAGCAGTGCGATGTCCGCCGGCGCCCCAGGCGCGAGCGTGCCTAACCCGAGCCGGTCGCCCGTGTCCAGATTCCATGTCCGCGCGGGGCCGATGGTCAGCCGCGCAATCGCATCGGCCAGCCGCAGGCGACCCCGCGAGACCAACGTGTTGACGACCGGCCAGGCTGATTCCAGTCCTGAGATGCCGAAGGCGGCGCGATCGAACTCGCAGCACTTGTCGACGGCGGCGTGCGGCGCGTGATCGGTGGCCACCGCTTCCACCACCCCAGCCGCGAGCGCCTCAATGCAGGCCTCGATGTCGGCCTCGGTGCGCAGCGGCGGGTTGACCTTGGCATTGGTGTCGTAGAGCAATTCCTCGCCGCCGCCGGCGACGACATCGTGCGAGAGGAAGAGATGATGCGGCGTGACCTCCGCCGTCACGCGGAGTCCGCGAGCGCGGGCGTCGGCGATGGCATCGAGCGCCGATTCGGTGGAAATGTGGCAGCCGTGAAACTGGGCGCCCGACGCTTCGGCGAGCGCGATATCGCGCTGCACAATCGAGAGCTCCGCCGCCGCCGGCTGTCCGCGCAGACCCAGCCGCGCCGAGACTGCGCCGTCGTGCATCACGCCGCCTTGCGAGATGGCCGGGTCCTCACAGTGCTCGGCCAGCGGCAGGTCGAGATCGACGAGGTATTCGAACGCGCGCCGGGCGATGGCGTTGTCGGACACGGCGTCACCGTCGTCCGAAACCGCGACCGCGCCCGCATCGCGCAGCGCGGCGAGTTCGGTCATCTCCTGGCCCTTGCGCCCCATCGTGACCGCGCCAATCGGCAAGACGCGGCAATCCACATCCCGCGCGCGCATGACCACGGAGTCAATCGTCGCCGCCGTGTCCATCGCCGGTTCCGTGTTGGGCATCGCGCAGATGGTCGTGAAGCCGCCTCGCGCCGCTGCCCGAGCGCCCGATGCAATCGTTTCCTTATGTTCTTGCCCAGGTTCGCGCAGGTGGACATGCAGGTCGATGAATCCCGGCGACACCACGAGTCCCGCCGCTTCGACGATCTCAGCCGTCCCGTTGGACAGCCTGGTCCCCAGCTCGGCGATGCGCCCGTCCACGACGCGCACATCCAGCACCTCGTCGACGCCCGAAGCGGGGTCGATCACGCGTCCGCCGCGCACAATGAGCTGCCTTACCGTCGTCATGCGCTGCCTCGAATCAGGAGGAAGAGCACGGCCATTCGTACGGCCAGACCGGCGGAGACCTGCGCCTCGATTCGGCTCTGCGAACTGTGCGCGACATCGACAGCGATCTCGACGCCTTCGTTCATCGGTCCGGGATGCATCACGACCGCATGCGGCGCGGCCGCAGCGACGCGTTCCGCCGTCAGTTGATAGCGGCGCGCATACTCGGCCGATGACGGCAGCAACTTGCCGCGTAAACGCTCGTTCTGGATCCGCAGCGCCATCACTGCGTCGGCCCCGACCACCGCCTCGTCGAGATCCGCGGTCACACTGACGTTCGGCAGCCCCAGCGGGTGTTCCCGTTCGCTCGCGCCCGGTGCAATTGCGGTCGGCAGCAGCGGACGCGGCGCGACCAGCGTGACTTCCGCGCCGAGCGTGCTGAGCGACCAGAGGTTGGAACGGGCGACGCGGGAATGCAGGATGTCGCCGACGATCACCACCTTGCGTCCGGCGAGGTCGCCGAACTCCTGCAACAGGACGTAGGCGTCGAGCAGCGCCTGCGTCGGGTGAGCATGCTGCCCGTCGCCGGCATTGATGATGTGTCCGCCGATTGTGCGAGCGGCAAGCCAGGGCGCGCCCGAAGCCGGGTGACGCATGATGACCGCGTCTGCGCCGACGGCGGCGAGCGTGTTCAGCGTCTCGACCAACGACTCGCCCTTCTCCACCGACGAGCCGGAGCCGGACACGTTGATCACGTCCGCGCCGAGCATCTTGCCGGCGAGTTCAAACGACGAGCGCGTCCGCGTCGACGCCTCGTAGAAGAGGTTGAAGATGGTCACGCCGCGTAGGGCTGGAGTCCGTGCGATTGGGCGGTCAAGCACCTCGGCCATGGCGTTGGCCGTGGCGAGGATGCGCAATATCTCGTCCTTCGACAGCGAATCGACATCCAGCAGGTGTCGACGCTGCCAGTTGGTGATTGGTTCGTCGAGTGGATCGTGGGAGACCGTCGCAACCCTGGGCAGCTCCACAGCAGACGAGGCCGTGAGCAGTGAATCCGCTGGTGATTTCGAGAGTCGTTCAGCGACCACGCGACAGCCTCTCTTCGTACACGCCGACGCAATCCTCGCCGTCGGTCTCGGCCAGCGAAACGCGCACGTCGTCGCCGCGCTGCGTTGGCATGTTCTTTCCCACGTAATCGGCTCGGATCGGTAGCTCGCGGTGGCCGCGGTCGATCAGTACCGCCAGCTCGATCGCCGCCGGCCGGCCGTAGTGGATCAATGCGTCCAGCGCAGCCCGGATCGAGCGCCCGGTGAACAGCACATCATCAACCAGCACGATCACCGCGCCGTCGATGTCCTCGGGAATCCGCGAGGGCAGCATCCGAGCGTGAGGGCGCCGGTCCAGGTCGTCGCGGTAGAGCGAGATGTCCAGCGCGCCGACCGGGATGCGGCGTCCGTCGATTCCTTCGACCCGGAGAGCGAGACGTTCGGCCAGCGGGACGCCTCGGGTGCGCATCCCAACCAGCATCAGCGACACGGGGTCGGGATGCCGTTCGACAATCTCGTGGGCGATGCGCGTGATCGCCCGCTCAATCGCCGCTGCGTCCATGGAGTGCATCATCGAGACGCTCCGATGACACTCGCCGGAAACAAAGAAACCAGCGCCAAGCGCTGGTTTCGCAGCCGATACGCGGATACGCCGTAGGGGTGCAGGAGTTTCAACGTCATCTCGTTGACCTTCCCGGCCTCACGGGACCGGATTAAAGTTCAACCGGTTGTTCCAGAGAGCGTACAGCTTCAAGCGCTCTCAGGAATGTCACCGGTGATACCCGCACCGGGAGCCGTCGGCGTTCATCGACAAGACCTGGGCACTCTCCTTCAGCCACTTGCGAGCAGTTCACCGGACTCAAACTCCCTCTCCTTCTGGAGACCAGCGCGTGATCCCATTCCGGTCCCCTCTCCCGGCGGGAGAGGGTTAGGGTGAGGGCCCTCTGTGGCCCCGATGAGTGACGATGACCAGATAGGTGGAGGCCGCCGGACCCTCACCCCAGCCCTCTCCCAGAGGGAGAGGGGGTAAGACCCCAGAGGTTTACGCCCAGGTCTCCAGAGAGAGAGGCGGTCAACCTCACCAGTGCTCACGCGATTTTTCAGTAGAGCTCTCGCTCCCTCACACCGACTCAGTCGGTCGGCGCTGGAGGTCGGGCGGGAGCAGATTGGGGATACCGTCCTCGATGGGATAGCGGAAGTTGATCCGTTCCGAGAGCAACGCGCCCTCGAGCACGTCGCCGTTCTCGTCTTCGCGCACGACTTCCAGCCTGAGCGGGTCCCTCGTCACGGGACAAACCAGTTGATCGACCAGTTCACGTTTCATGGAGCACCACACATTCGCAACATGCGCATCTACTGCGCATACGGAGCGCCGCTGGGATACTGCAATACTGTACGCCAACCCGAAATGGCTCCCAGAACCAGCGATTCAAGTCAGTGAGCGGAGTAGACCACCATGGCCGAAGTGAACTCGCCGATGGCCGGCACCATTTTCGAGCTGATCGCCGCCGTCGGCGACTCAGTCGAGGAAGGCGATGAGCTCGTCATCCTCGAATCGATGAAAATGGAAATCCCGGTCGAGGCGCCCAGCAATGGCTCGGTGGCGGAGATCCACATTGGCCAGGGAGACCAGGTCCAGGAAGGCGACTTGCTCGTCACCCTCAGCGACTAGCCCGGTGCCATGTTTCAGCGAGTCCTGATTGCCAATCGCGGAGAGATCGCCGCGCGCGTTTCTCGCACCTGCCGGCGGCTCGGCATCGAATCGCACGCGGTCTACTCGGTCGCCGACGCCGACGCCCTGCACGTGCGCGAGGCCGACGGCGCGACACACATCGGCGCGGCGCCGGTGGCCGAGTCGTACATCAATGTCGACGCTGTGCTCGACGCAGCGACCCAGGCCGGTTGCGACGCGGTGCATCCCGGATACGGCCTGCTGTCCGAGAACGGTCACTTCGCCCAGGCCTGCGAGGAACGCGGGATCACCTTTATCGGCCCCGACGCCGCGCACATGGAGTTGATGGGTAACAAGAACCAGGCCCGCGCCACCATGCGCGAGCTCGGGATGCCCGTGATCCCCGGCTCGCCCGCGACTGTCGCCGACGATGACGCAGAGTCAGTTGCGGAGTCCGTGGGGTATCCCTTGCTGATCAAAGCCTCTTACGGAGGCGGCGGGATCGGCATGGCGACCGTGCAGCGTCCGAACCAGTTCAGCCGCATGCTGCGCCGCGCCCGATCGTCGGCTCAGCGAGCGTTCGGCTCCGGCGAGGTATACCTCGAACGTCTGCTGGTCGAACCGCACCACATCGAACTGCAAGTCTTCGGCGACGGCCGGGGCAACGCGGCCATCCTCGGCGACCGGGAATGCAGCGTCCAGCGCCGGCACCAAAAGGTGATCGAGGAAGCTCCCGCGCCCGCGCCGCAGCTGACGTCTGAACGCCGCGAGCGACTCTACGAGCAGGTTCGCGCGGCCGTGGCCGGACTCAACTATCGCAATGCCGGTACCGTCGAGTGCCTGCTCGACGCCTCGGGCGAGATCTACTTCCTCGAAATGAACACGCGACTCCAGGTGGAACATCCCGTGACGGAGATGGTCACCGGCCTCGACCTGGTTGAGTGGCAACTGCGCATCGCGGCGGGCGAGCCGTTGAGCGACCTGCCCGGCTTCGGCGACCCGCCTTCAATCTCCGGTCACGCCATCGAGACGCGCATCTACGCCGAAGACCCCGACACGCTGCTGCCTAGTCCCGGCTCCATCGACGTGCTCGAAGTGCCCGACGAGCCGTGGCTCAGACTCGACGCCGGCGTCGCCTCGGGCGACCAAGTCTCACATTTCTACGATCCGCTGATGGCCAAGCTGATCGTGCATGGCGACGACCGCTCCCAGGCGCTAGAGCGGTTGCGCATCGCCCTCAACGACTCGCGAATCGAGGGTCTCAAGCACAACATCCCCTTCCTCCAACGTGTGCTCGACGCCCAGCCGTTTATCGACGGCAACTACGACGTCACCCTGACCGACTCAATGCTCAAGAGTTAGGAGCGCGCAGATGAAACTCGGCATCTTCAACATGGGGTCCGGCATCTCCGATCCATCGTCCCTGCGCAACATCGCCGAGGCCGCCGAAGCGTCGGGACTGGAATCGCTCTGGTGCGGCGAGCACGTCGTCCTGCCCAAGCCCAGAGTCGCGCCCTCGCCCGCCGATCCTGAGCACCATTTCCTGCATCCGTCGGTCGTGCTGGCCTATCTCGCCGCCTGCACGCAGACTCTGAAGCTCGGCACCGGCATCGTGCTGATCGCTCAACGCAATCCGCTCGTGCTGGCCAAGGAGTTCGCCTCCGCCGATGTGCTGTCCAATGGTCGCGTCATCCTCGGCATCGGCGCGGGCTACCTGCAACCCGAGTTCGATGCGATTGGCGCGCCGTTCCACGAGCGCGGTCGCCGCACCGACGAATCGATCGACGCCATGCGCGCGCTCTGGAACGAGGCTGATCCCAGTTTCGAGGGCGAGTTCTGGCAGTTCAACGGGATCGACGCGCATCCGCGACCAACCAACCCCGGCGGCGTCCCGATCCACGTCGGCGGCCACTCCGAGGCCGCACTGCGCAGAGCCGCGCAGCGCGGTCAAGGCTGGTACGGCTGGATGCAGGAGCCGGAACAGACCGCGGATTATGTCCGGCGACTCGGTGAACTGTCTCAGCAGCACGACCGGCCTACCGAGCTTGGCGAGCTCGAAATCACCATCACCCCGCCGGCACGGCTGACCGCCGAGGCCATCGAACAGTACGCGGAAGCCGGAGCGCACCGGCTCGTGTCGCTGGCCACGCCACGAGAGCGCAGCATGTTGCACGCCGTCGAGCACCTTGCGTCGTTGAGCGGCTGACTCGGTCCCTACTCACCCAGATACATGAGCGCGCTCTCCGAGACCCGCTCAACGTCCGACCACGAGTACCAGGGCGGCGCGTCGCCGATTTCCGACCAGATCCGGTGAATCACCGCCAGCTTGTACATCTGGTGCAGCATCCAGTAGCGCAGGTCGTGCGCATCCCGGCCCGAGCGCTGAACCGCCGGCGCCGCCAGCGGATGATCCCCGGGCGGCGCGTTCATGCCCTTGAGCGAGCCCAGCGCCGTAATCAGCCCCCAGTCCGACAGCGGATCGCCGAGCTGAGCCTGTTCCCAATCGACGACGCCGGCGATCGCGCCGTCCTCGGCGACGAGATAGTTGAACACGTTGATGTCGCCGTGACAGAGACGCGGCTCGGGGCTGTCGGGCAGATGCTGGTTGAGAATCGCGCCGACCTCGGCGATCAGGTGATCACGGTCGCAACGGAAGTGGACGGCCCGCGCGCGGACGGCGTCGAGGTCGCGCAACGCCGCCTCGTGACCAGCCGGTGGCGGATCGAGGAACTCCAGCCCCAGCGACCGCCAGTCGAGGGCATGAATCGACTCGACCATCGCGCGATAGTTGTCGACCACCGTGTTCGTCATCGGCGTCAGGCCCATGTGCGGATAGTCCATCCAGGACAGCACGATGTAGGGCGCGCCCAGCGGGGATTCGTCGCCGGTCTCGCCCAATACCTCCGGAACGGGAATCTCGGACGCGCCCAGAGCGCTCATCACCCGAGCTTCGCGGTGGACGTCATATGGCTGAAAGATGCCGACCTTGCGCTCCAGCCGCAGCACGACCGGGACATCGTCGGCTCGCTCAACATGCCAGGTCAAGTTCGAGACGCCGCCGTCGAGACGCTCGGCCGCGACCGCAACGCCGCCGACGCCGGCGGCGAGGAGCGCTTCCGTCGCGCGGGCGGGAGTGAGTTCGATTTCCATGACCTCAGCCCGTCTGCGTGGCCGTCTGCGTGATGGCGTAGGTCACCCGCGCCTTGGCGATCAGCTTGCCCTGATCGCTGAGCAGGTCAACGTCGCCCACGGCGAGCGCGCGGCCCTTCTTGATCACGGTCGACTCCACGCGCACCTTCGAGCCGACAGCCGGCCGCAGATACGAGATGTTCAACTCCGACGTCCCCTGCATCTGCTCACCGACGCGGCAGGTCGTGAGCACCGCCGCCACGACGCCAATATCGGCCAGCGACGCCAGGATGCCGCCGTGAACGCCACCCCGAGCGCCGCCGGCGGTGTTGCGGGTGATCGGCATCTCCAGCACCGTGCGACCACGCGCAATCTCGGTAAACCGCTCGCCAAACAGCGAGTTCGTCCCGTATCGGGCCTCAATCTCCGCTAAAGGAACCAGGTAATCAATCTGATCAGACATTCCCAGAGTCTAGGGGAGACCCTCGCGTGAACCATCCCTCCCGGCCCGTAGGAGACCTGCGCGTGAACTCAGATTCCATCGAATGCTCACATTGGTTCCCAGTACCCGCATGAAGCGGGGACCGGGAACCGCTTGATTTACGCACCGGTCTCCTGGGAGAGCGGGAACCCGACTTCGCCGACGTTGGACAGCAACCGATCGGTTGGCTCCTGGTACATGGCCGCGATCTGGTTGATGTCCCAGTCTCGGAGGATGCTGAGGGCGGCGGTGGCTGAGGCGTGCTTGTAGAGCTGATGGAGGGTCCAGTACTGCAGATCCTCGGAGTTGCGGCCGTATTGATCGAGAGCGGCCTGCATGGTCCGGCGAGCTGCATCGCTCAGATCGAGATTGCCGAGCAGGTCCTCGGCGGCGAGCCGGCCCCAGTCCGAGAGCGGATCGCCGAGGTGCGTCTGTTCCCAGTCGAGCACGGCCGCGATCCGCGGTTGCGCGTCGGACGACCGCTCGATGATTAAGTTGCCGAAGTTGACGTCTCCGTGGACCAGCATGGGGGATATGCCCGTGGGAGCCAGGCCCTCGAGCGCCCAGCGCAATCGTCGGATGTGCGGCAGGTCGGCGACTCCGAAGCCCTGCAACCGATCCAGGATCTCGGCGCGCTCGCGCAGCGCCGGTCCCGACTCGGACGGCTCCGGCAGCCAATCGAGGCCGGCCGATCGCCAATCGAGCGTGTGAATCCGCCGCAGAACTGCGCAGTAGGCGCGCGCAACATCCGCGTCAACCTGACGACGAATCATCACCTCGCCGGAGACCCACTCGATCACGAGGAAACCTCGGTCCTCGTGTCTGCCGACCCCCAGCACCTTCGGGACGGGAATGCCAGCGTCGCGCAGGACTCCCAGCAGGCGCGCCTCCGACGGCACGTCGTAGGGCGGTAGGATGCCGCGTTCGGGCTCCAGACGCAGGACGACCGGCTCGGCGTCAAACCGGTCGACCCTGAGAGTAAGGTGAGACTGGCCTTTGAGCCGCTCGACGCCCGCCACCGATCCGGCAACGCCGGAGGTGGTCAGCGCCGTCTGAGCCAGCTTGAGATACATCCGCCTCGCGTCGGAACCGGTTCTATCCCTGCCGCTGCTTGTTGCGCGGGTTCTTCTTGTTGATGATGTACAAGCGGCCCTTGCGACGCACGATTTGGTCGTCGCGGGAGCGTTTCTTGATCGAGGCTCTGACCTTCATGAGGGCTCCGGTGTGTTCTGCTCCACGAAATCGTAGCACGCGGCGGAATCCGGCTTGGCCGCTCCCTCCCCCTGGGTAGCTCCTGTGTAGCTGACGTGTCACCTCGTTTGCCGCTATCCTGCTGTCACGGGTCTGAGAGGCTTCAACTGCGTATGCCTTTGAGCAATGCCAGCGCGCGTTCGACAACGAAGCGCACCGCCAAATCGTCTGGACAGTTCCTCGACCGCCACGAAGATGTCGCCGAACTCGCCGAGCGGATTCGCTCGTTCGGCGTGATGGGCATCGACACCGAGTTCATCTCCGAGCGGCGTTACAAGCCTGAACTCGCCTTGCTCCAGGTTGCCACGCTCGACGGCATCTACCTGATCGATCCACTCGCCGACCACATCCAGGAGGCGCCGGACCAACCGATCTGGGACGCGATGGCCGACCCGTCGGTCCGCACGATCGTCCACGCGCTCGACCAAGAAGCCCTGTTCTGCATCGAGCGAACTGGGCGCCTGCCCGGCGACCTGTTCGACGTTCAACTCGCCGCCGGGTTCAACGGTCACCACTTCCCCATCGCCTACAACCGGCTGGTGAGCGGAGAACTGCGAACCTCGGTCGGACCGTCGCAATCGCGCACCGACTGGCTGCGCCGACCGTTGACCAACGCGCAGCGTGCGTATGCAGCCGACGACGTCCGCTGGCTGTTGGACCTGCATGACCGGTTCATCGATCGCATGCATCAAGATCGCGATGGCCGCCGCCACGACTGGCTGCTGCAGGAGACAGAGAATCGGTTGCAGCGTCTCAGCGACCGCGAGGAGGGCCGCTGGCGACGCCTGCGCGGCGCGAACAAGCTGTCGTCCCGATCGCTGGCGGCGCTGAGGGAGCTTTCGGCCTGGCGCGAATCGGTGGCCGGCAGCCGCAACATGCCGCTGCGGCGCGTCGTGTCCGACGATTTGCTCACCGCCATAGCCGCCACGCTGCCCACCACGCAAGCGGAACTGACCAGCGTGCGCGGCCAGGACAAGCTCCACCACGCTCACCGCACCGAGGTGCTGTCGGCGGTCGCGGCCGGGCTCGCGCTTCCTGAGGAAGAGCTGCCGACCCCGGCCGCATCCAAGCGCCGCGACTCGCCCTCGCGGATGTTGGTCCTGTTCCTCGAGTCCGTGCTGGCCACTGCCTGCGCAGACCACGAGATCGACCCCGAACTGGTTGGCAGCAGCGGACAGATCAAGGCCCTGGTCGGTTGGAACCGGGACGGTCGCCCCACCGCCGACACGCCCGCGCTGCTCCGCGGTTGGCGAGGCGAGGTCTGCGGCGAAGCGCTGCTCCACGCGCTCGAAGGCCGGGTCAGCCTGCGGATTTCGGACCCGCGCTCAGCCAATCCGCTGGCGGTCGGAGGCGTGGGCGCGGAGTGAATCGCGCTCATCAGTCGGAGGATGACCGCGCGGCCAAGTCGGGCTAAGATGACTGAGGCGATGCCCGGTAGCTCAATTGGTAGAGCGGGCGGCTGTTAACCGCTAGGTTGCGGGTTCAAGTCCTGCCCGGGCAGCCATTCTTCGCTGACATACGCGGAGCCCACCTTGAACCGCCATCAGCGACTCCTCAACCGCATTCTCGAAGGTCGACAGCTCGCCAACGTCCCCTTCCAAGATGTGCGATCGCTTCTCATTAGAATGGGCTTTGCGGAGCGCACTCGGGGGAGTCATCACATCTACGCCATGGCAGATATCGACGACACAATCAACTTGCAGCCACAGGGCTCAGACGCGATACCGTATCAACTGCGCCAGGTTCGCGCGGTGCTTGTGAAGCACAATCTGCGCGACGCCTCAGGAGGACACTGATGCTTCAATACGAAATCATCATCTTTTGGAGCGATGAGGACGACGCATACATCGCACACGTTCCGGAGTTGCCGGGCTGCTCGGCGCATGGCGAGACCTACGAGAGAGCGCTCGAAGAAGCGCAAGTCGCTATGTCGCTTTGGCTCGATACTGCCAAGGAGTT